>DATJHM010000032.1:0-26845 GCA_035493895.1 Ktedonobacteraceae bacterium
TAAAGAGCACAAGATCAAATTTTGCAGTTGTATGCTTGATTTCAAGCTCACTCAGACTCACTTCATCCAGGTACACACCTGCATCCAGAGCCTGTTGCATCACCAGCATCACCTGGAAAAGCGGAGAATGGCTCAGATCGCGCTCCGGTTGTAGCTCCTCTACAAGCACTTCAAAGGGAACGTCTGGATGGGTATATGCGCCCAATGCGACCTCACGCACATGACGCAAAAGCTGTGGAAAAGATTGCTCTTCTCGCAATCTTGTACGCAGGACCAGTGTATTGGCAAAAAATCCGAGCATGCCTTCCAGCTCCGGTTGCGAACGATTAGCAATAGGAATGCCCACGCAAATATCGGTCTGTCCGCTATAGCGTGCCAGCAAAATATTGAAGGCGGACAACAACAACATAAAGAACGTGACGCTCTCACGCTGACTTAAAGCCAATAATTCCGCCTGTAGAGAGGCTGGAAGATAGACACTTTGGTGTGCTCCCCGGAAGGTCTGTACTGCGGGACGTGGATAATCAGTGGATAGTTCAAGTGGGATAACATCGGCAAGCTGTCGTCTCCAATACGCGCGTTGTGCCGCAAGATAGTCACCCTGTAGCAGACGCCTCTGCCAGATCGTATAATCAATATATTGTACCGGCAAAGCAGACCTGTGCACGGGTTGACCAGCGCACCAACCCCGATAGTAATCAACCAGTTCTGCGAGGAAATATGTCTGTGACCAGCCATCGGTAATACTATGATGCATGGTTAGCAGCAACACATGCTCTTGCAAACTGAGGCGCACTACCCGCACCCGTAGCAATTGCCCACCATCGAGCTGGCAGGGATAGCATGCCTCCTGTTCAACCAGCCGCTGAACCTCTTCCTCTTGCTCATATACGGCTAATTCGCCCAGGTCGATCAGTGGCACCGACCAATCACTTCCTACAGGTTCGATCCACTGTCCCGGCTCTCCATCGATAGGCTGCACAAATCGTGTGCGTAAGATCTCATGCCGCGCACGCATCTCCCACAGACTACGGAGTAACGCCGCTATCTGTAAATTTCCACGCAACTTCCAGGCCCCAGGCAATAGATAGACAGTGCTTCCCGGCTCCAATTGCTCTAAAAACCAGAGGCGTTGCTGCCCAAAAGAGAGCGGCATCACCTCCTCACGCTTCACTGGCTCCAGTGGCAAGACATCCGGCCTCTCAGCATCGGTTATGGCACGCTCGATCATCTGCGCTTGTTCAGCTAGCATGGATGTTTCAAATAGAGTACGCACAGGCAGAACGATGCTAAAGGCCTTCTGGATACGCCATTGCAGCTGCGTAACCAGCAGCGAATGGCCTCCCAGTTCAAAAAACTGAGCACTATGACTCATGGAGCTCAGACGAAGCACTTCACACCATATCCCCGCCAGTACCTCTTCCACAGCAGTACGCGGAAGCGTCACATCTTCCTGCTCAATCTGGATCTGTTCCCAGGTGCGAGCCTGCAACGTCCGACGATCTATCTTGCCATTGGGCGTCAATGGGAGAGTTGGCAGCGTCACAAACTGCTGCGGAAGCATATACTCAGGCAGGCTTTCACGCAAATACGCACGCAAGGAGGCAATGTTGAGGGATTGTTCCGGTCCGTCCATCACCAGATACGCAATCAACAACCGATCTCCCCAGGGAGCAACCTTCGCAATAACGACAGCAGTACCTATGCCTGAGTAGCGCTCCAGAGCAGTCTCGATCTCTTGCAATTCAATACGATAACCTCTGAGCTTGACCTGCAAATCTGCGCGCCCTTGATACTCCAGGACGCCATCGGAACGCCAGCAGACCAGATCGCCGGTACGATATAAACGTCCTCCCGGCTCTGCTCCGAAAGGATCAGGAACAAATCGCTCGGCAGTTCTATCTGCAAGGTGCCAGTATCCATATGCCAGCCCGCTTCCACCAATATAGAGCTCTCCCACGCAACCTACAGGCACTGGCATCCCTGCTTTATCAAGGACATAGAGTTGTGTGTTGTCAATCGCATATCCAAGGGAGATACGTTCCTCATGCTGAGCTACAGGTGCATGCGTGGACCAGATCGTCGTCTCGGTCGGGCCATACATATTCCAGAGCTGGTCCCCCTTCGCACAAAGGCGGGCCGCTAATTCGGTGGGCAGTGCCTCACCTCCACATAACATTTTCAAGTGGGAATGACCAGCCCAACCACTCTCCAGTAACATGCGCCATGTCGAAGGAGTTGCCTGCATAACGGTCGCTCCAGAGATATCAAGTAGCTTGCTCAAAGCAAAACCGTCGGCGAGCACTTCACGGCTGGCAATATGGCTGCATGCCCCGATCGTTAAGGGCAACAATAATTCCAGAGCAGCAATATCGAAGGAAAAGGAGGTAACTGCCAGGATGCGATCCTTTATAGTCAGTTTTGGTTGTCGGCACATGCTCCCAAAGAAATTGACCACAGCCTGATGAGAAATAACTGTGCCCTTCGGCGCTCCAGTCGATCCAGACGTGTAGATTACATAGGCGAACTGCCCAGGGAAACCCGCTTCAAGAGGCTCTACCTCAGGAGAAGTGAGACGGAATGCATCAGGGAGCAAGAAAATATGCTCAGGCAGCGTGGGCAGGAGTTGCACCAGTCCGGACTGAGTAACGAGCGCAGAAGCACCGCTATCTTCAAGCATGTAAGCGATCCGTTGCTGGGGATAGCCAGGATCAAGCGGGACATAGGCACAACCCGCCTGCAAAATGCCTAGCATGCCGATAACCAGCTCAAGAGAACGCTCCATATAGAGCCCGATCAGTGACCCTGACACTATACCAGCTGCACGTAGCTGTCCGGCAATCTGCAATGCCGCAGTATGAAGCTCCCTATACGTTATACAGCACTCCTCATACCACAGGGCCACGCTGTCAGGAACACATAATGCTTGTATTGCCACCAATTCATGGATACAAGCCCTGGGCTGGGGATACTGTGTCGCATTCCACTGGACCAGCATCTGTTGCCACTCGTTGGCGGTTAAGAGCGGGAGTCGTGCTACCGGCAGATCGGGCTGAGCAATTGCAGCCTCCAATATGTTCTGAAAATGTGCAATCAAACGTGTAATGGTAGGAGCATCAAAAAGGTCCGTGTTATATTCCAGCGTGCCCATCAACCCTTGCGAACTATCGACCAGATCCATACTCAGATCAAAGCGGGCTCCTGCGTGGTCCACGGCAAAAGACTGTAGGGCTAGATCGGGCATCTCTACTTTTTCCAGCATATCGCGCTGCCAGGTAAAGAGAACCTGGAAAAGGGGGTTGCGGCTGAGATCACGTTCGGGATGGAGCGCCTCGACCAGTTTTGTGAAGGGAAGCTCTTGATGACTATAGGCTTCCAGGCAGACTGTGCGCACCTGCCGGAGCAAGGTACGAAAACTTTCTGTGCCCGCTACTATTGTACGCAAAACCAGCGTGTTTACACAGAAACCAACCAGTTCCTTGAAATTCATTCCCGAGCGCGTTGACACTGCCGTTCCCACCGCAATATCATCCTGCCCCGTATAACGAGCAAGCAAGACCTGAAACGCGGCAAGGAAGGCCATAAACGGCGTTGCCCCCTCCTGACTACTCAGCTCCTTATAACGCTGCTTCAGGACCGGGTCAAGAACGAAGCTCTGTATCGCTCCATGATAGCGTTGCACAGCCGGACGTGGTTTATCCGTTGGCAGATCTAACACAACCAGCCCTGCCAGTTGCTGCTGCCAGTAAGCAAGCTGCATACTGAGCCATGCTCCCTGCAACAATCCACGCTGCCAGTAAGCATAATCACTATAGCGTGGAGGCTGCTCCAGAGGGATAGGTGTATCTCTCTTCTTACTGGTATAAAGATGGGCCAGTTCGCGCAAGAGGACCGCTATTGACCATCCATCGGCAGCAATATGATGCATGGTAAGCAGCAGCACATGCTCTTCGGCTGAACACATGAACAATACAGCACGTAACATACTATCGCCAGCCAGATCAAATGGTTGCCGTACTTCCCTGTTAGCCTGCCTCTGTACTTCCTGCTCCTGCGCATGCTGAGGCAAACGTCTCAGATCAATATAGCGCCAGCGGAGAGGAAACCCTGGATTGATCCATTGGACGAGGCAATCATCGTTTATCCGCAGGCTCGTTCTAAGAGCTTCATGCCTGTATAGCAGTTCTTCAAGAGACTGGAGAAGCAGCGATGCTTGCAGGTGTCCTCTCAGGCGCAAAGCGACAGGAAGGTGATAAGCGGAACTTTCGGGCGCTAACTGGTTCAACACCCAGAGCTGCTCTTGCGCAAAGGAGGCAGGATATTCATCCAGCAATTCCATAGTCCGTCCAGGTACAGGTACAACCTCCTGAGTCAGACTTCTTTCCATCTGCTGCGCCAGATCGGCAATAGTGATATCCAACAACAGATCCACAAAAGAAAACGATATCTTCAGATCCGCTTCAATGACGCTCTTGAGTTCCCCTGCCGCTAGAGAGTCCAGACCAAAGGTACTGATCGGCGTCACATCATCCACACTGCCTGGATCAATACTGAGAATACGACTGAGCAGAAAACGCAGATACAGCCGCAGATGGCGTGTGCGCTCCTCTGGAGCCAGTAAGAGCACCTGTTCACGCGTCAACTGCTCGCCTTGAGCATCACGCTGATACACCTCCATGAGGTCAGAGGCCACAACGCGTAACGTATGATTTAGGAAGGACTCCCGACAGGCACGCCGCTGTATCTTGCCACTTGACGTCTTCAGCAGGCTCCCATGGCGTATCAGAACAACCGCATACGCCTGTATCTCAAACTGTTCGGCAATAGCCCGACGTACCGCTTTACACATCGCATCGACATCCTGAGCGTCACGGGCCACCTCCTGTACAACGACGAGTCGCTCTTCGCGCCCATCTTCCACAGTAAAGGCCGCACCACAACCTGGACGTAACGAGGCATGCACTCGCTCAGCTGCGAGCTCAATATCTTGAGGATAATAATTACGGCCACGAATAATGATGATGTCTTTCAGACGGCCAGTGATAAATAGTTCTTTTTTATGTAAAAAGCCAAGGTCGCCTGTGCGTAAAAATGGCTCATCGTCCCCATCAGCCAGCCGGGCCTGAAACACCTGCTGGGTCTCTTCTCTGCGCCGCCAGTAGCCATGCGTCACACTCGGACCGGCAATCCAGATCTCTCCAACTTCATGCGGAGTGCAGGGCTGCTGCGTCTCAGGATTAACAATAACGACACGCTGATCTTCAGCGACGGGACCACACCCCACAAAGGGCCGGGTCATCCCCTCCTCTTCCTCGCTGAGAGCAATTCGCTTCTGCTCTAGTTGCGCACGACTCAGATGAACAACCGTAGACGACGTACCGCAGGCCGTACTGGCGACCATTAATGTCCCCTCAGCGAGTCCATAGCCAGGGCTAAATGTCTCATAGCGAAAGCCGCAGTCGCTAAAAACGTCTGCGAACTGCCGTAGTGTCTCAGCACGTACAGGCTCAGCACCATTCACGGCTACGCGCCAGGAGCTCAGATCCAGTTGCCCCCGTTCCTCCTCCGTCACCCGGCGCAGACAGAGCTCATACGCAAAATTTGGCGCACAACTGGTCGTTCCCCCATAGCGCGAGATCGCCTGCAACCAGCGCAATGGACGCTGGACGAAAGCCGCCGGGGCCATCAAAACGGCTGGAAAGCCCACATACAACGGCTGTAATACGCCAGCAATCAGCCCCATATCATGAAACATTGGCAACCAGGAAACTCCCACGCTGCTCTCCGTGTGCGCCCAACGTGTACGCATCATTTCCAGGTTGTGCAGGAGATTCGCATGGCTGACCATGACGCCTTTCGGAGTTCCAGTCGAACCGGATGTATACTGGAGAAACGTTAACATATCCGGCACAAACGTCGGTTGCTGCCAACGCTCGACTCGCTCAAGGTAGCTATCATTATCAGTAGCAAGCCACTGCAAAGCATCCAATTCAGGTAAACGATCGGGCCATTGTTGTAGCTTGGCAAGCGTTCGCTGAGTCGTAAGCACCAGAGTCGCCTGAGCATCGACAGCAATGGCCTGAATACGTGACAGCAAGCGATTAGAGGAAGGAGGATATGCCGGAACAGCGATCACGCCTGCATAGAGACAGCCAAGAAAAGCCGCAATATAGTCCAATCCAGGTGGAAAGAGCAACAATGCACGCTCATTCGCATGTGTATACTCCTGTAGCAAGGCCGCAATAGCTCTTGCCCGATAATCAAGCTGTGCATACGTAATACCAGCCTCCTCAACCTCACCATCACCAAGAAAGGTATAGGCTCTTTGCTCAGGCTGGTGACGTGCTCGCTCACGAAGTATCTCCACAAGGGTGGTAAAACGCGCATCTAGACCTATCAGATCAGTAGAGGAATGTGGCTCCAGGTCTTCTCTCATTGTCATTCCTTCTCCTCCCAACTGAATTGCATGGCATATATTTAGAACAGATTCACACGAGAGGCCAGGTGTGCCTCAATCTCTGATTGCGTCAGCCAGGCATCACGCATCTGGTTCTTCGCGTACAACGTAAGTTGATCCCCATTATGCGGCGAATCGGGTTGACTGGAGTTGCCATAGGTCAGCAGTACGCGCGCCTGAATCGGGTTCGTAAACTCGACTGCCGCGATATAACTATCGCCAGAGTTAGCAATATATTGTCCATTTGGGCCCGACGCGAAATACAGAGCACGAAAGATACCGAAGGGATCGCCCGGGCCACCGCTGGCTGGCAAGTTTACGCTGCCACGATTTACGCGAAAAGCCGTCCCCCAGGGAATATCCAACGAGCCGACCTGCGAGAGCAGCGTACTGGCAGCATCTTGCAACACCTGCACCGCAGCTTGAGGGTCTGCCAGACCTGAAGGGGTCGTACGAGGTTGTTTGGGATCCCAGGGCACCATAAAGAGGGGAGTTTTGTTATGCAACATAGTAGAGGCCCATACATAGAAAAGAGCGGCCCCTTTGCTATTGGCATCGGTGGTGCGATCCCATGCCTGCAACACATCGGCGGCCTGTTGCGCCTGAGCATTACCATATTTGTGGGCGGCCGCAATCAGATCAGGCACAAGACGATCTGCCAGTACCACATGTGACGAAAACTTATCGGCCACCATTTGCTCATAAGAAAGGCGATTCTGCGCGGTAATCATCTCAACACCACTCTGCTCACGCAAAGACATACTCGCCACAGGAGCCAGATACGCGGGATATTGAGCAGGATTAAAGGTCTGCGGGAAAGTTGTATACCAGGGCGGGCTATTGGAATTTTGCACCCAATCGCTCGGGGGATCAATCACTTTAGGAAGATCTTTATAAGGAATGATTGAGTTCCAAAGGGTTGCAGAGGTATCTCCCGGCACAATACTGGTCCAATAATTCCAATCTCCAGAAGGACGTTTGGGCACCTCGCCATTAAACAGTGACAGCACATGCCCATCGCGGTCGGCATAGATGATCGTAAACATCGGTATTTGCAAGCGTTGTACGGCGGATTGGAACTGGCTCAAGTTCTGGGCATGCCCCATATCCCACCACTCTTGCCACATACCAGTGGCCGGGAACTGATCAACCCCTGTCATACGAATCGCCAGTGTCTCCGTCTGATCACCTTTTCCAAATGTAAAGACAGGCCCATGAACACTGTGGCGTATCGTCAACTGCTGCGATTTCAGCGTGCCGTCAGTTTGCTTGACACGCAAGGTCTCCGTCTGGGTCGCAAAAGTATGTACCGTATTATCGAAGAGATATCCATTACCGGAGAGCGTCAGCTTATAGGCGTCACAGGCATCAATCGTATTTACCGTATGAGTCCAGCTCAGAAAGTTATTAAAGGCAATAGCTAAAACGGGAAAACCAACGAGCGTTGCTCCATACATACTGGTTGTGGGAGAGACCAGCTGGGCCTCAAAAAAGGTTGTTTCACCGCTCCAGGGAAGATGGGGATTGGCTAACAACATAGCATGATTGCTGGCTGAATGAGCCGGTCCAATCGCCCAACCATTAGAACCTGCCGAAGAAGTTCCTACATTGAACGTATTCAGCACCGGCTCACAATCACCCAGGAGAAAATCGCTGAACACACGCTCGCCATGCGCAAACACGTCGGTTACCTGGAGCGGTAACACCACCCTCATTTGAGGAGAGATCTGGTCCGGATGAGCATGCGCATAAGCATTCATACCCGCAACAAAGGCGGTTATATAACGACGAAATGCTGGCGTTTGTGCATTATACCAACTCTGAGCATGCTCAGGAAAACCCATCGTTCTTACAAATTCGTCTTCTCCTAGATAGCTTGCCCCCCAGTATTCAGCCGCACGTCCACGTGCCTCGCCATAAAGGGTCAGCAGCAGATCGGCATGATTTTGCATCTGTGCATAGCCAAAGCTGTAGAAGAGTTGCTCGTCGTTAGCGGCAAAAATATGTGGCACTCCCCAGCTATCCCACAAAATGCTTGTAGATTGCTTATTGGGAGACTGCGCTGACGCATCCGTAGATGTAGTACAGCTCGATAAACACAGCGATAAGACCAGGATAGCGGGGAGAAAAAGAAGCTGCAAACGTCTGAAATAGTCCTTTTTCAGGGCCAATGAAACATGCATACGATAACATCCTTCCTTAAAAAGGAGCAAAAGCAAAGAGAGAGCGCCAATATTTCTCTGATTGTGCATCCATCGACTATGCCAGAGGCACTGGCCCTGAATGAGGCCCACACATATATGCAATCTAGAGCACAAGGAAATTCATTGCCCTCTGAAAGCAAACACGGTAGGGCAAAGTTAATGGAGGGAACGGAGAAGATCCTGGGAAAGGACCTGCAAAAGCTCTGATTGTTGCTTATGCAAGAAGAAATGATCGCCTGGAAAGAAACGCAATTTAAAAGCCCCTTCCGTCTGCTCCTGCCAGGAAGTCAGCATAGTACGTGATACTTCACGATCTTGCAAACCTCCAAAGGCTGTGATAGGAGAGTGGAGAGGCTTTTCTTTCACATACTGATAGGTTTCACATAAGGCAAAATCCGCACGTAGCAGAGGAAGCAGCAGATGGAACAACTCTGCATTTTCTAATACTGCCTCTGGCGTGCCATTTAACTCCCTTAACTTCTCAATAAAGGCTGGCTCTGGCAAAGCATGTATGGATGGCCTGTGATCGGGGAGTTGAGGTGCACGACGTCCCGAGACAAACAGGTGGAGTGGGTCCGCACACTGGCGCGTACGGCGCAGATAGCGGGCCAACTCAAAGCTCACAACAGCCCCCATACTATGGCCGAAAAAAGCATAAGGCATGTCCAGGTAAGGACCCAGAGCTTCAGCCAGAGGTGGAAGTAAAGCCTCCAACCGATCAAAAGGTTTTTCCGGCAAACGGCTCTCACGCCCTGGCAACTGGACCGGACAGATCTCGATCAGAGGCGGCGTCTGTTCTGACCAGGAGCGATAGAGAGACGCTCCGCCCCCGGCATAGTGAAAACAAAACAGACGAATCCGTGCGTTGGGCTTGCGTTGCCAGTATTGCAGCCATAAACTCACCGCCGATACATTCATACAGTGGCTTTCAGCGCAGAGACATTCATCGCTTCTTGTTGCGTAATCATATCCGCCATAGCCACAAGGATTTTACGTGTACCACCAAACGGATCACGTGAATGGGCCACCATCATATTATCGAGCAAAATAACGTCACCAGCCTGCCACTGAAAACGCACTGCGACCCGCTCATAGAGCGTGCTGATCTCTTCCACGACGGAATCCTCAATAGGCGTTCCATCGCCATAGTAGACATTGCGTGGCAAATCCTCTTCACGGAACATCGAGAGCATCGACGCCCGCACATCCGCGTCCAGGCACGAGATGTGATGGAGCTGGATCTGATTGAAGAACAGCGGTTCACCAGTGACAGGATGATTGAGCACAGCCGGACAGATTTGCCGGGTGGTAAGATTATTCTCACCTTTCCATTCGAAAGCAATATTGGAACGACGACAATAATCTTCTACACGCTTTCTATCATCTGTCATGAAAAATTGTTGCCAGCTTACATCCAATCCATCAATGAAATTTCGCACATACATGAGCTTCTTTTCCGTCATCTGACGAATAAGCGCAGTATCCAGTTCCTGGTATGTCCTGCGGCAATCAATAATGGGCGTGGCTCCTCGCTCCTCTGCGGGCTTGACGCAATAGAAAAAAATCTTCATCGGCCAGCGGTGCATATGGGAACTCTCATTATGAAACAAAATCGATTTGTCGGCGGGATAGGGCGTGGAATGATACACCTTGGCCCCGGGAGTATCGCGAGGCAGATCACCATATTCATCAAATAACTCGCCCTTCGCACTCGCCGATAACGCGAATTCCTCAAATCTGGCGGGCGAGTCAATCGTGAAGTTGCGGAAAAGAATAGCACCGTGCGTCGCCAGTTCACGCTGAATATACTCTTTGTTATTCAGTGCCCAGCCCGCCAGATTAACGCCATTAATGGCTGGCTGAACCACTAACGGTAAATGCGATTCGGGAGAAAAATACTCCGTCTTAGTAAGGTTAAAATCAGTCAGGCTGATCTCCTCACGTCTCTCCTGCACAATTTTTTTGATATTCGCTCGTAAACTTGGTCTCTTGTCCATCATAACCTCTTTCTTAGCGCCAATACCTGTTACTGGCACAGCAATATAAAACCATCACGAACAGAAAAAGATGGGATAGTTGTTACGTTCAAGAGGCACCTTGTCTGAGAAAAAGAGGGCAACAGGGAAGTCAAAAAGCTCCGCCAATCCAACCAAAATAGTTCGATTGGATGACCTGTCTATGCACTGGATACTGAAACCGTGCTCATATTTCTACCACCGTAGTATATCTGCTGAAAGCGACCAGAAACAATACTCCTGATAAGTATTTTTTCAGGGAAAGTGAGGTAGAGAGACGGACTACACGTATTGTCCTTTCATTACCCCAACGGTATGCTATTTAGACCGCATCGAGGGCTGCTTGCTGTGAAAACTGCTGCTGATACAGATTTGCATACAATCCTTCGTGCGCGAGTAGCTCCCGATGCGTTCCTTGCTCCACGATTCTTCCCTTGTCTATGACCAGAATAAGATCGGCTGAGAGAATAGTAGAGAGACGATGCGCAATCGCGATGGTGGTACGGTTCTTCATCAGTGGTTCGAGAGCAGCTTGAATCAGGCGCTCCGATTGGGTATCTAATGAGCTGGTTGCCTCATCAAGAATAAGAATACGAGGATTTTTCAGGATTGTTCGTGCGATCGCCATGCGTTGTTTCTCGCCTCCCGAAAAACGATAGCCGCGCTCACCAACCACGGTATCATAACCATCTGACAGCTCCACGATCCGCTCATGGATCGCCGCCGCTTTCGTCGCTGCAATCATCTCCTCTTCTGTGGCTTCTGGGGAAGCATAGAGCAAATTCTCTCTCACGGTTGCGTGGAAAAGAAAGCTCTCTTGCGTTACAATACCAATTAACGAGCTCAGTGACTCAAGCTTGATATCTCGCGTATCATGACCATCAATCTCAACAGCACCGCTATCGACATCGTACAGGCGAGGGATCAGATAGGTAATCGTCGTCTTTCCGGCTCCACTTGGTCCAACCAGTGCCACCAGTTGCCCCGGTTTAATCGTAAAGGAAAGATCATCCAGCGTGAACGGGGTTGCGTGCCCACTCTGTGATGCTGTCTGTCCATTCTGCTTCTGCCCTGGTGCTTTCAACTTGCCAAAACTGGTAAGCGCATCTTTATAGGTAAAAGAGACAGCTTTAAACGCAATCTCTCCTTTCACCAGCTCTGGTTCAAGTGTGCAAGCATCGGGAGCATCGTGAATCTCGACTGGTAGATCAAGATATTCAAAAATGCGCTCAAACAGAGCCAGCGAGCTTTGCAGATCCAATTGTAACGGAAAAATCTGACTGAAGGTATTGAAGAGTCTGCTTTGAAAGGCGGTAAAAGCGACAATGCCTCCAATGGTAATACTGGCACCCTGCGCAGAATGAATAATCTGCCAGCCAGCAACAATATAAATGATCGTGGGCGTGAACGTAAAAAATGTATCAAAGAGAAACATGATCCAGCGCCCAATCATACGCTGCTGAATGCCCAGTTCGGTCAGTTTCTGGTTCTCGGTCTTAAAACGTCCTTGCACCATTTTCTGACGACCCAGCGTTTTGATGAGCAACACCCCACTGACTGACAGCGTTTCTTGCATCAAGGCATGGAGCGAGGCCATTGTCTGCTGTGTGGCAAGACTGGTACGCCTGCGCATCTTCCCCGATTTATAGGTGATCCACAAAAAAAGCGGCAACAGCACGACGGAAATCAATGTCAGGAGTGGGCTGACATAGAGCATAGCCGCGATGGTCACAATCGCGTTGAGGATGCAGGTCACAGCACGTGTAAAGGTATCAGTGAGCGCATTCTGAGCTCCATTGATATCATTAGAGAGGCGCGACTGGATCTCTCCGGTACGTGTGGAGGTAAAAAAGCGAAACGACATCGACTGAAGCTTCACGTACAGCTGATTGCGAAAGTCGCGCATGATGTTCTGACCAATGACACTATTGAAATAGGTCTGCGCAATACTCGCTAATCCCCCCAGCAGTGAGGCAATCAATGCAATGGTGGCATAGAGAATGAGATGCTGCATGTTATGGTTCATAATTGCATCATCGAGCACTGCACGCACAAGCAGCGGATTGACGATCCCGAGCGCAGTCGTAACGAGCAGGATCAGCAGGATGAAGCTCACTCTCCCCTTATACGGAACGAAGGTCCTGGCAATGCGTTTAAGAACGCCGAGATCAGTCTTGAAAGCTGACATTTGGCGCTTTTGCCCGGGAGAAGACACGCTCAGACGATTGACGCTCTGCATATTATTTCCCTCCGTAGCAGATACTATAGGACTTCTCTGGAAGATCTGCGCAAAACAGGTTCTTTTATCAGTGCGACTACACAGGAATAGATCCAGCAGAAATAGAGCTCTATTTCTATTGGATGCACTATCTCAGAGAGGGATAGGTATGATGAAATGAGAAGAGATCGCAAGCAAAAGTATAGGGTCTGGCGATGAGGGGCATGTTCCACCAGTTCAACCTCTGTAAAAGGTGAACTTACTACCAGTTTTTCTGGTTCAACATCATACTTTCCCAATTTTACTGAAGGACACTCGACTTGTCAAGATGAAGGTTCGTTTGATGTGTCAGTCATTTTTTCGCATCGACAAGGAGATGGTCTACCAACGATCCGTAGCGTCGTCCGTTTATCTGCGACCGTGCCCCCGAACGAACCCTCTTCGGGGCACGGGATCGTGGGATTTGCCACCGTCGCAGATAAACGGACGACGCTACGGGATTGGGGGCGATTTCTACGACCTGCCCTGCCTGTCGATGCGAAAAAATGACGCGCCCCCGATGGCTCCTACCGAATGATCAGGGATTTTTAAAGCGATCAGTAAATTCGGCATCCATATACGTTGCTGTGCCAGTGTCGCGCTTCATGTTATTAGCCGCATCCTGCTGGCTAATGCAGCCCTTTTGCACCCATTGGTTATTGGCAGTCTGTAAGGCATTCACTTCAATATCGTGTAACTGATTGGCGGATATCTGCTGTGCTGTGGCAACCTGCGACACCGTTTTCCCCGCAGTCACTTCGGCCTGAATTGCAGATACGGTCATGTGGAGTCCGTTGGCGGTCTCCTGCAAAACTACGGCACTTGGCAATCGTGCGCCTGTACATCCCTCTGGCAACTTTGAACCACCACTGCTCGCCGATCCTGCTCCGGGAGCAGGATTAGCATTCGTAGCGGTAGTGGACTGCGTAGAGAAGACGTTTGACTTTACCAGCACCACAGCGCCAATAACGACAATCAGTAGCACCACCCCGATGACGATAGGTAAAGGCTGCAAACCACTACGTGTCTGGCGCTGGGGTTTACTACCCAGATGCGTGACAATTTCTTCTGGTTGCTTATTCTCTTTCGTATCCTGTGACATTGCTCATCCTTTCAATACTTCGCTTGCTCTTTATCACTCTTTTCTACTCACAAAAAGCCATTGAACTCTTTCTTCATGCTCACCTCTTCCATCCCCTCACTCCATTGGATAGCAGGCCTTCTACAAACAACCGGCTTATTCATAGCGCAACGCCTCAGCCGGATGCAGCTTTGCGGCCCGCCGCGTCGGGATAATCGTGCTTACCAATGCAATCAAAAAGCTGCCTATCACAATGAGCACTACAGGTCCGATAGGGAAGGGGAAATGCTGGTACGTCACCAACGCCACCTGATAGGCCAGCCATATCGCCAGCGCGGTCCCCACCAGTAAGCTCAGAAAGATGGTAAAGCTCGATTCCAGCAAAAACGCACGCCAGACCAGTAGACGCGAGAAACCTAATGCCCTGAGCATTCCAATCTGCTGGCGACGCTCTACCACGGCACGACTGGTAATAACGCCGATGGCTAACGCCCCAAAGCCTAATCCAAGCGCGAGGTAACTCACCAGGAAGATGGTCAGTACCGCCGTTGCTTCATTTACGCTTCCCTGATCGAGCGATTGTATCGTAATGCCCAGCGTATCACTCTGCACGGCACGACTGAGATCCAGCACGGCACGCGCTTCCGTTACGGATGGCCGCAAGCGGAAAAGGTAGGTGTTGAGAAATGTGGAGGGTGGCCGGGCTATGGCATCAGCAGTCCGCAAAGAGGTCAGTACACGCCAGGGTGTACTGGCTGGCATCAGGCCAATGACTGTGGCCTGGTGATAGTGCGCCTTCGCGGCGGTCGCATTATCTGGTATGCCAATGCTAAACGGCGTAAAACCACTATGCATCGGTAAAGCCGAAATCTGGGAATCATACTGGAGCACCACATAACCACTATGATTACGTACGGCATTCCAGATCTGCTGGTCAGACGAGAAACCCTGCGCTCGTGCATACAACTGTAATGATGTGCTGGAGAGAAATCCGTCATCGGCCACCTGCGGCGGCTGGCTCAGTGTATACAAGGGCTGCCCGGACAGACCCAACAGACGAATCGGAGTGGGAGCACCCGATTCTGGATAATCATACATGAGCCTCAACAGGCCAACCTGCGCAAAATCCTCTGCCAGCAATTGATGATTCGTGAGAGCTTGCAGCTGGCCCGGTAAGGTGCTGGATCGACGCAATTGCGAACCAAAGACCGTTGCCTGAAGCTGAAACCCTCCGGAGTTCGTGGCGGCCTGGGCAACTTGCAATGCCCCCAGATTGGTCGTTACAAGCAACAACACCAGGAACGTGATCAGGCTCAATAAGGCAACAGTAATACCTGTACGAAAACGGAAAGTCAAAGGATAGACCAGGCTGAGACGACTCACGGCTGCCTGCCCAGGCACTCTGCGCAACAATGCCGTCAACGGGATCGTCAACAGGTCAGCATTACTCATCACCAGCACTACAGCACCTCCTACGAGCATCAACATACTCAGCAGGATCTCGAAGCCAGAAGGTGGAACGGTAAAATCTACTACTGGCTGGAACAGCATGAGAAATGCTTTGCCAAGGATGAGCCCTGCGATGAGCCAGCCGACCCCAATAAAACTCCAGCAGATACGTCGCGCTGAACTCAGACCCAATCCTGCGAGTGAGAGCAACTGACTCAGCAAGAGCCCACCACCGGTAATCAGCAACAGTACGCCACACTGCTCCAACCAGGTCTGATGCCACGTCCGACTTCCTGCCAGCACCACCACCCCACAGAGCAAACACAGCGGACCACGCACCCACCATCCCCAGATCAGACTACCCAACGCGCCAGCAATACGACTCCAGCGCCGCGCTACGGTCTCCACGATAGGCTGCTCATCCTCGTCTAGTTGCGAAGAGACCAGGGCTCGCCACAACTGGATGAGAGGCGTACGTCGCACAGGAGGATCATCCAGATTACGAATCGCGGTCACAATATCCATTCGGCTCACCCAGATGGCTGTTACCAGCACGGTTAGCATGGTGGTCAGAACGCCGATACACCAGGTACTGAGCATGCTCTGCCAGCTTATCCAGAGATGCAGGTCACCAGATTGGATGATGGGTATCGGTACGGCATTGCCAGCTTCACCGGTCCCCATCGTTGGCAACTGCGAGAGTACGGCTATTTCGATGCCTGTCACGCCAATACCCACAAGCAGACCCAGCAAGGCAGCCACTATCGCATAACCACCCCCCTCAAAAAGCATCTGTTGTACCAGATGAGAGCGCTGTAGACCCAGGGCACGGCTCATTCCCAGCTCGGTACGTCGCTCAGCTGTCATCAACACAATCAATAAGATCAGCAACAGAATGCCTGCACCCACCAGCAAGCAGGAAAAGAGCGGGGGTAGCCAGGAGAACTGCTGACCAGCAGACGAGAGAAACACGAGCTTGTTAATAGACAAACCCTGGGTGTCAAGTACTACATCTGGCTTCAGCGGATGAATCCTATATTTCATAATATTTACTGTTCCACGAGCCTGGGGGATATTCAGGCTGGCTGGCGCTCCTGGGAACAGTTTTTGCAAAAGCTGAATCACTGCATGGCTCGTATTGGTCGCAGCCGCACTCATACCGCCCGCGCCAACATTCTTGATACAGATCGTATTGGGTGGGGCTGGTGTGATCTTCTGCGCGCTAGACAGTGACATCAGGACTTCCGGTGTGGCCGTGGAAATGGCCTCACCTGTCGTCACGCCGATATCATTGGCAAGCACCGCCTGCACAGTGGCGATGACATTCGTATCACTGAAGTTGAGCTGAAGCACGTCTCCTGCGTGCACATGTAAACTCTGTGCCAGACTCGAGCTGACAAAAACCTTATTCCCCTGCAAGGCTGTAAAATGGATGCTCTGGCCATGTTCATCGTTGACCGTCCCATAGACCGTTTCAAATTGCGGGGAGATGGCATAAAAATCGACATTATGCACAGAGAAACCGGTACGGTTGGCGAATACCGTCGGACTGCTTGGGAAAATGCCGATTGCCGCAGCAGCCTGGATGTCACTGTCCTGTCGCAGCTGAGCAAGCGTCTGATCAATCTTTGCCTGACTGAAAGGACCAGAAACGCTTTCATCGACATTCCCCATACGTCCCAGGCGGTGCTGCGTTGCAGAGTTGTTGAAACTATCGGACAGACCAAAAGATGCCGTGATCACAATGGTAGAAAGTGCCAGACCGCACAGTAATAACGCTGTCTGTGCGGGACGACGCATGATATGACGCCAGCCCATCCGCCACAAAATTGGTTGACTGAGCGCCAGACCGACAAGGATGAGGAGTACACATGCCGTGATCGTCACCAAAACTACGGCCAGTACGTCAGGAGAAATTTCTGGGAAGACACTCATATTTTTTGCAACATTCTTTCTTTCCTGCCATCTTTATCATCAAAAATCGGATAAGCTCGTATTCAGTGCTGCACGATTCTCAGCCTGGGTCGGACGATCGCTCACCACAGCACCATCGCGCATCGTAATCAAGCGCCCGGCTTGTTGTGCGACCTCCAACGCATGCGTCACCCAGACAAAGGTCAGATGATGCTCACGGTTCAGGCGCAACATCAGTTCAATAATTTCCTGACTGGTCTGACTATCCAGCGCACCCGTTGGTTCATCCGCCCAGACAATCGAGGGGGCAGTTGCCAGTGCGCGAGCAATAGCCAGGCGCTGACATTGGCCGCCGCTCATCTCTGCCGGACGATGCTGTGCCCACTTCGTCAACCCCACGAGCTCGATACTTTCCCGCGCTCGTAGGCGTGCCTCTTTAGGAGCAACATTGCTGATGAGCAATGGTAATTCCACATTCTCCAACCCGGTGAGTACAGGCAACAAGTTATAGGTCTGAAATACAAAACCCATCTCTCTGGCCCGGAATGCCGTTTGTTCTCGGTCTGAAAAACCGCGAATGTCCTGGCCCGCGATCCTGATGACGCCCGAGGTAATCCGATCCAGCCCACTTAAACAGTTGAGCAACGTTGTCTTTCCACACCCACTCGGCCCCATGATCGCTACCACCTCGCCACGCTGAATGTGGAGATTGATCCCTTTCAGGGCCTGGACCTTCAATCGTCCGCTTTCATAGACCTTGCACACGTCAATAGCCTCGATAATCAGGTCTTTATCCCCAGAGCCATTGTCCATCACCATTTTCGTGCTCCTTACGTCCTCTATCAGTTTTTTTGATCAACCATATATCTACATTGCGTTTCTAGATGCGTTTCTTTCAAAAAGTATAGTGATTTCTAAAAGCTACCACATCGTTATTTCTTGCATTCTTTTATGCGAAACCATGCGATTACGCTTGCAGAACTCTGCATATTGAGATTGCCGATATTGACATGGTATCTAAAAAAAATCGTGTTATACTTGGTGATGAAACACAAAACTGCCGTACGAGCATGATCAATGTATGCGGTGATAGAGATTTTTTCAGGAAGAGCTATGCTCGGGAGAGTAGGAGAAGGCGGAGCATGCATAGAAAACACCCTCTACGCTGGTTCCTTTTAGTCTGGTTGGGCGCTGTCTATCTACAGGAGCTTACATTAGGTTTAGGTGGTCCACGCACGCCATTAGGCCCTCGACTGTTGACGGGAAACCTTAATCCAACACTGGTTGCCACTGTAGCCTTCACGCTCCTGATGCTACTGCATATTGCATTACACTGCTCAATCCTGTTCTACGAGCCGAAACCACGCTGGGTGTTACCATACTTTCTTATACAGGGACTACTTGCTATTCTCATGCTGTATCTGGCCGACGCGCAGGATGCGGTCTTTGGTCTCTGTCTCGCGCTCACGCTGGAAGCCATTCATATCCTCAAGTGGTCGCGCCAGCTCGTCTTCGTTGTAAGTGGCCTGCTCGGACTCTATATTCTGGCCCTGGACCCGATTAACTACTTCACCAATGCACAATTGCAGATCTTCTCTTACAAATTGCTCAATGCCATGACGCTGATATTTTTTATCATTGCCTGCGTTATTCTCTATCGACAGCAAGCTATGGCTCACAAAACTGACCAGGAACTCCTGCATGAACTAGCTGCGACCTATGCAAAACTGGAAAAGGCGCACATTCAGCTGGAGAACTATGCCGTGCAAGTCGAAGATCTTACGCTTGTCACTGAGCGCCAGCGCCTGGCACGCGAGCTCCATGATACGCTGGCCCAGAGTCTGGTAGCACTGACGCTGCAACTGGAAACTATCGATTCTTTGATAGCCCGGCAACATACGGCACAAGCACAGACGATTGTTCAGCAAGCCATGGCTCGCGCCCGTGCGACGATGGCTGAAGCTCGTTCAGCTATTGATGACTTGCGTGTCGCTACACCTAACTCAGAACAGTTCAACACGGTACTACAAGAAATGGTACAACGCTTTACCGCCACGAATGGCATTCCTTGCCTCTGTACCTGCACGCAGTTCCCGGTCTTACCCTCAGCTTCTCAAGAGCAGATCTTACGCATTATTTCTGAGGCACTGACCAATACCGCTCGCCATGCACATGCCACACAATCCTGGATCAATACGACCTATGAGCAAGGGATGCTCACTTTAGAGATTGGCGACAATGGCATTGGCTTCGATCCACAAAATGTTACCAGTCAGACAGGCCACTATGGGCTGCTTGGTCTTCGTGAACGTGTTCAACTCCTCTCAGGACAGATTGCGGTAATCAGTACATTAGGCCAGGGATCGATCATTCGTATCTGTATACCAGGAGTGAACGGAGGTGTTCTTGTATGAGCCAGGAAATGAAATCTATCCGCCTGATAGTGGTTGATGACCATCTCATTGTCCGCGAAGGACTACGTATGGTACTGGAGATAGCTGGAGAAGGTTTTCAGTTAGTAGGGGATGCAGCTGATGGCACTATTGCCCTCCGGCTGATCGAAGAGTTACAACCGGATGTTGTTCTGATGGATTTGCGCATGCCCGGCATGGATGGACTTGAAGCGTTGACGCAGATTCACGCACGCTGGCCACAGATCGCTGTCATTATTCTCACTACCTACAATGAAGATGATTTGATCATGCGTGGCCTCTCTGCTGGTGCCAGAGGCTATCTGCTCAAAGATGTTAATCGTGAAACGCTCTTTAACGCTATTCGCGCCGCCGCACGTGGAGAGATGTTGCTCAGCCCTAAGATCATGGCACATATCCTTACGCGTCCACTACAGCAGGATAGCCAATCTACCAACGACAATATCTTAACCGCACGTGAAAAAGAGGTGCTCCTTTGCATCACACGAGGCGCACACAGTAAGGAAGTCGCCGCGCAACTTGGCATCAGCCTGCGTACGGTAGGTGCACACTTGACGAGTATTTATACAAAATTAAATGTAGACTCGCGCGCTTCAGCAGTGGCTGTAGCTGTGGAGCGCAAATTACTCACACCCTAGATAAGGAGCCACTACAATGGGTAGAGTTACAGCCGCCAATGTAATCTACGATGATGGAACCTGTATGCATTTCGTAGACCTGGAACGAGAAAAAGAGCTCAGCGATATTGGGCGCGTGGAGTTTCTTTATGCTTACGATCCCTACCTTCTTCCTCCCTTAGAACCAACTGATGATGGCATGTGGAGATATCGAGCCCTATTGCCTGTTGAGAACGATATACAGTATCCGTTAGCTGTTGGGGGCACCCCTTTGTTTGCCCCTCCGCAACTACGAGCCTTCTTGAAAACGCCAGAGCTCTGGCTGAAAGATGAGACCCGCTCACCCTCTGGCTCCAATAAAGATCGCGCTACCGCTCTTGTTCTTGAATATGCATTACAACATGATGTCCGTGTAGTCAGCTGTGCATCAACAGGAAATGCTGCGTTATCGCTCTCCATCGGGGCCGCTGCAATAGGTATGCAGGCCGTCATTTTTGTGCCTGCTGATGTCTCACCTGCCAAACTACAACTCATGCTCAGTACCGGTGCGATTGTCTTCAAGGTACAAGATGGCTACGCAGAGGCTGTCCGGCTATCCCGACAAGCAGCTCGTGCGTTCAACTGGCATGACCGCAATACCGGTTATAATCCACTGACGCTAGAAGCCAAAAAGACTGTGGCACTGGAAATCTGGGAGCAGTCAGACTATCAGGTGCCAGATGTCATTTTTGTGCCGGTTGGCGATGGGGTCACTCTCAGCGGACTGGCCAAGGGGTTTCGTGAACTTATTGCCTGTGGCGCGGTAAACAGGATGCCACGCATCATTGGTGTGCAAGCCGAAAGCTACCAGCCCTTGAAAAAAGCCTGGGATGCCCGGACTCAGATACAGATGGCAACCACAACTCCCAACGCTTCAACGATTGCCGATGGCATTGCGGTAACAGCACCCACCAATGGAGCCATGACCTTACGCGATGTACGTGAAAGCGAGGGCTCTTTCCTGACGGTTTCTGATGCCGCCATCCTCCAGGCAATCAGCACGCTGGCTCGCAAGGGGGGCATTATGGCGGAACCCGCTGCTGCTGCGGCTTTCGCCGGTATCGAGGTAGCTTTAACATCCGGTCTGATCAACCGTGAAGAACATATAGTCGCTCTCATCACGGGCACTGGTTTAAAAACCCCTCAATATCTACAACAGGGAGGCGCTCATCATGTCTACGAAATACCGGCGGACCTGCGCCGGGTCGAGCAGATTATCACTCAACAGCTTGAAGCTCTTACGTAAGTGCAGAATAGAAAAATATCACTCTCTTACGACAAATCATACGACAATTACCGCGTTCATAAGCGCCCGACCAAACTACCAGGCGAACAAACCCGACGAAATTGAGCACGCCAGCGATCTGAAGCGAACATCCAGAAACAAATGAGGCCGCTTCTCTCCACCGGCATTTCGAAGCTTTACACCGAAACCTCTTCCTTTCTCAAACATCTCTCAGAGCATCACCTGCTGAGTCTACATCGCCTGATGCAGGTAGTGTAAATGGAACAACTCTCACCAGAGGAACAACGCCGATGAGTTGAAACGCATCGTGCTCGCGGCCCATGCCATTGCTCCTCCTGACCCAGAAAACGACGTTGCCCCCTGGCCACAATACCTGGGAGCAAGCGCAGGCGTGTGATACGATGACTCAACAGAACTGCTTGACCGGATGGGCTCCTACCTGCGAGAACGAGCATTTTAGGCGCAGGCAGAGCCCCTCTTCCGACGGGCGCGCCGCACCTTTGAGCAACAGGAGGGGCCTGATTCTCTGCAAACGGCTACCTTGCTCAATGACCGGCGCTCCTCTCCCAACGTCAAGGCAAATATACGAAGGCGGAAACCTTCCATCAGCGAGCACTGCGTATACGCGAGCTGCTGTATGGACCTGAGAATCCCGAGATAGCTCAGGTTCTACACGATCTGGCGGCACACGATGCTCATTTGAGCGCGAGCTGGTACAGATGCCCGGTTCCCTTGAATGTCGCCAGATCGATGTCAGCAATACAACATACCTTTGTATAATTGAGAATTAAGGTTCCCTCGATATGTATTATCCCCGTACCACACTCAAAGTCGGCAGCATCAAGCCTGGTTGCCTCTGTGTCAACAACCACACCCAGATCTGTGCCTCCTCGTGTATCAGTAAATTTGATGAATACGTACTTCATCTCAAGGATACGCCTTTTCAAATCCTTCAACGTGGGCTGTAATCCTCCCACGATAACTGGATGTTTTCCCTCTGAAAGACGCTGTATCAATTCATCCACGCGCAATAGACCTCCTATTTCTCCAAAATTCTTTTGCTCTTCCTCAAAGTTGGTATTAAAGTATATATTGCAGATCCTCAGGCAGCGTAAATTCCAATGTCTGCTGGCAAAATTCCTTCCATTGAGAAGTTACATCGTCGAAAAGATTCCCCTGGTCCACAATGGGACTCTCCACTACCGTAAAATCGTCCCAGAGATACACAGGCGTCTCATCCGAAAAAGTAGCCTTATGCTCTACCTCATTTTCCTTCCATCCTGGAAATTTGCGTAGCTCCCCCAGATGGTATACTCGACAATATCGTCTCATCTATTTTCTCCTGTTCAATCTTCTCGTGTAAGGGGGAAAACATTCCTACGCTCCCCCCTTATTACATTAAACATGACAATACAACTCTTAAATCTTCCTCTGACGATTTTCCTCTGCAATGCGATCAGCCTCGTCCAGAGCACGTTGCAACTGTGCGGCAAGAACCTGGATATGCGGTTCAGTCAACATTGAATAGTGATCACCAGGCACTGTCACCACCTCGACCGATCCAGCCGTCAAAGCAGGCCATAGTGAGCTCGCCACCTGGGCCGTCTGTTCCGTGTTCAAGGACACAAGATGACCTTTGTAGGGTCCCTCTGGCCGATACTGCCGACCACTTTTGCCATTCGCTGCTGTCATTTGCACAAGCTGGCGGAAATCCGCAAAATCCATCTCTTGAGGAAGCTGATGAGCCTCTTTCAGGTGTTCAAAGGCCATACTTACCTGTTCTTCCGGGGATACATGACTCAACTGCTCATATGATACGGTCACCGGTATGTCGCGATAGACTTTGAGGGATTCCAGATACTGTGCAATTGCAAGCAAAGACGCCATCTGCGTCTCCACATCTGAAACATCCCCGTCTACTGGACTCGCTCTATGCTTCTCATCTTCCTGCAAAATCACGGTATCCAGCAAGACTAATAAAGCCACTTCATAGCCGCGTGCCTGCAATTGCACAGCCATTTCAAAGGCAACAAGACCTCCAAGGGAATACCCTCCCAGGAGATATGGACCTTCTGGCTGAACTGCCTGCAATTCATAAAGATAGGCCGTAGCCATCTCTTCTACGGTCACGTGAGGGTGTTGATTGGCATACAATCCTGGCGATTGGAAGCCATAGAATGGTCGGTCGGCCTGTAAATGCTGGACCAGATTCAGATAACAATAGACCGTTCCGGTTACTGGATGCACGCAGAAGAATGGCCGTTTGCCTCCCGTCTGCCGAAGCACAACCAGTGATGACCAGGAGAAGGGAGACAACACGGCTTCTTGCTGCAAGAGTGCAGCCTGTTGCTCAATCGTCGCCGCTTGCAACAGGGAGGCAAGAGAGAGCGTTCTCCCCACCTGACGCTGTATACGGTTGAGCAACTGGATCGCCAGTAAAGAATGGCCTCCCAACGCAAAGAAATTATCTTTGATACCAACTCTGGGTAATTGAAACAGATCCGCCCACAGTAAAGCCAGCGTTTCCTGTACAGGGGTTTGTGGCGCGCAATACGATTCAAGATCATTGTGTTGCCGATCAGGCAGAGGCAAAGCGCGCCGATCGACTTTGCCATGAGGAGTCAGGGGGAAGGCCTCCAGCAAGATCATGAATGCAGGGACCATATGGTCCGGGACGAATCTGCGCATATGCGCTTGCAGTTGCGCGACCGTTACCGCTTCTCCCTCTGCCAGCGCGATGACATACGCTACCAGATAGCTTCTTTCCTTCGTTTCCTCTCGTAGCACCACCACCGCATCTCGCACCGCCGGATGCGTACGCAGCACGGCTTCTACCTCCCCGAGCTCAATACGGAACCCACGCAGTTTCACCTGCGTATCAATGCGCCCCTGGAACTCGAGCACGCCATCCGCACGATAGCGCACGAGATCACCCGTGCGATAGAGCCGCTGTCCTGGCACCTGGCTCCACGGATGCGGCATAAAACGCTCGGCGGTCAGTTCGGGACGCCGATGATACCCACGAGCCAGCCCCACTCCTCCTATGTAAAGCTCACCCGTTACCCCGACCGGCACCAACTCATGGTGAGCATCGAGCACATAAAGCTGCGTATTGGCAATCGGACGACCGATCGGAACACTGAATAGCATGTCGAGATCCGTGACTTCATAGTAAGTGACATCTGCCGTGACCTCCGACGAGCCATACAGATTGATCAGTCTCGCCTCCGGCAGGCATCGACGAAAACGCTGTGCCACCTCCAGCGCCAGCGGCTCTCCACTGCTCACCCAGTAAGTAAGCCGATGCAACTGTCTCTGAAGTGCTTGCTCATCTTCTAATAAGACCCGCAACAGCGAAGGAACCAGTACGATCCGCGTGACGGCCTGCCGCTCTAACAACTGGCGCAAATGGACAGGGTCTTTGACAACCTCATCGGCCATGATGACCAGCGGCACGCCCTGTAGCAGGGGACCAAAGATTTCCCAGACCGCATCCACAAAGCTGAGGTTCGTTTTCTGACAACAGACCTCGGCTGGCCCAAAGGGATAGCGCTGCCACATCCAATGGAAACGATTCAGGCTGGCCCGATGCGTCCCCATCACGCCTTTGGGTCGACCTGTAGAACCTGACGTGTAAATCACATAAGCCAGATGCTCTGGCTGCAACAAGATAGCAGGTGTGCTCTCAGGCTCGGCACGCAACGTTTCCCAGAGCTGATCGAGATAGAAGCGTGGCGTATTGGTCAAGGGCAATTGAGCCTGCAACGAGCGCTGCGTGAGCAGGAGCGCTGGCCGGGCGTCCTCCAACATATAGGCCAACCGCTCGGATGGATGGTTGGGGTCAAGCGGCAGATAGGCTCCTCCCGCTTTGAGAATGCCCAGTAGCACCACCACCAGTTCCAGCGAGCGCTCCAGTGCCACCCCCACGAACTGATCGGGACCCACGCCCAGCCTGCGCAAAGCATGGGCAAGCTGATTCGCATGTCGATCAAGGACACGATAGGTCATTTGTTGCTGCTCGCAGATCAACGCCACCACATCGGGCGTACGCTCCACCTGTTGCTCGAAGAGCTGCGAGAGGCTGTATGTCGAGAGGAAAGGCTTATCGGTAGCCTTCACATCCAGCATATACGATTGCCCATTGGCGATAGGGCACTCAATCGGTACAATGCCCTCTCCTCCATTCTGAGCTTCGCAGATCCAGAAACTGGCCTCGATCGTCGCTTCGGTCGGCCCATACAGATTCGTGAGCTGCGCATATTTTTGCACCGAGAAGCGTTGTAGTAATTCGGAGGAAAGTGCCTCACCTCCACACATCACCCGGCGCACACTCACCGCCTGCTCCCAACCTGGCTCCTCCACAAATAGCCGCAATTCCGCCGGGGCAAAGTTGAGCGTCGTCACCTCCTCCTGGGCCAATAAGGCGAACAGATAGCCATGATCTGCATGTCCTCCAGGTCGTGCCAGCGTCAGTCGCGCTCCGACCAGCAACGGCCAGAAGAGCTCCCAGACCGAGGGATCAAAGCTCAATGAGGTCTTTTGCAACACACAATCACGAGCGGCCAATGGGTAGGTCGCCTGCATCCACTGCAAGCTATTACAGATGCCCTGCTGGGTAATCATGGTACCTTTGGGCCGTCCCGTGGAACCAGAGGTGTAAATCACATAGGCCACCTGCTCTGGATACAATGCGATGGCAGGCGCGCCCTCAGGCTCGGCACGCAACGTTTCCCAGAGCTGATCGAGACTCAGCAAGGGCACGTTCGTCGCAGGCAATCGGGCTTGTAAAGAGTGCTGTGTGAGCAGCAATACCGGCCCGGCATCCTCCACCATATAGGCCAGCCGCTCGCTGGGATAGTCAGGATCAAGCGGCAGATAGGCTCCCCCTGCTTTGAGGATCCCCAGCAGCGCCACCACCAGTTCCAGCGAGCGCTCCAACGCCACCCCCACAAACTGATCGGGACCCACCCCCAGCCGCTGCAAATAATGGGCAAGCTGATTGGCCCGTCGATCGAGGGCGCGATACGTGATCTGTTGCTGCTCGCAGATCACCGCCACCGCATCGGGCGTACGCTCCACCTGTTGCACGAAGCGTTGCGCCAGGCAAAGCGGCTGCGGAAGCGCAACCGGGGCC
>DATJHM010000033.1:0-35880 GCA_035493895.1 Ktedonobacteraceae bacterium
ATGCAGGTCAATAGAAAGCCGAGAGGGTCAATCGTGTCACACAGGATCGGGAGGAAAGAGGCATGAGCCCGAAAAAACCGGTCATTTGCGTTCCCCCACCGACCCTCTCGCCCTTCCGCAGAGGTAGGGGATGTGTTTTCTACCATCCCACGCGACCCCCACCGACCCCCTTGCCCTTCCACGAACCCGTTCCGCCATCGATTGAGACGGGAGGTCAAACCGAACCATTCTTAGGTTGATGCGTATTGGATCGGCATGAAGCGCGATCCCTACCTGTGCGTGTAGGCGAGAGGGCCGGTTGGGGCACGCGGGCGAGATAAGCCAGGCCCCTCCCTGTGGTGTTGAGCGGAACCGGGTCGGTCCTGGTAAGGGGGTACAGAGGTTCCTCACCCTCGAAGAAACGCAGAGGTAGGGGCAGCGGTTTATCCCTGACCGCGAGCCCCACCGGCCCTCTCGGCCCTCAGGTTGATGCCTATCGGGCGCAGACGAGCAGCGCCGCTATGAAATTGTCAGGGATAAATCCCCTTGACAATCCACAATTCCGACAGTATACTCTTACTGTACACTGTTCGGAATTAGTAAGGTGTTCTAAAAATGCAAAGCAAAAGCCCACGCGCAAAACGCCATGCCAGAACCCGCGAAGCAATCCTGGATGCCGCCTTGCAAATCGTCACTGAGAGCGGGAAAGATGCGCTCTCGATCCGCGAAATAGCGGGTAGAATCGACTATAGCCCCTCTGGTCTCTACGAATACTTCGCCAGTAAAGAAGAGATTATTGAGGCATTGGTCGGTGAGGGCTTTGCACGCCTTACTGTTTGCCTGATACATGAAGTGCAGGGCGAGACGGCTGCGGCACGTTTACTTGCAGCGAACCGCGCCTATCTCAAGTTTGCGCAGCAGGAGCCACAGCTCTATCTTCTGATGTTCACCTGTACCCCGTCACAGTCGGTATCCTACGCAGAACTGAGCGGCGACTCGGCCTATAGCAAATTACTACAGATCCTTCGCGAGGGAGTACAGTCGGGCGAGTTCCAATCTTCCACGGCGGCAGGCCCTGAGGAACTCACGTATACCAGCTGGGCGTTCATCCACGGACTCGCTATGCTGCAACTCACACTCATGCGCAACTCACCGGAAGATATTGATGCGCTCCATGAGCGTGCTCTCCAGGCATTTGTAGAACGTTTGCAATAAAAAATTTTCAGCTCTGCCGAACGGTGTTCAATAAAAGTAACACGTTCTTAAATCTTACATCGTTCGCCTATGACGAAAGGAGCAATGCGGACCAGACATTTCTAGATAGCACAAAAAAATTTTCGACTTTACCGAACACTGTTCAGTAAAAGTAATATGTTCTCAAACCTTACATCATTAATTCATGACAAAAGGAGCATCTGTTATGACAGAGATCATCAAAGAGCGCGTAACCGTGGATAACAAAGATGAAATCGTCGTTTTTCTTATAGGCATGCGCGTCAATAAAGTGTGGAAGTTGAACAAATGGTTGCCGGTCGCCATGGCGATGCCGCGTATGATTCGCGAGCTTCTGGCGCAGCCAGAACTCGGCTTGCTCCACGCACAGACGACGCTGAATTTCCCCACGACCATCATGATCCAGTACTGGCGCTCTTATGAGCAACTGGCAACCTATGCCGCGAACAGAAACGCCGCTCACCTGCCAGCATGGCGCGATTTTAACCGACGCGTTGCCAGCAATGGCGACGTTGGCATCTGGCACGAAACCTATCGTGTGCCAGCGGGCCAGTACGAAGCCATCTACAACAATATGCCCCCCTTTGGCCTGGGGACGATCTATCCGCTGATCCCTGCCACCGGCCCTCGTGAAAGCTCCGTCGCACGCATGGCCGCGAAAAAACGCGACGAACTCACCCATCCCTGACAGGTAAAATAGCGCTGAAAAATACGTTGCCCGGCAGTGAAACTTCTGGATCACCGCCGGACAACCTCTATCTCTTTGCTATCCTCTCATCTATTTATGCACTTAAAAATGCCAGAGGCGGATAGTATGATTCATGCCTGTATCTATCATTTGATCTTTTAGAAAATCTAAAAAAATTCATGAAGAAAACATACCTTTTTGTATTGAAATTATTCTAAATTGCTATTATAATCTTTCTGCAATGTAAGCAGCCATTCATACTTTTTTCTTGTGACACTGCTCGTATTACTGTGTATGATTGCATGCGCATGTTTCTATGTAAGAGAAAGAATTGAAGGTCTCATTCACAATGAAACGCTTTCTAGCGCGTTACTCTCTCTACGTCTGTGGCACATTTCTACTCTGCTTCCTGCTCACTGCCTGTGGTAGTGCCGCCATTGGAAGCTCACCGACTCCCACTGCGACCACCGCTCCAACCCCGTCACCCACGCCTTCTCCAACTCCCTCGCCCACACCTGCTGCGAATTTAACGCCTTTTACTGGTGATGGCTATACTATTGGCTATCCAACCGGGTATACTTCCTCCAGGCACTGTAAATTGTGCCTGTCTCTCATCAAGCTGATGGTGATGGTTCTGCTCGTACAGGAGGGACGCCAATGGGTTCGCCAGCAACGGAAGGCATTGATCTCTTCAAAATCGCGAATCGCTCCATTTCGGGGTGGGTTCCCAGCTTCAAGCTGAGCAGCGCGGCGGCCCCGGTCAAGCTCCCATTCTGTAGCCAGCTCGAAGAACGATTACTTTTGTGGCTTGAGTACCATCCTCTGGTGGTCAGCTATGCACGTGGCGATATTGGCCCGCAGTTTGCCGCAACCTATCGACTGCCGATCCCCAAGCATGCGCCGTTCGCCATTGGCTACACGTTCGAGGGGAAACCACACGATTAAAGGCACCTTCTGGATTGGAACGGAGCGTCGCCTTTCCAAACACCACCACTACAATCTGGTCTACTTGCATGCCAGACGCAAGCACTTTCCTGCCTTTGACGACATTGCTATCGCTTTGCAGGAGATCTGGCCCATTGGAGACGTTGCTAGCGTCGAAGAGATCGAGAGCCGTCTCGCCGGGAAATGGCCTTCGAGTCTCGTCGAAGCGGCGATCTGGAAAGTGGCAGGAGATAGTGCGGCGGCGGGACACCTGTTAGTTGATCTGGAGCTGCACACCTTAGACCGCAAACTCCCTCTTGCCTTGCTTCCGCCAGAGACTCCCCCCTGGTTCCTCATCCACTTCCCGACATGCTCTTGCCTGAACCAGAAGTCATACCCACGGCCACCCATTTGTCAGCGAGCATATCGCTTCCAGGCCCAACGTTTGATGCGTCTACCTTTGATGAGAAGCGGCGTGACCAGTTTCACCGCAACCTGGCTGCCGTGTCGCAGGTGCTGGCTGGTGCCACTCAAACCAGCGTGGCAGCGGAGTCAGGGATTGCACGCACAACGCTTTCGCGATTGGTTCGGCGAACAAAGCAACTGGGGCGGGCGGCATGACCCTGGAAGAACTGGAGCGATGTTTCATTCAGGCGGTGGTAGACGACTACCAGCAAGCCTGGGACGAACTACGACGACAACGGCGTGCCGTGCTTTGGGAGCAGGCGGCAGCGCAAAGCGGGGTGCCACTGTACCTGGGATATCCTGACGACCTGAAACTGCTGCTCATGAAAGCGCAAAACCGGAAGAGGCTAGGCCAGGGCTATCAGGTCGCAGATACCAACCGGCTCTCATTTCATGGTCGATGGTACGTCTGCCCCGGCTTGCTCTCGCGGCTCAAGGGGCGCGAATTCGAGGTGTACTTTGACCGGCGCGATATCAGTGTGCTCTATTTGTTCGTGGATGGGATCTACGTTGGAGAAGTCTACTGCCCACAATTGATGGGGGGGCGAGTGAGCGAATGGGAGGCCCGTGCCATGCGTAAACACGACGAGGAGCAGGCGAAACTCGCGCGTGAGCAAGGGCGAGAGGTCCGCGCTCGCATTCAGGATGAAGCAGGGTCAGCGCGGAAACGTCGTAGCACGGAGATTCGTCAAATCGAGCAAAGCCGTCAATGGGATCGCCAACGAGAAGAGATCCACCCCGCCGAAGTCACTGAGCGCTTAGCGGACATTGAGACGAAGAAACTAGCCCCACCCAAAATCAAGAGAGCGGTAAATCTGCCCACGCTTCTTCTTCACTGAAGTTTGTGAATAACAGCTCATAATTGATCTTATTGATTTCCGCATGCGGAATTTGAAGCCCGCTTATTACTGATCAATGACTGTTGTTTTTGCCGATCAGAAACAAAACCTCAGCTCGCCTTCTGAGCAACGCGATGTTTTTCTTGCCTGCTTGTCACAGATGCATCAATGTCAGCAAAGGAGAGCGCCTGACGCCTCAGTGCAGCAACCACCAAAGCAGTTCGCTCTCGTACATCAAATTTGTCGAAGAGATGCGAGAGATGTCTTCTGATAACAGAGGCAGGGATCTTCAGCATCTCGGCAATCTGTGGGTTACTCTGCCCCAGCATGATCAGCTGGAGTACAGCTAGTTCTTCAGCCGTAAGCTGAGGCCGCTCCTTAAGAGGCACAGTAGAGGTGGACTGGTGGACAGGAGACGAGGCAGGCAATTTGACCTCAAAGGGTACAGGCCACCTGGGCTTTGGTGCGCTTTCAAGAACCTCACCGGAGATCAAACACTCCCCATTGGCTATCCTGCGTATCTTCTCAATGAGTTTCTCACTGGTAATCGTCGGTAGCTCATCAGCCATAGCCCCGTTCAACATAAAACGAAAAGCGTCTCTTCATCATAGCAAGGAGCAAATACCATAATTCCACAAACGCCTGTTTTTCGCACCAAATCAACGACCTCAGTGGCACAATAGGCTGGCTGACAAGAGGTGAGTCCTCCATCAAAGAGCACCACCGGCTTTGTGTCAGCAACCAAGTCTAGTAGCGCATACAATTGCACAGCCTCGCCGACAATGTGCATGCCTTCTTGGCGCTCTAGCACGGATCGGAGCCCAGCTCGAAACAGAGGGTTATCGTGAACAATCAAGACATTGATAGTCATCGGATGGTCCCCTTTCCTTGCTAGTTGCTCGCCGCAATTGCATCTGCCAGGCCATAGCTACCAGGAACACTGTCCGTCTGGGTGGCGGGCACAGCAATGGAAACCATTTGCACACTGGCACTCAGATCTTCGCGGTAGAAGCGCCAAGCACTACCAACCTTGTGCCCGGTAAGCTGGCCGGACCACATGAGGCGATAAAGCGTCGAGCGGCTCACACGTAAATAACTCATGGCCTCCTTAAAGGTCAAGATCTGGTTGTCTAAGGGGGTTGCTACGCTTCGTGTTGGAGTAAGTAGGGCCATAGGAAAGCCTCTTTCTGAATAACTATCTGCCAAAGCAAAAAAAGCGATCAACGCAAAAAGAGCTCAAACGACAGTGCTTTGAGCTGAAAAGAAACGGGCCAGTTCGAATCGAAATTGAGGGCGAAGCTATTTAAACTGTTTGCTGCAGTATTGTGATTTTATCCACTTTTTGATTCTTACGCGACTTTGATGATGAAAAGCTCAAGTGGCCTGTCAGTGTGAAATGTAATAAAAATGAATAGTAGCGTAAAAAGTGATATAAAAACAACTAAATGTGATGTAAATGTAACTATAATTATTTATAATAAATCATAAATGTAAAAGGAGAATAAATTATGCGTTGGTTAACAAGCATTCGCGTCGGTTTTTGGTCTTTAGCCTTCTTATCCATTGGTGTTCTCCTCCAGAGTTTCCAACAAACCTCTAGAGGAGATGTTGAGAAGGGCTGGAACGGAGTATGGTTTAGCGTAATGATGATTGTGTTTGTCTTCATTGCCATTATTCTGGGAGCGCTAACAAGCAAAACAGGATGGCAGAGAATGGGCACCTTCAGAAAGCTTTTGCTAACTCTATTTACCATCGTTTTAAACCCAATATCCTGGCTACTTGTCTGTGCCACTTTTTTTATCATGGCTCTTTTCATCCCAACAGACGATTCATCTTCGACCCCAACCACCTCTCATTTGGGATTTGAGATGCAACAGAAGCAATGGGAAAAAGAAAGGGCAGAGCGTGAAGCAACACGATGACTAGGAAACTAAGGTTAGTAGCAGTACCAACTTAACTTCTGCTTTACCAACCAGCTCATAAGGAAGGCTAGGTTTGCAAAGTAAGCCTTTCGCTATTTGAGTGTACCATCGTCGTCTTACTTCATCCTTTTTCGCGAGAGGCTATCGTACCAGGTTTCCTGAGCTCAGTCTTTTGCATGTCTCCACAGGCAACTCGAGCCACCAAAGGCCATACAAGAAGCCGTTGTGAGAGCCAAAAACAAGCCCTTGTTTCGAGGTGTTCGCAACCCTTTACACCCGCTCCAGATACTTATACGAGAGGTACGACGGTCGAAAGAAGTGCTGGCTGCCCAATTGAGTGATTGGAATGCTTCATCAAGAGCGTTGGTGTACTGCTTACATTGGTGTCGAAAGAAGTGCAAGCCCGCAACAGGGATTGCAATGGGGCGGTTCAGCACTTGAATTGCTATCTTTAAAATCCGCATGCGGATTTTAAGCCATCAGAACCTGCACAACTAGTTCTCTATCAGCAAGGAAATCATGTTATAATAGGTATGAAGTAATATTTGCGTCAAATTGCAAATAGAAGGGGAATGTCGATGGGGACCGAGCGCCATGAGGAAGAGCAATTAGCTTTCCCGCCAGGAGTAGCCTGAGCGTGAGGTTGGGACTACAAAGCAGAAGAAGAGAATGCCTATGTAGAGGAGGATGTAACTGATGGGAATGAATGCAGGTCAATCACCGGATTTTGACTCGATCAAGCAGACGAATGTGTATGGGGTAGAGTTCTGGAGCGCCAGAGACCTGGCTCCCCTCCTGGGGTACACCAAATGGGAGCGGTTCGGAGGCGCGATTACACGTGCGATGACTGCTTGTGAGAAGACAGAGAACATTGTCGAGGATCACTTTCCCAGCGCCGGGAAGCAGATCACCTTTGGCAAAGGGGCAGTGCAGAACGTCAAAGATTATCATCTGAGCCGGTTTGCCTGTTACCTTATCGCGCAGAATGGCGATCCTCGTAAGCTTGAGATTGCGGCTGCACAGGTCTACTTTGCAGTGAGTACCCGTGCTCATGAGATCCATCAGATCCGAGAGGACCAGGAGAAGCGCCTGATGATGCGTCTCAAAGTGAGCGGAAGTTTCAAGCAGTTAAATCAGGCCGCTCAGGGTGCAGGGGTCAATTCGGAATCGTTTGGCATCTTCATTGATGCAGGATACCTGGGGTTGCACCGACATACCCTTCAGGAGCTAAAAGAGCGCAAGGGCGTCCCTGAGCATGAAGATTACCTTGATGTGATTGGACGCGAAGAGCTCTCAGCTATTGATTTTAAGAACACCATGACGGAGGGCAAGCTCAGAGATGAGCAAATCACCGGGCTTGACGAAGCATCCAATGCGCACTACTTCGTGGGGGATCAGATTCGACAGACCATTGAGCGTATCCACAAACCAATGCCAGAAGATATGCCTACCGGTCCATCTATCCGAAAATTGGTGGAGGAGCGACGGAGAGCGGCGAAGAAACGAACGATCAAGGCGAAAGAGCAAACTGAACAACCTCAGCTTTTCGACAATTCGAAAGAGCAGGAGTAAAGGAGCTTCAGCCAGTGGACGAGGAATTTCTAGAAATGGCTCTCCGCTCAGAAACCAATTTTGCACGTTTACAGAAATTTCTTGATGCAGGCTATCAAGGCCTCTATCTGCTCACCGAGGATCAAATACGTACTCGTAAGGGGCTGCAACCTGATGATTTTATTCTGGACTGGATGAATAGTGAGGAACTTTCTGCCAATCTTCAGCGCATTGATTTTACAGCACAACGGATCAAAGATGAGCAGATACGAGGATGGCAGAACATCAACCGGGTTCATTTTGAGGTAGGGCGAGCGATTCGCCAAGCAATAAAACAATCAGGTGGTATTCTGCCCGAGGATCAATCCACACCAGAGAAAAGCATTCAGCAGGTTCAGCGCGAAGCACAAAAACAGCTTGAGAAGGGCCAGCAGCCATCGATCTTTAACATACTCGAGGAAGAACCATAGTTCCTCATCAAGGACTATGACTACACTACTATTATTACCTTTTGATAACTTTAGCTATGGGGAGGAAGCAGGTCGCAAGTTGATGAGCCCAGTTTGGGAACCATTGTATGAGAGAGAAATCTGATTCAAAAGTTGTCTCGGTGCATAACGATCGAAACAGAGAACTTCATTCTGATGGAGGCAGCATTCTATGAGCGATGTACAACACAAAGGACCGATCTTTATCTATATGGTCCGGGGCACACGCGATCACCTGCATATTGCAACAGCGGTGAATATGGAAGAAAAGCTCGAGGCGATTAATCGTGGTGACGGCCCAGTGTCATTACGACCATATGCTCCTGTTGAGTTGGTGTATGTGCGCAAATTCTCGAATTATAGTGAGGTTCGCTCTGTCCTCAAAAAGCTCAAAGGCTCTACTCGCGAACGGAAAGAGCGCCTGATTGCGGCGTTTTTACAAGCATGGGATGCGAGCGGCGAGAGAAGCATCGAACAAGCCTGTGCGATAAGCGAGTGTATCGGGTATCCTTCATCAAAAAACAGCGGGAAGACGTGATCGGCCTGCCGGTACCCTCCTGTGTGCTTCCCCGAAGGGAGCGACAAATGGTGGTCCCTGTGAGGCATCCAGATCTATTGCAAGTCCGGTTCATGACATGGCAGTGCCCTCGATCTGTGTCAGCTCTCATGTCCACTTTTCGTCTCTCCTTGAGAAGGCAGACAGAAAAACGATATGCGGAGCGAGACCTCCTCATCTAACACTTCACGCCGTTGGGGAGTTCAAACTGGCAAACGTTGGGGTCCAAACGGGCTAAAAATGCTCTAAATCCTTGCAAAGTTTTTGGGAATTAGGTACGCTTAAAGGAAGCAACCACATCTGAAGCGACCGCCATGATATCGGGAGGCAGAGGGAGCATGCCTGGACCGAAACGCAATCGCCGTGAGCGGACGGATGAGTGGGCTTCTATCAAACAGTACACACTCTGGCCTGAGCAGGAATTGTATGAGGCGATCAGGCCCCTAGTCCTTTACCATGAAACCGCAGGGGAGCGGGCGAAAGAAACCGATATCCCTCAACGGACGCTGGCCCGAAAAGTAGATGAGTTTGAACGCTACGGAATGCAAAGCTTGTTTGCATCTGGAGAGCAAGGTGGGGCGAGAGAAACAGGCAAGACGCTGCCGCCAGAGATCCGACAACTCATTGTTGACCTTCATTTTGATCTGCCTTCGATGAGCTGGCGCGAGATTGCTGAAATTTGCTACATCCGGTATGGCAGAAGGCCAGATCATAAGAGCGTCAAGCACATTGCCACATCTGACCTGAAACCCTCCCTCTCAACTCGACGATATCAGCCTTGGCATCTGATACCCAACCCGGCAGAACGCAAAATAGCAGTCATCCAATTGCATGCAGATGGCTGGTCGATCACCTCTATTGCTGAGTATCTAGAGACTTCACGGCACACCATTTACGACACACTCAAGCGATGGCATGATGAGGGAGTTGCTGGTTTAGATGCCAAGCCAAAAACGAACAAGGGGGTACGCAAAACCACACTCAAGATCCGCAACGAGATCCGCAAGCTTCAGGAGAATCCCCTGCTGGGCGAGTACCGCGTCCATACCGCACTCAAACGCGAGGGCATCCTTGCCAGCCCCGCGACCTGTGGTCGAATCATGGCAGCGAACCGGCGACTCTATGGACTGGAAAAGCCAAAGCGAGAGCCGAGTGCCAAGCTTGAGATGCCATTCAAGGCGATGAGGCGTCATCAGTATTGGAGCGCAGATATTCGATATGTCGAAGAATACTTACTTCCTGATCCCCGGCCTGTGTATGTCATTACCATTTTTGAAAATTTCTCAAGGGCTGTTCTCTCCTCCACGATCTCACCAACTCAGAACCAATGGGACTACCTTGCGGTCTTAGTCGATGCCATTCGTCGCTATGGGACACCTGAAGCTCTCGTTACTGACGGGGGAGGTCAGTTCTACTCCAATATGGCCCTCGAACTGTATGGGCTGCTGGATATACTAGTTAGCGCCAGTAGCTGATCATTCTCTACTATCGTAGCTCTTATCTAGAGTCAGAGATCTGCGAAGACATCTGTCACTGACATCTATCTTTCTCCCGAAGTTACTGATTTTGTGTCCTTCATATACTGTAAAGAGAAACATGTGAGGAGGGGGAAATACGTGCGAGTTACGGAGCGCATCCAAGGACGATTTGTTTCCACTTATGGAATGAAGAAAGTCGTCTGTCTTCCAGAAAGCCGCTATGAACTCATCATTGTAGATTGCAGTGGTAAGCCCGTTTCCCACCTGACAGAATGGTATCGACTTCGCAAACAACCAGGCTGCGATGGCACAAGACGAACCTATCTCAATTTCCTCTTACCATTTTTTTGCTATCTCCTCAAGAACGGAGCCGATTGGAATCGCGAGCCGGAATATATTCGTGCTCAGATCAAAACGTTCTTGCGCGAAGAAACTGCGTGCCAGGTCGCTCGTGATCACGATACAGATGGCTACCGGGTCCAGCTCTCAGGTGCATCTGTGCTTTCGCAGAGTAGTATGCGCGTCCTCTTTGCGGCTTTACGGGACTTTTATCTGGTGATGCATGATGCTGGTTTGTATGCCTACACGAATCCCATGCAATCAGAACTGCTGAGCAAATGGAAGCGTGAACATTTGAAGGCTGTTGCCAATCGTGGGGCTCCCGATCATGCTGGGATTCGGGGCGAGACAAGGAGAGAAACAAGGTCATATTCCACGACGTTTTTCCGGCTCAAGCGAAAACACATGTGGCAGCCAGCTCTTGCCTTGGAGCCAGATCTCGTTCTGCAACGTTTGCACGATGCCATCACCTTCATGATACAGCATACCCAGACGCAACGTGACCGTGTGATCCTCCTGCTGCTGAACCAGACAGGTGCTCGTCTCTCAGAAATCTTGGGCTTGACTGCTGGTGGCTATCGCAAGGCTCGGCATGCCTGCCGGGCACTTGTTACGAACAAAGGGAGTTTGGGACGCGAAGAGAAAACCATTTACTTCACCCCTGAGATTGAACGCGCGCTCCATCTCTACATCCGTACCGAGCGAGTCCATCACGACCCACAAGGACGCAAGCGACTCGAAGCGTTAGCAGACCACGAGCCGCTGTTTTTGACTCGACGAGGAACACCTTACACCCGTTCGAGCTGGTACTATCATTGGAGCCAGTGGCTTGCTTCCGTTCCTCCCGATGAGTACACTGGTACCCTGGGTCCAGTGGTGTTCACCGCACACGATATTCGCCATGTCTTCGTCTCTCGCATCATCAGACAAATGAAGCGTAAGTATGCTCATGATGCGACAAAGCAGGCTGCGTTGCAGTGGGCATTACAGCAGTGTATGGGCTGGCGGAGTCCCTTGACCGTTCTCTGTTACGATCACTCAGAATCAGATCGTGAACGCTTGGAGCAATTTGACCCACGGGATGCGCAACGAGAATCCCTAGCAGAACAATAACTGGTAATTGAACGAAAAATGTGTCTCCCTGAGAGAAGAAAACATCAACCATTCTCAAGCAAGGAGGACACATCCATAGTATGACCAATGCATCACTCACTGTTCAAATTACCCCCGAATCCCAACCCTCCACACCATCCTGGATGGGAGAAGCCGCAGCGTTTGCCCAGGTGCTCACACTGGACGCCATTGCCGAGCAGGTCCGTTTTGCCCGTGCTCGATTTGGTCTCTATGACCTGATCGATTTTGTCGCCGTCTTGATCGGATATCTGCTCTCGGACAAACCGACCCTGCTGGCTTTTTATCAACGGCTTGCTCCGTTTGCCGAGCCTTTTCTGGCCCTGTTTGGCCGCCAGCGCTTGCCCCATCGCTCGACGCTTTCACGTTTTCTTGCGGCTCTGGATCAGCCTGCGGTCGAAGCACTGCGCACGGTGTTTGAGCACGATCTGCAGGCCCGCACACCATTTGCTTCCCCTGGTGGAGTGGTTGATCGAAGAGCACATACCTGGACCATCATCGATATCGATGGCACCCGATGCGCTGCTCGTCAGCGTGCCCTGCCGCATACGGAGGCGCTGCCCGCTCCTCATCGCCGTTTTGATCAGGTGTGCGCGAAAGGATATCAGGGCCGCAAACGAGGAGAAGTCGTTCGCACGCGGACCATCGTCCTGCAGGCCCATACCCATCAACAGCTCGCCACGTTTGGGGGGCCTGGCAACGGCGATTACCGTGGCGAGTTGCAACGAGCGCTTGAAGTCATCACCGCCTATGCGAGGCAGGCTGGGCTTCCTCTTCCCTCCATACTCATTCGCCTCGATGGCTTGTACGGAGATGCTGCACCGCTCACCGATGTCCTTTCTGCCGGTCTGGGCGTGATCGTCAGGAGCCGGGCGTACCATCTGCTCGATCTGGAAGTGGTCAAGCAGCAGCTAGCGGCTCCCCCGGATCAGGTCAGTGTGCATCCGGAAAGTGGGACGCCCCGTGCCCTCTACGATTGTCCATCCGTTCCCCTCAGTCCTGCTGGACGGCACGTGCGTCTGGTCATTGCGACCCATCCTGCTGCTGGATCTCCCCCCACAATTGGCACACAGCGCGACGCAATGGTCTACGAGCTGTTTGTCAGCACCCTGCCTTCTCTCGCTTTTACCGCCTCCGATGTGCTGGATCTGTATCTGCATCGCGGTTCCTTTGAGACCGTCCTCGCTGATGAAGACAAAGAGCAGGAGTCGGATCGCTGGTATTCTCACACGCACTGGGGTCAGGAGTTTGCCCAGATCCTGGCTCAATGGGTGTGGAATCTGCGATTGGAATTGGGCCACACCCTTGCTCCATCCCCACTGCGGACCACCGAGTTCGCTCCTGCTCATCCCACGGAGCCCACCGATGAGCCACCCGCAGAGACCACTCCCACTCAACTATCTCCTGCCGAAGTGTATGGACCTCCTCAATGGGCTGGGGCCTCCTTTACCCATGGCTTTCCCGGTTCAGCCTTCACCTTGCAACCCGATGGCACGCTGCGCTGCCCTGCTGATCACCCCTTGTATCCGCAAGAACGACGCCCCGAGTGCAATGGCTCTGTGCGGGTCTTGTATGCCGCACGGATTGGCGATTGTCGATCCTGCCCCTTACGAGCACACTGCCAGGAGAGTACGACCACGCGGAAACCACGACGAGTCAGTGCGGTGCTCCATCCGCTTGCTGCCTCTCCTGCAGAGGCTTCTCCTGCACTTGCCCCCCTTGTATCACTTCCCTCAGCACCGCTGCTCTGGCTGGACTGGCCACGATGTGCTCTCCGGCGTGCCTGGTTGGCACGTATCCGTAGCGAAGCGGTCGAGGTGACGCTCTCTGCTGCTGCCGCGCCTGCAGCCATGCGCGCTTCTGCTGAGATCGTCCTCACTCGGGCTCAGCGGGCACATTGGCGCTTCTCCTGGCAGGAACGTTTTGCACGCAACCAACGCTCGGCTCTGGCTCCACTCGTGACGATCACCCTTCACGGTCTTCCTGCCATATTTGCCTCTTCCTTCGGTTTCACGCTCCTGGCTACCGCCTAAACCCGCTCTTCACCTGATCTCTTCCCCAAGGACGGCTACACAGATCGCAGTTCCTGTATTGATGTCTCTCAATGCATGGTCATCTTGATCTCATTCCCGCGCCATCTGGAAACACTGCTTGAGCTTATCTCGTTGCGCATCCCGTGGGACACTGCTCTCCAAGAGCCACTACGATGTTTGCTTAGCGTGGGAGATAGGCCAACTGAGAGAGTCTCAGTCCGTCATATTCTCCTCGATGGATCTTCCGGTGGCAGTCTGAGCAGACGGGAACTTGCTTTCGGTTCATTGCTCGTAAGAGTCGGTTAAAACCGATAGCTTCCCGCTTGTTGCTCAACTTCCGAATGTGTCGGACATGGTGCATTTCGATCTGCCCCTCTGCTTTACCACAGATGCAGCAGGGTTTTCCTCCACGATGTTTCACCGCAACTCATGCCTGCTACTCAACATTCATGACCGTCATTGACTCCGCGAGGCTTTTCTCCGCCGATTTGCGCAGAAGCCAACCACCAATTGCTGCGACCAGGCACGGAATACTCCCGATCAAGAATGCGATTGGTGCGCCGAAGAGTGTCGTCAGGACCCCTGCGAGGAGGTTTCCCACCATGCTGCCCGCGTACACTAGCAGGTACGCACTCATCACTCTGCCGCGCAGAGCATTGGGTGTGACCACTTGTATGGTGGTGTTAGCCGTGGCCGTCACTACGATCTGCACGAATCCCACACCAATAAGCAAGGGGAACGAAAGAAGGTAGAAGGGAGAGAGCGCAAAAACAATCTCCAGCCCGCTGAACACGAACGCCGCAATCAGGAGAAAGCGAATGCTTGGTTTGCGATTCCCCCAGGCGACCCACAGCGCTGAGAACAGAGCGCCCAGCCCATAGGCCGCTGAGATGAAGCCGTACCCCTCCGATCCTACATGGAAGACATCGGTGGCAAACACAGGCAGCATGACATTGAAATTGATCCCGAACAACATGATCACCCCAACGACTCCGAGGACCAGCAGGATGGTTGGCATGTGCCAGATGTAGACCAGACCCTCGTGCAAGCTCTGGAAGGTGAGGCGTTTTTGATCGTCCGCTCGTCTCCTGGGCAAGGCGTGCGACATTCGTTGATCGATCATGATCAGCCCGATGATGACGGCGAGAAAACTGATGGCATTCAGCAGAAAAAGCGGCGCAACGCCGAGCCAGGCGATGAGCACACCACCGAGGCCTGGCCCCAGCACACGGGCCAGATTGGCGAGCGACGAGTTGAGCGCGATGGCATTCGGCAGATCTTCGCGGCCCACCATTTCACCCACGAATGCCTGCCGTGTGGGCGAATCAAGTGCATTCGTGATGCCCAGCAGCGCTGCCAGCAGCATGATATGCCAGATGTGTACCGTTCCCGTTGCCACCAGGAGCCACATGATGGCAGCCTGAATAAGCGCAACGGACTGTGTCACGAGCAACATGGTGCGTTTGGGCATCCGATCAGCCAGCACACCGCCAACGAGTGAGAACACCATCACGGGCAAGTATTGCAGCACGCCCACCAGCCCGAGCAGCCACGCGCTGTGGGTCAGTTCCAGGATCAGCCATGCCTGCGCGGTTATCTGCATAAAAGTCCCGATCTGTGAAATCATCTGACCGAAAAAGAACAGACGATAATTACGGTGTCGCAAAGCGAGAAACGTTCGCCGCAGGCCCCTGGCTGGTGCACTGGCCTGCGGCTCCTGTTCGATGAGAGCTTCAGGCATCGCCTGAGCCTTTTTGTCAGAATCAATTGGTTGCATAAAAGTCCACTCCACAGAAAAGTCCACTCCACAGACGACGCGCTCTCTCCAGGCAAGGGGAAAATGCGAGCATGTATCTCAGCATCATTGGTGAGGATTGGCATTGGGTACAGAGAGAGGAAACAGCCGATGGTGATTTCTCTCTTAGCTGTGCTGTTTTTCCGCAAGAGATAAGCATATCAGTACATTAATCAAGTCCTGATTACATATGCTCCATCTCTAACTGCATGCGCTGCGCATTTTGGGTGGCAGTGCGCTTTGCCCAGGCACCAGTCGTGATCAAGCCGAGAAACAGGACAGCGAAACCGCAAGCAGCGATGATACTCCAACTGATGCGATACGCGTCAGCAAATCCACTACTCGCCGTCAGGTGTGTGACACGTGAGGCAATCACAGAACCGATAATCGCCACACCGAGTGCCGCACCGAGTTGTCGCATCGTCGAAGCGATGCCAGCCGCAGCACCTGCCTGAGCACGGGGCATCCCGGCGAGAGCGGTATTGCTGATTGAGGCATTGGCCCAACCAATGCCTGCCCCGACCAGTGCATAACAGACAAGAAGACCGATAAAAGGGAGACTATTGTAGAGTATGGCGGCAAGGAGACCAGCGATAGCAATCGCTACACCCCCGATAAGGAGGGATCTACGACTTCCATATCTTCCAACGACGCGGCCAGAAAGAGGTGAGGAGATGGCCAGAAACACAGCCATTGGTAAAAAAGTGATACCAGCCTGAAGAGGCGAGAAATGCAAGATATCTTGCAGATACAACGTGTTGAGGATCATGAAACCACCCTGAGCCATGAATGCGCACAATGCAATCACCGAGGCACCACTAAATGGAGCCGATCGGAAGAACCGGATATCAATGAGCGGCTCCTGGCGGACTCGCTCATAGCCGATGAGTCCAACAAGGCAAATAGCAGCACCAAGAAGACAGGCGAGGATTTGAAACGAGGTCCACCCGTATGACGGGACCTCAATGATTCCATAGATCAGCAGCCCGAGTAAAGCTATCACGAGAACCTGACCGATAGGGTCGAAACGGCGTGGATGAGGAGCTTTCGATTCAGGCACAAACCTGGCTGTCAGCAACACAACGACGATTCCGATGGGGACATTGATCCAGAAAATCGAGCGCCAACCAATGCTGTTGACAAGGAAGCCACCGAGGATCGGACCGAGGGAGAGACTGATTCCAGCAACGCCACCCCAGGCTCCGATAGCGCGAGCTCGCTCTGATGGCTCGATAAACGTGTTACTAATGATTGACATGGCGACCGGGTTGAGCATACTGCCACCGACTGCCTGCATCATGCGGAACACGATCAGCCATGTAATGTCTGGTGCAAGGCTACAGAGGAGTGATCCGAGTGTGAAGAGGCTCACCCCTATCTGAAAGATACGCCGCCGCCCTACACGATCCGCAGTCGAAGAGGACAACATCAGTATACTGGCGATCACAAGTGTGTATGCATCCAGGGTCCACTGTGCTTCTGAGATGGAAGCATGGAAGTCGTGCTGAATCGACGGAAGGGCGATGTTCAGAATGCTTGTATCTAGACCAGCAAGAAAGACGCTGATGCAGCAGAGAATCAACACCAAATTGCGGCGAAAATCAGACAATTCAGCATTCTGGGTGGAATGGGCTTCTGAGATATTTTTTGTTGCCATTGATTATTCTTCTTTCAAAGGTTCGAGATGACTCATAAGTGCTCGGCTCAATGAGCCAGGAGAGCGAGAACCTCTTCGGTGCTTTTGACGCGCCCGATGCGTGGGAAAATCTGGCTGATGGTATGTTGATGAGCTTCCTCGCTGAGATCTGACATCGCATCCTCAACAAAAATCTGATGATATCCGTGATCGTATGCCTGTCGTGCTGTCGATTCGACGCCAATGCTCGTCACAATACCAGCCAGCGCAATTTCGGTGATACCACGGCGTCGCAGATGCAGATCGAGGGATGTTCCATGAAAGGCACTCCAGCCACGCTTGGGTACGACAATATCGATGGGTTGCTGACCAAGCTCCTTCACCAGTTGATCCCAATTTTCCGGGAGAGACATGCCAGCCTCTGGCGACCTATCGGTGCGCGGTACAAACATATCAGCACCATCAGGTGAGAACGTCACATGGACAAACACGACCGGCAATGCATGCTGGCGGAATGCGTCGACTAACCTGGTGGCTCTGGCAACCACTTCTTCCGTAGAATAGGGAGTCGTCGGTGCTCCAACAAAACCATTCTGGAGATCAATCAGAACAAGAGCTAAGTTTTTCTCGATGTTGGTTCCTGACATACGTTTCTTTTCCTCATTCGTGTGATACTTACTCTTTCCTCTGCCAATGTACTGATGCTCGAGGAAAGTTCAGACGTGGATCAACGAAAGTCTTGATCCACACGGTTTGCTCTCCTCAAGAGTATATTTCTCCATAGATATATTGTCAATATATTGACTATGATATCGATATATTGTATGATAGAGGCAACAAAATACCTGAAGATGGAGGCAGAAGCAAATGAGAAGTGGACGCTATATGAGTGCACACGAGGCTGCATCTGAATTGGGAATCAGCCTGACAACGCTGTATACGTATGTGAGTCGAGGGGCAATCCGTTCGGAAGCGGTGAGCGGTTCGCGGCGCGTGCGGGCCTATCTGGCGGAAGATATTTACCGCTTGAAAGAGCGCAAGGAGATACGCCAGCACCCAGAGCAAGTGCTGAGCCAGGCGATCAGTTGGGGAGAGCCAATCATCGATTCCGAACTGACCCTGATGAGAGATGATCGTACCTATTATCGTGGCCGGGATGCTGTGGATCTGGCCGCGTCATGGAAGCTTGAACAGGTCGCGGCGCTGCTTTGGGACAAGGCTTCGAGCGAGAATGCCCAGCAAGTAGAGCAGTTTTTTACCGAGGAAAAGCCTCAGCCAATGCTGCTCCAAAAACTGGCGATGTTCCGAGAAAAGCTGGATTTTCCCAACTTGTCGCTTCTTGAGCAATTCCAGATGGTGCTGCCTCTGCTAGGTGCAGAAGACCTGCGTGCCTATCATCCGAGTCAGGAAGATGCACTCGCTACCAGCGTACGCCTGCTCTGGCTTTTCACGTGCTTTCTGGCTCACACTACGACTCCTGGGGCTACCCTGGCTGAGACGCTCCAGCAGGCTTGGGCTCCGCATGATGAGAAGGCTACGCAACTCTTGAATGCGACCCTGATTCTGAATGCTGATAACGAGTTAAGCTCCCCAGCTTTTACTGCTCGCTGCATCGCATCGACCGGTGCAACACTCTATGCCACGATCAATGGAGCGCTGGCTGCTTTTCATGGTGGAAATACTTTTCGATTTATCAGCAGTATTGGTCAAGTTGAACAGATAAAGCAGGTATTGGTCGAACACCTGAAGCAAGGGGAAGAGATCCCAGGTTTCAAGCATCCTCTCTTCCCGACCGGGGACTCACGGGCGGTGATGCTGTTGAAACTCTTGCACGTGCAGTATCCTGAAGCCTCTGGCACCAGGCTCGTTGAGACGATGGTGACCGAAGTCGAGCAAATGTTGGGCATCCATCCGCGCATCGAGCTAGCCTACGCGGCTCTGGCCCTGAATTTGCATCTCACAAACGAGCAGTTTCAGGCTCTCTTCGCGCTGGCTCGCTGTATTGGCTGGATCGGGCATGCCCTGGAGCAAACACGGAGCCTGCAAGGGATTCGGCCACGCGCCCGTTATACTGGAATACAGCCAGAAGGCGGTCACTAGAAGAAGTGCTTTGGGGCCAGGAAGTTGTGATTTCAACGGAAAAGGACGATGGACTATAGAACTGAGGCGAAGCTTATTCATATTCTCTTTCCATACAGGTAAAGCACGTTCTTCTTCCCGAAGAGAGCTGCTTTTGACCTGTGAGCATCTCGATACGAAGCACGTCCTTTGGAAGAGAACAACGCTCTTCTCGATAGGGAGAGAAGTCTCTGGAGCCGTTTTATCTAGATCTTAACCATAGTTATATGGTACGTCGTCGTGCGCCCAAAGAGGCCCATGATGGTCTGTTGCAAGCAATTGCAGCCTCACTCAGGCAAGGTGAGTAAGGCAGCTTCTTACCTGAAAACCGAACAATTCCGCTTTCGACCTGTGCGGCAGCAGTTCATACCTAAGCCAAACAGCAAGATGCGCAAACTCGGCATTCCTTGCGTGAGAGACAAAGTCGTTCAAGAGGTCATGCATATGATCCTCGAAGCCATCTATGATAGTCCCTCTGCTCCTTACTTTCGGGAAACCAGTCATGGGTTCCGACCATCCCATAGTTGCCACACGGCTCTTCGGGAGATTCGCACGCATTGGACCGCGGTGAACTGGTACATCGAGGGAGACATTCAAGCCTGCTTCGATGAACTGGATCATCGCGTCTTGGTTCAACTCCTGCACAAGCAGATCCAGGATGAGCGATTCCTTAATCTCATCTGGAAGCTCCTGAAAGCAGGATATCTGGACCTGCACGGAGCCAGGAAAGAAAGCCTCATCGGTTCCCCCAGGGCGGGTTAATCAGCTCGATCCTGGCGAACGCCTACCTGCATGAACTCGATGTCTTCGTCGAGAACCTGCGAGAAAAACAGGAAAAAGGGACCATAAAACGAGACAATCCTGAATGGGTCAAGCTCATCTACCAAAAGAACCGAATGGTCACGCGGAAAGAGACCAAAACCAAAGCGTTTAAAAAGCTCATGAAGCAGATCAGGAATACTCCCTCGAAAGTGGTCAACGACCCCGCATACATCAGGCTTAAATATCTGAGATATGCGGACGATGTGCGCCATTTAACCCGTACAAGGAGGGCTAAAAGGAGATGTGCGAGGCCAGGCCGCGCTGGTCGCTCCATTGTTTGGCGTGGCTGTAAGAAAGGTGGTGAGGAACCATCACGCCCAGTTTCTTCCTTTGCAATTTCTTGCAACACAACCTGATGGAGCGAGAGGGAGAGTGTCGCTATGTCTATTTTACTTATTATTAACTGCAAATCACAATTATACTTGACATATACACAAAATTGTGTTATACTATATGTAGTGAGCAGAGATCTGCTTACTCCACAGGATCAGCTTCGGTACTTCCCTGCTTCTGTCGTTGTGTGTAAGGCCACTGAACATCCCCTCGTTCCCATTGCCGCTCGCACGCTCCTTCTCATGGCAGGACGCTTCTTACGAACTGCTGAGAACATGAGCGAACCGTGAGTTATACAAGAGACACTGGAGCGAGCGCTTTGTTCCTCGATGTCCTCCCCTCTTATGTGTGATCACTGGGTGAGGAAGACACCTCATGTTATGAGCCTTCTTGCAGTATACTTACGTCGTATTGGAAATGTTGCTGGATAGGAAAAGTGACCTGGTAGCGGTAGAAAAAGGAGCATTGTGATGACACAGACCGATCCAAAGACCCCACGAGCAGACCAGTTGCAAGGAGACCGTGAAGCGGTTCAGATGAGTCCACATAGAAAGACTGCGCTTGTCGCGGGCGTGCTCTACCTGCTCACCTTTGTCTCGATCCCAACCCTCTTTCTCTACGGTTCGGTAAAGAGTGCAAACTACATCATCGGCGCTGGCCCGGACACTGCCGCCATCATCGGCGGTATCCTGGAGATCATCGTGGCTCTCGCTGGCATCGGCACCGCCGTCGTGCTGTTCCCGGTGCTCAAGAAGCAGAACGAAGCGGCCGCGCTGGGCCTGGTTGCCTCCCGAATTCTGGAATCCGGCACTATCTTCGTCGGCGTGGCATTCCTTTTGTCGATTGTGACCTTGCGGCAGGCCGGAGCTGGAGCAGGTGCATTGGTCACCAGCCATGCGCTTGCCACCCTGTATGACCGCATCTTCCTCCTCGGACAAAGCTTCATGCCGGCCATATGCGACCTGTTGCTGGGATTCCTGCTGTACCAGTCGCGCCTGGTGCCTCGAGCCCTTTCCCTGATCGGAATCGTCGGAGCACCCATCCTCCTCGCAGGCTACATCGCTGTGCTGTTCGGTCTTCTCGGGCAACATGCCCCCTTAGCAGGATTGTCCGCAATTCCGGTCGCGCTCTTTGAGTTTTCGCTAGGCGTCTGGCTGGTCGTCAAAGGCTTTCAGCCCTCACCGATCCTCTCCAGCGATACGCAAGATGCCAGCGTGGCTGTCGCCACCAATCCTTCCGCTTCTCGTCGGCCATAGCTCGCCTTCGTAGCCTGTGTTGCTAGCTTGACCAGCTGGCAAGCCGGGGCGAGTCAGTGTGTCCTCTTAGGCCGGAGCCGTCATAAGCGACTCGGCTGAGGATAGTGGCTTGGGTCAGGTACCGCGGCGGGAAGCCTTGGAAGGGTAGGACCTCATGGCGACTGAGGTCCCGCCGAACCGTGGAGACGTACCACGCAGAGCCGTCGGGTTGTAAACCCGGCCTCATGTGTTCCAAGTTTTCGTCCCTTCGCCACAGAAGCTGGCATCCTCTTTCTGCACAAAGGAGATAGAAGTACTTCTTCACACCTATCGGCAGTTCTCCACACCTGGAATCTCAAGTCGTGGACAAACCCCCTGTGCGAGAGCTCCCGCGAAGGTACAGTACTCACAGCAGCAAATTCCTCCTCACTACGTTATTTCATCTCAAGCATCTTTTTCATGCTCATTATCTCTCTTTATTAAGGAGGAGTTTGCTATGACGACAGCGTTCACATCCAGGAGCGCGCTCCGTCACCGTCCGATCAACCCTGCTGCTACCAACGAAGAACAGCTCCCTCTTCGGCGAGCTACGCCCACCAGGCGGACATCGCCACAACGCGTCCCTGTTCAGACACCAGCTCCTCGTGCTCTTCGCACGGCAGGAACTGGGTACAGGATGGTGCTGCTTGGCATGGGTATGACGCTGATGTTCCTGATCGTGCTTGCTGCTCAGATGCTACTTGGCTGGATTGGCACCGCAGTGGACGATCTCCGCTATGGCTACCCGCGCACCTTCCAGACGGATGCGTTCGTGGGTCAGGAGAAGACCGGCCAGCCCAGCCACTTTCTCGCCATCAATTTGAAAGGGCAGATTGAGATCATTGAGTTGCCTGGCAGGGATGCAACACGGGCACGCATCTTTATGGGGCCACAACTCTATGGGCCAGGAGCCGATCTGGTTCCCGTGACCTTGCAGTTTGTCGCTGCCCGCGGATCGCATACGCCAGAGATGCATATCCTGTTCCAGCACACGCAGATCGTGTTTCGCAACGAGGGGGGACGTTTATCGCAGTCCCTTGATACGCGGAACACAGCTAACGTCTGCTACAAGTGGGCATGCTTTACATGGGCACGCCCACTTGGTAAATGCCCCGTTTCGGCGATTAATTCAGCCAACCTACAGGTTTTATAGCGTACGCAAGTGACTCCGGTATGTTGTCTCTCCTGAAAACAACAGAAAAAATGGACTCATGAAGGGAAAGTGTGTTACTCTGGACGGTGACGTCCCATCCAACGTGTGATGGTGAACATCAGGAAACACGTGAAATCCGCTCTGGGAAAAGAGACATCCATTCACCAGAGATGACAGTAGAAAGCGCAACTGAATGCCAGATGAACGCATCCGTCAAAATATACGTTCGGGAATCACCGTGTCAATCGTCCTCAAGCAAGACCAGCGAACAGGAAAACTGACCCGAGGAATCGTCAAGGACATTTTGACCAACTCCGCTTCTCACCCACATGGGATCAAGGTACGGCTGGTCGATGGACAGGTTGGGCGCGTACAGAAAATCGAGGAGTAGTAGAGGTAACCCAGGATACGTGTAAAATTCTATCATAGCGTACTTTTGTTCGGAATGTAGCCTGAAAAGCTCCCTGGAAAAGCAGGTACAAACGGGTACAGAGTCTCTTTCATGGAGTATGCCCCTCATCCCCATCCTTCCATAGCTTCTCTCGTCAGCCTTGAGAAGCGGATTGACGACGCTATGATCGATTTTTGCGCGTATCCTGGTCCTTCCTTTATCTGTAAAAATGGTAACCGTTGCTTCGCTCATCCTGACGGTATACGAACAACCCATCCACCTGTTCATGGAGAAAGTGACGGGCAGAAGCAATCATCCCGGCCCCGATGCCGCGACTGCGCAGATCCTCTCGTATCCCCACAGAGTTCTCAAAGGGGACTCGCACAATCATGTATGGAACGATCACAAGTTCGCGTGGAATCAAAGGAATCGCTCCCACCCCCTGATCATCCAGTGCAAGCACATTATCTTTTTCCCAATCGGATACCAATAACGGGTGATCGGAAAATACCTCATTGCGTAGTGCTAGTGCACTTTTGCTATCCTCAGGCAGCATTTGACGGTAAATCACAGTGTCCATATTTGTGTCTTCCTGAAAATTTGTAGTGCTGGCAAGGTTGCATACGAAGGCAATCAGACTGCAACCTTCTCGGGGGCATGGCTGGCGTGAATGGCGGCCAGAGCTGCCCGCACCGTCTGCATCCCCTCCCGACCATCTATGAGCGGCGTCTGATCGTGCTCGATGCAGTTGATGAAGTGCTCCAATTGCGTGTATGCCGGATGGTTGTCTATCCAGGTGGGCACGGTCATCCACTTTCTCCCCAACCCCTCCACTTTCTCCAGCCACAAGCGTGCTTCGGTATCAACGTTCGTCGCTAGAACCGTGCCGCGTGTGCCGTAGACCTCCAGGCCGATATTGTAAGGGCGGTGACATCCGCTTGAAACAAATACACGTCCAAGCTGATTTTCTACGGTGGTATAGCAGGCTACAATGCAATCATCGGTGGGAGATTGCAGCAGCGCTTTGCGATTTGCTACCGCTGTCACGGTCGATATATCCTTGAGAAACCAGCGCATGAGATCGACCGCATGGCAGCCACCGCCCAGAAAGACGTGTCTGGCGAGCTTCGGATCAAAGCGCCATCCGCCAATCTTGGCATAGTCGTGCTGGTAGTCTGTGCCCACGTAGAAGATCTCGCCCAGTTCTCCCTCGTCCACAAGCCGTTTGATCGTCTTGAAGATGGGTGTAAAACGGACAATATGTCCGATCATCAGCTTACGGTTGCAGCGGTTTGCCGCCTCCACCATGAGTTGGCACTCTTCTACTGTTGGTGCCATTGGTTTCTCGCAGAACACGTTTTTGCCCGCTTCGAGCATGGCAACAGTGTGCTCGCAGTGGAAGTGATCTGGGCTTGCGACGATAACGATATCAATGTCGGGATTGCCCACCAGCTCACGATAATCTGACACGGCAAGGGGCACGCCATGCTTCTGCGCGATCATCCTGGCCTTCTCGATATCGATATCACAAACAGCGACGACCTTCGCCTGGGGATTTTCCTCCACTGCCTGTAAATGTCTGTAGCCCATTCCCAGGCCGATAATGGCGATATTGTAGTGAGATATAGCTGTTCTCCTTACTGTTGTAATGTCCAGCTTCTACCCGGAGCGTCAGTGCGGAAATATTCGACGTTTCCACGGTCCGCTACCGTCACATAACAGGTACAACCATCTGGTCCACCAAATGCCAGATTCGTGCATTCCTTGCCTGCAACCTCTACTTCCAGCTGCACTTCCCCCTCCGGTGATACCTTTGCCACCGTACCCTTGCCATAGCGTGCCACGTAGAGATTCCCATGCACATCGCAGCGCATGCCATCAAGACCAAAATCCGGAAACCGAATCAGCAGGCGTTTATTACTGATCTCTCCCTGGCTGGTCAGAGTATACATCCAGATGTTTCGTTGTATTGTCTCATTGACATAGAGTATACATTTGTCAGGACTGACCTCGATCCCGTTCGTTGTGCCCATATTCGTCTCCAGAAGCGTCATGTCCCCACTTGTATCCACACGCCAGATCTGACCGGTGGCCTCCTTCCAGTTGAGATCACTGGCGTAGATGATCCCGTTTGCCCCTATGGCCAGATCATTTGGCTGATTCATGCTCGATTCGTGGGCAAAGATGCTGACCTGACGCGTATGCCTCCCAAAAACACGATATCCCTTCCACCGTGACCGTCCATCTGGCTCAGCAATTGGGTGTGGCCCCAGAGAAGATCATTTCCTATGACTGGGATGGACGCACCATCAAAACCCACCGCGCCGCTATTCGCACCTTTCTGGGTGTCCATGAGGCAACCCTCTCTGATGAGGAAGCCATGGTCGAATGGCTCTGTCAACACAAACTGGCAGAACAACGACAGGAGGATGCCCTCATCGCCTCGGTGTATGTTCACTGTAAAAAAAGCTCTATCGAACCGCCCACGCCTGATCGCATTCGTCGCCTCGTACATACGGCGATCCACCGTTTTGATGAGCGACTTTGCACTTCTGTTGTCGAACACCTCTCTGGAGAGGCACGAAGATCCCTGGATGCGCTGTTGATGGATAATAGTAATTACCGAGGGCGGGAGATTATCCTTACCACTGAAACACAGTCCGTCGAAGAGAGATTCCGTCCAACATAAGAAAGAAGAGAAGCATGTTGACAAGACGTTCATTCGACCATACACCCTCCTGCACGGGGAAATATACCTGGTGGAAAGGGGGAACATACCTCCGCATTTCGATCGACGGAGGAGGGGCTGGGTAAATGGGGCCGTCGAGGCGAAATGCGGAGGATGCGAGCGGAGCCTGCTGTTCCGGTGGAGGTGGCATGGAGGAGGGGAAAGAACAGTAGGCGACAGCATCGCAGAAAACAGGCGGCGCTTTCTCTGCTCCGCTGCGGACAATCATCTCACATGAGCACAAACAGGCCATGGCGCATTACTGGGCCGACCGCATTGCCTCATGGGAGAATCTTACCGAGCAGGAGAGGATGCCTCATGGGAAATCTTACTTTGCTGTATGTGTGCCGAGCCCTTGGCTCATGGAATATTTTACGCCGAGAACCCTCCTCTCTGCAAGTAGGAGCCGATAGGCTCATCAAGCATCTCTGGAGGGGCTTGAGGCTCCGTGGAGGCGCTGAATCATGGCTCAAGCCAGGGGTGCGGAGCAAGCGATGCTGCCAGGCCCGACCCTTGACGGGGTGGGTAGACTCGCAGAGCGAGAGCGACCGGGGACGATGACGCTCATCAATGCAGAAACCCTGGTCGCGCTCGGCGCGAAGCGCTCACCCCACCCCAGTCAAGGGCAGCATCGCCCGCGCCTCTGGCGAGCAGATTGTCCCAATCTCGCCCTCTTATGAGGACATGTTGGTGACGACTTCGGCTCGTAACTCGGGAACCGGGAGTTGTCCATTCACCACTTCCTCGTCCCATTGGTCATCAAAAGTGACCAGCAGATGTGCGCGGAGTTTACTGATACCTCGGCGTAATGTCCGAGCCTGCGTTGACGTAAACCGTGCTGGATAGAGTTGCTGCAAGTGACGAAAAATCTCGGCAGCCGTCAGCTCTGGTTGCACACGCAGCCAGCTTGTAATGTCATCCCAGGTCCCTTCAAAAGGATCTTTTCGCGTCCGCCAGTCATGAGGTCGCCCGCTTCTTTGGGATCTTCTTTTCCGCTCTTTTTTGAGCAAGGCTGGCGGCGTTCCGGGAATACCATCGTGGGGAACGTTCTCTTCGGCACATTGCCTCGCAGAAAAGGACTGGAGAGAAGAGGGTTCACTTTGCTCAGCTTCTCCTCCTGGTGGAAGAGCATGCCGGAAGAGCGCCTTTTGCAACTGTTCGAGTTGTTGCAAGAGCTGCAGAGGATCAAGAGCTAGCGTGATATGGGTCAGTTCCTGGCGTTTTTTTTCAGACAAGCTCGTGGTCGCAAGTAACCGCTGCATCGGCGTTTGCGCTCGATCATACCGCCGATGAACGTGTTGCCCTTCGCGTTGTTTCGTTTGGAGTTTCATCGAAGGCTGGAAACAGTTGATGTACACGCGAAGCGCTCGGTAGAGTTCGGTCAACTGGCGGTAGGCAAACTCCCCCGCAAAGCGATCGTATCCGACGACTTGACGCACAATGTGTCCATTTTTTTGTTCTACGTAACATTGGTCATTACTCCGCTTTGGCCGCCCCCTGGTAAAGGTGATCTGCTCCTGTTCACAGTAGGCCAGTAATTCCACGTTGATGAATTCGCCCCCATTATCGGTATCCAGACCCAGCAGCGGAAAGGGAAGCAACCGTCGCACGCGCTTCAAGGCGGCCATGACGCTCTCCTGGTTCCGATTCAAGAGGGGAAGCATCTCCGTCCACCCAGTGGCAATATCCGTCAACGTGAGCGTATAGAGGTAAGAACCATCGATTTGCGTGCCACAATGGGCCACCAGGTCGGCTTCCATAAACCCTGGCCTCGTTTCATTCCAATCTTGAAAGGTGCGGATGGGAATCTGCTTTTTGAGCAAGGTTCCTGATCTGGTCGTTGCAAGCCCATGCTTTCCTTGTTTGCGATACGGTTGTAAGATCCGATCAGCCGTGGCTGGGCTCATGGTAAGCAGCTCTGCACGGCCCCTCTCGCTGAGGTGGAGATGGCCATGCTGCTCCAAGGATGCCACCAGCGTTGGTAAAAAGGGCACGAGCCGCTTCACCCAGATATGATTCGCTACTGTCCACGCCAGATACAAGGCTTGCTGAACTTCTGGTCCATAGTGGGCTGGGCGCGGGCGGGTGATGGTCCGTTTCTGCTCGGCAGGGTGGTTCAGAAGCCGGATCGCATACTTGCGTGCATAGCCTGTCGCAGCGACAAACTCATCAAGGATGACCTCCTTGAGTGCTGAGGATGCCTCTCGATACCGAGGGGCAATCTGCCATAACAATTCTCGTTTGCTTTGATAACTCAAGTGTGACCTCATTTCTTGACCCTCCGCTCTGTAGAAATACATCGCCTTGGGTTACATTACTCGTGAGGCAATCACCCTGTCAAAGTAAGATCTTTCGTGAGTCAATTCGGAGTACTAAAATGGTTGACCGTTAACATGCGCTCCTCATCGTGACAAACACTGAGGTGGAAGAGCAACAAGAGGCCAATTCCGTCTTGCAGAACGAGGAAGCAAAGGAAGGAGCACCAGAGGCGCTCGTGCCACCTCACCCCCAATCAGCACTGCACTTTTTGAAACAAGATGCAGGCCCCGTCGGATTAGAGAGCGTCATGCGGGAAACGGAGAAATTAGAGCGCATTCATCAGCTTGGCTTGCCTGCTGATCTGTTTGCTCACGTCTCCGCCAAGACGCTGGATGGCTATCGCAATCGCATCGTGGTCGAAGAATTGCACGAAGTTCGCCGCCATCCTGACGCTCTGCGCCTGACCTTGCTCGCTGCCTATTGTTGGCGACGACGACAGGAGATCGTCGATACCCTGGTTGATCTCCTCATCGATATGACTCATCATTTGAGCAAGAAGGCAGAGCGGCGCGTGGAGAAAGCCTTCGTCAAAGATATCAAAAAGGTCACCGGCAAAACCAACTTGCTCTTTCACGTTGCGGAAGCCGCCATCGATCAACCTGATGGGACTATTCGCGAGGTGATCTTTCCGGTGGTCAGTGAGCAAACCTTGCGTGACCTGGTCAAGGAATATCGGGCCAGCGGTTCTGCCTACCAACAGAAGGTGCAGAACGCGATGCGTGGTCCCTACAGTAGACATTATCGACGCATGGTTCCGCTTATCATCAAGCATCTGGCGTTCTGCTCGAATAACGAGGTTCATCAACCCATTGTCGGAGCACTGGAATTGCTCAAGAAATACGTCGATATCCCCCTCACTCAGGCGCATTTTGCCAGCACAGAAACCGTTCCTCTCGATGACATCGTTCCTACGACCTGGCGCAAAGTGGTCGTGACTCCCGACAAAACCGGCAAGCATGAGCAGGTAAGTCGCGTCAACTACGAACTGTGTGTCTTGCAAACCCTGCGCGAGCAAGTCCGCAGCAAAGGCGTCTGGGTCCAAGATGCTGGCCGCTTCCGTAATCCCGATGAGGACTTGCCCAAAGACTTCGAGAGCAAGCACAGCACCTACTACGACGCCTTACATCAGCCCCAGGAGGCCGAGTTGTTTGTTCAAAAGGTGCAGCAGGAAATGAAGGCCGCGCTGGAGCATCTCAATCAGACGATTCCCAACAATCCCTACGTCCAGCTCTTACCCAAAAGTGGCGGCTGGATCTCTCTCACCCCCTTGCCTCCACAGCCTGAGCCACAGCATCTCGGGCTACTCAAAGCCAAGATGATCAGCCGCTGGCCGATGGTGGAGTTGCTCGATCTGCTCAAGGAAACGGATTTGCGCGTCCACTTTACTAATCAGTTCAAGAGTCCGACGGTGCGCGAGCATCTGGATCGTGCAACCATTCAAAGGCGCCTCTTGCTCTGTCTGTATGGGCTGGTGGTCTCAAACGAGTCGCTGCGGGCAGCCACGGCGAGAACTACCGTGACTTGCTTTACACCTGCAACCGGTATCTTAGCAACGATACCTTGCGAGTCGCTATTACTGATGTGGTCAATGTCATTGCCCAAGTTCGGCTGGCTCCTATTTGGGGCGAAGGAACAACGGCCTGTGCGTCCGATTCCAAGAAATATCCAGCCTGGGATCAGAATCTCATGACGGAATGGCATGCACGCTATCGTGGCCCAGGAGTGCTCATCTACTGGCATGTCGAACGGAAGTCAACCTGTATCTATTCGCAACTCAAACGCTGCTCGTCTTCGGAAGTAGCTGCAATGATCACAGGATTGTTACGGCATTGCTCAGAGATGCAGGTTGATCGCAATTACGTCGATACTCATGGCCAAAGCGAGATTGGCTTCACGTTTTGTTCTTTGTTAGGCTTCCAACTGTTACCACGCCTCAAAAACATCCACGCGCAAAAGCTCTACCGCCCAGAAACAGGCCAAACCGATGCCTATCCCAACCTCCAACAGATCCTGACCCGACCCATCAAATGGGATCTCATTCGGCAACAATATGACGAGATGATCAAATTTGCTACGGCTCTCCGCCTTGGCACTGCCGAAACGGAGGAAATTCTGCGTCGATTTACCCGCAATGGTGTGCAGCATCCCACCTACAAAGGACTCCTGGAGTTGGGTAAGGTTCAACGCACGATCTTTCTTTCCGCTATCTCCAATTTGAGGCTCTCAGGCGCGAGATTCAGGAAGGACTCAACGTCGTGGAAAACTGGAACTCGGCCACCAACTTTATTCACTATGGTCGTCATGGGGAATTCGCAACGAACAGGCCAGAAGATCAAGAACTGGCGATGCTTGCACTTCACTTACTCCAAATCTCATTAGTGTATATCCAAACCTTAATGATTCAAGATGTGCTGGAAGAACCAGCATGGATGAACAAGATGACAAAAGAGGATCTGCGGGGACTTACCCCTCTCATCTACAGCAATGTGAATCCTTATGGTCTTATTCAACTAGATATGACAGAACACATGGCTTTCGAGCGAGCCAAAGCCATGTAAATGAGACCTTTCCGGCGACCATCTGAATGACAAAACCAGGGGAAGAAGGCTGCTGACGGAAAACCGTCTTCTCTCGCCAGCAATATTGCTATCTTGCCCTTGGTGTCATCAATGTTTGTATTGGGCCTACTTGCACACCATTGCCTTCCCACCTTCTGCGGATGAACAATCTCATCAATATTATTCAGTATCGCAGACGGACTCCGCTTTTTTTCTCCTTTTCTCGCCCTCTGTCTATTGACACACTTCCTATACTTATCTCATATTTCTTGCCTCACTTACACTTCATGCCCATTGGTAGAAGTAGCCAGAGCGTCCCGGGTTCGTGTGAGAAGACCGGGACGCTCCTTTTTCTTGGATCTCGCCGCTGCCTGTTTGTTGACGCACCTTGTATGCTTTCAATAAAGGAGACGCACGTATGGAAGAAGGAATACTCCAGGTCAAAGGCGGGAGGCTCTATTTTGTTGTCCCAGGAATCACGTCCATTCCGCTTCAGCAGGAAACCACTTTGGAGATCTATCTTGGGCAGTATTGGATCGCAGGGACATTCCATTCTCACAAACAAGGAGATGCATCCCCTCTTGAGCTACAACTCCGCTGTCACCCTCCATCTGAGCAACCATCCTTTTGCGGGCTGCTTTCCGGCATGAGAGCTCGCGTTTATTTAGAGGAGGTACTCACTCCCCCATTGCCTCCTCAGGAGCTTGTTGGCCTCCAACACCTTGACGCGTTCCATCAACCGGCTACCACTCTGGAGCATGAAGAAACGCAGCAAGCTTGAAAAAAATCCGTTTTCCCCCTTTTGTTGCTCCTTCACCCTCTGAGCCTGAACCATCGTCTCGTCACCAGTTCGCGGCCTGTGACGATTGCCTGCAAGAGCAAACGCATCCATTTATTGGGAAATTATGTCTCTTGCTTCTATTTCTCGAAACATCGGAAATACCTATACAAATAAACAGGTAACCTTGATGACACCGTCGCACTGGTTCACGGCTCTCCGCTGAAACGGGCGATCAGGCCATTCACCTGCTCTTCATCTCCAGACCGGGCGACGAGCCCAACCATGTCCTCATGACGCAATTACCTGGGAGCACATTCCCCTCGCGAGATCCTCTCATCCCAGCATCGCTTCCTTCGCTCAGTCCTCTCCCGTTCTCCTGCTGAGAACCCCACATGGCCCAGAACGTGCCTCCTCTTCCTCGTTCTCTTTCTGATTGCTCAAAATAAACTGGTGTCTTGGGAACAGCACATCCCTCTCGCTCATCGCAGTTCTACCCTTTCCTTTCCTATGCTCTTGTTCCCTCCTATCTTATACGAACAATGCCAAAAATGGCAGAGGTGAAGTCCTGACAGTGCCCTCACGCAATCCTGCTCCTTCTGCCACACGGCAGATTTTCTGAGAGGAGAGAAAGAGAGGCACGTGCTCTCTCGGCCAGGATCATCACCTCTTCGCAATAAGCAACACCATCACCTGGGAAAACGATGAACACGAGCCGGGTACCTGGAGGCAGCATCGGCACGCAGGCCTTACGGCGACCTTCCCCCAGACGGCCCGCTGCTCTTTTCTTCATCGCCATGCCGATCCCCTCTCGCACCTGTTGCTGGCCGACACAGAAGCCAGACGGGGAGAATGCCGTGGAACACACGGCAAAGATGAGCTTTTCCCGCGCTGCCACTGCCTGTCCTGCCATCCGATCAGAAGGTATCCTCATCCGCAGCTGCTACATGTGGCAACAATTCCTCTCTGTTCACAAAGCGATTACGAAAAAACAACTCCAACTATAATCAATCTATGAGGGAACACACCTGAGCCACACAAACACCAGCATACTATTCTCTGTCGCTGCCCCGGTTGGCAATCGTTATGGCTTCACACTCTGAGATATCACCATAGTTTTCAGGCCCATACCTACATTTGCTTCACCCCTCCCGTACTTCCGAGTCTCTAATGAGCAAGAGGAGCGTTGACTCGAATCGCTCCACCACGATGCGCAATTGAATATCTGATATCGTCTGCTCCAGCTTATGCAAACTATTGAGAAAGATCCAGAGGCTGACATTGGCACTCACGTCAGCATCCAGAAACTTCGCGAATGAGCCGTCACCGCTATGAATGAGCCTACAGATATATAAGAACCGCCGCTTCGATAAATTCACGTAATTTATCTTAATTCACCTCACAACGTCATTTTGAGCTCATCCTCCTTTTAACGTTTTTGTACAATATTTCTATATTTATTTCTATATTTATCTTTATTTTATTCTGAAATACTTCCATTAACCTTCCAAGAACAAATCTAATGATCGTTACTATATTGTGGAGTGTAGTAGAACCATCGTCCATAGGATTTCTCCCAATGCCAAATACTCTTTTACAAAGTAAAATGCCATCCTGCATATCTTCCACTTGTAAAAAATTGGTGCCAATTCTTATCTCAGGAAAGTAATACTTCAGACGAGTCAAAACAGCTATGACAAGTAAAGCATGTAAAGACCAAAGGGTGTTCCAAGCCAAATATCCTTGATATTCTTCGCTACCACCAGCTATAAGTTCCTCTAGGCTAAGATGAAATAGCTTTGTATGGTCCTGATTACCATCCTTAACACGAAAAGCAACGGCTTTCTCTGTAATGATTGGTTCCTTCATCTCATTTGGCAACATATTGCTATAGCCTGCTCCACTGATGGTGTTGGCAAGCGTATTGTTGCCACACGTGCCATTACCTACTGCAGGCTGCGTCCCCGAATTGCCCGCCCAGAGTAACTGGTTTTGTTCGTCATAACAGAAGTTTTGCGTCTCACTTCCTCCAGAACTCGTCTGTCCTGGCACGGTGGCATGCGTCAAACTGGTACTGATCACATTCCCCACTGCATCATAGGCCACTCCCTCCGAGAAAATGGTGCCACTAGACCCGCTCCCACTTTGCCAGGTCGCTGCCGTGGCCGCCGGACGCAGGTTGCCATCGACGTCGAAATGCTCGGTTGCGAGCTGCGTTCCAGTGGTGGCCTGGAAATTGATGTCGCTCACCAGACCGTAGACGTTATAACTTTGCGTTGCCAGATTGGCTGTACTGGTGGTGGTATTACTCAAACCCGCAAGCAATCCAGTGGTACTATCGTAGGCATTGCTGAAGGTAGAGCCTGTGCTCGTACCCACCGTCGTTTGGGTAGTCACTGCCTGATCCGCCGTATTGTAGGTCTGTGTTTGTTTGTAGGTGGGCAGCGCCGTGGTCACCCCCCAAGCACTGGGGACGCTCACCTGCAACGTGGTGGTTACCAGTCGCCCTCGCTTATCATGTTGATATTGTTCCGTGACCACTGTTTTATTGCTCAAATCAGCAGGATCGTAATATGTCGTCGCCACGCTTTGTGTCAAGATTCCAACAGGAAAATCGCTGGTGCCTGCGGTCCCCAACACGCTACTATCATAGCTGTTCTGTACGAGTGGATGACTGCCACTGCTACAGGTGCCTGATCCATCGGTGGCCGGTGCCGCATCCTGGATACAACCCATTCGTCCGAGCAGATCATAGCTGACGCCAATGATGTGCGTACCTGAGATATCTGTGAGCGCATGATCATCGGCATCGTAGGTATAGGTGTGGGTGCCACGATCAGGATCATTTAGGCTCGTCATGCGTCCCAGATCATCATACTGGGCCGAGGTCGTCACAGTAGTGATCGTTTGACCCACTTGCGGCACCAGATCGGTGACAGCGACCGAAGTCGCTTTGTCCAGGGCATTGTACTGGGTGGCCTGTTTTTTCACAGGGGTCAGCGTACCACCACCCTTGCCGCTCTCATCGATCGCATAGCGTGTTCGACCAAGCGCATCGATGTAAGCCAATTGTACATGCTGATTCTCGTCCACATTGGCCTCAAGCGCATAGGTGGCACTATCTCCGTTCACACTGCCCAGCCCATAGGTCGTCGTAGATTGGTGGGAAAGGGGATCAGTGACACTGATCGTTCTGCCCAAAGCATCGAGAACGGTCATCGTTCCTCCAGGCGTGACGTTGGTGTCATCCGTTGCTCCATTGGGATCCAGCCAGGCCGTGCGGCTTGCGACGCGGAAGGGCAGGCTTTTGAATACTGAGTGCGTGGCATCGTTATACCAGGTAAAGGTTACCAGGGAATGGGTGGCATCAGGCCCAGGAGCGATCGTCTCGACGTTGCGTCCTAGACTATCATAGAAGGTGCGTGTCACGGCACTGCTGTAGAGTGACGTGTTGCCATCGATCTCCAGACAGGGCAAGGCACTGCTATCGACACAAGCCGATTTACTGACCCTTGTGTGGTATAACTCCCTGTCTCTCCCGGCTTAATCATCTTCGTAGTGAGATTGCCGCTCCCGTCATAGCTATAGCTTTCGCCGGTCACTTGGCTATTGATATCAGTCACGCTCGTGGGTAACAAGCCCTGTGTGACATCGTAGCTCATTTGCGTGCGCTGACTGAGCGCATTCCAGGTGTCGGTGGGCAAGGCACTGGTCGCATTGTAGGCACTACAACTTGTATAGTGCGTCCCACTCCAACTGCTCGTCGGGAAAATGCTGGGAGCCGTCGCCAGAGTACACCCTTTGCTGCCAAAGGTACCCGGATTGCTCGCCTCCAGGCCATCCACGGTCGTGACCTGATTCCCTCTGGCAGCGGCGGATCGAACACCTGCGCACCACCGCGCAGGCGAGCACCGCGCCACTGCTTCCCGTGGTTACCGCTTCGGCCACGCCACCACACGCGTCCCTGGTACCGGAAACGCCCAGGGAGGATGCACGGAAGGCCGCGATCAACCAGATGATTCAAGACATCCAGCACCATCGTGAGCGGCTCCAGAACCTTGCCCATGGCTTTGGACAGGAAACGACTGAGGAACTCCAGAAAGCGGCGGCCCTCGAGCGCTTTCCTGGCTGGTTGACCTAGCAACCCCTCCTCATCGCGAAAGCTAGCCACGCGACGCATGCCGCTCTGTGAGGCATGCCTGTGAAGGACGACAAAGGAGAAGAGACTTGTGAACGTGATGGTATCGTATCTGGGCCGAGCAGGGGTGACACTCTTGCCTGTTGCCGCGCTTTTGCTCGTGGGACTGCTCCTGCTTCCCCATCTCGATGCACCCACCGGCCATTTTTTG
>DATJHM010000034.1:0-16281 GCA_035493895.1 Ktedonobacteraceae bacterium
CTTTTCACGTAGGAAGCGGTCGCGATGAAGACAAAAAGCTTCTTCGGCCTTTACATATTGCTCAAGGGTCCCGATATCGAACCACTCATCTTCAAAAAGGTAACTATTGATTGTCTGCCGCACGGCTATAAGCTTATGGAACAGGTCTGGCATACCCACAAACTCTCCTGCCGGGATATGTTCAATCGCCTCAGGATTAAGCACATAAATGCCGCTGCTGACCAGATAATCGAAGGTTGGTTTTTCGTGATAGTTGGTAACATGCTGGTCGCTGTTCACTTCCACAATCCCCAGACTGACGTTCACCTTGTGTCGGCAGAGCACAACGGTCGCGGTAGCTCCACTTTTACGATGGGCAAAGTACACATCTGCGAAATTGAGTGAGGTGAGCACATCTGTATTCATGACCAGGCATGGTTCAGCAAATGGTTCAACCAGACGAAGTGGTCCGGCGGTCCCCAGTGGATCTCGCGAATACGAATAGGTGATGTCAATACCGAGCCAGCTTCCATCCCCAAAGTAGCGTTCAATTTGTTGCGCTTTATGGGAGACTGCGAGCACACACGACGTAAAACCGGCATCATGTAACTGTTGCAGGATAATTTGTAGAATAGGGATATCGTCCAGTGGCATAAGTGATTTTGGGAATACCCTGGTATATGGCTGAAGGCGAATGCCCTTGCCCCCGGCTAATACGATTGCTTTCATTGCGTTTACCTCATAATGTTGTCGATGATAGCTGTGAGCGACTTTGACGTTCGTGTTCAGCCTGATACCAGGCGTAAATCTTCTGCAACCCCTGTGCAAGGGGAACCCCGGGAGTATAGGAGGTCACGTGTTGCAATTGCGTAATATCTGGACAACGCCGTTCTGGTGATCCAGGGGGTGGCGCATAGATCGCTGTTTGGGGATAGCATTCGCTAACGTGAAACAGTTTTTGTGCTAGCGCTAGAATTTGTATCTCTTCCTGGTCGTTGCCAATATTGACGGTTAGCGGGCCCGGCAGTGCTGCATGCATAAGTTGTAATGTTGCCTCGACTGCATCATCTACATAACAGAATGCCCGTGTCTGATATGCACCATATATGGGGAATGGGTTCTCTCGCTCAAGGAGGCGCTGGATAAACTGCGGTATGACATGATCATAGCCCATACGCGGCCCATAAACGTTGTGATAGCGAACAATGCGGACCGGGAATCCATACGCCTGCGCGTAACTCAAACAGAGTTGCTCCCCCACGATTTTGCTCGATAGGTACGAATAGCGCGGTAGCGCGGTATCTAAGATAGTCAAAGGGACTGTTTCTGGCGTTGGAATTGGCGCTATATCTAATTTCACGCTGCCCGCGTACACCTCACTTGTCGAAGCGAAACAGAGCGTTGCCTTGCTATGACGGCTACACCAGTCAAGCAGATGTATCGTCGCAAGTACATTGGTACGCAATACGTGTTGCGGTTTTTCGTTGCTGATATGCACGCCAACAATAGCCGCCATATGGTAAATGTGCGTGTAGTCTGTACGCAACAATGTATCAGGTATCGGTTGCGTGAGATCATGCTCGATCAGTGTGACGTTATCAAGTATTGCCTGGAGATCTCGATCCAGGCGACCGCGCGAGAAGTTATCGAGCAGTGTCACCTGGACTCCCTGTGCGAGCAGGGCTTTCGCAAGATGCAAACCAATAAATCCGGCCCCACCCGTAATTAACGCGCGTTCTTCCATGATAACCTCATATAGTTTATCTCTTCTTGACGATGGTTCAGCCGGGCGGCAAATATGCCCCAGGAATCAAACAGCACAGGTTGGCGACGCATCCGAGCAACCAGGGCCTGAATATTTTCTTCTTGATATCGGTGATGGTCATTCAAGATAAACACGGCGTCGGCATCGGCGAAACCTTCCGCGATGCTTACAGGCTGAACCCCCAGGGCCTGAATCTGTTCGAGTGGAACAATATAATCATGTCCAAACAGCGTCGCCCCGTAGCTTCTCAACATGCTCACTACAGGGGTGACTGCGGAACCGCGCATATCGCTGGTTTCAGGGTAGCCTTTATAGGCAAAGCCTGAAATAAAGATCTTTGCCTGTGCAATATCTTTACCGCTTGCTTGCAAGCTTGTAATGACCTGTTCGACCATCATCTGAGGGATGGCTTCATTGACTTTGCGTGAAGCGGCAACCATCGGAGGGGTGTACTGGTGCTGCTGTGTCGAATACATCAGCAGATATGGATCTTTTGTCAGGCAGCTACCACCAACGAATCCTGGTTTGCAGAGGTCTGGTCGTGGATAGTCCAGGTTGGCGGTGGTGATCAGTTCATGTGCATCCAGTCCGAGGGCATGCGCCATCATTGCCACCTCGTTCCCAAAGCCATAGATCAGATCGGTATGCGTATTACAGATCAGTTTGATCATTTCTGCGGTTTCCAGCGATGAGACGGTAATGGTCTGTCCGACAATCTTCGTAAAAAGCTCTCTGGCCCGCACAACTGACGCTTCATTGACCCCGCTAATGATTTGGGGCAAGCTGCGTAACTCTGCCAATGCCTTGCCCTGAATAGTGCGTTCTGGACAAAACGCCAGCAATGGTTCCGCAACTTTCTGGCGTAGTCTGGGCAAAACCAGCTTGCGACTGGTGCCAACGGCTACGGTACTGCGGACGATAACCAACGTCTCGGGGGTGATCCGTTCAGCAATGGCAGTGACCGCGCTCTCCAACTGGCGCAAATCCGGTTGCCCGGTGCTGTCGTTCATCGGGGTACCGACACAAACAATCACAGTCGATGGTAATACATCCGGCAATACGTTGGAGATGGTTAACCCCTGGTTGAGCTTTTTTTGCACTATCTCTGGTAAACCGGCTTCGAAAAAGTGCACCTGACCCTGATTGAGCATGTCACAGACATGCGCATTTTGTTCGTAACCGATGACGTTCTTATCGGATGCCGCAAAGGTCGCAGCCAAGGTCAACCCAACAAAACCAAGCCCCACCACACAGATGTCTGGCTGTTGCTCTGTATATCTATTTACTGATGTATCAGACGTATTTATGTTAACGGCCATCAAAAATTTCCTCTTTCACCCTATCATTGCGCATAGAAGATGAAATCCCTGCCAACTGAACCTTTTTGAGAAGTTCAGAAAGGCCCTGTTTATCGAAACAGCAATTTTTCAAAATAGCTAGCTGCATTGAGTATAAATTTCACAGGTAATTATTGTCATCAGGAAAAAGTATGGTTGTCGTCGTTGCCTGCATGTTCAGGAGAAAGTATCATTGTGCCTCAGCATACACGCTTTTTTCTGTCAGGGCAGAAGTAGCGCGGGACTGGCTGCGATAGGCTGAGAAGAAGAAGAAAGGCACAGATATTCAATCTGAGGATAGTACTTCGGATAAGCCGATCTCTGCTGCCTGGACCATACTTATGTCCGGCATCACTTCCTGCTATTCACCTCTCCCGGTCTCAAGCCAATGATGAAAAAGTTTGCTCCTTTCGATCGTCAATTGCACAGGTCTTAGCTGAGCAATACTGTATAAAAGCTCAAATGGCCTATCTAGATCAGCTTGTCCAAAACAATAGGTAAATGCGATAATCAAACGGCAGAATGTTAAAAATTAGGAAACTGCCATTGTTTGTCCGCAAAGATAGACATCCGAAGGATTGAGAATATGCTATTTCAAGATATGCCATTATATACATCTTTACCAAAGACAAATTTTTTTGCTCCCATCCCTCCCTTACAAGGATTGATTCCTCGTGCCCATTTGACCAATAAGTTAATGGAAGGAATAAGCGGAAAAATGACGCTGGTTTCAGCACCTGCGGGTTACGGAAAAACCACCCTGCTCTATAGCTGGTCGCAATTTCTCGCAGAACGCTCTATTCCTGTCGTCTGGATATCATTAGGTCATGATGACAATAACACCTGCCAGTTCTGGAAAAAGATTCTCACCATGCTAGACCCCTATATGCCGGAATTGAGAGAAGAAACGGTGATGTTGCTGGATACCGCTGATGATTCTTCATTGAGGGATATTCTCAAAAAATTTTTCGCTTCAGCACCACTTCAGGACGCAGAAGTGGTGCTGATCCTGGATAATTATGAGAAGGTGCAAGAACAGGCCATTCATGAGACATTAAAAGACTTTATCACACATTTTACGCCAAAATTTCATATTGCTCTTTCTACCCGCATTGATCCACCGTTTCCTCTTGCCTGCTTACGTGGCTATGGTCAATTATTAGAAATACGTGCCACAGATTTACTCTGTACGCTTGATGAGGCAAATACAATTCTGGCTTCTCTTTTACCTCTTCCTGCGAATGAAAAACTCGTGCAGGCGCTTCTTACCCGTACTGAAGGCTGGATCATGGGCTTGCGCTTGCTGGCCCTGGAGATGGGCCAGCAAGCACAGATTGAAGATTGCATGCGCGTGGTCCACGAAAAAAATCAATCCATTCGTGACTACTTTTTGAACGAGGTGTTACGTCAACAACCGGCCTCGGTACAGACGTTTCTGCAACGTACCTCTTTGCTGACGCCATTCTCTGCATCTTTATGTGATAGTGTACTGGATCAAGCTGCAAGCAAAGATATTATAGACTATTCCATCAAAAATAACCTTTTCCTGTTTCCTATTAATGGGCGACCTCAAGAATACTACTATCACCCATTGTTCGCTGAGTTGTTGCGTGAGCTGCTGGAACAGGAGCATGGATACCTTGTGCCGACGTTGCACATGAGGGCAAGTAACTGGTATGCCCGGCACGGGAAAATCCACGAAGCCCTGCAATCTGCATGCTTCTCTCAACAATGGCAAAGGTGTGTGACGCTGCTTGAGCAATATGTGACTTCACAGACCATTTACCAGTTTGGTCTGGAGTCTTATATGGACTGGTTGCAGAGAATACCTTTGACGGTGGTATTGACACGTCCTCAACTCTGTATTACCTCTGTCCATGCTCTCTTGTTGCTCGACGCTCCTCATGCAGAAATAGAACCCTGGTTGCAGGCAGCGGAAACAGTGATCGCCAGGTCGAATGATCTTTTAGCAGAGAAAACAGGTTCCTGTCATCTGGATAAACAACGGAAGCTGAATCAATTAGCGGGCGCAGCAACGCTCTATCGTGTCCTGCTGGCTGGCTTCGAAGAAAAGACAATGGCGTTAGGTCTGTGCCAGAAAGCACGTCTCCTTCAGGATGATCAGGATGTGTTTTATCTTACGCTTGCTCTTTTTATTGAATCGCAGATCTATCATTATCATGGCGAGGTTATGACAGCGGCAGAATGCTCCTTTGAAGCGTATCTCCTGGCTCTATCAGCAGAGGATGTTCCATTGGTGCTCTTTCTTGCTCATATCCATGCGATCTATCTTCTACAACAAAGTCATCTGGATGAAGCATGGCAAATCTTAGTAGAGGCGATCCAATTTGCAGAAACCCGGGCAACAGAGTCCCCACTGATGGGCTGTGTCTATATCCAACAGGGAGCTATTCTGCTTGAACGCAACCAATTGGATGCGGCCTTAGATATCACACTACATGGCACCCAACTCCTGGAACAGGCAAACATAAAGAAGTTTATCAATACAGGATATATACAATTAGCACGTATCTATATCGCACGGGAAGAATTTATACACGCGACCACAACCCTGCAAAAGTCAGAACAAGGGCAGCGATGGGCACATAATAAAAACTATACAGAGATCCTCTTCAGCAATCAGTACCAGTATATTCGCCATTGGTTGGCCTGCGATAATATGAGACGCGCGACCCATTGGGCGGCCAGACTGACGAAGCAGCAGAAAGATCAACGAACGCTTTCCTTCTATATACAAGAGCAAGAAACGATTGCGCGCGTTTTTATGCTCTTAGCGCTCAAACAGCCCGATGAGGCGCTTAAACTCTTAGCGCCTTGCGTGGCATTGGATGAGCAACAGGGACGTTATGCAGAACTTCTTGAGCATCTGATTTTGCAGGTTCGTGCTTATCTGCTGGCTCAGCAGGAAGATGAGGCATTACAGGTTTTGCGCCAGGCAGTCTCTCTTGCGCACAAAGGCGGCTTTGTACGCTGCTTCTTAGAAGCTGATCGACCTCTCATGTTGCTTTTACTTCGACTCTCCACAGAACAAAAGAAGCCATATCCGTATGTGCCTGTGCTGTTGGAATCTTTTCAGCAGAAGGGGATGGTTATACCTTTGTGCGCAGAAACCGCTCCTGTAGTGCCGCCAAATTTGTTAAGTGAGAGGGAATTCGAAGTTTTACGCCTGCTTGGACGTGGGGCATCTAATCATAGAATTGCCGCTGAATTGGTGGTGACATTGAGCACGGTCAAAGGACATGTGAGCAGCATTTTTTCGAAGTTACAGGTCAGTAATCGGACACAGGCGGTTATTCGTGCACGCGAATTAGGTTTTTTGCTCTTCGAGTAAGACTGTTTTCTTCGCGGATTCTGCGGCGTTCCCACTCTCAGGAGTGCTGGTAGGGTGTACATCTGCGCGCCCTGCAATGACAACATTGCGGATCTGCACGAGCGCAGTAGCAAACCAGGCCCCGGTGAAGCAGAGAAACATTGCGAAGAAGAGCGTAAACAGAATAATCAGATAGCCGTTTGCGGTTCCAATCCCGATGATGCCCGCCATCACGTTTGCCGCACCTCCAATGTTGGAGGTGCGCGCTTGCCAGAGCAGATCCAGTCCCCAACCTCCCAGAGCAGCCAATGCCGCAGAACCAAATGTGATGCGGCTCTTTTTGACGAAGAGGCCGAAACAGAAGCCGATGATGATCGTTATCCACCAGAGACCCAGGTGATTGCCTCTCCAAATAATGGGAATACTCACCACAATTCCCAGTGGCAAAAGAGCTGCTTTCAGTATGGTGACCATATGTTTTTTCCTTTCAGCACCCTGCACGTATCAGGGTTCAAGCAGCCAGGTGCCCGCGACCGTTTTGGGTTGGCTTCCCATATACATTGGATAGTATTCTCCCTTCCACCAGGCGTTAATCTGGTTGTCATACCATGGCGAGAGCGGGTTTTCGCTCTGACCACCGGGATAAATGCCGTACCCCTGATGGGTGCCCCAATCCATAATAAAGCGCCAGCTTGGTCCTACACTTGAGAGCGTGGCCCCATATGAAGCATCGATCGTATTTGGATCACCTCCACTGGGTCGGGGAGCCGTTCCCAGGGAACGAATGTTGGTCAGCGACGGAAATACTTGCGAATGCACTTTGCCATAGGTCCAACCCGATACATTGTTGCCAAGTGATTTTGTTAAGTTGGTAATGGTGGCACTAAAGGCCTGCGTCATCACAGCGGAGGCGTTCTGTGTGGTCCCATCAGGAAGAGAGAAGGCTGCATTGGTCGGATCATTGATGACCCACTGCGCCAAATCTTCGCTCAACACAGCCGTTACTGCGGTCCCCCCCTTTGGTGAGAGCACAATATTCTTGTCCTGACTCTGTGGAACATGGTCTTGTTGAAACCAGGGATTGAAAGTATCGTAAATATACTCACTCCAGAACCACGTCCAGACGGTGGCGGCAACCGAACTGGTGCTCATGTTCCCATGCCAGTTGCTCATAAGCTGCACAACTTGTTTCTCTTGCGGAGAAAGATCAGGTTGTTGTGTGAGTGTCGCCACAAGTTTTGGCACGATTAACTGTGCCTGATAGTCAATTGTGTTATTTTGCATTTTTTCCATATCTTGCACCGTGAAATCCTTGCCCTGGCTCAGCAGGCGATAGATTTCATCGGCGCGGTAACCGGGATCGTAGGCATCGAGCGAGGTACCAATGTAGTAGGGATAGCTGGCGCTCACCGGTCGCTGGTTCGCGGAAAAGACGAAATGATCAGGTGGATCATAGATCTGTGGAATATCATTATAAGGAATGGTTCCGACCACATCCTCTCCGCCGGTCCCTGAAAGGGGTAGCCAGGGCTGACCCGCTTTCACCTGTGGATAATAGCCCGCTGATATCAGTCCTATGTTCCCCTGGTCATCCGCATAGACAAAATTTTGTGTCGGCGCAACCCAATCGCGTAGCGCACTCTTAAATTGCGGGTAATTGCTGGCTTTGATAATATTGAGCATCACATCCAGATCTGGCGAACCTGATGCACCAGCCCACCAGACAGACATAGTTTGCCCGTCCTGTGTCATAATTGGCCCATGGACCGTGAGTTTGACGGTCATATTTTTGGTCGGACCATTTTTTACAGGGATACGGTAATGCAGCAGCGTCATTGGTCGCCAGGCACCGTTCCAGTAGTATTCATTCGGATGCGCCGGGCTTGTTTTCTCCTGATAATAGAGCGTTGATTGGTTCTGTGTATTTGTAATACTCCAACTGATATGCTGATTTTGACCAATAAGGATCACTGGTAAACCGGGAATACTGACCCCTGAAAACTGGTAATTGGGAGATTGTGCCTCCATTTGATACCAGATCGAGGGTAGCGTTTGCTTCAGATGCGGATCACCGGCCATGAGCGCTGAGCCTGATGCGGATTTGGGACCATTCACCGCCCAATTGTTACTATTCGAATCGTAATGAATAGCGGTTTGCGGAAGTTTTTGTATCTTCGCAAGCAAGGCAAGGGTGGATTGTACATTCAGAGCTGCCTGTGCTTGCTGTTGCGCAGGAATTGAAGTAATCCCTTGTTGCTGATAGGGACCGGGATCATAGGGACTTTGCACACTGGTGGGCACGACAGGGAACCATTGCATGGTACGTTGATAGCCCAGGGTTTTAGCTAAGAGCGCATAATCCAGTGGCGCGGTTGTAAAGCTCAGTGTTTGCGTCATCACCCCCTGGATCACCAGGGTATCAACCGGTTGCCAGAGCGCAGGACGGTAGTTGAGCATTTTGAACATATACGGGAGATTTCCCGTTTGCTCATCTTTGGTGATTACCGCGTTTACGCCCTGGGTGTAAGCAAGAATCACCTGTCTGGCGGGATTATTCGCCGTGGTCTGTTTCCATTCGGCTTGCGCTGTCCGTAATAAGCCAAGCTGATCTTCAAACTCATCTGAACTGAGCCCCGCTTTTCCGACGACAGCAGAAAGTAATCCTTCCCCTTCCCTACGCATCAGATCCATCTGGAAGAGGCGATTTTTTGCCTGAAGATAGCCAATAGTCATGAACAGATCGTGGTCAGTTGAAGCGTGAATATAGGGAGTGCCGTTTGCATCAAAGCTTACCTGCACTGGCTTCTGTAGCCCTTTGAGATGCAAGGTTTCGCTCTTCACAGGTTTCGCATCCTCTGCCATATTCCATATGCCTGTTCCCGGGTTAAATGTAGGCCCGAATGGAGGCAATGATGCTATTCCTCTGGCAGCAAGGATAACAGTCGCTCCTAGCACAATGAGAGCCGCAATGATATTCAGTACGCTCCAGCGTTTCTGTTGCATGTATTCCCTTTATAGTAAAACTGCATTTATATTCTTTAGTTTGAGAATATATCGATAAAACAACTATTGGTCAAGCTCTCCTCTCAAGGGCAATGTCACGGAAAGAAGGAGAATCTCCGATCAATTTCGTCGCATCCGGTCAAACGTCGCACCCGTTGGCACCGCTCCCCAGGCCAGTAGGGACGCCATTCCGTGCCTCCATGGCGTCCGCGAACTCGCGCGATCCCGTTGGCTCCGCAGACGTGGCGTTGCGCCCCTTCCACGGGTTCGCGTGCCACAGAAAACGTGTGCCATGACCTTTGACGGCGTCCCACTGGTCTCTCAAGCGTCATGGTGTCTTTTCTTCCACCATGAAAATGCGCTCAAGAAGCTTCTAGAAAGGCGAGATGGCCGGTGGGGGTGGACGCCATTCGACATGGCCGGTGGGGGTGGACGCCATTCGACATGGCGTCCCTACTGGGCGGCCAATAAGGAGGCGAGATTCTCCTTCTCTATGTGACATTGCCTCTACTGGGTCTACGCAGCCTCTTGTCGGTATATCAGGCGCGTGATATCGACGTGTGCTCTTCTGCATTGGTATAGTGAGCGCGACGAATCTTGCCCAGACTTGTTCTGGCAAACTCCTGATAGACGTGAATATGAGCGGGAACTTTATAGGAAGTAAGGTGTTGACGACAAAACGCGATCAGCTCATCATTTGCGATATCTTCGTGCAAGACCACTGCGGCATGCACGCTCTCGCCCATATTGGGGATCTGCCGACCAAAGACAATGGCTTCTTTTACCTTTGGATGGGCCAGTAAGACACTCTCAACCTCTGCCGGATTCACTTTCTTACCACCGACATTGATGAAGGTATCTTTTCTCCCTATGAGATACAAGTATCCTTGCTTATCCTGGCGCGCAAGATCTCCTGTCACATACCAGCCATCCAGAAAGGCACGCTGCGTCGCTTCGGCATGCTCATAATACCCACGGAACATAGCTGGCGTCTTAACCAGCAGTGCCCCCTCATTTCCTGCTGGTACATCGCGCCCCTGATCATCCACAATACGCGCTTGCACTCCTACAACGGGATGTCCGGTAGCCTGTTCAGGCCAATCGAAACCTTCTCCCCATCTGGATGCAATAATTCCTACCTCGGTACAACCATACACGGAATAGACGGCACGCCCAAAGCGGGCGCTAAATTTTTTCTCTGTCTCCGGCGACAGCGTAGATCCAGAAGAGAGGCAGTAGCGCAATGCCTGCGTATCTGGCATGGTACGGAGCGCACAGCGCGCTACCAGATCATAAATCATGGGCGTTGCCAGAAACAGGGTGACCTGTTGCTCCCCGATAATAGAGGCAATTTGCGTTGGGATAAAACGACTATTGAGCACAAGGCGGGCTCCACAAAGTAAAGAGGTGATGAAACCCGCAATCATCCCAAAAGAATGATATAAAGGGATCGGCACAAAAAGCGTATCCTCAGAGGTGACATGATACGTCTGCTGGTAAATGGTCGCACCGTTGACCAGGTTTTCCTGTGAGTGCAACGCAGCTTTCGGTACGCCCGTTGATCCAGAAGTAAAATGATAGAGAAAGGTCGCTTCTGCATTCCGTACAGGCTCTGTTGGCGGCCCCATGCTGCTTGCGTCTCCGGTAGGAAGCAACGTATCGCTATTTATCAGGTTGCACCGCGTAAAGACCGGCTGCAATTTCGTGAGGCTGGCCTGATCGCCTATAATGGTGCGAAAGTCAATCTGCTGCTGAATTGTCTCCAGTTCATGAACCGGCAGGTTGGGATCAAGTGGAATGGTGCCAATACCCAGCCAGGCCAGAGCCAGGAAGCTGACAAGAGCTGTCGGGGTGTTTTGAAACAAGAGGGCAACAACACTTTCTGTTGTCAGCTGCATTGCTTCAAGTTGTCTGGCAGCGTACAGTACCTGTGAAAACAACTGGTCATATGTTAAGCGCTCGCCTTCGCGTTCTACGGCGATACGTTGTGGATATAAGTGCTTGCTTGCCTCCAGGACTTCGCCAAGTGTTTGCATAACGATCTCCTCTCTATCTTGCATCAAAATGAATCAGACAACTGGCTTTCGACCTCTGCGATACGTCGCAACAGATTTGCGCCCCTGTCCCAGGACGCATGGACAATGTGATATTGTGCCTCCCCGACCAGTTCGGCCTTTCGTTGCGATAGCGTTGCCAGCGTTGAGAAACCCGCCTCTTGCCAAAAGAATGCGGAATCGAGCGTTCGTCGCGCCGCAAGAGGCAAGACAAAGAAAGTCAGCTGTTCTGCCAATCCAGGATACCTCGCTTGCTGTATATCACTGGCGAGAAGATGCAGGGCTTCCGCACCAGCATAGGAGTCAGCGTCGTCTGGCTTGTCCAGGATATTCCCTTTGATTGCCGGGAGAACGTGGGTGATCGCCTCAGCACGGCTCCGTGGATGATGCGGCTGAAAGTTGGTGAAAAAAGTATAGGGGACATCAACGTAGTCGATTTCCTCAGCCCGCCATGCTTCGAGAAATGTCGCCAGCGGTAAAAGCGCATAAGGGTATCCTTGCGGGTCATGCAAACGGACGTAGTTGTCATCAATCGCCAGCACAACGACAAAATGATCAGCACCACGCTTCTGTGCGGCGACGGGATCATACGCGAGCAAACTCATATCAAGTGGCCCAACAAGCACGGGCGCGCTCTTGACGGCTTTCTGTAAGTGGGTAAAAGCGCTCTGCGCTGTTGTCTCTTTGGTTCCTGTCCACTTCGTATATGACCAGCCTGAGGCATCCAGCGCTCGTTCCAATCCGCTGACCGGATCAATTTTCGGGGCGTTGAAATATATTTCAACGTGTTCGGCTGACTTTGTATAACTAATACCAAATGGCATCGTCGTCAGGCATTCCAGAAATCCTGGATCGGGAAGACCTGTGTTCCCTGTGGCAAGAAGGCACATATGCAGGGCATTCGCATAACAATACGCACCATTTCCGGTATAAGCTTGCATCCTAACTATCTCCTTTCGCTCTCTCATGGAATGAGTAAAACCTTTGTTGCGATACGCTGATCAAACCATTGATATCCTTGAGCCGCTTCACGCAGGGGTATTCGATGCGAAATGATATCCGTTGTGTCAATGCGACCAGCTTCGAGTAAAGGCATAAGTTGATCACGCATACGGATGGGATTGCCAACCACAAAGCGGAACGAGATTTCTCTGGCAAAGGCATCAACCGCTGGAAAAGGCATCGCCTGGGAACTGTGTGATCCAACAATCGAGATCGTGCCTCTGGCGCGGACAATCTTGAGCGCGGTCAACAGGGCTTGATCACTGCCAACTGCCTCAAGTACCACATCAGCGCCACGTCCATTCGTTGCTTCTCGCACACGCTCAGTCACATGCTCATCTGGTGTCATGGGATACCCACCATGTTTTTTTGCCAGTGCTTGCCGCTGCGGATCTGGTTCGATGACAAGCACGTTACTAGCCCCAAGCAAATAGGCAGACATCAACGCAAACAACCCTACAGGTCCGCATCCGACCACCGCAACGGTATCGCCAGGGGCAATCTGTGCTTCAACCGCACAGGTAAAGCCAGTCGTCAAAATATCCCCCACGAAAAGCGCATGTTCCTCATCAATCCGCTCTGAGATTTTTGACAAGACGATATCTGCATAAGGGACACGCACATACTCGGCCTGACCACCAGGGACATAGGAGCCTACGACGTTGCCATAACCGAAGAGCGAAACGTTCTGACATTGATAGTGCCAACCTTTACGGCAATACCAGCATTCACCACAGGCAATCACATCCGATGCAACGACGCGATCACCACGATGCACATGGCGCACGTTCCGCCCCACTTCTTCAACGAGGCCGGTAAATTCATGCCCCATGATAGAGGCAACAGGGAAATCGGGCATCTCACCACGATAGGGATGCAAATCTGTACCACAAATGGCAGTGCGCGTGACACGGACAATCGCATCGGTCGTATGCCGCATAGCAGGGAGTGGTAACGTGTCTTCTGCACGTATATCATATGGGCCGTGCCAACGAACTCCGAGCATGGAAAATCCTCCTATAAACCTGGTTCAGCAGGGCAGACCAGTTTTTATGTTCTACTGATGACCTGTTGTCCACTCATTGGTTGTGTCTTCAGTATCCTCCCCAGGGAAAGCATGCTTACCCTTCCTAAGCCTTAAATGAGCAATGTATGCTCTGGCAAAGTATAAAGGGAAGTGAACACGTTGTCATCGGGCAAAAGTACGGTCAATGCTGTTCTCTCCGCAAAATGAGTGGAACACCATACGCTATGGTCGACATGGTATCCATACTTTCTCCTGTCTATAGGACACGTTGAGGAACCGTACTTCTGCCCGATGACATAATTATGGGCGCAATTTATACTGCCCACAAATAATTTTCGATTTCCACGGCGGTATGTCCGAGCCTGGGATGGGATAAACCGCATCCCCTACCTCTGCGGATGGGCGAGAGGGTCGGTGGGGGTCGCGTGAGATGGGCGAGAGGGTCGGTGGGGGTCGCCTGGGATGGGCGAAAATGCGATCCCGTCAACCCTCGCGGGCATCCATTGATCTGCACCATGGCATCTGAACCATTCTTCGGTTGATGCGTATTCATTGGCCTTTCGCAGCCAGAAGTCTTAGAATGAGAGGTTAGATCTTTTATATATGAATGATTTCTCAAAGGCAGTTACAACGCTCTCTCCTGAACAATTAGAACTGCTATTACGGAAGTTAGATCAATTACAACCACCAGCAGCAACGACTTTTGCCATACAACCAAAGGCTCGCAATGCAAATGATGAACTGCCCCTGTCGTTCACACAGGAGGGGATGTGGTTCTCTGATCAATTAGGAGCTGGCACCTCTTCCTTGACTATTTCATCAGCGGTACGCTTATTCGGTTCGCTACACTATGAGGCCCTGGAAAAAAGTCTCAATGCTCTGATCTCACGTCATGAAAGTTTACGTACCACCTTTGTGAGTACAGAAGGGCGACCTGCACAACGCATCACGGAGCATCTGACAATCCCGATACAACTGCATGATGTACGACAGAAGCCAGAAGAGCAGCGTGAGGCGCTGGTGCAACAGCTCATGGTTTCCGGGGCGCAACAGCCGTTTGACCTTGCCCGTGGTCCGTTGATCCGAGCGGACTTATACCAGTTGCAAACGCAAGAGCATATCTTCACGCTAACGCTGCATCACATTCTCGCGGATGGCTGGTCCTTCCATGTCCTCGTTCGCGAACTGGTGACGCTCTATATCGCCTACCAACAGGGGCTACCTTCACCCTTACCGCCCCTCTCACTGCAATACGCTGATTATGCGGGATGGCAGCGCGATCGCCTGCAAGGGGAACTTTTCGCAGCGCATCTGACCTATTGGCAACAACAATTGGCAGGGGCCCCGGCCCTCCTCACCCTTCCCACCGATCGCCCCCGTCCTGCGCAACAGAGCCATCGCGGTGCTAAAGTGTCGATCCTGCTGCCCGCAGAAACCAGTCAGGCCCTCAAGCAGAGCGCACAACGCGAAGGTCTGACGCCGTTTATGCTGCTTCTGACGAGTTGGGCCGTCTTGCTGGGACGTTTGAGTGGACAGGAGGACGTGGTGATTGGGTCCCCCATTGCTGGCCGTCCCTATAGCGAGCTGGAAGCCCTGATCGGGGTCTTTGTGAATACCCTGCTGTTCCGCGTAGATCTTTCCGGGGAGCCAACGGTGCGCCAGCTCTTTGAACGGGTCCGGCAGGTGACGCTGGGGGCGTACGAGCATCAGGAGTTCCCGTTTGAAAAGCTCGTGGAGCAGATCGCCCCTGCGCGGGATGGCAGTCATCAAGCGCTCTTTCAGACGATGTTGATCTTGCAGAATATCCCCTCTCAACCGTTGAATGGGGCAGGACTCATCTGGCAACCCGTTCAGGTGGACAATCAGACGGCCAAATATGATCTGGAGATGTCCCTGACGGAAACAGAGGCGGGCCACTTTGCAGGCTATCTGGAATACAACACCGATCTCTTTGCGGCCCGGACGGTACAGCACTGGTTGACCCTCTGGCAACGGCTCCTGAACGGGATGCTGGCAGATCTTGCACAACCAGTGTCACACCTGCCCCTCCTGAGCCCTGAGGAAGAGCAGGCGCTCCTGGAACAGGGGCAGCCCTTCTCCTCATTGCCTGAAGCGCTCCAACAGGCACTCCTGGACCAGCAACCAGAAGCGGAGAACATGCGTTTTCTGGTGCTGGATAGCCATGGACAATGCTGCCCGCCTGGCGTGGTCGGCGAGCTCTATCTGGAAAATAGCGCACATCGCCGCCGCAGGACCGGAGCCCTGGCACGCTATCGGGCGGATGGACAACCGGTATATGTCGGTCAGGTCGAGGAACAGGTCGCGCTCCATGGTTTCTCGCTCAATCTGTACGAGATTGCCCGCGTCATCGAGACACTACCCACCATCGCACACTGTGCCCTCTGTCTCCGCACGTCCGAGGCTGGTTCTCCGCTGCTGGTAGCTTACCTGCAAGCCGCGAAGTCACAACAACCAGTCCCCACCACACACCTGCGCACGGCCCTCAAAGATCTGCTGCCCAACTATCAACTGCCTGCGCAGGTTGTCTGGCTGGACCACATACCGCAGACCCGCGAGGGACACCCCGACCGTGACGCGTTGCTGGCCCTACCGCTGGAAACGATACCATCCACAGCACCGACCGAACGTCCTTCCACCATGATCGAGGAAACGTTGGTGGCCATCTGGCAAGAAGTGTTACAGGTGGAACAGGTCGGGCTCACCGAGAATTTCTTTGAGCTGGGGGGACACTCCCTGCTCGCCACCCAGGTGGTCGCCCGGTT
>DATJHM010000035.1:0-48393 GCA_035493895.1 Ktedonobacteraceae bacterium
CCACGCTGGTGCACGCTCTATAACCAACTCAGCTTTTCGATGTTGTAGCATTTCAGTTTCTACCTCCGTCTTCTTGCTTTCAGAGATGTATATATGAGTATCTTTTTAGTAGGATGTTTCTCCTGAACAACACATCTCTCACTAGCTTTGACGATTCATGGATCACTTTTGTTGACAGCACCCCTTCTTATTTAGTATACCCATTCGATTAAAAACAGATGAAAAAATTGGGCAAATGAGCCTCCCCAATCGGGAAGGCTCATCATTTCTTACAAATTCTCGATCACTTTTTCAGCCTTCAGGCGCAGGGCAACACGCGTCTGTTGCGTAAACGCCGAGAAATATTGCTGTCTGGTTTCCTCGTCTTTGACATAGCGCTCCACGAGATTGCGGAGATCTTTGCGTACGACCTCCTGATCGTCATTCAATTCGAGCGTGCCATTAATACTCACATAGCGAAAACCATCTTCAATGCAGAGGGCCACGCGGGCATCACGGCGGATGTTCTTCATCTTCTGGAGATGCACCTGCGTATCCATCATAATCGTACCATCATCCTCGAGCACATACCACATCGCCGTTAATTGCGAGGTGCCATCTTTGTTGATCGTGCTCAGAATTGCAACATGTTCTTCTTTGAGAAATGCCAGGGCTTTAGCAGATAAAATGGTCGTCATAAAGAGATTTTGTTTCCTTTCGTATGCTCATTTTCACAGCGGAGCGCACGTCCGTATAAGAGCAAGCGAACGTGCTCACGCTATGCATTATGCGCATAGTTCGTTGTCAATAGCAACGTTTCCACAAGCTGCAATATCCCTCATGTCTTCTTCTCACCCACTTTGATGAGAGATAAAATTTCATGCGCGCAATTGGCATTTCTGGGAATATTTCCTTTACGCCATTCGTTATAAAAGGTGATTAGCAATCATGAAGTGTGACTGCCAATAGCAACGGATTGATTTTGCGATTTGCGCTACCGCTGCCTCTGAGGCCAGTAGCAACACACAGACAGAAATTTCTTCGTCCTTTAAAACACACAGGAAAGGCAGGATAAATGGGAATATTTTATCCACGCCATTCGTTATAAGAGATGATTGGCAATTATCAAGTGAGACTGCTAACGATACTAAGCTGAGATTGCTATTTGCCCTGCCACTGGTCTTCAGGTCCGGTGGCACTCTACACAACATACAGAAAAGCGAAATTTCTCTACCCCTTCAAAAATTCAAGGAGGAGCAAGATAGATATGAAATGTGAACGTTGTCAGAAAAATGACGCCCGTATCCGTGTCGACCAGGTTGTCAATGGTCGTCGTGAGCAACACTATCTGTGCCAGCAGTGCGTCGAAGAAATCATGGCCGCAGCCGCAGAAGCGCAGGCGAACATGGATGGAGTGGGTGAAGAGAACAATGTGCCTTTCGGATTTACACCAGGCAATGCCGCCAATGGCGTAGGTACCGCGACAGCACAGCGCCAGGCAACTGCCAGCAAGACGCCAACGCTCGACAAATATGGGCGCGACCTGACGGCTGAAGTTGCTTCGGGGAAGATCGATCCCGCCGCAGGCCGCGAGCGCGAACTGCGCCGCATGATCACCGTCCTGGGCCGACGCCAGAAGAACAACCCGGTTCTGATTGGTGAGCCCGGCGTTGGTAAAACTGCCGTGGTCGAGGCCCTGGCGCACAAGATTCACACGGGTGACGTGCCCACAGGATTGCGCAACAAACGAATCATCTCGCTGAACATCGGCGGCATGGTCGCTGGAGCCATGATGCGCGGTCAGTTTGAACAGCGTATCAAATCCATTCTCGAAGAGGTGCGTCAGGCCCCCGAGGTCATTCTCTTCATCGACGAGCTACACACAGTCGTCGGTGCTGGAGCGGCCGAGGGAGCGGTTGGCGCGGCGGATATGCTCAAGCCAGCCCTGGCACGAGGCGAACTGCGCACGATTGGCGCAACCACGCTCGACGAGTATCGTAAACATATTGAAAAGGATGCCGCGCTGGAGCGCCGCTTCCAGCCCGTCCTGATCGATGAGCCTTCCCAGGAAGAGGCCATCGTCATGCTGAAGGCCGTACGTCCATACTACGAGGGCCATCATGGCATCAGCATCAGCGACGAAGCGATTGAGGCCGCCGTCAAGCTGTCTGATCGTTATATTGCGGATCGCTTCCTGCCAGATAAAGCAATCGACGTGATGGACGAGGCTGGATCTGCTCTTATCCTGGATGCGAATGAGAAAGGGCTGGTGACACCAACCCTGATCGCGGATCTGGAAAAGACATTGATGGATATCCAGAATCGGAAAGAGGCCGCAGCCAGTGCTGAGGATTATCAACAGGCTGCATTGCTCCGCCAACAAGAAGTGCTCACGCAGGAGAAGCTGGAAAAGGCACGCGCTGAGTCTGGCAGTGCGCTGAAGCTTCTGCTCACGCCCGAACAGATTGCGGAGGTTGTTGAGTTGTGGACCGGCGTGCCCGTGAGCCAGATGCTGGAGAGTGAGCGGCACAACCTGCTGACCCTGGAAAGCGATCTGCACAAACACGTCATCGGGCAAAACGAAGCGATCAGCGCAGTGGCGCGAGCCATTCGCCGTTCGCGAGCTGGCCTGAAAGATCCCAAACGGCCCATCGGTTCGTTCCTCTTCCTGGGACCAACCGGCGTTGGTAAAACTGAGTTAGCCAAAGCCATTGCCGCCGAGCTGTTTGGGGGCGAGGAGCATCTGATCCGGCTCGATATGTCGGAGTACATGGAGCCTCATACCGTCGCGCGTCTGTTTGGTAGCCCTCCGGGTTACGTCGGATATGACGAAGGTGGTCAGTTGACGGAACAGGTACGCCGTCATCCGTACAGCGTCATCCTGCTGGACGAGATCGAAAAGGCCCATCCAGAGGTCTTCAATTCGCTCTTGCAGGTTATGGACGATGGTCGTCTGACCGATGGTCAGGGTCGCACGGTCGACTTTAAGAACACCGTCGTGATCATGACCAGCAATGCCGGTAGCAGTGAGCTCAAGCGAGCCGCCCGCATCGGCTTCTCGGCGAAGCACGCCGAAGAGGCGCTCAGCGAGCAGCAGGAAGCGCTCCGCTCCAAGGCCATGCAGGGTCTGAAGCTGGCATTCCGTCCAGAGTTCATCAACCGCATCGATCAGATCGTGGTCTTCCAGGCGCTGGGCAAAGAGGAGTTGTATCAGATCGTCGATCTGCTGCTGGCCCAGGTGCGTACGCGCTTGAGTGAGCAGAAAATGGATCTGGAGATCAGTGCAGAGGTTAAGGACTTCCTGCTCAGCGAAGGTTTCGACGCCGAGTATGGTGCTCGCCCGTTGCGCCGTGCGATCCAGAACTACGTTGATGATGCCCTGGCCGACGCGCTGCTCGATGGTACGATTCAGACAGGGCAGATGGTGCGCCTGGTTCTGGTGGGCGATCATCTCGCCGTTGAGCCAGTAACCGTTACCCAGGCGGCATAACCACATCCGACCTGCTAAATATGAGCCATTCCCGCGTTTGTATAAGTGTGGAATGGCTCATATTTTTTTACCGCTTTTTGGCCTATAACAAAGAATAGATAAGTGTGAAGGTCGGAAGTAACGAACAACACAGAGTAACAAATGGGGGAAATTGCTATGATGACACAAGAGACATTGGCCATGGGGACTGTTCTGTACATCAAACCTGAGGAAAATATCACTGCCGTACGCGAGCGCCTGAGCGCGACCCCTGCACAGAACGTTTCACTTGTCCTGTTCAAAGGCACAAATCTGAAAGGATATGTCGCCTGGAAGCTGTTGAAAAACTATGCCCGCAACTTACAGCAAAAGATCTCTATCATCAGCGCAGACCCACAAATCTGCACCATTGCTCGTAGCATGGATTTTAACGTCATTCCAGCCGACCTCGTTGAGAAATAAGCGTAGCCGTCGGGCCGGTTTCATCACCGGCCCCTCTCTTCTCCTCTCCCGAAATCCTGCAAAAGGGAGGCAGTAGACGCGGCCGCGAGCTGATCTGTGGAGCCTGAATGGACCGAGAGCAAACGATTCAGCATATTGATGCCATGCACGATGCTTGCACAATGAAGCGCCAGAAGAGTAAGATCAGCAACAGGTCCGCCACGAGCCTCAATTGCCTTTCGGCTACCCTCCAGACGGTGCAGCGTCAATTTTACAGGGGCCTCGAGAAGTTCTCCCTGGCGGATGGATGCACTCAACTTCTCCAGAGCGCCAGAGACCTCCTCAGCAAAAGGCTTCAGTTCGGGCAGTGGTTGTCGTTCAGGAGTTTCATACAACTGAGCTTCCAACCCCAGTAATCCCTTAGCCAGACTATCTGAAGCGACAAGCAGACCATAGATGATATCAGGATCGCCCTGACGGCGCGCAGGCTCATTCAGCGCACGCTGCACTGAAGCTTCAGCATTAGAGCGCGCAAGACGTGCTGCCCGGCGCAATTGTTCAATCTGCCCGGCATTGTATCGAGACGGATCAATAAAGGCATTCATCACCGCCGCAAAATAGTGTCGTTGCGCATCCAGACGAGCCGCAAGCTTCTCCCCCACCAGATTCACCTCCCACGTCGGCCAGAAAATGTAGGCCAGCAGGGCAAAGCTCGCACCAATCGTCGTATCAAGCGCGCGATAGAACACAGTGATGGCGGGCTGAGGATCGACATAGGCAAGGACCAGCACCACCAGAGCCGTCATAAAAAGCGAGAAGAGGGCATAATTCACATTTAAGAAGGAATAGGCCAGAAAGGCCAGGATGCCAACCGTCACAGCACGCAGTTCCGCAGCAGGTTGCAACAGAACGAGGATAAGGGAAGTGAGCACCGCGCCAAGGATCGTACCAAGCGAGCGCGTTGATGAGTTGTTAAAAGTCGTCGCAAAATCAGGTTTCAGGACAAACAGCGCCGTAATTGGTACCCAATAGCCACGCGTTAACGGCGAAAAACGATAGAGTACCGTCGCCAGCACCAGCACCACTGCCAGACGGATCGCATGGCGACAGGCCGTCGAGTGCAAGCTCAAATTGGCACGCACTATCGTCAAAGGATCATGCAACTGGAGTCTGGGGTGGCGTGGCACGATCCAGGAGAAAGAGATATGGCGGCGTACATCTTGCCAGAGTTGCACACTCTCTTCGGCATGGCGCAAATGTCGACTCAGCGTCTTACAATAGGCGGCTATCTGCCTGAAAGTGATATGCTCACTGAGAAATTTGTTTTGCGTGCGCAGGCTCGCAACTATCGCCGCTATCTGCTGATAAGCTGCCGACACGTCGACAACGGCCGTCTCATGCTGGCAGCGTTTCGCGATGCCACGCAAAATAGTCGCAGTCGCCTGCATCAGTTGCGGTATGGTCTCCCCGGGCTCATCCTGTAAATAGCGCTTGATCTCAACCACCAGGACCAGATCCAGGCGAATGTGTTCAGCATCGGCAAAAAGGCGACCCAGCGCATCCTCCTTGCGACTCTGCGCTGAGCTATCACTCACCATCGCCTCAACTTGCAACAGCGACTCATTGAGCAGGCGAGCGATCGCAGGATCTTCAGGGGCCTGCACAAAATCGGCCAGAGCATGATAGACCGTGGCGATCGTCGCGCTCTCGGAGCCAAAGCGCAACCAGGGTGAAGGGATCAGTGCAAGGAGCGTTTGAAAAAGCGCACCGCTCAAGATCAATCCCGCCTGAGTCAGTGATTGCAGTGGATTGAGGCGAAAATGTGTGAGTAAAATCAGCATCAGCGTCGCCTGAACGCCGACGCGTGTTGCCCCTGGACTCACAGCAACCAGGAGCCCGGCTCCAAATCCCCAGAGAGCAACAACCAGCACCGTCAGCCAGTCGCTTATCCCGATCAGTCCGCCAATCAGCACCGAAAAGGCAATCGCCAGACAGGCAAAAAGCATCGTGCGTGTACGAGCGCGATAGGTATAGGTCAGACCGATCGCCCCCACCCCAATGGCACCGGCAGCAATAGAAACGCCCTCGATAGTATAGCCTGTCATCACCCCGATCATAAGAGGCAAGAACACACCTACACTACTGCGTAAAGCCGTAGCGAGTGTAAATTGTGAGCGATCAATACGCATGAGTGCCTGCCAGATAGCGTGTAGCACTGCCACCCAGGCTTTACGCCGGGACACACTACGCGTCAGCGGCGCAGGCGGATTTCTTTCCTTCCGATCAGAAAACGTCTTTCCCATAACTATAGTCATCTTTAGCGATGTTTTACCCGAGCACAAACACTCCCCTACCACATATAACACGCTTCAGACAGGCCATCAGTTTAAAAAATGGAGGAAATCAACAATAACTATCTACTCCGCATACCAGAGCTCACGCTCACTGCTACTGCATAGAATGCCGCCAGCAGCGCGAACTCGTGCGATATCGGCCCGTGAACGAATAAAGCCGCCAGCGATAAAAGGGCCGGGAAGCGCATGCTGTAAGCGAGCAGCGAACTCAGGGAAAAGCACGCCGGGCAGAATTTCGATCACATCAGGCATGGCACGCGCCACCGAGCGGACACCGCTATCGAAAGCGCTGTCATCTACCAGGAGAAGGCGCTGAATCGTCGTGAGCCCCTCTGCACGCCCGGCCGCAACCATAGGTGCTCTACTAGTAATAATCGCATCAACGCCAATTTGACGTAAATATTGAATTCCAGATCGATCTTTCCCAATCCCACCGATTAAATCAATATGGACTACAATCCCCTTGCCCTGCCTGTGTACCTGCTCTACAATCGGGGCCAGCTGAAAAGCATTTCCTTTCAAGATAAAAAGTAAACGCGCATCAGAAGCCAGAGCTGGCTCAATATCTTCAGGTCCCTTAATTGCAGCGGCCACGGGATACAGGCGGGCCAGGCGCAAAAATTCTTGCTTTATCATCCTCTTTAATATCTCTGCTTGCTACTTCATTTCAACGTATGAATACTGATGACATTATTTAATAACTATTGACAAATTGCTGGAAGCTGAGTATTATCATTATATACTAATTTGTAGCTGCTATGTAGACCATAACAGACGCCCGACGCGTAAAGACAGGCGACAGGTGCTGTTGATAGGACGCATCGCAGCAGAAGCGTGCAAAACTTCAAGAGGAGTGATGCGCGTATTACCCTAGTGAACCTCACAAGCAAAAGCATAACGCCCAAGGACAGTGAAATGATAAGTCCTGAGCATCCCGAGAAGGGGGCTTAGGGCTTTGTTATTTTTAGCCAGTTCGGTTCATCAGCAGGATCATAAGAGGTTACGTATGATCACGCATGTACACAACTCTTTGCTCGATGCGACGGAGCTTCACAAAGCGTTGCCGATCGTAGAGAATCGCATGCAATTTGGGCAGGTATTAGAACAGGCAGGAAGCAAAGTCATTGTCCTACGCCATTGCAGCCCCTTCGATTTCAGCGCTTTATTAGAGAAAGCAAACCGTCGCGACTATGCCGTCTATATGCATATTGATACCATTGACGGCATTCAGGCCGATGCGGCAGGTTTGCACTATCTGGCTGAACGATTCCACATCGCAGGCATTATCTCCCACCATCCCAAAACGCTGGCTCTAGGGAAAGAGCTGGGTCTGGAAACCATTCAACGGATCTTTGCAGTCGATTCTTCCGGCCTGGACAGTGCCCTGGCAACGGTGGAAGTCGAGAGCGTGGATCTACTGGATATTGCTCCAGCGCCCGTGATTCCTTACCTTACGCCGCAACAGATCTCAACTCTTCCCCGGCCTTTCATTGGCTCGGGCTTGATCACAACATTTACACAGATTCAAGCCATTTTGCAGGCCGGAGCCCGCAACGTGGCTGTCACCCGACCGGAACTCTGGTCCTAGAATCTGGCATATTGTTCATAACTGTTAGACTCTCTATAGAAGAGTTAGCTAAAAAGCTATGAGCAACGTGTAGTAGATATATACTGCAAAGAAGTGAGTAAAGCTGGAGAATCATTTTCTCTTCAGCATGTCCACTTTTCTCTTCTTTATCGTAGGCGTTGCAGCCTATCGTTAGTGGTACATTGTTGTTTAGTAGGACGCAATACGTCGCGTCCAGCAGAAAGAGAGCAATCCATGGCGAAGTATGTGCTTGCACTAGATCAAGGCACGACCAGCTCGCGTGCAATCGTATTTAATCATGACGGTGCGATTGTCAGTGTGGCTCAGCGCGAGTTTCCGCAGATCTATCCCGAGCCGGGCCTCGTAGAGCACAACCCGGAAGACATCTGGTCGAGCCAGCTTGCGGTTGCGCAGGAAGCGATGAAACAGGCCAAAGTTCAGGCCAGCGACATCGCCGCACTGGGCATCACCAATCAGCGCGAAACGGCGCTGGTCTGGGAGAAGGCCACAGGCAAACCAGTCTTCAATGCCATCGTCTGGCAGAGTCGTCTCACAGCGCCCATCTGTGAGGAGCTCAAAGCAAAGGGATTTGACAAGGAGATCCGCGAACGTACCGGCCTGGTCACCGATGCTTATTTTTCTGGCACAAAAGTCAAGTGGATTCTGGACAATGTCCCGGGAGCCCGTGCGAAAGCCGAGCGCGGCGAACTCCTGTTTGGCAATGTCGATACCTTCTTGATGTGGCGCCTCTCCAAAGGACGCGTCTATGCCACTGACTACTCGAATGCGTCCCGCACACTGCTCTTCAACATCTATACCCGTCAGTGGGATGATGTCATTCTGAAAGAGTTAGGGATTCCACGCTCAATGCTCCCCGAGGTCTTACCATCCAGTGGCGTCTTCGGTGAGACCGATCCTGAGTTCTTCGGTGGCCCGATCACGATGGCCGGTGATGCTGGTGACCAGCAGGCTGCAACCTTTGGTCAGGCCTGCTATCAGGTGGGTATGGCGAAGAATACCTATGGTACAGGCAGCTTCATGCTGATGAACACAGGCTCTAAGGGGATTCATTCGCAGCGCGGGCTGCTGACAACGCTGGCCTGGGGCATTGGCGATAAAGTGCATCCTGACATCACCTATGCGCTGGAAGGCAGCATCTTTGTGACAGGAGCCGCTGTACAATGGCTACGCGACGGATTGCGTGCCATCAAAAACAGCGTTGATGTAGAAGCTCTTGCAAGCGAGGTTCCTGATAATGGTGGCGTCTATCTGGTCCCGGCCTTTGTTGGTCTGGGTGCTCCCTACTGGGATCCGAACGCCCGAGGCACCATTGTCGGCCTGACACGCGGTTCCAGCATCGCACACATTGCCCGTGCCTCCCTGGAATCCATGTGTTATCAAACTCGAGACGTACTGGAGTCGATGATCGCAGATAGCAATGTTGATCTGAAAGCGTTACGCGTCGATGGAGGTGCGGTCGTCAATAATCTGTTGATGCAGTTCCAGGCTGACATACTGGGTGTTCCGGTACAGCGTCCGAAAGTTGCAGAGACGACGGCGCTCGGTGCAGCTTACCTGGCAGGCCTGGCTGTCGGCTACTGGCAGAGTACCGAAGAAGTCTCACGCCAGTGGGCAGTCGATCGCACCTTTGAACCGAAAATGAGCAAGGATCAGCGAGATTCTCTCCATGCAAACTGGAAACGCGCAGTGGAGCGCTCTCTGAATTGGGCCCAGTCCTGATTTGGACGATGGCGAGGGAGCAAAGCTTGCTTTGTATCCTCGCCCTCTGTCCCAGCAGCTTCTCTGCTTTACTGGAGAAATAGTAAAGCAGACCTGTTGTCAGGTTATCTTGTACTAATGTTTGGCAAGAGCAAAACAAGAACAGAAACAGAAACGGAGTAACTACTCATGGCAACGAGAACGATCTCCACGAGACCAAGCGCCCTTTCAGGGACACTTGGGGAGTGTATAGCCGAGTTTATGGGTACGATGGTTTTATTGCTCTTTGGTGATGGCTGTGTCGCCACATTCGCCCTTTTCACCAATGTAGGTCCGAATGGCGCGGCCTCCCTGTTCGCAAATCAGTGGATCATCATAGGTTTTGGCTGGGGTTTTGCCGTCATGCTGGGCGTGTATGTTGCGGGCGCGATCAGCGGCGCACATCTCAACCCGGCAGTCACGTTAGCGCTAGCCGTACGTGGCAAACTTCCCTGGAATAAAGTGCTGCCCTATATGGGCTCACAGGTTTTGGGCGCATTTATCGCTGCTGCCATCCTTTTCTTCGTCTATCAAGGGGCAATCATGAATGCGGCGGGTGGCAAAAACATTGCTGATGCAGTAGGAACCGTCTTCTATACCGCACCAAAACCATTTGTCGGCACCTTTGGCGCCTTCTGTGATGAGTTTGTCGGCACAGCATTGCTTGTCGGTCTGATCTTCGCAATCACCGATGGGCGTAATCAGCCTGTGCAGGGCAACCTGAATCCGCTGATCATCGGCTTCATCGTTGTCGCGATCGGCCTTTCGTTCGGCCTCAATACCGGTTATGCAATCAACCCGGCTCGTGACTTTGGTCCTCGTCTGTGGATTGCGATCGTCAGCGGTGGTGCCAGCCTGAACTCTTACACCTGGATCCCAATAGTTGCACCATTGCTTGGAGGTGTCGCTGGTGCCTTCATTTATGACTATACTATTGCGAAGATTATTGAGGCCAAGCATCTCACCCAATCTGGCGATACCGTCACAAAGGGCGAGTCTGTGCGAGAACCTGCTGTTGACAACTTTTAAGTTCAGTTCTTTGCTTACCTAGCAACGCACGAAAGGATGGGGATACGACGAGGGTAAGGACGGTTTTCGACGACTGCACCTGAACGTGCTTACCACCTCGTATCTCCTTCAGACAAATTATGCAACCACTTTCTTCTGCTACGCGCAGTAGCAATCTTGCTCAACTGGCGGAACAACAATTTGATGTTCTGGTGATTGGCGGCGGCGTCACAGGTGCCGGTGTCGCACTGGATGCCGTGGCTCGTGGCTATCGGGTGGCCCTGGTCGAAAAAATCGATTTTGCCAGTGGCACCAGCAGCAAATCAACAAAGCTCGTGCATGGTGGCATCCGCTATCTCCCAAACTTCGATTTTCCGCTGGTCCATGAGGCTCTTGTTGAACGTGGCCTTCTCTTACAGAATGCGCCATACCTGGTTCACCCGGTTCCTTTTGTTTTACCTATTTACGAAGGGGATAAGCATCCCGTTGGTATGCCGTTTACGACCCCTGGTGGGATCGGCCTGACCTTCCTGCTGGATATTGGCCTCTGGCTCTACGATGGTCTGGCCGGTCGCTACAATATCAAACGCCATCGCCGTTTAAGCCGCGAGCAGGTACTCAAGCAAGCTCCGAACCTGGTACAAGAGGGTTTGAAAGAGGGCTTTGTCTACTATGATGCACAGACAAATGATGCCCGCCTGACGATGGCCCTGATCCGCACCGCTGCACAATATGGGGCCACGATTGTCAATTATTGTGAGGCAGAGTCGTTCCTGAGCGAGGGCGGCCAGATATGCGGCGCCCAGGTACGCGATACGTTGCATGACCAGAGTGTGACGGTGCGTGCCCGCCATGTCATCAATGCGGCAGGCATTTTCTCGGAACAGGTTGAAGCGCTCACTGGTACCCAACCACAAATTCAGATCGAGCCCAGTAAAGGCGTCCATCTGGTGCTCTCTAAAAAAGATATTGAGATCGGGGATAGCGCTATCGTTCTCCCTGAGACCGAGGATAAACGCATTCTCTTCATCGTTCCCTGGCAGTCACGCATCATCTTTGGCACTACAGATACTGGCTCCGGCGATCTCGATCATCCTGTTGCTTCTCAAGAAGACATTACTTATCTCTTGAAATATCTCAATCGCTATCTCAAGGTTAACCTGAGCGAGGAAGATATTGTGAGTGTGTATGCAGGCTATCGCCCGCTGATCAAGCCACGGAATACAAATGGCGCTTCGACAGCGAAAATCTCACGTTCACACTCGGTACTGCAAAGTCCGTCCGGTCTGGTTTCGATCGTCGGCGGTAAAATGACGACGTACCGACGCATGGCACAGGATACGATGGATGTGATTAGTCGCCGCGACGGCGTGAAGCCGGTTCATCCAACACATTCAATTCCTTTACAGGGTAGCGCGGCCTGGCCCATCGTGCAACGAAAGCTTGCGCAACGCGGCAAGGATCTGGGTCTGAGCCAGGAAACCATTACACACCTTGGCCATAGCTATGGCTCTGAAGCGGCGACGATTCTTGATATTGTGCAGGAAAATGCAACTCTGGCGACACCGCTCATTGCAGATCTGCCCTATATTCAAGCTGAGGTGATCTACGCCTGCCGTTATGAGATGGCGATGACCCCTTATGATATTCTGGCCCGTAGAACTTCCATTACGCTTGAGGATCGCCAGCAAGGTCTCAACATTGTAGATGACATTGCAGCGTTGATGGCTCAGGAGCTTCACTGGTCTCATGCGCAACAACAGGATGCGTCTTATGCATTCCGTGAGGCGATGCAACGACAGGTTATTATTGAACCAGGGATCCAGAGAACGGTATGATGTCTATCAGCGTACATCATCTTTCTCGGTTTGGTTACACTGACAGTACAAGAATAAGCTACGGCGATCGTAGCTTATTCAGGAGTTTGGCGTATTTCTCTGATACATGCAGAAAGGCAATGCTATGAAAAAGTTGATCAACAGACCCGAAGATGTCGTCAAAGAAGCTTTGTCAGGCATGCTTGCGGCTCATTCTGATCTGCTCCGCGTCGATATCGAGCAGCAAATCATTGTGCGCAAAGATGCACCGATCGCAGGAAAAGTAGGTGTGATTTCGGGAGGCGGGAGCGGCCATGAACCGATGCATGGCGGCTTTGTAGGCGTTGGTATGCTGGATGCAGCCTGCCCCGGCGCAGTCTTCACCTCTCCGGTTCCTGATCAAATGGTGGCGGCAACGCGGGCAGTGAATGGGGGTGCTGGTGTATTATATATTATCAAAAACTACACTGGCGATGTACTCAACTTTGAAATGGCCGCCGATCTGGCAGATGCGGAGGACATCAAGGTTGAGAGCGTGATTATCAACGACGATGTTGCCGTACAGGATAGCCTGTATACGGCGGGTCGCCGCGGAGTGGGCGCGACCGTTCTGCTGGAGAAGATCGTGGGCGGGCTGGCGGAGACAAAGGCTCCTCTGGATCAGGTGGCAGCGCTGGCACGCAAGGTGAACGATCAGGCACGCAGCATGGGTATGGCGCTCACGTCCTGTACGGTTCCAGCTGCGGGCAAACCGACTTTTGAACTGGGTGAGGATGAAATGGAAATCGGCATCGGTATTCACGGCGAGCCCGGCAGACGCCGCGCTAAGGTGGCTCCGGCCGCCGATGTTACCGAGATGCTGGTTTCTCCTATCATTGAAGATCTCGGTCTCAAAGCGGGCGAACAGGTGCTGGCATTCGTCAATGGTCTGGGTGGCACGCCGCAGATCGAACTCTACATCATTTTTGATGCGCTACAGCGCATTCTCAGAGGCAAACGTATCTCTATTGCCCGTTCCCTCGTCGGGAACTATATTACGTCCCTGGAGATGGCGGGCTGCTCTATCACGCTGTTGCGTATGGATGACGAGCTCATCAAATATTGGGATGCGCCAGTACTCACGCCAGGGCTCCGCTGGGGCATGTAGTTTTGAAGAGGCGCAGACAAGCCGCAATGTCACGTAGATAAGGAAAATCCGCGACGCTACTGGTCGGTCAAACGTGATTGCATCCTGTTTGACGGCCATCGTACACAGGCCAGTAGGGACGCCATGTCGAATGGCGTCCGCCCCCACTGGCCATCTCGCCCTCGCACACGCTCGAGAAGCACAGACGAGGGCGAGATGGCCGGTGGGGAACGGGGACGCAATTGCGCTGCGGCTCCATCGCGTCCCTACTGGCCTGGGGAGCTGTTTTGCGGGTTACCCAAACGTGTGCAATGATGTTTGGCCGACAAGCCGCGACGTTGCGGAAATGATGGGAGATTCTCCTTATTTCCGTGACATGGCAGACAAGCAGCGCCTCTATGAGAATATTTGGGGCAAAGAAATCGCCTCGGGCGCAGAGAAATCGCGCCTGCGAAGGGATAATAGGGGAAAGACAGAAGAAGATGAATACTGAGGACATACAGCATTGGTTGGAGCGCACCGCTGAAGTATTGCATGAGAATGCGTCCTATCTTACTCAGCTCGATGCGGCTATTGGCGATGCGGATCACGGCAGCAATATGGATCGTGGCTTTCAGGCGGTTGTGACTAAATTGTCCGCCACGAGTAGCGCGGATATGTCTGCCCAGCTAAAAACGGTTGGAGCCACCCTTGTCTCCACGGTAGGTGGGGCCAGTGGACCGCTCTATGGGACCGCGTTTCTCCGTGCCGCGGCTGCGATCAGCGGGAAAGGGACGTTGGAGAGTGCCGATGTGGTGGCAATGCTCGATGCGTTCTATGGAGGCGTTGTCACACGGGGAAAGGCACACACGGGCGAGAAGACAATGCTGGATGCCCTGTCCCCTGCGGTAGAGGCGGCAAAAAAGGCTCTGGCTGAAGGTGCCTCGCTTGCGGAAGTGACCAGCCGCGCCAGTCAGGCAGCAGAAGAGGGCATGAAAGCAACTACGCCGATGCTCGCAACAAAAGGACGTGCCAGCTATCTTGGTGAACGCAGCATTGGACACCAGGACCCGGGAGCAACTTCAAGCTGGCTGATTTTACGAAGCCTGGCGGAAACCGCCGCTCAGTAGGCTTTATACTAGAGATAAAGGGAGGATAGTACTGTCATGACTGTAGGTCTGGTTATCGTTTCTCATAGTGCTCAATTAGCCGCTGGAGTCGTCGAGCTCGCCCGGCAGATGACGCAGGGGCAAACTCCGCTGGCCGCCGCCGGAGGGGGGCCTGATGACATTCTGGGCACATCGGCAGATAAGATCCTTGAAGCGATACAACAGGTCGAAAGTCCTGATGGCGTTCTCCTCCTGCTTGATCTCGGCAGTGCCATTCTTTCCGCTGAAATGGCATTGGAGATGTATGATTCGGCCGAACCTGCCGAGATCGCGCTGAGTTATGCACCACTGGTCGAAGGTTGTGTCGCGGCTGCACTCGAAGCTTCGCTGGGTCGCTCTCTCGCACAGGTCAAGCAGGCTGCCGAAAAGACTGCTTCTGTGCAACATCTGAAGCAACTCAAGCCGCTCGACGATGTGGAGGCAGAGGAGATACCAGCCTCTTCGCCCGCTGAACCTCTCGCAGAACCAGCCGCCAGCCTTGAAGTGCAACTTATTTTACATAATCCAGCAGGTCTGCACGCTCGTCCGGCCAGCCTTTTTGTGCAAACCGCTGCACGCTTCCAGGCAGAGATTCAGGTACTGGCAACAACAAAGAATCGCCAGGCAAATGCTGTCAGTATTATGGACGTGCTGGGCCTGGGCGCTCGTCAGGGTGACACTATTATCGTGCGTGCGAGTGGCCGCGAAGCGCAGGCAGCTCTTGATGCGCTGAGCACACTGGTTCAAGCAAACTTCTATGAGACCAGCCTACCGGCTGAAACACGTGAACAGACAAAGCAGGTCGCTACACCGGACGCATCGCAACCTCAGCAAGCACAGGAGCGCACAGTTTCCCAGGCATCTCACGCGTCCTGGCACGGCACCAGAACCTCGTCAGGAGCAGCCATCGGCCCCGCTTTACGCTATACCGGCAGTACACTCTCTCTACAAGCTGTACCCACACACACGATCGCGGAGAGTCAGATAGCAGATGAGCAGGAACAACTGCGCTCAACGCTTCACGCCACCGCTCAAGAATTGAACCGGTTGGCAAAAGAGGTACGACGAAACGTTGGAGAGGATGAGGGAGGCATTTTTGAAGCGCAGGCCCTGATGCTACAGGATCCCAAATTGCACACGATTGCTCAGAGGCTTATTAGCGAACAGCATCTCTCGGCGGTCAGCGCCCTCGCCCAGGCAGGCGAGCAACAGGCGCAGACGCTTGAGCAGCTTGATAACACCCTGCTTGCTGCCCGCGCAATCGATGTGCGCGATGCGGTGGGACGAGCGTTACGCAAGCTGGGAGTGCAGGCAGACAGCCCTCAGGATCTGACGAATCTCAGCCAGCCGGTGATTTTGCTGGCAAATGATCTCACGCCCTCTGATACCGCTCAGCTCACACCGGAGCAGGTTATAGGGATCTGCACGACGCAGGGAGGACCAACCGCTCACTCCGCCATTATTGCGCGCACGCTGGGCATCCCGGCAATTTCAGGTCTATCTGAGGCCGCTCTACAAGCCATTCATGATGGGGATGAGCTGGGTCTGGATGCTGATCACGGCTTGCTCTATCACCAGCCTGCATCTGATATACGCGACCAGCTCAACCAGCGCATCGCTGCCCAGCAAAATGCGCGCGCCCGACAACAACAATCGGCCTGGCAGGCTCAAGGACCACTCATGGTCCAGGGACGCCACATTCATCTGCTGGCGAATATAGGCAGCGAGGCCGAGGCCAGCAACGCGCGCCGCTGGGGTGCAGAGGGGGTTGGTCTGCTTCGCACCGAGTTTCTTTTTGGAGGCTCCGCAACGCTCCCGAACGAGGAAGAACAATTCCAACGCTATCAACAGGTCTTCCGCGCATTCCTCGGCGAGGGCACGACTGCCGATAAGCCCATCGTCGTCCGCACACTGGATGCGGGAGCCGACAAGCCCTTCCCGGCGTTAGAGGCTGCGATCGGTCTCCAGAAAGAGGCCAATCCGGCCCTCGGTCTGCGCGGCGTCCGCATTCATCTGGCCCATGAAGATCTCCTGGAAATACAATTAAGTGCGCTCCTGCGTGCGGCCAGTGCGACGAGCACAGAACTTCACATTATGTTTCCGATGATCACGACGTTGGAAGAGTTGCGCAGCGCTCGTGCCGTTTTTGATCGTGCCTATAAGAAATTGCAACAGCAAAAGGTAAAGCTTCCCGCGCATATTCCGGTGGGAATTATGGTCGAAGTGCCTGCGGCGGCCTTGATGGCGCATGAGCTGGCTCAACAGGCGGACTTCTTCAGCATCGGGGCCAATGATCTACTGCAATATACCCTGGCCTGTGATCGCACAAACAGCACGGTCTCGTATCTCTATGATCCCTTGCAACCGGCTGTACTACGCTTGATTCAGCAGATCGCGGCGGCTGGCTGTCAGGCCGGGAAACCGGTGGCGGTCTGCGGTGAGATCGCCAGTGATGTACGTCTGGCTCCGATTCTGGTGGGTATGGGCGTAGACGAACTCAGCATGACACCCACCGCATTAGGCGCAGTGAGAGAGGTATTGAGCAAGAGTACCGCGAGCAGCATTGATGAGCTGGTGCAAAAAGCGGTACATGCGAGCACGGTTGCAGAGGTTGGACAGGCCTGTGATCAATTCCTGGCTACACAGGCCGGGTAAAAACAACACAGAGATATCACGATAATCGTAGAGGCGGGGCTTGTCTCCGCCTGGGGGCTTGTCTCCGCCTGGGGGCGCGATTATGGCGTCCCTTGCCAATGTTCCTTATTTTATGTTATACAGTTTATGTCAACTTTGATCCAATCCACGTATCGCAACGAAGCGTTATTGGCCCATGTATGGTCTTCTCCTTGTAGCACAGTCTCACAATGCGTCTGAACGAATGTTGTTTTTTGTTCAGCGACATTACCACGAGTCGTATGCTCACACGTGCTCTCCCGTCAGAGAGCGTGAAAGGACCCTCAATGAAGAACGGATCATTTGTTTTGGATGCGCATACTGGATTCTGGGATGCCAGTAAAGAGAATTGTAAAAATCGTTTCGGTGATGCTTTTATCGAGACCTTCTACGCCTTCCACACTGGCTTTAATCCGCCTGATCCCCAATGGCACATGGATTATGAGACTCGCTTCCGCAAGGTAGATCCTGACTGGTATCTTGAAGAGGTATTTGTCAAAGGTGATGCGGATATGGCGATCCTCTCCACCCAGGTTTTGCTGGATTTCTATCACAAGGGGTTCTGCTCTGCTGATCGCAATATGCAGATGCGCGCCCGGGCTCCTGAGCGTATCATCTCTCTCGGCGGCGTCGATCCTCGTATGCCCAATGCAGTCGATGAGGTCACGCGTCAGGTGAAAGATTGTGGTGTTCAGGGATTTAAGTGGTATACGGCCGAGTGGCGTGGTCAGTCGCGAGGTTGGAGCGCGAACGATCCGATGGTTTTCCCACTGTATGAGAAATGTATCGAGCTGGACATCAAAAATATGCATTTCCATAAAGGGCCCGCCGTTGAGCCGCTCACCCTGGCGAAATTTGATGTACGCGACATCGACGAACCTGCATGGCTCTATCCAGAGCTCAACTTTATTATCGACCATATTGGTCTGCCGCGCCTTGACGATTTCTGCTGGATTGCGGCGCGCTGTCCCAACGTCTATGGCTCGCTTGCCGTTGCGCTCGCCTTTATCCACAACCGCCCACGCTATTTTGCCGAGATGATGGCAAATCTGCTCTTCTGGCTTGGTCCCGATCGCATCATCTACGGCACCGACTTCCCCATCTGGTATCCCCACTGGCAGCTCAACGAGTTCATGGCCTTTGAACTTCCTGAGGATATCAAGCAGGAATACGGTGTTGATCTGACGCCGGAGATCAAACAGAAGATTATCGGTGGGAATATCGCTCGCCTCTACAATATCGATACCGAAAGCAAGCTAAAGCAGTTCGCAAACGATGAGATCGCACAACGCAAGCATGCCTATCAGAAGGAGCATCCAGCCACGGATACGGGCATTACCGGGACGGTGTCGCGATGACCGTTGATCTTGAGGCGATTCGCAGAGCGGCAGGCTCGACACGTGATCCAGAAATTCGCCGCTCATTGAGCGAGATGGGTCTGCTCGACGAGGTTGAGGAGAGAGAGGGACAGGTGACCGTGCATTTTCATCTCACAAGTCCGCTCTGTCCCTCGAAGTTCGCGACCAGCATCGGCAAAGAGATCAGGAGGCGCGTCGAGGCGATACCGGGCGTGACCTCGTGCCGGGTCGTCCTGCGCGATCATTTTCTAGGTGATAAACTGCAAGAGTTGATAAATGCACGAGGCCAACGATGAAACCAGCACGCATTCTTGCTGGTCGCCGGGAGAGTGAGCTCCTTACTCTCCCCTCCGTCCAGCGTATGACCGAGATACTGGCCCGACGCTGCCGCGAAGAGTCCTGGATACGCACGACAGTCGCCAGCCTTGAACGCTTTCGCGCCCTCAGCGGCTTCCGCGAATTGCGCGATCTCGAAGCATTATGTTCACAGGCACAAAATGATGTGAGCATCGCGGAACAGGCACTGAACGATTTTGCGTGTACATTGCGCGGCTATAGTGGCAGTCAGATTTCGGGATTGGCGATGGGGCCCAAGATCTGGTTTCGCCTCAATGGTGTCATGGTTCCCTGGCGTCCATTGACGGAGGAACCAGTGCCGCAAAAGCAGGAACAACAGGGTCCCGAGCAATTTATCCTGCTGGCGCTGATCGGCAGTGGTCTGCGCATGGCCGAGCTGTTGCGCTTGCGCGTTGGTGATATTGGCTCGCTCGATAGCGAGGGTATGCTCATTCCCGATAGTGCCGCCGATCCGCTTGCGGTACAGCATAGGCCACGCCTTGGCAAACAGGGTGAACGGATCACGTTCCTGACATTTCAGGCACGTCAGGCCCTGCTTGCCTGGCTCGCCTCCACGCCCGCGCAGAGTACGCTGGATACACCGCTCATCGAGATTTCCGGCGGGACCATGTCGCTTCGCCAGAGCATTCTGCGTGCGCGTCGTCGTAATCAAGCATTGATCAGTGCTGGCAGCAACGTAAATGTAGCCCTGTGTCGCGCCACTGGTGATTTCTTCCGCTCCTGGGGCCTGCCCGGTTCCCGCTTCGAAGGAGTGGACGATTTGAATATTGAGGAGTTTTTCTGATGAAAGCCGTTCGTTTGCATCGCTATGAACAATCGCCCATAGTTGAGGAAGTCGCGGAACCAAAGATCACTGGCCCTCACGACGTCATCGTACGTATCGGAGGAGCGGGTCTTTGTCGCACCGATCTACATATTATCGAGGGTCAGTGGAAAGAGAAGTCGAACGTAGCTCTTCCGTATATTCTGGGACATGAAAATGCGGGCTGGGTCCATGAGATTGGCTCGGCCGTAAGCAACGTCGCCGTGGGCGATACAGTGATCGTGCATCCGTTGATCACCTGTGGCCTTTGCCGGGCCTGTCGTGCGGGCGATGACATGCATTGCGCCAACCAGTCTTTTCCGGGTATTTCTGTCGACGGCGGCATGGCCCAGTTGCTCAAAACCACGGCGCGGGCCGTCGTCAAGCTCGATCCCAGCCTCGCGCCGAAAGATATCGCCGCCCTGGCCGATGCAGGTCTGACCGCATATCATGCCATCAACAAAGCGGCGAAGATCCTCTATCCCGGCACAAAAGCCGTGGTCATTGGCGCGGGTGGCCTGGGGCATATCGGTATTCAATGTCTGAAAGCGCTGACGCCAGCCGAGATCATCGTCGTTGATCGTTCAGCCGCTGCGCTGGAATTGACGAGAGGATGGGGAGCTGATCATACCGTTCAGGTGGATGGCTCGCAGGTCAGGAAAGTCAAAGAGATCACCAACGGACTGGGAGCCGAGGCGATTATCGACTTCGTCGGCGAAGGCGGGTCCATCGAGGATGGTATCGGCATGTTGCGTCAGGGTGGGAGTTATTATGTCATCGGCTATGGTGGCAGACTTAATATCCCGACCATCGACATCATCTCGAACGAGATCAACTTTGTCGGCAATCTGGTTGGCACCTACAACGATCTTGCCGAGCTCATGACCCTGACCAAACAGGGCAAAGTCACGCTCCACACGGCGACCTATCCGCTCGACGCCGCCCTGGACGCCATACACGATCTCGATTCTGGTAAACTACGCGGTCGTGGCATTCTCATTCCTGCCTGAGAAGTAATAGAAGTTATATGCTCAGGACGAGAAAATATGAAGCGAGAACTAGAAATAGTCTCTCACTTCGTATTTTCTCGTCCTACAGGTGTGACTGTATTACTGCCACACGCACATCTGTCAGACACCACCTTATACTTCTACGCTTTGGGCACTATGCCCATTGTGAGAGGGCAATTGTTGCTGCTCAGTAGCAAGGACAGCACGTTGCTTGATAATCTCACCAATGGCATGTCCTTCATCCCCAGTAGCCGACGCGATGATAAGTGAGAGCCGCGAGCAAGTATGTGCCTTGTCTATACCTTCCAATCCCTGGCAAATGCTGTTCGCAAGCATATAATTTTGTAAGCGCTCAAGGCTCTTGTGAAACGTCTGGAGCCGATCAGACTCCCGGTTATAGAGATAGAAACTGACACCAGAAAGGACCTGAACGAAGGTGCCCGCAACTACGCTGACAACAGTAGTTGTGATATTGCTAGATAGTCCAAACACCATAAAAATGACGATGCTGAAGAAGAGCAGGATACCAATACCAGCGAAGATAAGCGCAAAGATGAAGCTAAGATTAACTCGAAACAGAATATCTTTGTGATATTGCGTATTCATCTCCAGTTGCAGTGCGAGCGTCTCTTTGATATCGTTTATTTCTGCTACTTTAAATTTATGCTGAATCTGATCACATACCTGGATTACCTTCTTCGTATGAGAACGTATGATCAAGATGCTGGAAATCACAGTAGCAACGACAACAAGAAACGCCATTCCTATCCAGATAGCAGCTGTTAAAACCATAGTCCACCTCCAGAACATAAACACTTTCTCTAAAAACGTGGCATAAATTCATTTTTTGCTGTTGCCATTTTCAGTAGAGAACTCAGCAATTTACATAATTGGAGATCTTTCACCATCTTGAGCAGATCGTACAAACACGCAGATTTGCCACTTTTTCTGTGCGGGAAAAGAAGAGTTCTATACCAAGAATTAATGAGTTGAGGAAACTATGATAGTATCTCCCCCTGTATTTTCCGATCTACTGAGCGATCTTACAAACGCAAAGGTGGAGGGTCGCAAAATCGCCATTCGGCAATTGCAGTTCTGGTATCGAGACCGGGCACGACAGCCATTGCAGGATGCGTTGCAGGACAAAAGTCCGTCTGTACGCCTGGAAGCAGTGCAGGGCCTGCGTCAGTTGCAAGATCCACAAGCCATCCCCGCACTGCTTCCTTGTCTAACCGATCAACCCAGAATACGCATGGCAGTCATCGGAACGCTCGCCGTTTTGCAAGATCCGCAGATCATCGCGCATATGACCCCTCTGCTCAATGATCCAGATCTGGACATACGCGACGTGGCGGTCGCAGCGCTGGGTACCTCGAGAGATCCACAGGTCATCCCATTGCTCGTCTCTCTGCTTGCAAATAATGCATCAAGGACATCGTGGATAGCAATGGAAGCTCTGAGAAAGTCACAAAATCCGCAAATTATTCCTCATCTGACTCCCTTCCTGAGCGATCCTAACCATTCTAAACGTTGGGATGCGGCGAGAGTACTGGGATATTTGCACGATCCACAGATCATCTCGCTTCTGACACCGTTGCTCGCCGATTCTCACTGGCTTGTGCGCCAGGAGGTGGCAGAAGCTATAGGACGATTGAAAAATACAGAGACTATCCCCTTGCTTATACCGCTACTTGCCGATCCTGAGGTGGCTGTGCGCCATGAGGCAGTAAAAGCCCTGGGGAAGTTCAAAGATACACACATGATTACAAGGCTCACGCCGTTGCTTTCCAATCCCGACAAGAAGCTATGCGTAACTGCAATAGAAATTCTGGGAACATTGAAAGATTCTCAGATCATTCCGCACCTGACGCCTACGCTCTCCGATTCTGACTGGCACATGCGCAAAGCGGCAGTGAACGCACTAGGCGCACTGAAAGATCCACAAGTCATTCCGCTTTTGATGCCTTTACTCTCCGATCCCATGCAGGACATACGTATAGCAACAATGAAGGCCCTGGGTATATTGAAATGTCCTCAGCTCATCCCGCTTTTGACGCCACTCCTCTCCGATTCCACCGAATGGTATGTACGCATCGTAGCGATAGAGACGCTAGGGAAAATGAAAGACAAACAGATCATCCCGCTTTTGACACCACTCCTCTCCAATCCCAACAGTGGTGTACGTTGGCGAGTGGTGGAAGCATTGGGAAGGCTGAAAGATATACAAATGCTTCCGACGCTCGTGCCATTCCTCATCGATTCCAATTGGGGTATACGTATAGCAGCGGTAAACGCCCTGGGAAATCTGAAAGATCCACAAATCATCCCCTTACTCACATCTACACTCTCCTCTTCCAGCAACGATATACGCATGGCCGCAATGAAAGCTTTAACAAAGCTGAACGATCCACAAATCATTCCGCTTCTACAACCTTTGCTTGCCGATTCCGACCAATATATACGCGCGGCAACGATGAAGGCTCTGGCAAAACGGAGCGACCCACAAATCGTGCCGCTCCTTCTACCTCTTATCAGCGATCCATCGCGGAGTGTGCGCAATAAAGCGGTCAATTTGCTCGATATGCTGATGAATGCATCGTAGAGGCGTGGGCTTGTCTCCGCCTGATCGCCTCTACGATCATCACAAACAACCATATCGTAGGACAAATATGACCACCTTCAACAATCCAACCATGCCAGCATCAGGTCATGAACTCCAACAAATTCATGCAAAAAAACGAATCTCGCAGAGACTCTTCAGAAATCTCACCATGCGCCGAATATACATACCAGGAGGAGCAAACACTCCCTTCCGCCCGGCACTCCCCATCACGATGTTGCCTGAGAGAGGGACGGTGCAACATCGACATGGGGACACATGGCGTGCTGGGGTAGGGGAGCGTATCAGGGGAAGATCTCGCTGAAATCGGCATGGTGTAGCTTCTGTAGCATGTGTAGCTTTTTTGTAAAAAGATTTGTAGCGCGTCGGTGTAGCTTTTTTGTAAAAAGATTTGTAGCGCGTCAGTGTAGCTTCTGTAGCATGTGTAGCTTTTTTGTAGCGCGTCACTAAAAAGATCCACACTTCCTGCCTCACATTGCGATGTAGCCTGATGTAGCAGTCAGTGTAGGATCAAGATCCCGATCACCTCCACCTTTGTGTAGGATGTGTAGCACTTTTACAATTTTTATCATGCATTGCCAATGTGCCTGGCACACGCACATACCAGCATCGCTTCCTGCTCAGGAAACGTTGCCAGGAGGAACGGCGCTTTGTGCCATTGGCTCCAATCATGCGCAGCAATTCGCGTCGATCTCCTTCTCTTTTCCGGCATATGTTGGCATCAATGCAGCATCAGGTACGCATGCGAATGTAGGGGAGCAATTCTCCCAGTAATTCGAAACGCTCAAGGGGCATCAGATACACGCCCTGAATAAGAGGAAAAATCGCAGCAAAAAGTTCTTTTGCCATCTCTACGCCGACTGCACTGCCCGCTTCACCAGCATCGTGTAATCGCTCACGTATGTGGTCGGGAATCACAATTCCGGGCACTTCGTGATGGAATTTTTCCGCTTGCTGATAAGAATGAAGTGGCTGCAAACCTGCCAGCAGAGGAACGGAGAGCGCTCCATAACGTTGCGTGTAGCGCTCGACATACTCCAGCAGCGCAGTCGCATCAAACACAGGTTGCGTCATAATAAATTGCGCCCCACACGCAATCTTACGGTGAAGGCGTTCGATATCCTGCTCCACATCGGTTGCCGTGGGATTCGCAGCGCAGCCAATACAGAACGTGCCGGGCACGGCGAGCTTACGCCCTCTTGCATCAAGGCCCTGGTTCAAATTGTGCAGAATGGCGATAAGTCCAATACTATCGATATCCCAGATGCCGGTAGCATTGGGAAAATCGCCATGATTGGGGGGATCGCCAGTAATTGCCAGAATATTGCGCACATCGGTTGCATGCGCCCCGATGACATCGCTTTGCACGGCCATGAGGTTCCGGTCGCGGGGAGTAAAATGAATGATGGTTTCTATCCCGACATGTTGTTGAATCAGACGAGCGGCCGCCACATTATTCATCCGCACGCGCGCCATGGCATTATCGGTAATGTTAATCACATCCGCACCATACTCGCGGATGGCGGCAGCATTCTGCAAAAAGCGCGTAAACTTTACGCTACGTGGTGGGCTCATCTCGACACTGACCACAAACCGTTTCTCTTGCAAGAGGCGAACGAAGTGGGTAGCAGGCTGTGAGTTTGCCTGATGTTCAATGGGCTCCTGTGTTCGCTCACGCCCCATTAGCAAACCTTCTGTAGCACTGGGAGCGGTCAATTGAAGGTGGGGAGCGTACTCAGCTAGCGGCTTGCTCATGGCGGCAATATGTTGGGGAGTCGTACCGCAACATCCTCCGATCAAGCGAACGCCAGCATCCAGAAAGCGGCGCGTTGATTCCGCAAAATACTCGGGAGTCGCAAGATACATAAACCGATTGCCCACGCGCTTCGGCAGGCCAGCGTTGGGTTGCGCCGCCACAAACGTATCCTCGGTCGTACCGCGCCCCATCGCCGCAACCACGTCGAACATGCTCGCCGGTCCAAGCGCACAATTGACTCCAACGACGTCCGCGCCGAGCTCCTGAAGCGTCTTTCCCACTGCCAGCGGCTCTTCTCCGCTCGCGATAGTTCCATCATCACCGAAAGTCATGAGCGCCACAACCGGGAGATCGGTGATACTGCGCACGGCACGCAAAGCTTCGCGCATCTCGGCCATATCTGAGAAGGTCTCCAGCAGCAAAAGATCAACACCTGACTGTAAGAGCGCCTCGGTCTGTTCGAGAAAGGCTACACGCGCATCGGCAGGCTCAATACGCCCAAGAGGAGCAAGCGGGCTCCCGAGCGGGCCGATATTCCCTGCCAGAAATATGGGCAATTCACTGAGTTCCCGAACTTCACGGGCAATTTTTGCGCCAGCACGATTGATGTCGCGCACAGCATACTCCAGGCCATGTTCCGCGAGCCGATAGCGATTTGCACCGAAGGTATTGGTTTCAATAACCTGCGCCCCGGCAGCTATATAGTCCAGATGAATAGTTTTGATCAGCTCAGGCGAAGTAAGATTCAACTGCTCAAAACAGTGATCATAAGAAACCCCTCGGGCATGCAGTTCGGTCCCCATTCCACCGTCACAGAGCAACGGGCCCTGTTGTAGCCGCTCTAAGAACGGGTAAGATGTGCGCATAATCGTCTTCATACTTTCATTTTTATCACTGGCAAGTTTTACGCGTATGTTGTACTTAATTTTACGACAAAACACAACCTGCCAGCAGCAACGGTGTGATACAGTAAGTAACGAAACACTGTAGCTAGCCAGAAGGAGTATAGTAGATGCTCAGGCAACGAATTAGCGTTCAACCACTGCGTGCCACCGATATACCACAGATTGTAGAGCTCATACAGGCTCAATTTAGACGTCAGGATGCCATCGATCCTCGTCTTCATCTGAGCAGATCAGCCTCCGACCTCAACAAAATGCTGCAAGCGCAACTGGAGATGAGCGACAATCAGCCGCTCGTTGCGCATGATGCTGAAGGCCGTGTACGTGGCTACGTACTCCCTGCCTACTGGGAGCTTGAGCCGGATGAGGAGATGATCTCTTTTTTCACTGCGCGCAATGGCACCTGCCAGTATTGGACACTGCCCGCGCCGACTGATGCCGATGCGCTGCCCGTCACGGAAGCGATGCTAGATGCGCTCACAGCCTACTGGCAAAGCAAGCAGACCTATGGCGATCTTCTCCGCTGGCCCGCCAACGATCTCTGGCTCGAACCACTCCTCTTCGCCAGAGGCTTTCTCTCCGATAACCTGATGGCTCTGCGCCCCCTGGACCCATTGCCTCCCAGCAAACATCCCACCCCTCCAGGCTACCATGCGCGCCTTGCTCGACCCGAAGACGAAGATGCCCTGGTCCGCTTGCATCACGACGAGCTGGCCTTCCACCTTCCCTATACGCCCTTTGTCCGGCTCGTTCCAGCGCTCGAAACCGCCTTTCGTAAGCGACTGGCTCAGGCCTGGGAGGGGATCGCAGTCGAGGATGGTGCACCGCTTGTCATAGTCATCGAACATGAGCAAGAAGTCGTCGCTATGTCAGAGAACGAGCTGCTCATCGTAGAGAATATGGGCGGATTTCGACTTATGCCTCCTGGACGATATGGCTATCTAAACAATGTCAGTGTCAGCGAGAAGACACGTGGACAGGGCATCGGGCGCTTGCTGGTAGAAGCAACCTTCCAGGCGCTCAGCCGCTATGATATCGATGCCTACATCCTCTGGTATAGTCAGGATAATCCACGCGCCAGCGGCTTCTGGCCTCACATGGGATTTCGGCCATTATGGAAAACGCATCAGCGGCACAATCGCAGTGATGGCATTCAACCCATGAGCTGAAAGTAACCGCTCACGATCCCTATTTGCAGCGCACGCTTAAGGCTATAAGAAATATACAGGGATAACCTGATAAAAGCGGCAACGACTCCGAGAATGTCCGGAGTCGTTGCCGCTTCAGCGTTCAGCCTGCGCGAAAAACGCTTATGCCTCTTTGCGAGCCTGACGATAGCGCTTTATCAACGTATTGGTTGAGCTATCATGGGCGAGCGCGGGCTCTTTCGCACTTTCCAGTTCAGGAATAATGCGGTTCGCCAGGACTTTACCCAGCTCGACGCCCCACTGATCAAAAGAATTGATATTCCAGATGGTCCCCTGCACAAAAACCTTGTGCTCGTACAACGCAACCAGCTTGCCCAGTGCAGCAGGCGTCAGGCGATCCAACAGAATCGTATTCGTCGGATGGTTCCCCTCAAACGTGCGATGCGCTACCTGGAAAGCGGGCACACCGTCAGCCGCAACCTCTTCTGAGGTCTTACCAAAAGCCAGGGCTTCCGTCTGAGCAAAGAAGTTCGCCATCAGCAGATCATGATGGGGAGGTACCTGATTGAGTGAATGTGTAAAGCCAATGAAATCGGCAGGGATCAGCTTGGTCCCCTGGTGAATAAGCTGATAGAAGGCATGCTGACCATTGGTGCCGGGCTGGCCCCAGATGATTGGACCGGTCTGATAATTGACGACATTGCCCTGCAAATCAACGTGCTTGCCGTTGCTCTCCATATCAAGCTGCTGCAAGTACGCGCTGAAACGATCCAGATATTGATCATAGGGCAAAATCGCGACGGTCTCGGCACCGAAGAAATTGTTATACCAGATACCAAGCAGCGCCAGCAGGACAGGCAGATTGCGCTCAAACGGAGCCGTGCGGAAATGCTCGTCCATCTCGTGAAAACCTGCGAGCATCTCACGGAACGCCTCAGGTCCAATCGCAATCATCAATGAAAGCCCGATCGCCGAATCATAAGAATAGCGACCGCCGACCCAGTCCCAGAAGCCGAACATATTCTCGGTATCAATGCCAAATTTCGCAACCTCTTTCGCATTGGTCGAAACGGCGACAAAGTGCTTCGCGACGGCGTCCGCGTTCCCCAGCTTCTTCAGGGCCCAATCGCGCGCTGAGCGAGCATTTGTCAGCGTCTCCAGCGTCGTGAAGGTCTTGGAGGAGATAATGAAAAGCGTCTCCTCTGGGTCGAGATCATGAGTGGCCTCGACAATGTCGGTACCATCGACATTCGAGACAAAGCGGCAGGTCAATTCACGATCTGCATAATGCTTCAGGGCATCATAGGCCATATAGGGACCAAGATCCGAGCCGCCGATACCGATATTCACGATAGCGCGAATACGCTTGCCGGTATAGCCCTTCCACTCACCACTGCGCACGCGATTGGCAAAATTCGCCATCTTATCCAGTACAGCATACACATCGGGAACCACATTCTCGCCATCCACAATGATCATCTGATCGCGTGGCGCACGGAGCGCGACGTGCAACACGGCGCGGTCCTCGGTGATATTGATTTTCTCACCGTTAAACATCGCATTGATCCGCTCGCGCAAGTTCGCCGACTCAGCCAGCTCCAACAACAGCTTTATCGTCTCATGTGTGACACGGTTTTTCGAATAATCTAAATAAACGCCCTCAGCTTCCAGGGCGAAATGCTCACCGCGCTGAGCATCTTCGGCAAAAAGCTGTCGCAAATGCAGATCGCGCACCTTGTTATAATGCTCTTCGAGCGCTTTCCAGCTCGGGCGCTGGGTGAGTGGTTGTAATGTCGCCATATCTCAATTCTCCTCTATCAAAAACAGGAATATGCATCTTGCAAATGAGGGCTGAACACATAAAAACTTCAGCTTCTCTTACGATACGCTTCCCCGAATCGTCGCATGATCAGCAGACGACTGCTCTCTTCTCTTACCCTACCACATAGAGGAGTACTGGCGAAAGGTCTCTCTTTAACTCAGCACAGGAATGGCTAATAGTTCTCACTTCACCAATCTGAAGCCGGAAATCCCCGTTACCCCTACCATAAAGTACACTTACTTTACATAGAATCAAAAAAAGCGCTACTATAGAATGAAGAAAATGAGGGAATGTGGAAGATGGACCGACAAAAAGTACAATTTGCCTTTGGGCTTACTATTCTCAGCGCGTTTGCTTTTCTTTTTTGTGCAGATCTTTTCTTGAGCATACAAATGTTTTATAGCAAGGGAATATGGTTTCCCCTTTTGCTGGTTATTGTTTGTCCACTGTGTGTTTATGTACAATGGGGCTATTTCCACCTCAAGAAAAAAGATGAAGAGCAACGTCGCAGACCCCCCATCAACAGCCCGTTGAATACTCCACTTGTGTAATAAATCATCAGCGCAGTGCAATCTTTTTTGTTTCGCGACAAAAAAATAGTATTTCCCCGAATAACGTTCTTCTGCGAAGATGCCCTTGCAACCTTGACCATAAAAATCGCTATAATTCTTTAAGAGACTAATTTACATACGAAGAGATAATTTGCTACAGATAGACACAGAAAGGATAGCTGCGTGAGCACACAATCTTCACAGCATCAACCAGAATCGGCAATCCAGCAAAGTGCTGAACCTGCACACCAGGGCTTCACCATTCGCAAACTCGCTCCCAATCCCTTTCCCCACTATCGAGAGATGCGCGAACAGCATCCCGTTGCCTACAGCCAGGAGAGTAAGGCATGGGAAATATTTCGCTATGATGACATACAGAGCATCGTCAACAATCCGACCCTCTTCTCATCGGAGCAAGTCATCACCAATGAAGCCGTAGCGGAACGCAGACGCAAACGCCGCGAGCGCGGATTCGATGAAGATGAAGAGTTCGGGCGTAGCCTCATCAATGCCGATCCGCCGCGTCACCGACAACTCCGCTCGCTCATCACGCAGGCCTTCACGCCACGTACCATTGCCCTACTGGCTCCACGCATTAGCGATATCGTGCACGAACAGCTCGATAAGATCGCAGATAACGGCGCAATGGACGTCATCGCGGACCTTTCCTATCCTCTACCAGTCACCGTGATCGCCGAGATGCTGGGCATTCCCTCCACAGATCGTGCTCAATTCAAGCGCTGGTCAGATGCAGTGATCAGCGACGAGGAAGACGAGGCTATAGAAGCAAGCCACGAGATGAACCGTTACTTCAAAGGGATACTGGAGCAGAGACGCAAACAGCCAGGCACAGATATGATCAGCGAGCTGATCGCTGCCGACATCGAAGGCGAAAAACTGACCGAGTCCGAACTGCTCAGCTTCTGTGTCCTCTTACTGGTCGCGGGCAACATCACAACCACAAACTTGATTGGCAATGCTATCCTCTGCTTCGACGAACATCCGGAAGTCATGGATGAGATACGCGCTGACCCGGCCCTTCTCCCTGGAGCAATAGAAGAGGTTCTGCGCTATCGCTCACCGGTACAATTGCTGATACGCGCCGTCACCAGGGATACCGTGCTGGGAGGGCAGCAACTCAAAGCGGGCGATCTGGTTCTCCCCAACCTGGGCTCAGCCAATCGCGATGAAACCCAGTTTCCCGATCCCGATCGCTTTGATATTCACCGCAATCCTAACCGCCACGTTGCCTTTGGACATGGCATTCACTTCTGTATCGGTGCGCCATTAGCACGTCTGGAGGCAAAAATTGCGCTGGAAATCATACTGGCGCGTTTTGCTGATATCAAATGCGACACCAGCATCCCGATGGAACCTGTTTCCAGCACCTTCATCTATAGCGTTAAAAATTTGCCTATCACCTTCCGTAATGCCTGACGATTTATCGTAAGATGACCTGGGGCAGCGATAAACCGCTGCCCATCCCTTACTTCGAGCGTGATTCGCCTTCACCCCCTTTTGCCAAAAGAGAGCGGTTCCGCAATCTGTCATACAGTGTGTGTTTCTCAGGCGAATTACTGATGCGCCAGAAAAATTGTAAAAGTGCTACACATCCTACACAAATGTGAATGTGATCGGGATCTTGCCCCTACACCAATGCTACACGTTCCCCATCGTGATGCTGCACTGACCCTCTCTCAGGCGACATCGTTGTTGTGAACATTGGGAAGGAGGTGTTGTTACCTCTGCTCCTAAGAAATATATTCGACAGATGGGGAGATTTCTGAAGGGGCAAGGCAAAATTTGTTTTTTGGTATGCATATGTGGGCGAACCCGGGGTGACCATCACGTTTTGGTAGCCGGGAGCAATCTGTCTTGTCCTACGAAGTTCGTGGGGTGGACGTAGTCGCAGATAAACGGGCGACTCTACGGGATTGGGGTGGCAGGAGGCATGCATATCACTGATGCTCCCGTCGATAGCGATGAGGGGTAAGACCCAGACGATTTTTGAAGACCCTGGTAAAATGGCTCTGATTGGGAAAGCCAACCGAAAATGCTATCTCAGCCAGATCGAGTCGTGTTTCTTTGAGGAGACGTTGCGCAGTCTCAATCCGTTTGCGGAGAACGAATTGATGCGGGCTCTCTCCAGTCGTCATCCGAAAGAGGCGAGCAAAGTGATATGGACTGAAACCAATCTGCTGTGACAAGGTTTCCAATGAGAGATCCTGATCGAGAGAGCTTACAATATACTCTACAACACGCTTCATTTGCTGACGAGTGATCCCTTGCGAGGAGTCCTTGAGAGAAATGGCTGAGGTCTGGTAGTACCGTAAAAGATGCACAGCCAGCATCTGAGCCGCAGTCTCCGCATAGAGTTTTCCGGCTAACATAGGGGACTCCAATTCCTTTTGCAGAGCGAGTCCTATCTGCGTCAACAGCGAATCCTGAAAACCCGAACGCTCCATCAATACCACACGGGTAGGATCACCCTCGGTGAGTTGTTCAGCAGCCCTACAGATGAGATCAGTGTTCACATGGACATGAAGTGTTTGAACGGGTTCAGAGGAGAGACTTCGGTAGCGAAGCTCGTAAGGAGAGCCACCGGGTGGGGTTAAAAACCAGTCCCCCTTGCAGACGCGAAACGTTTCCCAGGAACTTCCCACATCTCTGCTTTCGAGCGTAAGCACTCCCTGTGTGATCATTACCAACGAGACATCAGGAACAGCAGGGAAAATGATGCTCTCAACATCCTCTGGCTCATTGTAGATTCGCACAACCACTCCATCCCAGCCTGCCTGTAAGCTCGAATAGATGGGATTGGTGGGTGCAAAGGTTTCAAAAGCATAGGTAGATGTGGAATGAGGTACATCACGCTTCATAAAAGTATGAACCTCTCTCAAAAGCCATGGTGGATATGTGTGTTCTCATAATGATGAGGCGATGGTTATGCCAGGGCGCTCTTTCTCTCTATTGTATCACACCGATTCTCCTACCCACTGTCAGCAGGCGAGGTTTGCCTAAGAACACACGCAACCAGCTCAGCGTTGCTGGAGATCCCTTGCGGCAAAGCAACAACAAAGAGAGCACGTTTGGAAAAAAACTAGCACATATACGCAAGAAGATACGCGCTGTTTTCTCTTACCATAGAAGTGTCAAATTGATCATCTGTTTGACACGATAAGGACATCTCCTCTTCTGAAAACGACGTTTTCATGATGCGTGGTGTCCCCCTGACATGAAGGTCTTATCAGGGTGATGACCTCTCAATCTGAGAGGAACAATGAAGGAGTTTACACATGTCTAGCATAGAAAGAATAGCTGGAATCAAAGGAAAAGTCGTTGTCATTACCGGTGCCAGTAGCGGTATTGGTGAAGCTACGGCGCGTTTGCTTGGTCAACAGGGAGCACGCCTTCTCCTGGGAGCACGGCGTGTGGACAGACTTGAGGCACTTGTCTCTACTATCCGTACGCAAGGTGGTACCGCGGACTACCAGACAATAGATGTCACGCAACGTGAACAGGTAGAAGCTCTCATTGGCCATGCACAACAAACCTATGGGCGCGTTGATGTGATCATCAATAATGCGGGAATTATGCCGCTCTCGGCGCTCGATCAACTGAAAGTAGATGAGTGGAATCGTACCATCGACGTCAATATCAAGGGAGTCCTTCATGGCATTGCAGCCGGGCTTCCTATTATGAAAGAGCAGCAATCGGGACAATTCATCAATATCTCGTCGATTGTCGGTCATGCGGTGTTCCCAATGGGGACGGTCTATTCTGCCACCAAGGCCGCGGTGCTTGCCATCTCCGAAGGACTTCGGCAGGAAGTTGGTCGAGATATTCGAGTGACCGTGGTCACGCCTGGAGTTGTCACATCTGACCTCACGAGCACCATTTCGGATGCTCAACTCAAACAATCAGTCGATGAATTCCGTGCAGTGGGGATATCAGCAGAGGCGATAGCACGTGCGATCCTCTTCGCTATTGAGCAACCGGAAGACGTGGATGTGAGCGAGATCATTGTCCGTCCAACGGCAAGTACTTCAAGCGCTGTCTGATAGATGGGGATGGCTGAGAGCATAGGAAGATACGCGGGCAGGCTGCCCGCCAACGAGCCTTGCCATCCCCACCTGAACTCCCCCCGGGACAACGTCGATTGGACGAGGTTTGTACCCCGGGCTATCTCGGACGCAAGCGGGGGGACCAGGACCACCGTGCTCCAGGCACATACACACCAATGGGTTGGCATGTTCTCTGGAACCAACGGCGATTACCGGGACAAGCTGCAACAAGCAAAAAGTGCGATCAGCGCGTAAGGGGGGACAAGATCGCTGATGGTGGTGCAGCAACGGGATGGGTGGGCACGGACCCAACATGACTTGATTTTTTCAATTCCTATCAGGTATACTCTCTATAGTTAGTGTAGAAAATACACTTTCATAGTTTTAGCGGCGGTTATACCTGCGCAAGGAGTAATTTCAGATGACACAGAGCCATCACCCGCTAGCCCTGTTTGACGTGCAAGACGTTTTCCGTGGTGCCTATGCTGCTCGCCTGGAGGCATTTGCCGAGGCAGGTCGTCAGGTGCCATTGCCAGCAGCAGATCAGGATCGTGAAAAGATTGCCCTGATTCTGGTTGATTACCAGCATGACTTCATCGATCCCACCGGCACGCTGTACGTACCAGGCTCACAACATGACATTGCACGTCTGCTTACCTGGTTCTATCAGCACGCGCACAAAATCACCTCGATCTACGCTTCTCTCGACACACACCTGCCTTACCAGATATTCTTCAGTTCATGGTGGAAAGATCCACACACGGGAGCGCATCCTCAGCCCTACACGTCTATCACCGTCGAAGATATCGAGAACGAGCGATGGGTACCGATCCTTCACCCGGACTGGTCGCTCAATTACGTTCGTCAGCTACAAAAGCAGGCCAGGAAAGATCTCATGATCTGGCCCTTCCATACGATGGAAGGTACGCTGGGACATATGCTGGCGGCTCCTATCAGCGAGGCAATCGCCTGGCATAGCGCGGCACGGAGCACCCAGCCCACCTATATTGCCAAGGGACGCACCATACGAACCGAATATTATGGTATCTTCGGCGCTGAAGTCCCGGACCCCGAAGATCCTGAGAGCAATTTGAATACCCCCCTGCTGAATACCATGCTGACATATGACCGCATCTATATCGCAGGCGAAGCCAAATCGCACTGCGTCCTTGAGACCGAACGTCAGATCGTGACACACTTCGCGCGACAGCCCGAGCTGCTACGCAAGCTCCATTTTTTGCGAGACTGTACCAGTTCCGTCCAACATCCTGATATCGACTTCGATGCCCTCACCGATCGCGAACTTGCCGAGATGGAGCACAGAGGAGTACAGATGACCTTGAGCAGTGCCGAAATTTAATGTGCCTGCAAAAACCGCCAGGTAGGTTTTTGACAATAACACAAGAAATATGTTACGTTGATTGAGGAGTCTTATAAAAAGGCTCGCGGAAAAAGTACCACTGTCACGGCTCGACCCGGTGAGATTGAAGGGTAACGTGGAGTGTGTGTTCATAGCCAAACGCAAGAACATCATACAAGCCACATCCCGATCATGATGCACAAGAACGGGAAAAGTAGTGGCAGCATTTATGTATGAATGTTCACTATACAGGGACAGCAGGGAAGGAGCAAAGGTGAATGTGGCCATTCGATAACAACAATCACCAGGAATACCAACAATACGCTCAGGCCTACGACTCTGGTTATTACGACAACGTTGATCCTAATCAAGCATCATTTCATCTGCAACAATTTGTGCAGGGCGCACCACCCGATATGCAACAGCAAATTTATCAGCAGCACTTTGGGCAATTGCCCTATGAGCAGCGGGTTGCACTTGCACAACATATGCCGCAGCACTATAACGTTAACCCTAACGATCCTTTTTCTATGGCGCAAGGCTTCATGCGCATGGGAAAAGAGCATCCTGATCTCCTCCAGCGTGCCTTCAGCCATCCGCTACTGATAGGCTGCATGGTGGGGCTAACAGGTCTCGTAGCCAAACATGTCATTGACCATCACCATCGCCAGAACCAGAATCAGGTCTATGAGCAACCAGTTGGCTACGGCAACCCCAATCCCTATATGCAACAGGAACTGAATCGCGAGCAACAAGAAATTCGCGAGCTGCGCAATGAGTTGCAAGAAGAGCGCAGGGAAGAAAGGTGGGAGGAAGGAGAAGGGCGGCATCATCATCGCCGCGACTACTAATCCTTAACACCTGAAACCACACCCCTGAGGAAGGCTCCTTATTCAATAAGAGGAGCCTTTCCCGGACACGAAACACCGTCTCCTGGATGCTTTTCTTTCTTCTTCAGAGAACTTCCCGCAAAAACCCAGAGGCGCATCCCCAAAAAAGAGATGCACGCCGTACCAGTAACCGCGCATATTTTTGCGATATTGGTCCATAACACAGGCCTCAGAAACAGCGGATGAGGCGTCTTCGCCAGGAGAGCCAGCAGGATATTGTTGCAGCAGATACCCAGCATACTAATAACCACAAAGGTCAATGCTGCACGTCTGCTTGTTGCAGCTTTCCTCAGTTGAAACGTCCAATATTTATTCAGGACAAAGCTATTCGCTGCACCCACGGTATATGCCAGTGAGTTAAATAGCACCAGCAATCCGACATTGCGCGTCGGATACAACAACAACAGGCCATTCAAAAACAACATATCAACGCCTGTATTTGCAATCCCTACCAATGCAAAGCGGACCATTTGCCAGAACGAGATTATTCTGGAACGAGGTGGCTGAATCAGAGGAGGATGTTGTATCTCAGGGACGAACTCACATGGCACTTTTGCTGAGTTTGCCACAAAAGACTCCTTCGTACGTCTACTTTCTACCACTACCCACTACCCATATCTACAATTACGAAAGAAATTTTTCGACATGCATCGATCAACCACAAGAATAGAGGATAGTATTGCTTGCTGTCATGCGTAAATCTACGTGTTATTCCGCGCACGCATTTACTTATTTAGACACATGTTTTATCAAGTGGAGAAATTTTCACCGCATTCCGTACGTTTTCTCATTTATTAACCTTTTCTTTACCAGGAATCCATTTAATACAAACAGATCTATGATTAAATACATTCATTCGCTGCACACAAAAATTTTTCTGCTCGGTTATACTGCATATCAGGAGGCTTGTTAAGAACAATTTCGGGGGCAACTTCAATACTATCACTGGAAATAGCGTTGGGAGGGGAAAGAAATATGCAACACACAGGGATATCAGAAGATGAAAGAGTATTTCCAGAACTCTTTGCCAATCATAGTGCTCATTCTCTCTACGCGCACTATTTAGTTCGCCTGATCGCATGCTGCCAGCACGTCTACGAGGCCGAAGAGCACATCCCACAACAGATCGCAAAAGAGATTGCGCTTCTCTCGCACGATGCTATTCAGCTCTACCTCCACCCTCAGCAGGCAACCCATGAAACAATGATCCCCTATGTGCCCATGTGTCGTCCATTCCTCGCAAAATGGGGCGACAAAATCTACGGCTCGCTCCAATGTAAGGTCAACGAAGAGACCGGCGAGATGGCCCTCCCTGCCTCGTTCTGTGAGCGTCTGGCGCGAGACTGTGCCTGGTGCCTGCATATTCTGGAAAAAGAAGTACATCTGCAACGTCAGAAACAGGTAAGTAGCGAAGAGGCACGCAAGAAAGTTCGTGCCCTCAGTGCGGCCCAGTTCACGGTTTTGCAGCTCATGGTCAAAGGACTCTCAACGCGTGCTATTGCCGATAGCCTGCATCTCTCAAAACGCACTATTGAAACCCACCAGCGCTGCATCTATCAAGAATTAGACGTCCACTCACAGCGTGAAGCGACCCTTATCGGCCTGGCTGCCGGTTTGAGTACCACGTAGGCAGACGCTTTGTTTCGCATCTCTTCAATTATTACGTGCGCAAAACTGTCGCGAGAGAAATTTTTGTCGAAATCTGTTAGAATCAACATAGTAATGCAGATGTATAGAACTCTACGCATGCCACCAGGCAGACGCCAGAGTTACCTTTCAATGCGCTTCGTTTTGCTATCAGAAGAGAGAAGAAATGTTGCTATGCCAATTTCTACATTTATGGATGCAATCTCTTCTTTTCATACACGTTTCATTGCGGCAATGGAAGAACGCGTACAAATAGCGCTCACGCACTGGCCCCGCCCAGAGGTCAAATTAGACAGACCTTGCTCAACTGGCACAGGAACATCCTCAGCGTGCTCAGCTTTTTGCGCGACGCATGGCCGAAGTGCCAACACGAGCAAAATCAGCCGCAAAATGGGAGAGTATCTTACATGCTATTACTGCTATCGACGCGTTACTGCGTTCTTAGCCATAAGCGGAATACGAGAAAGGGATCATTATGCAGAACTGGCAATCGGTCGTGACCAGTCAACCATTTGGCATGGTCTTCGATATAGATGGAACGCTCAGCCCCATTGCGCCAACGCCTGATGAGGCACGTTTATTTCCAGGGGTCGTCTCGCTCTTAGAGCAGGCTCGCCATCTGGCCCATGTCGCAATTATGACCGGGCGCGCTATTGACAATGGAGCGGCAATGGTCAATGTAGAAGATCTGACCTACATTGGCAGCCACGGCCTGGAGTGGTCCGAGGGCTTGCCAGCAAATCACACGGTACAGATCTCAGCCGAGGCGATGGAGTATATAGAACCCTGCCAACAGCTACTCACACTGGCAGAGCAACAGCTTGCGGATCTTCCGGGCATTCTGGTCGAGCGAAAAAACATTGGGGGAGCAATTCACTATCGCCGTTCTCCTGACCCCGAGCAGGCTCGCAAAACGATCCTGGCACGACTGGAGCAACCAGCTCGGACAGATCACTTGCGCTTGAGCGAAGGGAAACGCGTGGTTGAGGTAAAAACGCCTCTGGCGGTCAACAAAGGGCGCGCGTTGCGTACTTTTGTCGAACATTTTGCCTTGCGGGGCATCCTCTTCGCAGGTGATGACCGTACCGATCTGGATGCGATCTTAGAGATCGAACGTTTGCGTCAGGAGGGACTCGCCGCCGTTGCCATTGTGGTGCAACACGCCGATACCCCCCCTGAGCTGCTAGAGCATGCCGACGTCATCGTTCAAGAAGTCGACGGCATGGTTCACTTGCTGGCAGAGATCGTCCAGAAGCTCACTGACCAGCATCAGCAATAACGATATTACGGCTCGTCTACCGGTGCGTCGCGCTCATCCGACGGCGCACCAATATCTTCTGGCACCGCATTCTCCCAGGCTGATTCCTCTCTGGCCTCCTGTTTCTGCGCCGCCTTATGCAGTGTTTTACGTTGACGATAGAGCCAATCCAACAGATCCAACGCCTCGTGAGGGGATAATGTCAGACGTTTTCCCTCACCACTGATCGCTAATGTTCCCACATCATGCAATTCAACCACATGTGTGCCAAGATCGCGTGTGCTCATGGGCAAATCTCTCCTCTCCAGAGTGATAACCATGCTTGCTGCTTTTGAATATGCTGAAATGGCCTCGCCATAAAGGGCCAAGTCCTTTTCTCTTCATCGAGTCGACTCTCCTCTTGTTATAGTCTAACATTGCCTGTCCAGTCTTCCAAACGCGCTCTCATACTCAAATGGAGCCATAATCACCCCGCGGACGTGGCCTGCTAAGTCCTCACAACGGCAATCGGACGAACTGGCGAGCCGGTTCCCCCTTGAATTTTGAGCGGCAGGCAAACAAAGAGAAATTCGTAGGCCCGATCCCGCGCCAGATCTTCGAGAAAGAGATTTTCTATGATATAGATGCCATGACGCACCAGTAAGATGACGTGTCCCGGCAATGTCACATTGAGATCAGGATCGATCACGCCCACAATATCCCAGGCAACATTATCAGCACCCACGGCCTGGACCTGGCGATCTGCGAGCCACTGGGAAGCGCCTGCACTGACGCCAACGCCTGCCAGATAGACTGCTGGCTCTTTCCAGCGTGTAGCATTTCCCGTGTGTATCAGGACAACATCTCCCTGCCCGATCGTCACTTCCTGTTGCTGGCTGGTGGCTTCGAGATCTTCGCGCGTAACGGGCTGATCGGCTTCAATACAATCCACGCCACGATATCTGGCGACATCCAGCAGCACGCCGCGACTAAAAATAGGCTCGATCGTCTCTACTCCCAGTTCAGTAAATCCAGTAGAGGTTTGTATCTGTGGGGTCACCTTGCGTCCGCCATACAACGAGAGATTCTCGGCCTGGTGGGATAATGCATCGATATGCGTACCCGAGTGTTCCGCCGCATAGATCATACCAGAAGCACCGGTGCGCGCCTCTCCCTGATCGGGCTCATGACGACGGTGCAATGTATAGACAAATCCTGGAGCATGGCTTGGGAAAATGGGAGCACCGGCATAGCGCGGCTGTTCAAGATCGTAGACTCGTCGCTGAGCAAACACATCAAAGAGCTGTTCCTTTTCCATAAAGGCGATCCTTTCTCACACCATAAACAATTGTGTATTTATTCTATGGGGAAATTATGCCCGGCGTCAAACACGGAAAGACGATTGCCGCCTTCTTTTTTGCGAAAACGTAGCAATATTCATGATTGACGCAAAATTTCCCGGATATTGTAAATATTTTCTCAACAAAATATGTTATCACTAAGTAATGGCTCTGCAATTGCTCTCTCTCACATGCTGAATTTTACGCAAAAAGAGGATGAGCATGAAAAATCGGCAAATTACGAGAAAATTTATGTAGATTGTACGACGTTCAAAAACAGCTCAAGAGCCAGCGTCGTTACGAGGTATTGAGTGAAACAGACGGAACAAGGATTCTCTGAAAAGGATTTCTCTGCTCAAAATGAGCAACAACTCACACCTGTTCCCACAGTCGCCATTTTGTCTGGGGAACCACAGACCCACGATCCCTATCAGGCTTTACGCTATCGCGATTATCGTTTGTTGCTTGCAGGCAACTTTTTCGCGACGCTTGGGGAGCAAATGATCAGTGTCGCCCTTGGCTGGGATCTCTATGATCGTACAGGCTCGCCTCTCGTGCTGGGGCTGGTTGGCTTGATGCTGGTTCTGCCAGTCATTCTCTTTTCGCTCCCATCCGGTCACGTTGCGGATCGGTATAACCGCAAGCGCATTGTCGTGATTACGTTATTCTTCATGGCTCTGGGCTCATTGGGCCTGGCTCTGCTCGCGTTCATGCATGGCGCTATTTTTCTTATTTATGGCTGTCTTTTAGTGCTTGGCACAGCTCAGGCTTTTAATGGTCCGGCGAGCACAACATTGGTGGCCCAGGTTATTCCTGAAGAGGCTTATGTCAATGCGATCACCTGGAACAGTAGTACCTGGCAGCTTGCGGCGGTCATTGGTCCGGCTCTCGGTGGCTTGCTCATTGCAGTTTTTAATAGCGCAACGATGGTCTATATCATCAATGCTGGAGCGACGCTGATTTTCGCGTTTCTCCTGTTACAGATTCGCGCACAACAACCGCGAGTAGAGACAAAAGCAAAAGAGCCCCTGACGCTGCGCACGCTGGCCGATGGCTTCAATTTCATTCGCCAGACAAAAATTATTCTCGCCGCGATTACACTTGATCTCTTCGCAGTTCTTCTCGGTGGGGCAGTAACGCTCCTGCCGATCTACTCCAAAGATATACTGCAAGTTGGTCCCGAGGGTCTGGGATGGCTACGTGCCGCACCTTCTATCGGCGCAGTCTGCGTCGCGCTCTCGATTGCACACCTGCCCCCTTTTAAAAAAGCGGGCATGACGCTTTTGCTGGCGGTGACTGGCTTCGGCATCGCAACGATTATTTTTGGCCTCTCACGCTCGTTCTGGCTTTCGCTGGTCATGCTCTTCGTGCTTGGCGGCCTCGATAATATCAGTGTGGTCATTCGGAGCACCTTGATGCTCACGAAAACGCCTGACGAGATGCGCGGGCGCGCCTCATCGGTTAATAATCTCTTTGTGGCAATGTCCAACCAGCTCGGAGGATTTGAATCTGGTCTGACAGCCCAATTTTTCGGCCCCATACGCTCGGTTGTCGGAGGTGGAATCGGCACAATTCTGGTGGTCCTGACAGTTGCGCTGGCGTGGCCTGAGATGCGCCGTCTTGGCTCTTTGCAAGAGACGGGAAATCTGGCAATCAGCGAGGAAGAAACTCCGCTCCAGAATCCCGGCACCGTGTAACAAGCACTGGTCATACGCCAAATTTGCTGCGTATACTATTCTCTGTTGGGAACAAGCGGAGAGAAATATCTCGTTGGCAAAGAATGAGATACCGATCTGTTTTTTTCATACAATCCGTTTTTCTATCTACACCAGAAGAAAGTGATGGATCACCGCGCTATGCAATATACCTATCTTGGCCGCACAGGCTTGAAGGTAAGCCGTCTCTGTCTGGGCACGATGAACTTTGGCCCATTCACGACTGAGCCCGATAGCTACCAGATTATGGATCATGCTCTGGAGTTGGGAATCAATTTTTTTGATACGGCAAACGTCTATGGCCGAAAGCTGGGCGAAGGTATCACCGAGCAGATTATCGGTCGCTGGTTCGCGCAGGGTGGCTTACGACGTGAGAAAGTTGTCCTTGCAACCAAGGTCCATAACAGCATGGGCGACTGGCCGAACCAGTCACGTCTTTCTGCACGGCATATCAAAGAGGCCTGCGAGGCCAGTCTCCGCCGCTTACAAACTGATCATATTGACCTCTATCAGATGCACCACATCGACCGCAATACTCCCTGGGAGGAGATCTGGCAGGCGATGGAGCAACTGGTTCGCGAGGGCAAGGTTATTTATGTCGGTAGCAGCAACTTCGCTGGCTGGTCGATTGCTCAGGCAAACGAGATTGCGAAGAACCGCAATTTCCTGGGTCTGGTCTCCGAACAGAGCCTCTACAATTTGAATGCGCGTATGATTGAGCTCGAGGTTATCCCGGCCTGTCAGACGTACGGCCTGGGTCTGATCCCCTGGAGCCCGCTGGCCGGTGGCCTGCTGGGTGGCGCATTGAAGAAGGCCGAGCAGGGACGACGCTCAGAGGAGCGCTCCCAGAAGACGATCGAGGAGAATCGGAGCAAGCTGGAAGCCTACGAGGGCTACTGCAAAGAGCTGGGCGAGGAGCCTGCTAATATCGCTCTTGCCTGGCTGCTGGCAAATCCTGTCGTCACTGCTCCCATTATCGGACCACGCACGAACGAGCAGCTTGATGGTACGCTACGTGTTCTGGATATTGAGATTACGCAGGAGATCAAGGATAAGCTCGATAGCATCTTCCCTGGCCCTGGCGGTCCTGCACCAGAAGCTTACGCCTGGTAATTTCAACTGACGATGATACAAAAGAGGCGAGCGCATAACTTGTTGCGCTCGCCTCTTTCTTCAATTCAACGCGTTTTTCACCGTTTTCTTCACAGCAGGCAGGCATCCTCGACCTCTTTGTCATACAATAAAGGGGAATACATATCGCATATGCCAGGTTGTTATGTATGTAATCACAAAATATTGGCGGTGACGAGGTGGATTGTGCGGCTGTGATGGTAGATTGTCCTGCCCGCAATCGTGCACTGCGTATTCTGTTACGATATATCACCTGTTCTTGATTGTCCGAAAGGATCACAAGCTTGATAAAGCAAGAATCTCAGTCTATCCTTACTGCTGTCTTACAGGGATACCTGCCTTCAGAAGAAGAGGCACGCTCTCTGGCTGAAGTTACTGACCTTTCTCCCTTACTCGATGTAGCCGGGCAACTACGCGACCAGGCTCATGATCGGCGTATTTCTTATTCCCGCAAGGTCTTTATTCCGCTTACCCAGCTCTGTCGTGATGTCTGTCACTATTGCACGTTCGCCCATCCACCTGTGCGCGGCCAACGTGCATATCTTGACCGCGATGAGATCCTGGCGATTGCGCGCGCTGGCGCTGAAGCTGGCTGTAAAGAGGCCCTGTTTACACTCGGCGATAAGCCCGAGCTGCGCTATAAGGTTGCGGCCCGTGAACTGGCAACGTTTGGGCACCAGACGACGCTCTCTTACCTGGCGGAAATGGCGGCTCTGGTTCTGAAAGAAACTGGTCTGCTTCCCCATGTCAATCCGGGTGTGATGACGGCCGAGGATATCGCGATGCTACGCAAGGTCTCGGTCTCACAGGGCATTATGCTTGAAACATCCTCTGATCGCCTTTCAGCACGTGGCGGCCCACATTTTGGCTCGCCCGATAAACGCCCTTCGGTGCGCCTGGAGACGCTTCGCCTGGCTGGTGAACAGCAGGTTCCGTTCACGACGGGCATTCTGATCGGGATCGGTGAGACGCGCCTGGAGCGCATTGAGTCTCTACTGGCCATTCGCGCTCTCCACCAGCAATATGGGCATATTCAGGAGATTATTGTACAGAATTTCCGCGCTAAACCAGATACGAAAATGGCTGATGCTCCTGAACCTGATCTGGACGATCTTCTCTGGACACTCGCCGTTACGCGCATCATCTTCGGACCAGAGATGAATATTCAGGCTCCCCCTAATCTGAGTCCCGGCGTCTATCCTCGCTTGATTAGCGCTGGCCTCAACGACTGGGGCGGCGTCTCTCCGGTTACTCCCGATCACGTCAATCCGGAGGCACGCTGGCCGCATCTCACTGAACTGGCTGAGCTGACCGCTTCAACCGGCAAGCTTCTGGTTGAACGTCTGGCTGTCTATCCAAGTTATGTGCAGGAGGGCGCTCGCTGGCAAGATCCAGAGCTGCTCACGCCGCTGCTTCACGCCAGTGATGCCGATGGCTTTGCGCGCGTCGATCCCTGGTCCCCCGGTGCCAATGTCTCCATTCTGGATGCAGAGCTGGCGCTGGTTACGGCCACGCCTAAACAAACCTCACCCATTATTCAGCAATTGCTTGAGAAGGCCTCAGCAGGCGAAGATCTGACTGAAGCCGAAGTGATACGCCTTTTTCAGGCTCGCGGCGATGACTTTACCGCCATCTGTCAGGCAGCAGATGCTCTGCGTAAGCGCACAAGGGGAGATGTAGTCTCCTACGTCGTCAATCGCAATATTAACTACACGAACATCTGCTATTTCCGCTGCCAGTTCTGTGCTTTCTCTAAGGGCAAGCTGAGCGAGAACCTGCGCGGCACCCCCTATGATCTGGCCCTGGACGAGGTGGTGCGGCGCGCCCAGGAGGCCTGGGAGCGCGGGGGCACGGAGGTCTGTATGCAGGGCGGCATTCACCCGGACTATACTGGTGAGACGTACCTGAATATGTGCCGGGCGATTAAAGATGTATTGCCAGATATGCATATTCATGCATTCTCGCCGCTTGAGGTCTGGCAGGGCGCGCAAACGCTGAAACTGGGACTGGAAGAGTTTCTGACCCAGCTCAAAGAGGCTGGCCTGAGTACACTCCCTGGCACCGCCGCCGAGATTCTGGACGATGAGGTGCGCGCCACACTCTGTCCCGATAAGCTCAATACCAATCAATGGCTCGAGGTAGTGGAGACGGCTCACAGGGTTGGCCTGCGCACAACGGCGACAATTATGTACGGTCATATTGAGCAACCCAAACACTGGGCTCGCCACCTTCTCCGCTTGCGAGAGCTACAGAAGCGCACTGGCGGCATTACTGAGTTTGTTCCGCTGCCCTTTGTCCATATGGAAGCGCCTATTTTCTGGAAAGGACGCGCCCGCAAAGGCCCTACTTTCCGTGAAGCAGTGCTGGTACACGCCATCTCGCGGCTCGTGCTCTATCCGCATATCACCAGCATCCAGGTCTCCTGGGTCAAGATGGGTGCGGAAGGGGTCAAAGCCTGTCTTCAGGCCGGTGCCAATGATATGGGCGGCACATTGATGAACGAGAGCATTACGCGTGCTGCTGGCGGCGAGTTTGGGCAGGAGTTGCCTCCCGCTCAGATGGCTGAAATTATTCGCTCGATTGGCCGTATTCCTCAGCAGCGTACAACGCTCTATGGTGCGGTTTCGGAAGAGCGGCAGCAGGCCTCTTTCCAGGCCAATGAATTGCAGCCCATTATCCTGACGCCGAGTAAACGCTATGAGCGCACGAAAACTCGTGAGTCAGTGCATTAACAAGAGGTAGAAGATGAATGACCAGCACTTCATGCGCATCGCGCTCGAGCTGGCTCATACCGTTGAGGGACGCACCAGCCCGCGTCCCTCAGTGGGGGCCGTTGTTGTCCGCGATGGTACAATCGTAGGGCAGGGAGCGACTTCCCCGCCCTATGGTCCGCACGCCGAAGTTCACGCCTTGCAAGAGGCCGGTGCATTGGCTGATGGAGCCGATCTCTATACGACCCTTGAACCATGCTGTGTCACCATTCATACGCCTCCCTGCACGCAGGCGATTATTAAGGCTGGCATTCGCCGCGTTATCATCGGGGCCTGTGACCCGAATCCGCTGGTCTGCGAACTGGGAATCGCACAACTCCGCGATGCTGGCATCACGGTGATCACTGGCGTTGAGGAGGCGGAAGCGGAAGAGCTGGTCAAACCCTTTGCAACGCTGATGGCGAAAAAACGTCCCTATGTGACGGCAAAATGGGCGATGACCCTTGATGGAAAACTGGCGACGCATACGCGAGACGCCTATTGGATCAGTGGCGAGGCGTCTCGCGTCTGGGTGCACAATCTGCGCGATCGCGTTGACGGTATTCTCGTTGGCGCGGGCACGGTACGTCAGGATGATCCTCAGCTCACTGTTCGCCTGACGCATGAGCAGCTCCACTATAAACGATCTTCACGCTCAGGGCCACTTCGAGTTATACTATCCACACACGGTCAACTTCCCTTACAGAGTAAGCTGCTACAACCCGAGCTCGCTGAAGGCACCTATGTGATCGTTGGCGAGACCAGTTCGCATGAGCAGCGCAGCCGCTTGCAAGATACCGGCGCTACGGTGCTGAGCACGGCGGTCACTAGCAGTGGACAGATTGATCTGGATGCTGCCCTCCGTCTGCTTGGAGAACGAGGACTCATGCATTTATTGCTGGAGGGAGGAGAACAGGTTCTAGGAAATGCTTTTGATCTGGGGCTGATCGATCACGTGGCCGCCTTTATTGCGCCAAAATTGATAGGTGGTCGGGGCGCGCCTTCGCCTTTCGGGGGTACTGGTCTGGCCTCGATGCAAGATGCACGTCTGCTTACCAATGTGCGGACGCAGATCTTCTCAGACGATCTCCTCATTGAGGGTGATCTTGCACATATTGATCGCACACTACATGAAAAGTAAAAATATATGGAATATTCTACGAAAGATACACAACTTACGATCCCTGAGGCGACAGCCACACTTCGCCAGGGGCATCCACTCCTGATTACTTCTCATTCAGGTGGGGTTCTCTGTCAGGCTGCTCAGTTCGTCGATCATGAGACCATTAGCCGTTTCCAGACGCTGTCAGGATCAACTATCTATGCCGTGCTTGCCAGTGAACGCTACGATACGCTCCGCCTGCCGATGCCTGCAAACGATTGGCGCACAAAAATTGCCTCTACGATCACAGTCTCACTCGATTTCGCGCATGAAGCACTGACACATGAGACGCTCAGTACGCTCACTCTACGCGCCCTGATCGATCCCCTCACACGTGCCGATGACCTGAGCAGTCCCGGTCCGATCGTTCCACTGCGCATCCAGCCCGGCGGCGTGCTGGCCCGGCAGGATTATCCGGAAGGGGTAATAGAACTTCTCTCTATCGCTGGTCTGGAACCCGGAGCAGTGATGAGCGAGCTTCTGACGCAAAAGGCAATCGCGCAGATCGAACAAACCAATATTGCGCAGATCTCACTGGATGCCATCGTCGCCTATCGCCAGACCCATCAAGTCAGCTTTATCAGCGAAGTCATCCTTCCGACTGCGCTCGCGACCTTCCGTCTGCGCCACTATCAAGAGATCGCCAGCAGACAGCCGTATCTTGCCCTGTTGCTGGGTGATCTTCAAGCATCGCAGCAAGCGCCCTTACTTCGTCTGCATTCAGCCTGCCTGACCGGTGATATTTTTGGTTCGCAGCGCTGCGACTGTCAGGCCCAGCTCCATGCTGCCCTCGCTGCTATCGCCAATGAGGGTCGCGGCCTGCTCCTCTATCTTCCTCAGGAAGGGCGAGGTATCGGCATCTCGGCCAAACTACAGGCCTATGTGCTGCAAGAGCAGGGTTATGACACGCTCGAGGCGAATACGCGACTCGGCTATCCCGTTGACGCTCGCGATTACAGCAGCGCCGTTGAGATCCTTCACGAGCTTGGACTCAGTCATGTCCGTCTCCTGACCAACAATCCCGAAAAGGTTCAGGCTCTCCAAAGAGGCAACTTTACGGTAGAACGCGTTGCGCTGGAAACCACGCCGACGGAGGATAATCTTACGTACCTGCAAACGAAAGTCCTGCGCATGGGCCATCAGCTCGAGCATTTACTGGACCAGGATCATCTGCACGCATTACATCTCTAAAGAAGAGCAACTCAAGGGCTGTTCTTCACTTTTCTCTTTATTGTTGACTTAGTAAGTCTAGTTACTCATTAAAAATCCTTGACTTCCCTGCTCATATCAGGTATGCTTCTCCCAGGTAAGAAAGAGGATACAGCAGACTTTCTGAAATGATATCTTCACCCATAGTTCTTGAAGGTCGCATAACTTTCTTCTCGAGGTGGACGACAGAGGGCTGACCTTTGTGATACAGGCAAAGGTCAG
>DATJHM010000036.1:0-6198 GCA_035493895.1 Ktedonobacteraceae bacterium
CTCAGCCCGAATAACGGGTTGTGTTGTGTCGTCAGGTTAGCCGCAGGATAGGCATGAAGCGAACGGAAGCGTTGCCGTCACAGGGCAGGTATGAAGCGCTGCCCCTACCTGTAATGTTTCTGCGAACGGAATCATGTGGGTACGGAATGGTTGCGGGTGAGAATGCGTGTCGTTCGTATGTTTAGTCTGACGCCAGAGGGGCGTGCTCAAGCGCCCCTCTGGCCAGTTACGCACGTGGGGGTTTCCCTCGCTGGATGAGATACTGATCGAATTCGGCAAGCGTGCGGACACCATGCTGGAGTACGGCATCGTAAATGTCCGTACTGGCCACTGTGGTGCGGTAGGCGGGCAACTGATACCAGGCGGTTTTGATCTGGAGGATCGTCAGGCGCGTTTCGGGTGTCAGTTGTTGTTCAACAGCCTCGTGAACTGGTTCGGGATGCAGGCCCTCGCCAAGCCAGAATGAGATATCAATCTTCCACTCTGCCTGCTCATACAGATGATAGTACACCATGAAAAAGAGGCGCTCATCCATGTCGTCCTCTTTAAAATGATCGCTCTGATGGAAGTATCTGACCTGTGTAACGCGTGGGTGCGTCAGGAGCGGATGCATGACCTCGTATGCGCGCGTGATGCTTAATCCGGGACTGGAAACCGCCAGATCAATGTCGCGCCAGACCATGAGTCCCAGGACGGAACTTCCCGTTTTCCTCAGCACTCCTCCTTTACTCAGCAGTGCAACCAGATCTAGCTCCTCCAATACCTGCCGGGCCTCATCCTGTAGCATTTGCTGCCGTTGCAGTAATTGTTCAGATTGTGCGGATATCTGTGTTTCGTGATCTATGATATCCTCGGACATGTTCATCTTTCCTCTATGCTTTCACAAATTGCGCAAACCAGCGCAACTGGCGTTCCGTCGAATCGCGCAAATGATCACGCTCGCTCAAGCCGTGCCCCTCGCGTGGATAGATCACGCACTCGGTGGGCACATTGCGCTCGCGCAAGGCGCGATAGAAGGCATAGGCCTGCGCGACCGGGACGGCGGGATCGTCTTCGCCATGTAAGATGAGCGTGGGCGTTGTGGCATTCGCGGCGAAGGTGAGCGGTGAACAGCGGCGATAGGCATCGGGATTCTCCAGCGGGTCGCAGCCGACCAGCAGGATGTCGGCATCGGCGATGTTCGTCTGAGCGTGCATGTTATGCCAATCCGAGATACCGGCACCCATCATTGCAGCTTTGAAGCGATGCGTTTGCGTTACGGCCCAGGCTGAGAGAAAGCCGCCATTGCTCCAGCCGCCGATTGCGACCTGGTTGCCATCGACTTTGCCCGCCTGGATTAGATACTCGATGCCGCTGAGAATGTCCTGAAGATCCTTGCCGCCCATGTCGCCCAGGACCGCATCGGCAAAGGCCGCTCCCTGGCCCCAGCTCCCGCGATAATTTGCGTGGAAGACGGCATAGCCAGCCGCAAGAAAAACCTGATCGAATCCCGCCCAGTAGTCACAGTCTGCACCGGAAGGACCGCCATGCACATCGACATAGAGCGGTGGTAGCGCCTCCTCCTGTGTAGTGGGTGGCGTGAAAAGGCCATAAATCGCCTGTCCATCGACGCCCTGATAGCGAATACGCTCGGTTTGCACACGAGGCAGCAGTTCCACGGCCATCGCATTCAGCGTGGTGAGTCGTTGCCACTCGATGCTCGCAGGCAGATTGTCTACGCATGTTATTGCTCCGGACCAGACCTCGCTCGGAGAGTGTGCATTCGAATGCACCGTCGCGCACACGCGAAAATCCGGCGTGATGGAGAGCGAGGGCATATCCCGCTGCATCACAAAATCCTTCTCCAGGAGCGTTATTGTGCCATCGCGGCTATCGAGGAGGGCAATCTGGTGCGTGACCTGTTTCACCGTCGCAAAAAGCAGATGCTGGCCGTCGGGGAGCCATGCGCACCAGCTCGGATTGCTCTCGATGCCCGGCGTCAGATTGCGTACCTGGGAGGTCTCCAGCGAGACAGTATAGATATCACCGGCCCCACGTCCTGGATCACTCCAGCTTCCTGAGAGAAAGGCGATCTGCGAGCCATCGAGCGACCACGCGGGCGCACGCGCTGGCAGCTTGAGCGTGGTAAGCTGGCGGACGATGCCACCTTGCGCCGCAACCACGCCGATCTGCCCGCGATACCAATCCGTCTCCTCAGGGCCATGTGAGTAGTAGAGGGCCAGGGATCTGCTATCAGGCGACCAGCAATATTCGATGACCGTGATATCGCGGGGCGTGATGGGTTCGGGAATTGCTTGCAACTCCGGGCGCACAGACCAGAGGCGGTGAGGGCGTGCGGGAGCAAGCACTTTAGGATCGCTTTTGGGCTCTTCACCTTCCAGCGAGAGAAAGGCAATTCGGCTTCCATCGGGGGCCCAGGCCAGATCACTGAGGCCATTGGGCATCGTACAGATCAGCGCGGGCTCTCCACCATCCGCCGAGATGATGTACAATTGTGGCTTCTCCTTCTCAAGCTGTGCCACAAAAGCCAGCTTTTTGCCATCCGGCGACCAGCTGGGAGACGTTTCATCGCCTTTGCCGCTGCTGATAGGCTGTGCCTCCTTGCTGCCATCCATCTCCACCACCCAGATACGCTTGCGCTGTTTCTGCTCGCCGGGTGCACGCCCAAACACGACAAAAGCAACATGTTTTCCATCGGCGCTCATAGTAACTTTTCCAGGATTGCGCATATCCAGTACGACATCCAGTGTCGCCAGGGCACGCAGAATAGCCGGGGAGTTTGCTATTTCTCTCGTTGAGAGAGTACGTTGAGATTCGTCCAAGATAGAGAATCCTTTCTTTGGAGCATGCAGGATAACAAGGCTGGCAGATTTTCTGCCCCTTTGACATTGCGGAGGATATTATATGTATTTCAGTTCCCGATCGTCAAATCAAAGCGGGGCAGTTTTGCCAGTCGTGTTATGCTTCCCTGGCTCACTTCAGGAGGTGCATTATCAGAGATAGCGGGAAAAAACGCTATAAAATATAAAAGAGGACATTGAAGATCCTTGATAGAGACCTTACGTATGGGAAATTATGCCCTGATACAGGAAAAAATTGGCTCTAGACCGTCGAAAAGAATATGCTATACTAGCGTCGGTGTTGTGTATTTTGTCCCACTCCTTCACCACAATCACCTTCTTAGAAGCGCACGATGCAAAAAATGCAAAGGGAGATTGAAAAATTCATGTATAATGATCCAACGCAGCAGCGTTTTGGTCAGCCATCACCACAGCAACCAAACCCATATGAGCAGACACGACAGGCTGCCCCTCAATTTCAACCGGGTCCATATGAGCAGACACGGCAGGCCGCCCCTCAATTTCAACCGGGCTCATATGATCAGACACGACAAGCGCCCTCCCAGTTTCCATCGGGCTCATATGAGCAAACACGGCAAGCGCCCTCCCAGTTTCAGCCGGGCCAACCGCCTTTCTACAATCAGCAACCCCCGCTCAATAATTTGCAGCCTCCCGTCAATGGTCTTCCTGCTCAGAGCGTAGCACCCGAGGCAAAGGGTAATCTATTTGCGCAAATTGGGCTCAAGCCTGCCCTCGTGGCCGGAGGGATTATTGTCGCTATGCTCGTGCTCATTATTGGTGTGGCTGTGGTAGCCGCTCAAGCCAATTCTTATACAAGCACAGTGAATAATTATTATACCGCAGTCAAGCAGCAGGACTATACAGAGGCGTATAGTTTTATCGTATTTCCAACCACGGCTGGCAGCCAGGGTGCGCGTCTTTATACGCTGGTTGCTCAGGGATATGATAAGAGTAGTGGCCCGGTCGCGAGTGCTCATATACAGAGTAGTATCGTCAACGGATCGAGCGCCACAGTTGTAGAAACCGTGCAGCGTCAAGGCGCTGCCTACACCGTGCATTTAACATTGTCGAACATCAATGGAATGTGGAAAATAACCGCTTTCACGGCAATATAATAGCACAAAGAGCACTGCGCTGCTGATGAGTAGAGGTGGGAAAATGCTGGGAATTGGCCTCGACAGACAAGGAGTGGGATGTAGAGAAGCCAGGAAAAAAGGAAAGGTACGAACTGTGTATAAGCTCGTACCTTTCCTTTTTACTTACTCTGTATCTGTATCTTAGTTGCGTGGCAACATGATGGGTTGTGAACTTGAGGGTATGTCACTGGAAGGTACGCTGAGTGCGTACAGCTCCATAACCAGATTTGCGGGAGGCGTGTTAGCCCTGGGCGGATTTACACTGACCTTGACCCAGGTCTGATTGAGCAGCGTCACCGTCTGAGAACCTCCGGCTGCGATAGATGAGGCAGCCGGGAAGTTCTCCCAGGTCCCATTTACACCGTTCGTGCTGTTCGACGAGACCAGGAACGAGAGCTTATTTGTGATCGCAATGCCCTCATTCCACCAGTTGAAACGCAACGTCTGCTGCGGATTCTGTACTCTAAAGACGAGGCTACAGCCATCCTGCGTCACGCCCATTGTCGAGAGCAAGTCGGTATCGATGGGTTGTTGGGTGAGGGCCAGTTGCGGATTGAGTGGTGCCCCGGGTTCGCAGTGTAATTGCTGGCCGATGATAAACGATCCCATATCTGTTGGCGCACCAACGACCACAATGGGTGGTGGCTGGCTTACCGTGATGGGTGTACTTGTTGGTAGCGCAGGTGTTGGCGATGCCATCACAGGAGGTGCCGGGCTATTACTGACAGGTGGCGCGGGTGGTGCCTGCTGCGCCTGATAATTGTGAATGAGCTGTTGCAGCTCCTGGAGTTGTGGTTGGGCCTCCCCATTTTGTGGGTTGACCATATCCAGTGTGCCACCACCGGCATTACTGGCGATATCGTATTCATTCGCCATGGCCAGACCTGCCTGCTTGAAGGCATTGATCGAGAGGGTGGTAAATGTTTTCATGAAAGGGTCACTTTGTGGTGTCTGGCCGGGTCTCCAGGAATAGTTCCATTCGGTCAGAGCCAGCGGGAGATTATAGCCGAGCACGGAATTGACGGTGGCGCGAACCTTAGCTGCATCTGGGACATAGCTAGTATTGATGTGGCTAGGGCAACTGGCAATTGTCTGGTCGGTGCAAGGATACGTGTGGTAGCTTACGGCATCGGGAAGATTGCCTGCCTGCTTGGCAAGGGTAAGAAATTGCTGGATATAGGGCAGATCGGGTGAGGCGACGACCGGACCGATGAAGGCTGCATGCGGATTGATTGAGCGTAACGTCGGGATATATTGATTCCAGGAATTGGCGTACTCGGTCGCTGTTGGTCCCCCATTATCTGGCTCATTCATCCATTCGTACATATCGCAGCGATCTCCCAGCATCTTGACGACCTGTTCGGCGTCTGTCGGGGACAGGATGCCGAGACATTTAGCGCCTGTGGCCTCAATCGCGGAGACGCGAGCCTGAGCATCTGCCGCGCTCAATGGGGTGCGAATCACCGTAATACCTGCTTTGCGAATAGAAGATACGATGGCCGCACTGTTTCCCAGATTGTTATTTGACCATTGCCAGTTGGCATCGTTAGCGCCAAATAGGAGCGAGGAGGTCCCCTGTCCCCAGATCTGCTGGCCAGGCAAGAGCTGGTTGCTATCAGCTTTTACGGACATATGTTGTATGGTAATGATGGTGAGAATACTCGTTGTCATAAGAAGCAGAGAGAGAAGAATCCCCATGCCCGTGCGTGCCCTGGCACGTCCCTCTGTATCCTGGAATGATGGCATGCGCATAGTGCCTGGTTCTCCTTACCAATAAAATACGCCTCTTGCGGCTATGTGCATTTGCCTCCACTATTCGCTGGTAAATATAAGCAGTACGAAAGAAATAACGATCTTCTCTGATCTTCTCGCGTGTCTGTGGCGGCGATATGCATGAACGGCATGATCTTGCTGGCTCATACAAATAGGAGCCATGTGGGCAGATCTCACCTTTGCTTCATTGCATTTGTCAGGACAATATATGCTGGCTGATATGGCAATTACCTTATACGCCAGGATGACACATACTGTTTACTAACTGGTTATCATTGTATACGAGAAAGCGGTGTTATCTTCTATTTTAGGCGGCATTATAGCCCGATAGGGCTAATGTAGAGGTATGATTTCTCCGTGTTGAATTTTTGAAAATAGTGAAAACGCTTGACAACTCTTTTTCTTTCCGCTTATAATTGACTTAATAA
>DATJHM010000037.1:0-21785 GCA_035493895.1 Ktedonobacteraceae bacterium
TCACATATTTTTTGTGATGGTCTCCACAATTTCTGCGGATCGGCATGAAGCACGATCAATACGCATCAACCTAAAGGCCATGGAGCTCGCAGATAGGCAGGATTTTGGACCCAGTAGTGGCACGGTGGAGTGATAACGGAACTGTGCCTGGGAACTCGCGCGATGCCGCTGGCTCCGCAGGCGATGATGGCAACGGAGGCGATGATGATTTCAGGTACCGGTTTTTTCGACCACGGAGATCAGCGGCGAAGGCCCCTCTGCTCGCGTGTCTCTCCTCCTACGGAGCCAGCTTTGTCGTGCGAGTTCCCAGGCACAGTTCCGTTCCTCTCCACCGTGCCTCTACTGGATCCAGGCGAAATCCCCCTCTCGGCCCCTTAGGTTGATGTGTATTGGATCGGCATGAAATAGATGCCCATTTGTCTTATACCATGAAGGTCTGATCGAGGTCAGGTATACTACGGAATAGGTCTCTGCTGTTTTTTTGAGAAATAGAGAAATTATTTATGTAGTGTTTGAGGGAGGCTGTATCTGTGGCTAGCAGGAAAATACGTGCATCCGAACCCTTGTTTCTTCAGGCTCCAGTCGGTCGGCGCTACGTGCGATCGTTTGTGTTCGCTCGCCGTATAGATGCGCCTTTAGCACAGGTGCATCCGCTGGCGCGTGCCCTGTTTATCTTCTGCCTCTCGGCGGCCCAATTGCGCTCGATTGCGACGGCTCAGAGTGATCTGCTCGGGGCAGTGCTGTTCTGGCTGCTGGCACTGGCGCTCTTCCTGGGCAGTGGGATCAGCGCGCGCATTGCACGGCTCTACTTTTTGTTGACATTGCCGACGCTCTTCAGTCTTTTTATGACCTGGACAGTGCTGAATACAGTCCCGGGCGTCGTGCTCTTTCGCCTGCCGGTCTATGCGGGACAGCTCACGTTCGGGCTCTCGCTCTGGCTGGGACTCTGGCTCCTGATCGTGGTCGGCTATTTCCTCTGGAAACGTCAGGTGCTGGCGGGTGTGCTGCTTGCATCTTTGCTGACGCTGGTGCTGACGCATTTCTGGTCCTCACCCGCCTGGATTTTTGCGCGCGTGCCCTTTTTTCATGCGCTGACAATTACGCTCACGGATCGTGGCCTCTGGCTGGCGATTACCAAGGTCATCGGCTACGCGGGCATGGTCCTCTGCACCATCTCGCTGATGATATCCGGGCGGGATGCGGAGCTGATCGGGGCTCTACGCCAGTTGCACTTTCCACAACCGGTCATCTTTTTCCTGAGTACGGTATTCCGCGCGTTCAATCTCGCGCTTGCCGATTACGAGACCATTCGCCAGGCGCAGCTTGTGCGCGCCATTAACGCCCGCCCACGCAGTTTTGTGCGCCATCTGCGCGATCTGGCGGCAATTGCAGTGCCGATGGTGGCGATGATGATCCGACGTTCCAGCGAGATTGGCGATGCATTGCTTGCACGTGGCTTCCAGCTGGGTCAGCCGAATAACGATTTTTACGAGACGATGCCGTGGCGCGGGATCGATTGGGCCGTGCTGGCGGTCAGTATACTACTCTTGTTTTTCGCGTTGGGGACACATCCCACGCTGACTACGCTTTTGCAGAGGATAGTGTAATGGAGAAGATTGCTGCGCTTGCTGTTGACAATCTCTGGTGGCGTTATCCGACCTTTAGCGATGAGGTCGGGGCCTGGACACTGCGCGATGTCTCACTGAATATCGAGCAAGGTGAATGCTTTGGGATTACGGGACCCAGTGGCGCGGGGAAGACAACGCTTTGCCGTTCGCTGCTCGGCATTTTGCCCTATACGGCCCGGCTCACGGCTGCGCAACTGCCACATCATTTTCGTGGAGCAATCACGTTGCTCGGTCAACCTGTGACGCACAAAACGGCAACTTCGCATCAGATTGGCATGGTGCTGCAAGATCCAGAAAACCAGTTCTTGCGCATGAGTGTTCTGCATGAGCTGGCCTTTGGCTTGCAGATACAGGGATTGCCCAATGCGGAGATCGTGCAACGTGCGCATGAGGCGCTGACGTGGGTTGGACTCGATCACCTCTGGCCGGGAGCAGCCTATCTCCATCCCTCCGATCTCTCCGGCGGACAGAAGCAGCGCGTGGCGATCGCGGCATTTCTTGCGCTTCGCCCGCAGGTGCTCATTCTCGATGAGCCGACAAGCGATCTGGACCCGGTGGGCAAGCGCGAGGTGATCGAAACGATTGCGCGTCTGCGCCGCGATTATCGTATGACCGTAGTTCTGGTGGAGCAGGACCCGGAGATCCTGGCCGCTTTTTGTGATCGTATTGCCCTGTTGCACGAGGGGCGTATCAAACTGGTCGCCTCCCCGCGCGAATTTTACGCACAGCGTCCTCTTCTGGAGCAGGCCGGGGCCGCAGCCAGCGAATTAGTGCGCATCTCCTGGGAGACCGAGCAGGTGTATCAGGGCCGTCCACCGCTGACTCTTGCTGAGGGCGAGATTGCCTTTGCCTCGGTGCGCATGAACGATCGAGTGGTCTCGTCACCTCCTTTCAAGGGAAGCGCCAGCGAAAATTTCAAAGCAAGCTCTCTACGAAACAATGCAGGTGAACTGGTTGTGCAGGCTGAACAGGTGATGTATCACTATGAAGATGGTTCGCCCGCGCTCAAAGGGATCGATTTTCAATTGTATCGTGGCGAGATGCTGGCGTTGCTTGGTCCGAACGGCAGCGGGAAAACGACCTTTGCCAAGATCCTGACCGGCCTCTTTCGCGCCAGTGGTGGACAGATGCAGATCCTTGGGCAGGACCTTGCGCAGCGTAAAGTACGTCGTCGCCTTGCCTCCTCGGTTGGCTATGTCTTTCAAAATCCCGACCACCAGCTCTTCTGCCGCAGTGTCGCGGATGAGATCGAATATGGCCTGAAAAATCTGGATGTACCAGCCGTGCAGCGCCGTGAGACAATCAAAAATGTGCTGGAAGCGGTCGGTTTAAGCAAGCAGGCAAGCGAAGATCCCGTCTTTTTGAGCAAGGGGGAGCGCCAGCGGCTCGCAGTCGCAGCGATTCTGGCGATGGGACCCGAGATCCTCGTCGTCGATGAGCCGACGACCGGCCAGGATTATCGTTCGATCTCCAATATTATGAGCCTGCTCTGTGAGCTTCAGCGCAGAGGGAAAACCATATTGATTATCACGCATGATATGACCCTGGTGGCCGAATATTGTCAGCGCGTCGTCTCCTTCCGCAACGGTCTGGTTGCCTTCAACGGTACTCCAGCCGAGCTTTTCAGCGATGCGGACCTGCTGGCGCAAACCGGACTGCGTGCGCCCGTCTGTGCGACCCTGGCAAACCAGTTCCGTGCGCTTCAGCCGTCGCTCCCTCCGTTGCTCACCGTCTCGCAATGGGTAGATGCGCTTGTGTGCCAGCCACAGCCGCAAACGAGAATCTTGTGAACTTTTTTAGCTCTTTTCTTATGTCTCTGAACGCATGTTGATAGAAAATGATTTATGCTAAGAAGCAAAGAAGCTGGCAAAAATCGGTTCGAGGAGAAAGGCAGCACTATTTATGGTGTCTGCCCGTTGCCTGATATGGAGTTCTAGCATGCGTTTACTCTTGCCTTTTACTCATACTGTCGAGGTTGAAGCTATTGATGATGCCATGCGTGTGGCCGTAGCCCAGAGTGCGACGCTGGTTCCTCTTTCGCTATCTGTGTCTCCTGATGGGCAGACGCAGCGTTGTGGGGGGCCGGAAACGCTAGCGCAAACGCGCCATTTTCACGCTGTAACGCAGACATTGGCCCGACACTACCACGTGTCGCTGGAACGTCTGGAGATCAGTTCGCACGATCCCCTGCGCAGCATTATAGCGTTGGCCGGAGAATATCGTTGTGATGCTATTCTGATATTCCTGCGTGCTGGTCAGGGCGTGATGCTGGAAACATCTCTGTTGCGCCAACTGATGGAACAGAGCACCTGCAATCTCTATTTCGTGCGACTCTCTTCGCCACCAGCGGGTCAGACGAGCGACCATAGCAAAATTGGCCTCTTCAGACGTTTTCGTCGACAAACCTGTCGTAGTATGACATTGCGCTTTTCAGCGCTCTCAAAACGCTTATAAAAGGATTGCATCACATACGCACCTGTCATATGATTATACATGTAAGACACGAAAAATTCTAGCGATTATGTACCAGGACTTGATGCCGGGTTTTTTGCGGAAATTTCGGCAATCTTTTCCCCCCTTTTTTGAGCATCCAGGCTGTGATTGGAGCTCAAATCCCCTTTTTTCGACCCTGCCTGTTGCATTGACTTCTCATTTTTGCTTGCCATTATTTGCTATTATGAAATAGTTTAAATAAGTATGAAGAAGTGCAAACTATTTCAATTCATAAGGCTAACAAGAAGAGAGAAGGGCGAAAACTTTCCATCATGAATACTGAGCAACCATTTGCCTGGCAGTTTCTTGGCGAGCAACCTACCCATGACCAGCTTTTGCAGGCGATGGTGGATAATACCTGTCAATGGGTTATTCGTTGTACAAATAGTGATACTCTGGGAGAAGTGCAGCAGGAGGGGGGCGTGACCTGGGTGTATGCTCCCGGTCCTGAGGGTGATGCTGCGATTCTCTTTCCTCGTCTGACGCTACAGGAGGCTTCCCGGCAGCTCGATGTGGTGATGCACTATTTTCGCCAGCATCGGCCTGAGCGTGACATGTTGTGCTGGTCGTTGGACCCGACCGAGCCCGCTGATCTGGAGGTGCGTTTACTGGCGCGTGGCTTCGAGTGGAACTGGCAGCCGCATTGGATGTGGTGTGCGCTCCAGAATATTGACGCCGCGATTGAGCGTGCGCCCGGTTTGCACATTGAGATTGTCGAGCAGGTCCCCCTCTGGGACGTAGAGGATCTTCCCTATTATAGTCCCTCCACAGCCGCGCAATTGCATCGTACAACGCAGCAGGAGCCACGTCTGGTCTGGCATTTCGCAGCCTGGTTGAATGGCCACGTCGTTGGTCAATCCCGTTTGAATCTGACGACGGGCGAGCTGGGCGTGGCCGGTATTTTCGACGTCTCCGTAGTCCCCGAGGCGCGGAATAAGGGTATCGGGAAAGCGCTGACATTGGCGGCCTGCCAGCTGGCGCGGAGTCTTGGTTGCCGTCACGCGCTTTTGAATGCCTCGTCGATGGGAGAGCCAGTCTATCGTAAGCTTGGTTTTACATCGCTTGGTCATGGGAAAACCTGGCTCCTGCGGCGTTCAGTGCTGGCCTCGCCGCCTGAGCCACAGCAGATCGCGCTGGTTGAGGCGCTGGGACGGGGTGATATTGCCAGATTAGATGAGCTGGCTCCTGAGCTTGAGCCGACGCTCTTCTCAACGCCACTGCCGAGCGGCCTGACGCCGTTGCAGATCGTGGTGGGCCTGCATCAGCCGCATTCCGCCGAATGGCTGGTTGCGCGCGGCGTCGAACTGGATGTGCTCACCGCCTGGGATCTTGGCTGGCACGAGCGCGCGCAACACATTCTGACGGGCGATCCGCAACAGGTGAACCAGCGTCAGGGCCGCCGTCAGGGCACGCCGTTGCACTCGGCCGTTGAGCGCAATGACTTTGAGCTGGTCGCTTTACTCTTGAGCGCCAATCCTGATATCTCGCTCAAAGACGGCGATTTTCAGGCGACCGCGCTCGAATGGGCACGTTTTCTCAATCGAACCGAGATGATCATGGTGCTGGAACACTACCAGTTCCAGCATATGAGCGGCTGAGTTCGCGCAAGTAAACCGACTACTACTTCTTATAGTCGTATTTATTGCTATCGGTCAGTGCCAGAGAAAGCTTGACCGGCCCATGCATCCTTCCTGGCTATGGCGATTGGAAGCCAGTTGGCGTATTGCGAAAGATGATCTGCGTGCCGCCAAATTGTACGTACATATCGGGTCGATGATTATGATGTGTGTCGATAAACTGGAGTTTTACGGGAATGCGCTCGGCATTGGCATCATAGAGTTGAGGGCCAGGATAGATCTTTGCTTTTGTGGCATCTCCTCCTGGAAGTTCAATAATTTGAATACGTCCATGTAGATTCAAGGCAATGAAATGGCTTGGCGTCTTGCCGGTCTCATGGCCAACAAACGCGTCGATCTGGAACGTGCGTGGATTTCCATAGCGAATATCATCTACGGTATTGGAAAGCCAGTTGCCGGTGAGCTGGGTTGCAACGACCAGAAAGAGCGCAATAAGCATGCCAATCCCGATAAAAGTGAGCGAATGGCGTAAGAACGTATGTGGAGGCTGATCCTTCTGCGAGGGCGGCTTGGCCGGAGGAGTATCCCTCTTAATCTGGAAGTCCTGAGTCGTATTATAATCGCGTGCCATCTCGGGATATTTGCGTGTGCGTGAGGCGCGTTGTGTGGGTGGTAAAGGAACATCATCATAGGCGAGCCAGGTTTTTGGCAGAAAAAAGGACATGAAAGGATGACAGCAGAACGTATCCTGCGGTAAGAGATGATCTCGTGTGATAGTCAACATCGTATCGATCCTCCTGGCGTTAGTTTGACATAAACGATTGGTATAGAGAGCATAAGGCCGCTAAGAAAATAAAGAGAGAAGCTACGATTTTGTACACACGCGCAATCGAGACGGTCAGGCCCCATCGGTCATCTCGAATACCTCATCCTTTCTTCGGTTGATGCGGATTGGACGCAGGCAAGCAGCGCCTCTACAAGATGAACGTACCAGACGAAAAATAAACCCTTTCTTCTATTACATATATTACGCTGAATCGGTTACTTTTGGTACTTATTCTGCACTGGTAAGTCACAAAAGTGTGATATCGTAAGCAGGACGCAAAAAAGATATACCAGGGAAGGAGATCGTTATGTCTCAACGGTCACGCACTACTATCCCAGAACGCTATCTTGCCGCATATCAGAGCATTGAGCGGCTTGAGCTGCATGATCGCTATCTTGCAGCATTTATTTTTGGTTCGTTCGCACGAGGAGAGATCACACAACATAGTGATCTCGACGTGCATGTGATTGTCGATGAAGACAATCTCTGTACGAATATTAATCATCCCGTCATTGGCGGGGTGAAGCTTGATCTCACCTTTTTCTCTCTCAGGCAATTAAAAGAGCGTACTGCGAGAGAGATGGAGCAACGCCAGCGAGTCCCTATGGTTGCCGAGTCGCTTATCGTTTTCGATAAGACGCACGAATTGGAACAGATACAGATGCAGGCCCGGCAGGTGAGACCGGTAGGTGTGCCCCCCGCAGAATATCAGAATCTCCAGTTTATGTTTTTTCATGGCAATGATAAAGTACAGAGAAACCTGGAAGCAGATCCTGTTACCGCTCTGCTGGTGATGCACGTTGGCTTGAACGAATGGCTCAAGTATCACTATCAATTGCAACAGCGATGGTGGGTGAGCAGTAAGAGGCTCCTTACCGATCTGCGTACCTGGGATCTGCCCCTTGCGCAACTGCTGGAACAGTTCGTGACAACATCCGATGTACGCACAAAATTTACACATTGGTCAGCGATCATCGATCATATCCTGGAGCCGCTCGGAGGTCGACAGCCCATCGCTGAGAACAATTGCGATTGCGTTGTATGTCAACGAGATCTTGCGCTGATCTATTGAGAGCGAGAAGAGTGAAAAAACTGGCGGCCAGATTGTCGTAAAATGACTATTCTGGCCGCTTTTCAACATTTTGCTTAATGGTTACATTGCCGTTCCCGATTTGTTTGCGGGAGATAAAAGCTAGTTAAACAGATTGCGGATCGTGAGTCCGAAGCGCTCGATGACCGGACCGATTCCGCGTAACAGCGCCGAACCGATAATGGCGGTGATGATCATATTCGAGATCGCCCAGGTTGCGGCACTGCCAAGATAGAGTTCGGGCTTGAGCAGACCGCCCGCGACCAGAATGCCATTGCCGTAGAGCGCCCCCAGGATATTGTTCGGGATGACGGCACAGAGCAGAAAGAACAGGAAGCCCTTCACCGTATAGACATCTTTGCCGATGGGGCTGAGGCCGAAACGCGGGGCCAGCAGACGATAGAGCAGCATCGGCAGGCCAAGCTGGATAATATCGGCAGCCCCAAAGGGGATAGAGGTCAGGAGCGGCGTCCCGGTGAGCAGGCCCGCGCCAATAAAATTGCCAATGTAGCCAATGACAAAGGCCCAGCCGCCAAACCAGATGCCGAAGGGAATACCAAAACCTATCGCCAGGAAAATACTGCTGACACCAAAGAATGGCGAAGGTAGACCCACGATTGCGAGCCAGGAAATAACAGTGTAAACTGCCGCGGCAACGGCAACTGCGACGAGTTGCTGTAGCGTTGGCGCTCCCGTAAAACGCAGGCTATAGTGGATACGCGTAGAGGCACTGCCCTCGATTTCAGGTGGCTCATTGGCGAATTCTTGCATTGGTTCGTCCATTGTATGGACTCCTTTCGTCATTCATAAATGCACATATAAAAAGTAAACGCGATAAATCAGTCGATGCGTGCAATGACCGTTCAATATTTCTCTCGCAAGAGAGAAACTGTCAGTGCTCATCTTGTATTAAAATACCATGGAAGCAGTGTAAAGTGCAATTTTGTCTTTTCTTGCTTTTCTTCGCATAGTATATATACATCTCAGGCGAGCGTGGAGCCTAGCGCGACACCGGGTCTGGTTGCAGCAAGACCTGGCGCAGGGTTTCCAGGGTATTGAGAACCTCCTGTGTATTCTCCGTAAGCTGTGCAGGAAAATCGGGCCAGAGGCTGGCATAGTGCTTGCGGATCTCGGCGCGCAATGCCTGTTCATCCACCGTCTGCACCTTACCGTGCTCGACGACAACGCGCCCATTGACAATCACTGTGTCGACGGATGAGCCGTTTTCGCAGTAGACGAGATGCAGGTAGGGATCGCGCAAGGGGAAAAATGCCGAGTTCTCGAGATTGAGCAGGATGATATCGGCCAGATAGCCGGGTGCCAGCTTGCCAAGCTGATCTTCCATGCCCAGGGCCGTCGCGCCTCCCCGCGTGGTTGCCTCCAGAAGCTCATGGGGTTGCGGCCACTTCCTATAGTCTTCACCGGGCTGATTGTGCAGCAGCCCGCTAAACTTGAGGACGCCGAACATATTCTGCGTGTCGTTGCTGGCTGAGCCATCGCTGCCCAGCGCGACCGTGACGCCCTTTTCGAGCGCCTGGACCAGATGGAAGCGCCCGCTGCCCAGACGCAGATTGCTGATCGGGTTGTGTACAATGCTGCTCCCACTCTCCGCGAGCAGTTCGAGATCGCCGTCGTCGAGCCAGATGGCGTGGGCGAGCGAGGTACCTGGCCTGAGAACCTCTTGCTGGCGCAGGTATTTTATCCCTCCCATGCCGAGCCGGTCGCGAATAACTTTTGCCTGAATCTCCGTCTCGACGGCGTGCAGATGTAGCCCGGTCTGATAGCGCTGAGCCATCGCATTGCAGCTCGCAAGCAGTTCCGCACTGCACCAGTGGATACCGCTGGGACCGATCAGACAACGCAGGCGTCCTTCCGCGCTATTGTGCCAGATGGCGATAAAGTCGTCCAGAGCGGCAAGTTGTTCGGGGATGGGGGCCCAGGTGTGGAAGCGGTCGATGAAGGGATGGTGTGGGAAGTGCAGACCGTGCGCCTGACCGGCTTCCAGCACAAGATCCTGATCTTCAATGGACGGAGCAACTGCGGCGCGGATGCCTGCGGTATGATAAGCCTCCATCGTGGCATTGAGCGAGGGCAGCGAGACCCCGTCAGCGGTCCAGAGATGGTCCAGCACAGCGGTGGTGCCGCTTTTGAGCATCTCGATCGCGCCAAGCAGGGCACTGAGATAGACAAAGCGCGGATTCCACTGGATATTCTCGCTAAATAACGGTATCAGCCAGAGTTCCAGAGGAAGAGAAGGCGAGGTCGCTTTGAGCATATTTTCGAGGGAATGGGTGTGTGCATTGATCATACCGGGGAGCGCGAGCCGCTCTTTGCCGTCGATAGTATGCTCGATACGGAAGGGATTGATATCGAGCGTATTGCTGGGACCAATGGCCTGGATTGTTTGCCCGCTCAGGAGAATATCCTGATGGTGGCGTAAATGACCGGGTACCTCTGGATCGAGCAGGGTGCAATCTTTAATCAGAATCTGGGGTTGGGCGGAGAAATGCGCCGCTCCCCGGTTGAGATGTTCCTGTATCATGGTATCCTTCTGCATACAATACATTGTCCTTATCGATTATCCTTGTAGATGCGCGGATCGGTAGGGATACGCGGATCGGCATGAAGCGCGCGGATCAGCATGAAGCGCGCGGATCGGCATGAAGCGCGATCCCTACCTGTGCGTAAGGGCGAGAATAATGCCCGGTTATACCGGGCTGAGTTGTTCGGCGCGGTCGTAGCATTGGGCCGCTTCTTTATGGCGTCCCAGGGCGTCCAGCGCGGTTCCCCGATTATTCCAGGATGTGGCATCGTCGGGGTTGAGCGTGAGCGCTTGCTCGTACGTTTTCAAGGCATCAGCGTAGTGGCCCATGGCAAAATATGTATCGCCGAGCGCCAGCCAGAGCGTGGATTTGCCAGTATCAATCTCCAGAGCGCGTAGATACGCTTTGAGTGCAGCTTCATAATCATGGGAAGTGAAATGCTTCCCACCAATCTTCTCCCAGTCTTCTTCGCTACCGGTCGACAGGCTTGCTGGATGATAGGCGAGCATCTGATCATACCAATCCTGATTGCGCGATGCTGGTATGGGTGTTGGTGTGCGTACCGACTGAGCAGGATTGGATGGCGCAGAGGGAAGCTGAGCCTGCCTGTGTGCAGGAAGAAGCGGCTGGTTGCCACTGGAATGGCTGCCACTGAGATAAGGCTGGCTACCACTGCTGAGATAGGGTTGGCTACCACTGCTGAGATAGGGTTGGCTACCGCTGGCAAGTGGCACGATGCCACTCATGCTATTGCTATTGCTGGTATAGTTGCTGGCAGGGAAGGGCCGATTGCGTTTCCCCTGCGCCGTTAATTCGTGAAGAAAGATATCGATGCTGGCGAAGCGTCCCGTGACCTGCTGGCTGGTTGCGCACTGGAGAACCGGCAGAAGATGCCGATAGTCGCCCGGTTGTAAGACGCGCGCAAAGAGTTGCTGGCAGAGTACCGCCAGCATATATTGATCGCTGGCCGGATTGGCGGCATTCCAGAGCGCGTTCATATTGCCGGTCTGCACGCAACGGGCATTGACCGTAGACAGCTCGGGAGGCTGATATGGCGGAGCTGGTACACGCAGCCGGGCCAGTCCGCCATCAGCCAGAAGCAGCCGATCCTGACCTGCGAGCAAGATATTGCCCGGAGTCAGTGCGCCGTGGGCAATATTGTGCAGGTGCAAGGTGCTGAGCGCATCGCCAATCTGTCTGATCAGATGGAGCATGCGTGCCAGCAGCACCTCGGGATCAGTTGCGAATCTGTTTTCCTGCCGATCGTAATGAGCGATCAAACGTGGCAGGCTGCTCGGCGCATACTGAGTAAGAGTGAGCAGATAATAGGGGCGTCCGCTATAGGTCAGCATCTGCTCGTTTAAGGGCCGACTATTGTTCCGGTCCTGATCAGGTGACCAGGAAGTGCAGCTATAGATCGGGAGAAGGGAGGGATGTTGCAGAGCGGTAATGGTGCGCACTTCACGTCGCGCCGTCTCCCACAGTCCCATCGTGGCCGGATCGGGCGGAAAGAGCTTTACCACGACTGGCTGTCGGGAGCGCAGATGGACCGCCAGATACGCTTTACCGCTCCGCCCCTGGCCCAGCAATTGCTGGACCTGGTAGACGCCGAGCTGGGCTCCGGCGACCAGCGTGCCACAAATGCTACAGATGACCTCATTGTCGTGCATGGGATGGGGCGGTTGGCCCAGGCAACACGCCGTGGCACTTTCCCGCGTTCCGTCGTAGTAGGTGCTCCTGTCCATCTCATTCAACCTTTCTGCCAGTGGAGAGACCCTGTTGCCCCATGCTGGCCTCTCCACATTCACGCGATTCGCTGTTTATCTGCTAGAGATCGTCAGTCTTTCTGGTCGAGGGCGCGACTGTATAGTTGGCGGGCGGCGTATACAAACTGCTTGGCGGTGCGAACAGAAACGCTTCTTCAGCGGGCTGGAGCGCATCCACCTTTGCAGGACGGCGTTCCCACTGTCCCGGGTCCAGCAACGGACTCGGCAGGTTCTGGGAGCGATGGCGTTGCAAACTGGAGGTGCGCACCTGTACTGGTAACTGCTCCTCGCCTGAGTGATGCGAATTGCTCACCGCCGACTGCTCAAAGCGCGCCACCGATTGCGATGCCTGGACGAACACGCTGCGTTGCTGCTGTTCGAGCAGATCGATCTCGCGGATAATGCGGTCCAGGATCATGCGCTCAAAGTTGGAGCGATTGGTATCCTGGAAAAGGGGCGCGTGGCGGATCTCGGCGAGCGCTTCACGAATGCGTCGTGTCAGATTGCCCATCGATTCATGGGCGCTCGTCAAACGTCGCCATTGGCCCTCGTAGAAGCGTTGCAGATGCATCAGACCGAGATGGATCGAGCGCAGCTCTGTATTGCTCTGCGGGGCTGGCTCATTGGCGGACCATGCGGGCAAACCCTGTCCGAGCCGTTCTACTGCGGCCTGAACCATGCGGCATTCTTGCGTCAAGTAGTCATAGCGTGCGCCGCGCTGTGAAAGTGAGCTCAGGCGATCCAACATCAGGTTCAGACTGATAGCGATCGGCAGCAGGGGACCGGCCACAGTTGGCGCACGGGCCGCGATATCGCCGCGTGCCACACGAGCGTGAATATCGCGCAGAGTCGCGATCCCCTCTTCGAGAACCTGTTTCTCCTGGGCATTGCGTTCGGCCTCATTTGCCTCGCGCTTCGTTACCTGAAGCTCGCGGCGAGAGATAACCAGCTCTCCGCGCATCTGCATCGTCAGTCGATTATTCTCAATCAGCGTCAGGGCCTGACGTGCAACGACGATACTGATGAGCAGCAGGGCCACAATCTCGGCCTCAATCAGGACATCTCCACCTTCGGGCGCAATCACCGTCAACAGGATCGCGCAGGTGAGCAGGACCAGGATGAACGGAGTAATCGTCTGAAGCGTGGGGATGAGCTGCGTCCCGCGTCCCATACTGAGCTGAGTCGAGAATTTCTGGCGCGTCGTGTTCACCTGCGCAGCCTCGGCCTGCTCACGAGCGATGCTGCGTGGATATTCGATAGCGGCCAGACCGATCAAGAGCATACTGAGCGGCCAGAGAATATCCTGGAGTGTACCGGTATTGAAGTTATTCGAGAGCGAGAAGTAGGCAAGCATACTATCGGTCACCGCCAGGAAAAACAATCCCAGGCAGAGGCGTAAAAAGACAGGTTGCTGTGCCCGGTTAGCGAGCGGACTGAACATCAGAAAGGCACCGATTGCCACAAGAAACAGGTCGCCAGCGGGAAAGTAGATCGAGAGGAAGGCCGCGCCAGGGCTGGGTGCCTGTGCCAGACCGGCAATCAAGGGCTTCAACAGGAAGAACCAGGAGAGAGCGACCGCTGCGCCGATGACGCCAAATGCATCGAGGAGCAGACGAATGCGCCCGACGCTGGCCTTGTTGCGCCTGGTGAGCAGCAACGTGCCAAGGAGAAAGAAAGGATAACTGCCGACAAAGCCGATATCATAGAGGCCTGGAAATGGCACCTCTGCCGAGTTCATGCGTACGTCATAGCTTGTCCAGATAGCCTGTCCGCCCGCATAGAGAGCGATACCGATGGCCAGGAAGAGCCAGGCGAAATACGCACGTTGCGCCGCCTGGCTCTCATTTCTGGCGATAGCCAGCTCATTGGCCGAGGCATGGGCGCTCTCTTTTTGCAAAAACTGGTAGCGGAGACGCAGCGAAGCGATGCGCAGGCGCATCGTGATGCGCAGACAGAAGACAAAGCCAATGCCCTCACCTACAAACTGAAAGACGTCGGAGAGGCCTTTGAGCGGGAAACTCTTGCCGGGAGCCTGTCCAGCCAGCACCATGCCGATGAGGAAGAGCGCGAAAGCAGCGGTGAAGATAAACATAATGCTCTGACCATGCTGCTCGCTCTGTGGATCGCGGGCCAATGCCTCCCCATGATAGATGTTCGATTCAGACTCGGCCTTGTTCTTCGCGCGATCGAACGGAGGTGGCGTTGAGGGCGTATCCAGCGGATCTGAAAAGCGTGTTGCATCGTAAAACGACATACTTACTCTACTCCTGTAGAACCCTGAGAAGCTTGTTCCGGGCTCCCCCACTTATTGACAACAATTTCTCACGATTTCTCACAATTCCTGACAACATACACATTGTTTCTACTTGCCTACATGGGCGCATAGCGTGGGTCTTTGTACGTGCGGGGTCTGGCTGGCTCTGTATTGCGTGCGGGCCAGGGTCTGGAGGCGCGCTGTATCGCCGGATGCTGTCCCGTCGTCGTCTGTTGCGGACCGCGGTCTGAGAGCTCAGGCTGATGTGCGGAGCGGCCGGGCTGCTTTTGTATCTTGAACGCGTCTGGATTGAGATGCGAGCGGCGCTCTGCTCTGGAGGCGAAATAGCGATCAAATCCATAATAAGAACCGGCATGACTCAAAAAAAGTCCCAGAAAAACCATTAAAAAGAGCAGCATACTCCCAGTTGTGGTGCTCACCGGATCTTTGAGCAGACCACAGCCGCCAAGGGTTGACCATAAAAAGAGTGTGAATACGCTACCGCCGATATTCATCTGCTTGTTGAAGGCACCTGCAAGCAAGCAAAGAGCCAGAGAAAACTCGCACGCGGCGAGGAAATATGACGTGAAGAGCGGTTGTGAGCTCATAAGGTGTAGCCAGAAGCTACTCCAGGCGTTGAGCGTCTGTGGCAGGGTACTGATAAGATGCGAACGAAAAGAGGGCTGGCAGGTTTGCCAGGCCACAAATCCCCAGAGGACCCCAAAGGAGCAGCGCAGGAGCGCAATCCCCTTGCCTTGCCAGCTCTCCTGCCGGGTTGGCTGCGGCAATCCTGGTTTGTGCCGGGAAAGATGTTGATGTGTAGTCATAATGAGCGGTCGGTAACTCACAATGGTGCCTCTTCTCAGCCTTTAGAACGTACCCCGGACAGTGCGATTTTCAGCACCGTCCGCGATACCATATCTCACCTTCTGCCCCGTCCCTCTACGGAAAGTTGCTTCTCAAAAGCTTCCTCTCACCCCTGAAAGAAGCTTCTGGAAACACGTCTTTCCAGGGCCAGTCAGAGCGGTGTCCCTACAAGTTCCACTGAAACACTGCTACATGCGTGAGACCTATGGAGAGTATAGGGTGCCTGTCTTCTCACATACTCCTAAGCTTCTTCCTGTGTATTGAGAAAAGATTCTGGCTGTGACGATGCTTATGTACAAGAAAGAAAGGAAATGAGCTTTTCTGCCTAAGATTTTCTTATACCAGAAAAGACCTATCTTTGCGGATAGCCAGAAAAAAAACTTTCTATGCTGCATAATCTATAGGGAAGAATCTCTCGTAGACGATTCGGGGACGATTTCTGCGTCTACTCTTGTAGGAAACATCAGGAATCAGCGCCCATGTTGCTTGTATGTGTATGGCCTCTCCGGAAAGGGTCGAGGTGGGTGGAGCGAGGTTGTGGGCACAGTTGCGTGTGGTCCCCACCCTCGAAGAAAGGTAGAGGTAGGGGCTGCGGTTTATCCCTGCCCGCGAGCCCCACCGGCCCTCTCGGCCCTCAGGTTGATGCATATTGGGCGTAGATAAACCGCGCCTCTACAGGGGGGTGAGAGATGTTTATCCACGCCGAGCGTTGTATTTTGCCAATGACCCCGAGACCGAGAAATCGTGCCTCGGCAGGGGAGCACATTGCCAGAATATCGTATAAAAGAACCGGGAACGTATAAGAAATATCGGAAATATCTTATACAAATAAAATAAAGACAAAGAGGCGCTGTTCAAGCGATCTTATACCTGTCTTATGTAGGGATTTGTCGCGTAACTCTGTTTGTCATTGTTTATCGACGTTTCTGGACATTTACGCGAAAATGTGCTACACTTATTTGAGCCTACTTCTTCATTTGTCGCATTACTTGTGCATTGTTTGATTGCTGTTTTCGACACGTTTAAAAAACATTGTTGTTACTATGCAATGGTGGATGCTTTAATGAGTACGCCTGTTTTGACGCTAGCACAAATCTGCAAGGATAATACGACTCAACAGAATAATCCCGAAGGTTCCCGAGCATCGTCATTTGTTCCTGAAGAGCTGTTTTTTTCGTCCACTTCTCATGCACAGACAACCTTGCATGCTGTCCTGCGCTATCTGGTCACGACCCTCTCCCAGACGCAGCCTCTGAACGAGATCCTGCGTACGCTGGCAGCGCTGATTGCAGAGGCCCTGGATGTGGATCTCTGCGTTATTCTCTTGAAAGAGCAAAGCAACGATGTATTCAATGTGGCGGCATGTCAGTCCGATCTCCAGTCTCAGAATGTACTGGTGCAGCCGTTACAGCTTTCTGCTATCCTCGCGGAGAAGCTAACACAAGCTTTGCAACGAGGTGAGCTGCCTCAATTGAGCGAGCATGAGAATGCAGCGTTAAATCCACTCAAAAATGTACGGTATAAGACACTTCAACCGGTGCCGTTGATTGTTGGCGCAACCTGTCTTGGCCTCTTGAACTGCTATTCCAGCGGACCTCGTCTTTATAGCGAGAACGAGCAGTTGATGCTCTACACGATCGCCGGTCAGACGGCATTGATGCTGAAGAACCGCCAGTGCGTTGAAGAGGATGTACAGACACAGCGTGCGCAGGTCAAGGCTTTCTTCGCCGACCTGCTCTCAGGCCAGCCCGGCATGGAGGATAGTCTGCATCGTCGTGCCTGCTCGTTGCATGTCGACCTGACGCGGACACAGTTGCTTGTGCAGCTGGAATGTACCGATCCTCGTACAGACCATGAGGGCGTACTGAGGCAGCTCTCGCAACGTATTCAGCATCGCTATCCCGCTTCGCTGGTGGATGAGCGTACCACCTCGCTCTGCGGCCTGATTTGCCTGGACGAGCAGAATACGCTGGCTCAAGTGCAGACATGGTTCACGGAACTGGTGGAACAGGTGCGTCGTGAGCAGCAATTGTCCCTTTCCGTGGGCCTGAGCAACGTCTGTAACAACCTGCTCGATTATCGTAAAGCCGATCGAGAGGCCAGCGAAGCGCTACAGGTAGGAGTGTCTCTGGCGGCACAGGGAAGTTGCCTGGCATTTCAGGATCTGGGGGCATATCGCTATCTCTACCAGTTTGCGCGCAGCGATATGTTATACGATCATTATCAGGAGCAGATTGAAGCAGTGGTAGCCTATGATCAGCGCAAGAAAAGCAATCTGCTGGATACGCTTGAAAGCTACCTGGAATCGGGCGGCAATGCGGCCAAAACGTCCACGCTGCTCGATGTGCATCGTAATACGTTGCTTCAGCGATTGGAGCGCGTGCAGAAGCTATGTGCGCTCGATCTTGAGCAGGTATCCAATCGCCTGCCATTGCTGCTGGCGCTCAAAGTGTATCGCCTGCGAGCTCATTTTGCGCACATAGATGCCGCTGTTCATTGATAGACAACAAGAGAGAGCTGCTTTCTATCTCTTGTTGTGTTCCCCCACATACATCAAGATATAGCCTGTTTCGAGAATTGAAGATATTTCGATATTGAAGGCGCGTGTCTTCAGGCGTGTGCGCGAGAGCACATTGCGTACCGGGCGCATCTCCTGATCCCAGACGCCCGCTTCTTGCGCATCGAGCAGGCGTTTCCTGCTGCGGGCAATCGTGACCTCTGTGACGCGGCCATTGTTGAAGCTGGCAAGCAGCACTTCGTAGGGACAATAGTAGGGGTATGCTTCCAGCAAAGGCATGAGAACACAGATCTCGCTGGTGGTAAATTGTTGTTCTTGCACCATAAGAGGTCTATCTTGAGAGATAACCAGGTGCGAAAGAGTGCCAAGGGTGGTATTGAGGGCGAGTGAATGCCCGACGGGTAGTAATCCCTGGAGCGAGAAATGGAGAATCTCTTCCTCATTCTCCTGTGCTGCGCTCATCGGGGGCTTGACCTTACGTAGGGACATTTTTTGCATTGTACTGCTCCTTGTCTCTTGCCAAATGCCTCTGTTATGGAAACGACTCTCTATCAGGGATGAACGACGGCCATTCCTCTTTTCGCGCTGATCGGTTACCAGTTTTTCACGTCTCCTAAGCTTCCTGCCCGTAGAGCTGTTTTTTTGCCGGTAACCTGCACGTAGAATAACGAAGAAGAATGTGTATTATACACACAATACATGAAATGCGTGGAAAAATCAATAGGTTGCTATTTTACATTGAAAACTTGTTATTTTGAATGTAAAACTTCATAATAACTATACCATAAGAAGGTCGAGTTTGTCGCGGATTCTGGCATGTTCTCTGATTATTGTGGTGATTTGGGGAGAGAATTGGAAAGTTCTAATCTGAAAGGTCAGTCTTTTCCCTGACCTTTCAGACGGGGTTGGATCGTTGTTCAAGTATTACACTCGGCTCTGGTCATTCTCTAAAAAGCCAGCGTAATCCCTCAATGAGCAGCAGAAAAAAAGCATCGAATGTGTGACCGTAACCGGGCTTGATGACGAAGTGGACGTTCGCTCTATGCTCCTGGAGCCTTTTCGCAAGCATCTGCGAGTCAGGAACGGCCTGTTGTTCCCCAAGACCAAAATCTCCCTGGCCCAAAAAGAAATGTCCACCTCCAGGCCAGTGTTCTGCCAACGCGAGGACTGCCTCTAATCCCTTGCGATGCCGGGGCGAGAGAAAGAGGCCACCAGCGAACACGCCTGGTTTCGCGAGCATCAATTGCAAGGCCATAGAAGCGGCATTGGATACCCCAACAAGCCAGCATTGATCCAATGGATAGCGAGCGATAATATAGGGAAGTATGGTATTCCACACCCAGGCGCGTGCGGCTGGATTGCGCTGCTCATCGGCGAGATACTCTTCGGGCCGCGCCTGGCCTCCATGATCCATCGCCACTACAATCATGGGTGGCATTTCTCCGCGCAGCCATAGAGTCTCTGGCAAACCGGGGAGCCAGTGCAACTGGTCAATCGCTGATTGTGCGTCAAGCCAGAAGAGGGCAGGATAGGGATGGTGGGTGTGATAATCGTGAGGGACATACACGCGCACCCTTCGCGCATCACCTGCCAGCCCTGGCGCAGGAAGTACAATGTCCTCTGCCAGAAACAGGTGTCCAGAGGAAAGTGATAGGAGTGGAGGAAGATCCGGCCCACGCAAATCGGGATGGTGGCGTGGAGAGGGGGATACCTTGCCATGAATCATCACCCGCACATAGGAGCAAATAGTGGGTGGCAACGGTGGGGCATCGAGATCGACTCCCCAGATCGATGTACCAGGGAGCTGCTCCAACGGCCGGGGAGTAGCCAGCCACTCTGTGACACACATGGGAATGGCAGTGTCTGGATTTCCTTCCCAAAGTACGGTGATGGTTCCATCCTGGTGCGTGATAGGGGAAGAGAGAGCTTCTGGCAAGTCTTCTGGATGCTGGCGGAGATGAGAAAAGGTGGGAAGTGGATCAAATTTATGCATGCGCTATCCTCCAGGTATTGTTATGTCAAATCATATAGTCTCATGAATATGATACTCATAAAGTGATCTTTCTGTTCTTTCGCAACGGGAGGCACAGAAACAGCTAGCCGGGGGTGAAAAGCCGGCAATTTGAGTTCATTACCACCAACCCCTTACCTTTCGTAGCTTTTGAGAGTGATCGCATTAGCCGCCTGTTGTGTGGCTCGTGTCATCTTTCTAGCTATGAGATCCTTCCACGGGAGGTATGGTAGCAGTCGGATCATCTGGGTGCGGAACCAGACCTCGGTTTGTGTGCGTGGAATGGCGTCCTTGACGCCTTCAATGCCTAGCTTCTGGTTTGCTTCGACATATTTACGTATGGTACTTTCATAGCGAGCGAACGCCATCTTGTAGTCACCTCGCACTTCGGCCAGTTCTCCTGCTAAGATGTAGGCTCCTACCAGCGCTAAACTCGTTCCCTGACCGGAAGCTGGTGAAGCGCAGTAGGCAGCATCGCCAAGCAGTACCGTTCGACCGGTTGACCAGCAATCCATCTGGATCTGGCTCAAAGAATCGAAGTAGAAGTCGGGAGCATCCCAGACAGCCTCCAGAATCTGGGGAATAGGTCCGCCATCCCCGGCGAACTGCTCGATCAGGAGTTTCTTCTGCTGCTCGCTGTCGTGATAGTCGTAGTGGAGTGGAGGCGAGGTGAAGTAGAAGAAGCTTTTCGCATCTATGGTATCTCGCGCACTGTACATGCCTGCGACTTTCCCCGGTGTGTTGTAATACAATTCCCAGTGATCGAGGTGAAAAAAGTTGGGCGTGGTGAAGATGGAGACGTAAGCCCCCAGGTAGCGGATGAACTGCGACTCGTCCCCAAAGGAGAGTGCACGGACGTTGGAGTGCAGGCCATCAGCTCCCACTACCAGATCGAAGGTGCGAGGCGCAGCATGCTTGAATGTTATTTGGACTTTTTCCTTATCCTGAATGATCGAGGTGATAGAGTCGCCAAAAATGTACTCGACCTCATTGCAGGTCCGCTCGTAAAGGATATGCGACAGTTCACCGCGCACGATCTCGTCATCTCGTCCCTCACGAAAGTTGAGGAGGTCGGCAGGCAGGCAGGCAATTGGTTTATTCCTGCTATTCATATACGTCCCTCCCCGCATATTCGTACTGCTTTGTCGAATGTCAGCCAGGATTCCCATCCATTCCGCCACATCAATTGCGACTCCACGGATATCTACTTTGTAGCCACCCTCGCGAAGTGTGGGCGCTTGTTCGACTATAGTTGGATAGAAGCCGTAACGGTGAAGCCAGTAGGCAAGTGCGGGTCCGGCAAGGCTTGCACCTGAAATGAGAATATGCCGGTTTTTGAGGTTCTGGTCTTTTATCATTTTTCTTTTTTACTTCCTTGCTATTGTACATTGTCTGGAGATGGGAATATTCCATACAGGACCATGTCAATCACCTTGTGACAGAGATCTTCAAGGGTGCTTGCTCGTGAGCTTTCTTCCATCGCAGAAGATGGCTGCTGTTGTGGCAGTGTCAGTACATGCATCATGCTGAGCAAAAACATGTTCACGATAATCAGGCGTACATCGAGATTGGCGCGAAGTAGTCCTGCTGCCTGTGCTCGCTGAAGAAAGGCCACTGCGGCCTTGCCCCATTGCACCTCCCCATTCGATGCTGGTAGATCGGGAAACAAGCTCCTGTCAGGGTCCATTTGCCAACCGAGGAGCCGGAGAAGATGAGGGTGCCTGCTCGCCAGATAAAAGTACCAGCTGCAACAGACTTCGAGAAAGTGGCGAACTTGTTCTGGATCAAGCGCGGTAGCCTCATCAGCGATAAGAGGAGCGATCAGGCGTCCAAGAGAGTCGTTTTCCTGAGAACGTAACCTCTCAATAACTGCCCGGTAGATCCCCTCTTTGCTTTCAAAATAGCGAAACAGCAGCGCAATATTGTAGCTCGACCGTCTGGCAATCATATCCATGCGCGCCCCATCAAAGCCATACTGAGCGAAGATTTCTTCTGCGGTATTCAAGAGCACTTCCTGTGTGCGCTCAGCATTGCGCTCTCGCCGCATCCCTGGTTGTTCTTTCGGTGGCATAGAGAATCTCTCTTTGTTTATAAGTAAATAGTTACTTACAAAATTTTATCAGAAAATAGTAACGAATGCAAGAGGATAATTGAGGAGAAGCTGTTTATCTCAATTCGCAGCCTGCAACTCATACATGCCCGTCACGTCCTG
>DATJHM010000038.1:0-38443 GCA_035493895.1 Ktedonobacteraceae bacterium
AGCTTCGCCTATCCCTTTAGGAGGATTGTAGCAACTATTTTTAACTGTTACACTATCCAAAGACACTACATCCTAAAAGGTCTAAAAGGTGTACATACTGACAATATAGTCTCCCCTACACATTGGAGACTCTCCTTTCTCGCCGACCTTGACTTTCAGCTGGGATGTCATGCTGTCTTATCGTCTGGTCGTATTAATCACGAAAGAAATTTTCCATCAGACGGTTCATTTCAGTTTCATACAGAGATGCATATTCGTATCTTTGCCACAGAAACGAGATCGAAGGAGATTGAAGAGAATGAGCAAAGTTAAAAATAAAAAAAAACCTGACGCAATAGATAAGAAGTTAGAAGGCAAGAAAGGCACGTCCTCTCATCCAGAAGTCGATATTCTACGCGCTGTTCATGGCTATGCTCACCCTGATTCAGAACACAAGCGCATACGTATTAAAAAAAAATCAGCGGAAGAAATGCCACCCCATAAGAAAAGGTTCGAGCGACTCGAGACCACCATCGAAAAAAAGGTCAAGTATGCGAAAGACAGAGACAAGCGATGGGAACCACTAGGAGAGCCAGAAAAAGTGCGCATTTCCGCGAACCAGTGGAAGGTGATTCAACGCGCAAACAATCTTCCTCAACAACTTCGCAGAACAGAAATTATCACCGTTGAGCGAAATAGCACCGGTAAGTACGAGGTATTGTCAAGAGAAAGATTTGCGATGGACCTCGCTACAGCAGAGTTATGCGAGGAGAAATTGCAAGGCTTCCGCCTGAATCAGAGCATTAGATTTACGAATACAGCATTATCGCTGGCAGAAGAACACCAAAAAGAGGTTGATAAGCTTGGGGAGAAGATCACAGCAGGACAGAAGAACCATTTAGAAGGCAAATATGCGAAAAAAATCTGGGAAGCGCGCGAAAAATGCGAAAAAGCGATTAAAGATTTAGATGATATCTACAAATACAAAAAACTGGATAGTGAGACGCTGGCAGATCTCGAACAGATGGAGGCCAAAAAGGCTAACGAAACGGACTTGAACAGAAGAATTAAGAGTGTCGAGTCTAAAATAGCCAAAAATCCAGAGGAACTAAGGAAAAATGCACAATCTATACGGGCAAGTCTAGACAAAATGGCCACCCTCATACAAGAAATTGGCCCAGGCATAGATGCTTCCGCCCAAAGAACTGATCAACGCAGCAGTGCGGACATCATTTCCGAGCTGAAAGAAAGTCTTGCGAAGGACAACATTGCTGGCGTTCTCAGCAGCACCGAAGAACTCAATAGACGCTTCGCACACGCATCTTCTCTCTCCCTGCATGATGAAGTTTACCAGGACAAAATGGCAGAATTACACGCAGCCCATCAGGCGACACACCTCCTCTTCAAAAAAAGAGAAATCAGTTTAGACGAACGACATATGCTTCCACTCAAGGCTGAACGCTATAGGAGAAGTCAAGATACAGAGGCGATGTTCTATAAAAACCAGTTGTTAGAGCACAATGAAAAAATTGCCGAAATCAGTGGAAGGCTAGCGGCCGCACAGGCGAGATACGCCCACAACATTGAAGAATCGGAGCGAATATACAAAGTAGTGAAGACAGGAGGAGAGCCTCGTCCTCTTATTGCTGCTCACGCATCTTCTTCATCCACGGCCGAACAAACGACAACTGATCTTTTTCATGAAGCACAGCGGAGAGTAGAGCAGGCCCATATCAATATACTCTCTTTAGAACAAGAGCTTGCGCAATTAAAAGGGCAAGAAAAAACGCTACAGATGCAGGCCGACCTTGCAAAAGACAGATATGACACAAACGAAGCAAGAGAGACAATAAAGCGCGATAGTATCCATGAATTCGACAAATTAGCGATTCAGAATAAGCGAAAAACCTATGAAGAGCAGGTCAACAATCAAAGGAAACTGGAGATATTGGAGATAAATACGCTGTTACTAAAAGTACATACCAAAAATATGTTCAAGGCTGCGGCACTTGCTGCATTCATGCCGATGCTCCCTAACACGATGCAAAGAGAGGCGACGAACCAATGGGGTTCTCTCCAGGGCCTCATGCGTAGTTGGTAGATCATCGTCTTTTATGGCTACAAAATACAAGAGGAGAGGAACATTGCCAAAGACTGTCCCTATTTCCGACTAGCATAAAGGCACTGGCCCGGTTAAACTAGGAGCGCAAACAATAGCAGATCGGAGCGAAAGGCCAGGCTATAAGATATGGTTCCCGGTTTCGACGTTGATGCGCTTAACGTACTAGGTAAACTGATCAGTCGGCTCGAACGTTTTCAGCTAGAGGATGCAGTCCCGGCCCAGTTTTATCCGCAAGACCTGTTTGATGGCAATGAACAGGCTTTTTTCCATATCCACGGCATAGCCAATTTTTGGCGACGCAACACACAGGGAACAGACTTCGGCCAGTACATGGCCGACCTTGTGATTGCCTGTCATAACCAGCGTCGTGCCGATCTGACGTTAATCATGCAGGGAAAAGGGCAGAGACTACAGGTCTACATCTCCTTAGGTACGGAGAATAACACCCGCACCATCCTGGAAGGAATCTTGCCGGGCATCATCATGGAGCGGATCGAGACGCAGATGATAGAGCGCCTCCTGCTTCCTCATTTTCGCAATAGCGGAGTAATCACGGGCATTCCCAGTCGCAAAGCATTTGGCGTCGATAGAGGAGATGGCGAAGATCCAACACAGATGCCCATGCCCAATGCCGCCCCTAGAGTCCCGAATCAGAGCACCCCACAAAATCAGGCTCCGCTTGAACGCGTCATTCGCGGCATGTATGGAGCGAACTGGGCCTATATAGTGCAGGCTCATCCACGTCCACGCACCAAAGTCATCGAAGAACGCATGAAAACCATCGACCTGCTCAGTCAGATCACCAACCGCTCACAGGTGCAGTGGTCGGCGGCCCACAACGAAAACCTGCAAAGGACGACCATCGACTCCGGCGGCGAGACGCAGACCTACAGCGGCAACATGGTTAACTACCGTGCGCAATACCTGATCCAGTTACTGCAAAAACAGCTTGAGCGCTTCGATCAGGGCATGGCAGCCGGGCAATGGCTGGTCAGAACCTATTTTGGCGCAGGCAATATCGAAGACGCCCAGCGCCTCGGCTCATTGCTGCTCGGAGCCTTATCAGGCATCGACTCGCGCCCGGAGCCACTGCGAGCGACCCTGACGCAAGAAGGGGGTGCCTCGTTAGAAGCCTTCCATACCTTCCTGACCTCAGCGGAAGTAGGGACGCTGATTCAGCTGCCACGTGAAGAGGCACCAGGCTATGCCATTCATGACTACGTGTACTTTGATTCCGATTTTCGCGCGCCACCAGAAGAGCAGCTCCCGCTTGGGAATATCCAGCATAACGGAAAAAACACCAGTGAAATGTACAATATCTCGCTCAACGCACTCACCAAACACGCCGTAGTGATCGGCGTCACTGGTAGCGGAAAAACGACCACCGTCATGAATCTGCTGGACAAAGTCGTTGATGCAAAAAAACCCTTCCTGGTCATTGAGCCAGCCAAAACAGAGTATCGCTCGCTGCATAGCGCCTTCGCCGGACGCGCCTCGCTGCGCGTCTATACGCTGGGCAACGAAATGGTCGCTCCATTCAGACTCAACCCCTTCGAGTTTGAAACCGATGATGAGCCAGGTAGCGCCTCGCTGCTCACCCATATTGACTTTCTCAAAGCCGTCTTCAATGCCGCCTTTCCGCTCTATGCCCCCATGCCTCAGGTACTGGAATCGGCCTTGCACGAGATCTATGAAGATCGCGGCTGGGACCTGACCAGCGGCATCAATATGCGCCTCCCCGACTGGTTAGAGCGTCATAAATATCCCATCTTCCCCACTATGACGGATCTCTACTACAAAGTCGAAGAAGTCACCAATCGTCTTGGCTATGATAAAGAAGTCGAGAGCAACGTCAAGGCCGCCCTCAAGTCACGCATCGGCTCCCTGCGTATCGGCTCCAAAGGTCTCATGATGGACACCGTCCGAGGCGTCCCCATGAAAACCCTGCTCGCGGTACCGACGATCCTTGAGCTGGAAAACATCGGTAATGACGACGAAAAGACCTTCATCATGGGCCTGTTTCTGGCCAGGCTCTATGAATATCGCCGATTACAGGCTGCGACCGGCAACATGCCTCCGGGTCTACAACACTTGATCGTCTTTGAGGAAGCGCACCGCCTGCTCAAGAATACATCGACGCAGGTTGACAGCGAATCCGCCAACCCGCGTGCCCAGGCCATTGAAGTCTTCACCAACATGCTCTCGGAAGTGCGCGCCTACGGGCAAGGAGTGCTCGTCGCCGAGCAGATTCCCAGCAAGTTAGCGCCTGATGTGCTCAAAAACACGAACATGAAAATTGTGCATCGGCTCATCGCCCAGGATGATCGCCAGAGCATCGGGCAGACCATGAACTTGAACATAGAGCAGTTGACGCACCTTGGCATTCTGGAACCAGGGCAAGCAGCTATCTTTGCGGAGGGCGCAGATCACGCCTACCTGGTGCGGCTGGAAAACTACAAACGCAACATTTCGCCACTATCGGAGAAAGCGCTCCAGAAAATGAGCCGCACGTACGCCTCAGTCAAAGAATTTCAATCGATCCAGGATATTAACGAGTATGGTATAGCAGGTGCGCCTACTGGTGGCCCCGATCCGGCCATCTATCAGGCGGCAGGGAAAATCCTCGACAGCGAGAAGAGTAGATGGATCTGGTCAAATGTACTGTTACGCCTGGGCACACTGCCAGAGAATGTTCTGGAGGCCCTGCTGCACCTCTCGGAGCAGATCGAGGCGGAGATGTCGCACTTACCCAAATCAAAGCATGAAGCCGTACTGATCATGACGCTGATTCGTGGCAGTTCCGAGTTAATGCACCAGCGAGGCGCGCAATTCGGTTGGAGCTACGGCGAGGTAGAAGAAATGCGCACACTGCTCACACGCGGCCTGGTCGGGTATATACGCGTCTATATGGCTCTCAGGCGTTCCAGTCATCCCGAAGAGCTAGATAAAGATATCGATGCATTTGAGCAGCAGCTCACGGCATTTACCGAACGCTACACACAACTTATGCATCGCGAGCAAGGCCCATTCACGGGCTGTAGATATTGCCCAAACAGGTGTCAGTATCGTACAGACACAAAATACCTGCTAACAGAGAAAAACCATAAGTGGATCAATGACGAATTGACCAACCCCTCACACACAACTCCCATGCAGCGCTACAGCGCCGTTGCCAATGCCGCGACAAGTATCGCGCAAAGCTGGCTGGGTGAGGAGGTTGGTTCCCCACCCAAAAACGAAGTTGCTGGTGTAGCCTACTGCGCCTATCTCCACACCATTTCCAGCAACAATTTCAGCGAATACGAACAGATTATCCTATCCAATGGGGCTCAAGAATTCTTCTTCAGCGACATCGACAGCAGCATCCAGACCGAGTCAGAAGAGGACGATGACGAAGAGGAGGAGAGCGAATATGATGACATCGATGATGACAACAAGGAAGAGATGTTCGATGATCTCGCGCTTCTTAACGCAGACGAATAGCTGAGCAAACAATGGCGAGACGGATGTCGTTCGTATCGAAAAACTAGCTAGCTCAGTAGTGACACGGAAAATGCCAAAAGACCTGATTCATCTATAAAGGGAGTTCGATATGCTTAAAAGACCGCGAGATACCAATGAAAACATGACCACCACTGGTGAAACTGAGACAAAAAAACAACAGCTCGATCTCCTACGAGAAGAATCACGGTCACGAAAAATAGTAAAATTACAAAAAACAAGAGATGTACCCCGAAATAAAATCGAAGCATCTATGGATCAGCAAAGAAAAGAGTATCAAAAAAAATTAACTGAAATGCAAGCAAAAAGAGTAGCATTAGAGCAATCCGGACAAGAAATACCTGACGGAACAAGTAAGCTATCCTTAACGACTGGAGATAATTATACCTATGAGAGAAGCATGCGCACATATATTGATAGTAGTGGTGTATATACCGCAGAAATCACGATCAATATAAAGAAAGATGATGGCGCTCCAGTAGAGGCAACGGCAAAATATAGCGGGGAAGCTTCCTCTATTGCGCGCATGTGCAATGCAAAAATGGACGGCTTCATCCAGAATAATTATCATGATGTACTCGCACAAGCAAAACGGAAGATCGAAGAAGAGATGGCCCCACAGTATACCGCGCTTGGTGCCACGCCAGATGCGGCCGCCAGGGATAGCTTAGATGCCAAACGAGATCAAAAAATTGCCGAAGCAGAAAAGAAAGCAAGTGCATCCCTCAGAAAATTCCTCGATAAATACGGTAACAGGAGCATGGATGTCGAATTGCTGGAAGAGCTACAATGGGTACAGGGCATAGAGGCTGCTGCCAGGGATATAAAAAGCAGAGCCATAGGCGCAGAGAACAAGCTGAATGCAAATGCAGAAGCGCTACAAGAAATCACCACAGAGATAAACGACAAAATACAAGAAATAAAACAAATCATCCCCTCCTCTTCTACGCCCCACACAGAAAGCCGCGAGCGTGCAGGCTCCAGCAGGGCTTCATCTTCCGAAGCCTCCCACCTTGAACATGACACGATTACATTGGAGAATTTTGATAAAAAGATCGAAGCCTATCTGCATGATCACAGCAATAGCGGGCTTTCGGATACTATTTACAAAGAAATAGTGTCACTGGCGACTGACGAAAGCAAATATCCAGAGAACATAGGAGCGGAAGACAGGCTAAAAATACGCAAGGCGCTTCTGGACACCGGGTTGAACCTTGTGAAAAGGCAATATAAGCTGGAGGAGCCATCTGACATGCTAGAGGTTTGGCAGCGCTACACCGCAAGTCACTATGGCAAACGGCTCGTGTATGAAAGACAATTGGTCGACCACTTTGAAGCAGTGGCCAGGGAAGCAGGTGAGCACGCCAGGGCTATACACCAGGAGAACGAACTGATTAAAGAGGTAGACAAACACTACAAAGCAGCAGGGAATACCGATTTACCCCCTATCGTTGGCGATCATTATGCAGCAATCAAGTCAAGCCTGGAGCAACTACAAGACAAAACCATTGATCAAACTGAACGAGAACAACACATCAATAACTTAGTGGAGCTCTATCCACAAATACAAGCGACCAAAGGATCAAATGATCTCCAAATATCCTTAAAAAAACTAGAAGAAGCACATTTATATGCAGCAGAAACAAAAGGGAAATATGAGCAAGCGAAGACATTCACAGACAAACTACAGAGGCTCATCGAGCAAGAAAAAGGGCGAGATGATGTCAATGATATGATAGAGCTAAGTAAAACGAATGCCATCAAAAAGATCGATGAAACGTCACTTCAGCATGCACGAGCCATGGAATTAGAAATGGTCAAACATTTCTACGCGCGCAAACTTGAAGATCACAAGCTGCTCAATAAAGAAGAGGACGAATTGCGACATTATCTCATAAGTTTGGATAAAGCAGAAATAGCAAACAAAATACAGCAAAAACGACTCATAACCATGTACTGGCTATCACTCTTCGGATCTGGCGATCAAGCGGCACTTATGGCTCTGGGAAGAGAATCAGGTGCCGAATTCAACTCATTTATGAATCTGTTCAGATAACACTGATCCATCTAGCAGAGAAACGAGGAACAATCAGCAATGCCCGCCATTCAATGTCCATCTTGCGGCCATCGCCACTTTCAACTGGTCGTGGAGTGTATCAACTGTGGAGAACCGCTGGCCGCGCCCTATCCTTCACCATCACGAGACGAAGATATCCCTGTGGTCGAGGCATCTTCTCCTGATACTGATAATAACGATAATGAGATCGCCGAGTATGAACGTTTTCTGGCAGAAAGTAGACGAGAAAACGCCCAACGCATAATCTCTCCAGAAACGTCAGTTGCGCGTTCCCTGCCAGACCCATCTGCGCGCCGCTCAAGAACAAGAGGCACAGGGTTGAGGATACCCGAGGAACAACAGCCTGAGCAGCCTTCACATACTCCCCCGCAAGCCTCAGCGTCACGCCAGCTTGTCAGGCGGCAAAGCGACCAGCTGGTCCCCAATCAGGCCCAGGGGAAGCAACGCGCAATCCAGCCATACGAGATTTATGAGACGGCGCTCGACATTGTGCCACCAGAGGCATTCTCCTTGCCACCAGGAACGCATAGAAGCGACCTGGTGCGGCAAGTTGACCCCGAACATTGGAAAACAGACAAGCTGCCCTGGTACTTCCCCAGGAGCAAACCCAGGGTAGCAGGCAAAGTTATCCTGATAGAAACGAAAGAAGAGATCATTGACTATCCTGATCTTTTCGCCGCCATTGCCACCTTGCTGGTCCAGTTCATCTGGATCCTGGTTCAAGTTGAGCAGCAAGATAAAGAGAGCGACCGCGTTGTCATGACGACCATACGCGTGCAGACCTTTGATGGCACACTCAAAGATAGCCGTGTGCGTGGCAATATGCGCGGATCGAACGTTTCACTGGGAGATGAGATCTCGCTCTGGGGCCCAAGATATCATGGAGTGGTTCAGGTGCGTCGGGGTTTTAACCATACCACGCAGGCGGTGATCAGCACGCACTCTCTGGGCTTGATCGTACCAGCACTCATCGTCATAGTGGCATTTATCGCCGGAATCTATTTTTCCCCGGTATGGCTGCCTGCATTTGGACACTGGTTCATGTCCTCATTTGGAACATTTCTTCATTTCATAAGCACGTTTCAACTCCCCACATCCACGCAAAAGAAAGGATAAGAGATAGTGGCGGGTCAGGCAGTACTGCCTGACCACCACTATCAGCAGGGGTGTTACGGCAACTTCCAGATCTTGACATTCGTAAAGACCACCGAGGTTGTCTTCGAGAAATCGACGGCAAACAGTCCGAATGCGCCACTGGTAGAAGTGCTATCAGTAACATGGGTCAGCAAACTACCATTCACATAGAGATAGATATCCGGACCTTTGGCGATCACCGTCAGCGACATACTCTGGCCTCCATTGACATTCAGACTGGGATGGGAACCAACCACCTGTTGCGGAGGTCCTACCAGATCATATGAACCATTATCCACATGGAAACGGTATATCTTGCGAAAAATCAGACCTCCACCATTGCTAGCGGAACTGGTAATCGTCATTTGCGCCTGAAAGGCAAAATCACTCCCGGTTAAATTCTGCGCCATGCAAGGCACAACGGTATTTGATGCGTTGGTTGCAACCTGATAGCCGCCACCAGCATAGGTACAACCCAGGGACGCAGAGCCAGCTATCGTCCAACCACCATTATCCGAGCCATTCATCGATGAGGCATACACCGGAGTGCCACTGGTAGAAGCGGCATAGAGGTTCTGTACCGGTGTTGGTGTCGGCGTCGGTTTCGGTGTCGGCTTCGGCGTCGGTTTCGGTGTTGGCGTCGGTGTCGGCTTCGGCGTCGGCGTGGGCACACTAGCACTGCCGCTCGGATTCCAGATTTCAATGCCACTGACCGTGGGATAATTAGCGCCCGCCCGGGTAAAGGCAATCACGATCTGACCACTGCTGTTCGCTGCGACCGTAAAACTTTTCTGCATGGCCGTCTTGTAGCCCGCCGTGGCGTAGATATCGAAATTGGTCAGTACCTGGGTACCATTGATTGCCACATTGAAGACACGCGCGCCTGTCGTATGGAAAGCATACTCGTCCATATCGAGGGCAACCGTATAATTTGTTCCCGGACTGAGATTGGGAATCGTATAGGTGAAGGAAATGCCCCAGAGGGTGGTCTGCCAGACCTCCTGGGGTATGGCTTCAGACACGTGGCTGGTATTGATCGCAGAAGTATCCGAGGACGCGTAGCCCTGGTTAAAGTCGGTATCTGCCACGAATTTGCCGGACCCGGTGCCGCCCGCATCAATCGCGGTCACCAGCGTGCCAGAAGGTGCTGGAGCGGGTATGGGCGTTGGTGTTGGTTTCGGCGTCGGCGTCGGCGTCGGCGTTGGTTTCGGCGTCGGCGTTGGTTTCGGCGTAGCCACGGGCGCTGGTGGTGGTGCTGTCACGGGCACTACCGTTGGCGTTGCCGCAGGCTTCGGTGTTGGTTTCGGCGTCGGCTTCGGTGTTGGTTTCGGCGTCGGCGTCGGTTTCGGTGTTGACGTTGGCGTCAGTTTCGGCATCGGTGTCGGAGTAGGCAACTTCTGGTGGGATGCCGCCTGAGATGCCGCCTGAGCAGCGGCATGCACATTCATCATACTGATGATCGATTGGTTCGAGGTCGAAAAGAAAGCGGTAACCACAATACAGACCAATGCAACGCTCAGCAAGATATATGAACGCTTGCTCACCGCGAAATCGTGCGTCACAGGCTTTGCCTGTGGTTGTACAAACGAACCAGGCGATGGGGGGAGCGGCATGTTTCCTGCATCAAATGGCGACTGCCTGGTCTCAATACGCCCTGAGGCTTGCAGCGATGCCTGGGCGGGCGCAGGAGGAGAAAGAGGGCTGGCAAGCGGGGCCTGCACAGAGACTGACTGAATTGTTGGGATGGAGGAAAAGGACGCCATCGATACGTCGTTATACCTCGCCTGATCCTGCTGACCAGGTGATGATCGATTTACCGACGCACTTCTCTGTACCCCATCCAGGCTCTGAGAAATTCTCTGCATAAAAGAGAATGATGGTAGCTCTTCCTCTTCCTCTTTCCTCGCCCATTTGGGACGTTCCGCGGGCTCCTCTTTCCCCATCCATTTGGGAGACTCGGCCTTCTCTTCTTTGCCGCTCAATTGAGAGCGTTTGCCTTTCTCCCCCTGACCTGCCAGCGCATTCTTCTCTTCAGGTACGAGCGTGACCTCTTCCTCCTGGCTGACAAGGAATGATTGCCCTGCCTCTGCGTTGCCAGAGGAGAACTGCGCTAGCGTCATCTCTTCCTCTGCCAGGGGCAATTGTGAAAGGTCAACTTCCTCCTTTGCATCACGTCCCTGGGAGCGTCTGGCCTTCTCCTCTTTGCCAGAGGGGAGCCTCGCTAACTCGATCTCTTCCTCTACGAAGGGCAGTTGCGAGAGTTCGGCTTCTTCCTCCAGAGTGTTAGGCTTCGCCTCTTCTTCCCCAAAGGAGAGTTGTGAAAGCTCCGCCTCTTCTTCCCCAAAGGAGAGTTGTGAAAGCTCCACCTCTTCTTCTGCCAGGGGCAATTCCACGCGGGTGGCGTCTTCCTCCTGGCTGCTAAGCTCTGCCTCTTCTTTCCCAAAGGAGAGGGGTGAAAACTCCATCTCTTCTTCTGCGAAAGGCAATTGTGAGAGGTCAACGTCTTCCTCTTTAGCTTTAGAGGGAGCCGAAGAAGCAACGATATCGTTGAGCCATTCCAGGGATGGGGAAATATCATCATCCTCAAAAAGGCCAGGAGACGAGGACGACAGATTGCGCCGAGCAGTTTGCTTAGCCACACCGCCCCCATCCTGCTGAGAGGCAACAGGCGGTTCTGCGAAAGGACTTAGAGAGGCTTTGTTCACTTGATATGGTGAAGGCACCTCACCCCCTGGAGAGCGACCAGGCGCAGTATCCCCAAGGGCCTGGGACAATGGATCGCGTTCTGACTCCTTGCGTGCAGCCGCCTGAGAGGGAGTGGGCCTGGCAGCTGGCGTAAGTGGGACGGTCCTCTTAGGAATCCGGACGGCCGCCTGATGGTCAGTACGGGGTATGATATGCTTAAATGGAAACGGTGGAGGCGCAGGCCGTACCGCTTCTTCCAGCGCCGCCAGGAACGCCGCGACATCGGCATACCGATCCCCCGGCTTTTTGGAGAGGGCTTTGAGCATCACACTCTCAAGCGGTTTTGGCAACGTCGCCACGAACTGCGTCGGTGGAATCGGGGCTGGCGTAGTATAGCGCTGCCACAGATACGACAGATCGTGGGCCGTAAAAGGGAGTTTGCCGGTAATCAGCTCATAAAACAGGCAGGCCAGAGCATACTGATCACTGGAGGGAGAGGCGTTCCCCGTCAGTTGTTCCGGGGCCATGTAACTGATCACGCGATCATCCGGCTGACTCTCGAGCACGAGTTCGTTGATGATCTCATGCAGGCTGAAGTCGGCCAGCACTGCCTCTCCCTGCGCATTAAGAAAGACATTTTCTGGCTTGACCCGCTGATGGACGATATTTTGACTATGAGCATAACTCAGAGCGCTACCTACCTCTAAAACGAGAGCGAGCGCGGTATCAAGAAGAAAGTGCTCCGGGGCCACCTGCTCCAACTGCTGACGTAAAGACCCCGCCGGAAAATACTCGCTCACGACATACGGCTTGCCCTCTTCTATACCAATGTCAAGGATAGGCACAATATGTGGGTGAGAGAGACGCTTGAACTTTCGCGCATGATAGGGAAAGTCCTCCGCTGCTATATCGGGATGGCAACATTGGGCATCGTAGATCTTGAGGAGAACCTTATGCTCAGGTTCATGCGCGGTATAAGAAAGATAGATATCGCGGGCGGCCTTGCGTGTCAGATGTGTTGTAAGATAATACTGATTGAAGGTATAAATCATAAAGTGATCCTGCCCCATACAACGATAACGAATACCTATGAGTCTGTATAAAACTATAAAAGGGACAACATAGTCCATTACACAGTGTACATAAGAGTTTCAAGGAATGGAGCAAAATTTTTATGCTTTTTCAGCGGCAAAATATGAAGAAGTTTCTGGAGCCGATAGGGCTGATTGCAAATACGCAAAGTTTATAATAGTGGTGTGACATTGCAGAATGATTGGCGTTCGCATGCCATATAGTTTTCTTGAAGCTGCGCCCAGGCTACCTTCCCAGCACAGGTTTTGGGTTCACACGCGACCTGTCCTTCCGTGAAATGTATCGGCGTGAGAGTGCGCTTGCGCTAGAAGGATAGAGACTATGATTGCTTGCAGTACATGTGGCAAAGAGAATCAAGTAAATGCACGTTTCTGCAACTGGTGCGGAGCAGCAATGCCCCCCGGCACGATTACCGGTCGCCTCCCTTCACAGGCGTTACTCAATAATGGGCGCTATATCGTAATAAAATTGCTAGGGCAGGGAGGTATGGGAGCGGTCTACAAGGCACTGGATCTCCACGCACAGCAACGCGTCGTAGCCATAAAAGAGATGGGGCAGAACGGACTCTCCAAGCAAGAACTGCGGGAAGCGATCGCCAGTTTTACCCATGAAGCGACACTGCTTGCCCATCTCAGTCATCCCAGTCTGCCGCGCATCTATCAGCAATTTGCGGAGAATAGCAGACGTTACCTGGTGATGGATTTCATCGAAGGCACAACGCTAGAGCAACACCACAGCATCTATCAGCAGCAGGGAAAGCGCATACCGATCATACCTATGCTGGATATTGCGATACAGCTCTGTTCTGTGCTGGACTATCTCCATATGCAGCAGCCGCCAATCATTTTTCGGGATTTGAAGCCGGATAATATTATGTTGACGCCTCGGGGACAGGCGTATCTCGTTGATTTCGGTATAGCGCGTTTATTTAAGCCCGGTCAGGCGAAAGACACGATAGCCCTGGGTTCGCCAGGATACGCACCACCTGAACAATATCATCAGGCAACCTCCCCCCGCTCCGACATCTATAGCCTTGGAGCAGTGTTACACCAGCTCCTGACAGGAGACGATCCATCGCAAACGCCATTCCAATTTAAGACCTTCTCAATCAACATCCCCATCCTGGAAGCGCTCGTTATGAGCATGGTCCAAATCAACGAGTTCGAACGTCCTGCCAGTATGAAAAGAGTGCGCGAAATTCTGCAACGTATCGCACAGAAACTCACACAGAATAAAGCAGACATGGCAGAGAAACAGAGAGCGCAGAACATAGCGCAGCCCCCCAGCATCGGCCCCATTAACATCTATGTGCTTACCTCAACGACCCAACAAGATCAGCAAATCTGGCAATCTATTCAAAACCAGTTAGAGGCGCTGATCAGCAACATCCCCAACATCCACATTTACCATAACTGTACACCCTCCCAGCAAGATAGCAATGCGCGCAACGATGCTATCGATCGCGCCGACATGCTCCTTGCGGTCCTCAGTGAAGACTTTTTGACCTCGTCTGCTTGTATGGCTGATGTGAAGAGAGCCCTTGATCGTGTCGGAACGCGTGAGGTGAAAATACTCTCGCTCGTAGCGCATCCGTGTGCCTGGCAAAAAACGCCGCTGGCTGCTATTCCGCAGGTGCTCCCCAACCCGATTACGCATCTCAGCCTGTACGCACAAGAGCAACATATTTCGGCGGCCGCCAGAGCGATACGAAAACAGCTTGCAGCCTTACTCTTGGCTGGACAACAGGCAGGCCCGATGAACCTGTTGCAGTGGCTGATGTGGCAATTATATGGCAACGGTGGCACCAGTTGCCCATACTTTGTGGTACAGCAATATGCCCTGAAATATATTCGCCCCACAGGACACACAGGAGGTTTTTTTCAGTTACTCAACCTCAGAACAGGCCAGGTCATGGCCAATTACTCCATCAGTTCCCACAACAGTACACGTCTCATCCCCCTATTACGGATCATCGCGCCATCGTGCACCGCTCCACTCTATGTGCTGGGCGTTGCGATGCGCACACACCCACAATAAGGACCGCAAACAAACGAGCGCATCAATGGACCGCACGGGGAACCAACGTTGGAGTGAGAAGATATCCTTTCCGATACATGGCCTTCACAGTCAAAGCAAAACCATGCTTCTTGAGAATAGTATCCACCCCATAATGTTCTTTTGCTACTCTGCGCACCATTTTCAGTTCGCGCTCAAGAGCAGCATTGCCTTGCAAAGCGCTCTGCTCAAGATGCCTGTTCCAGCGATCAATCTGTGGTGCAAGGATAGTAATAACATCCTCATGAGAGGTAGTATTGAGTAAGCGACGAAAAACTGCTTCTGAACAACGCAGACCGGCCAGGAGTTCAGCATAGTTTGCTCCATGTGGTGCGCGCAACAGGAGGAACAGCAGGCGAAACGCCCCCTTGGAAAAGCGACATTGAGCCTGAATGCGGTCAGGACCCAGCAAAGTCACAATGCGTTCGTCAGCATTCAACATCAACCGAAATCCATCAGTAAGAGCTGGCACCTCCGCAGGAGAGAGATGCACAAATTGAGTCCGCATAAGTGCATACTCCTAAATCTTTTACTACGACTGCTTGTGTTTCAAGGATAGCAGAAGGAGAGCGAGACGAGCAGAGGAATGCAGGGACAGTTTTGCACGCCACGAGGTTGGTATAACCCCAGCATTGGCGCAGGCCGAAGCACAAAAAGCCTACTTTTCGCGGCAAAGACTGAAGAAAAAGATGCACAGGGAGTAGGCACTTTCTCTGGCACGCCCATCTACACTTAGTGGTAAGATACCTTTATTCGCGGCTTCGGCCACAGTTAGAGAATTTGTTGCATACGATGATGTGAAAGGAGAGCTAGCGCATCGAGCAGAGCAATATGCCCGCATGCCTGCGTCATTCACGTTAATGGATACAAAACCAGCTATATTTGCGACCCCGTGGCCCACACTTGCGCTCCACATTATTCCACCGCTTCATTCGAGTACAGAGCATGCCATTGCCCTCGAAGCAACGATGCAAAGCCTCGTACTCGATCAGCAACATCCCATCGCGTTAGAGCTCGTCGGTACAAACGAACGCCGCAGCTTTATCGTACGTGCAACCTCTCAAGCTGCACTCGACCATGCTGAAGCGCTGTTGCGTGCTCAGTACCCCCAGAGCGAGATTCGCCCACTCAAAACACATGAAGATGCATTCCGGCTTGATCCAGATGAGGCGATTAGCGCGGTTGAACTGGTGGCAGGAACAGCTTCCTTTCTCCCTCTCCGTACCTGGCAAGAGGCACAGAAAGAAGGAACAGACCCCTTGCTCGGACTGCTGGCTGCCATGGGACACCTGCCAGAGCGCACTCGTGTTATCGCTCAACTTGGTCTCATACCAGCGGTCAGTGATTGGTCGCGTTGGAACTTGCGGCGAGCGATAGAAAATCCACTGGAGACAGAACGCAGAGCAAAAGAGAGAGAACGCATGATTGCGCTCTTTGCCAATAACTTCAGCAATACCGTTTTTATCAATATTGGTATTCTGGTCGGATTCCTTTTCCTTGTGCGCACGTATATCCCCAAAGGGGTAATAGAAGCAATTACAAAAATACTCACAGGGAAAGGCACGCAGATACCGTCTGCGCAACTCAACCAGCTTATCCTGTATGTGGGGGGTATCGTCCTTCTGGAAGTCCTGCTTATTCTGGCCTATGTTATCGTCCACAATAAATTTTTCATGCAGCGTACGATGTACGATCCTCGAGTTGTCTCCCAGAAAATTTCACGCATAGCATACCGTACCAGCTTACGTCTCTATGTGATCGGGCCAAAGACGAACTGGAGCACACAAGCCGTAACGCAGCACAAGGAAGATACAAAAACGCAGAACAAAATACGCAAAGAACTCATGTTGCGTATGGTTGCAGCCTATCGACAATTTCATATGGCCAACGGCGCTTTTTTTGTCCCCAAAGAGATCTCCGCCCAGTCAGCAGTCCATCTGCTCACCGTCAGTCCACGAGGCGATGCAGGATGGGCAAAAGGATTGCGCAAATCGCGCCATATGATCAGCGTAGATGCCCTGGCGACCCTCTGGCATATGCCGCCGCCTCAAGCCTTGCCAGAACTTGCCCTGGTCGAACATCGCCGGGCGCGCACCCTCTTGATTCCCCCGGCAGTGACGTATCAATGCCAGGGGCGACCAGCCATTGGATACTCAGAGCATGCCGGTTATCGCCTGCCTTTTGCCCTGACACCTGAGTTTTTTACCTTCCATACGCTCTTTGGCGGAAAAGCTGGCGAGGGCAAAAGTACATTTATCCAATATATTGCACAGGAAGCCATGCAGCTAGGGGGGTTGGTATTGATTGATCCCTTTGGCGATCTTTGTGAGCAAGTTTTAAAGCTGGTACCCGTTGAGCGGGCCGAAGATGTCGTTTTTATTGATCTTGCCGATTCGCAATACTCGGTAGGTCTCAATCCCCTGGATGTTACCCCTGGACATGGGCGCGATAAATTCATCACTGACCTGCTCAAAATGCTGGCGCAAATCTGGATGACCAGCTGGAATGCAAAAATGGAAAATGCATTCGAGATGAGTTTGCGTACCCTGTTCGAAGCCAACAAAATTCTGATCGCCCAGGATCCTGAGCACGGGCCCGGTTTACAATACACGCTGCTAGACATCTTACCCCTGCTCACCAATACGGACTTCTGCCACACGCTCTTACAGGAAATATCGGACGACTACCTGCATCGCTGGTGGCACGAATACTACGAGCCACTATCCTCTATACAGCAGCGTGATGTGATCAACCCCATTGCAACCAAAGTGGCAAAATTTGAAAGCCTCATTGCCCGGCGCATCCTCGGGCAGAGCGTATCGACGCTCAACATACCGCGCATGATAGAGCAACGCAAGATCATATTGTTCAAGCTTGCCAGAGGTATTGTGGGCAATGAGGTTGCCTCTATGGTTGGTGCCACCTTACTCAGCCTGATTCAAAATACGCTGGAAGCGCAAGAACGGCAGCAATACATAGGTACGGCACGTCTTCCTATCATCATCGATGAGTTCCAGCGCGTCGCGGGCGCGGATTATCGGACCCTATCTGAGCTCCATAAATACGGGGCAACCTTCTTTCTTGGCACGCAGTCATTCGAGTATTTGCAAAAAGTCAACCCGCTTTTGTGGCCAACCCTACAAGCCAATGTCAGGCAGTTTGTGGCCTTTAATATGTCTGCGCAAGATGCCCATCTTATCTCGAAAGAGCTAGGAGTAGACCAGGAAGATATCCTCCATCTTGATATCAGCACCTGCTATGTTTCGGTCCTTGCGGCCGGGAGACGGCAGCCAACCTTCTCATTGAAACTCAATGCGCCCTCTACCGTCAACGCCGTGCTGGCTGAAAGCGTACGCACGCACTGCCGCATTCGTTATACACGCCCGATTGCTGAAGTAGATAAACAACTGAGCGATGCCATGTTGCGCAGTATTCGCATGGTACCCCAGCCAGACGCACATCTTCCACAGGTGCCAGAGGTCCTCCCTCCCGCCGCGCCTGTACCGCCACTGGCACTCTCAACGAAAGATCCCACATCGCCGTTGGCGGAGGAGGAGGGAAACGAGGGTACCAGATATCGAGTACGACGAGAACGTCCCGGCCACGACAACCGTGAAGCCACACGTCGTCTGGTAGCCTATCGCGAGCGGAGCGGGCAATGGAGTAACGCGGAAGATATTGAGCACATGGAGGAAGAAACCACGTCACCGAATCTGTTAGAACTGCTTGAGTCCTGGGAAGGATTATCAGATGAGCAGCGCGAAGAATTAGAACTCATGGAGATCGAAGCATACAATGCCACCGAAAGAGAAGAGGCCGACGCTATTCTCGATGATCTGGAGGTAGCGGATGAACCACCATACTCTTCAAATAGGAAAAATCGATCCATGTAGTGGTCTGGGAGCCCGGGTGGGCGGTTCGAATGAAGTTTGGCAGACCACTACGCTGGAGTATTTGTGGTTGGGGCGTACTTTGTTGTCTCCAGAAAAGGGAACGATCCAGATTTAGAGCAACCAGGGTTCTTTCATGGGTTCTTCATCCTCCTCTATCGTAAATGCATTGGCCGCCCTATGCCAGCGCTGGGACAGGGCCCCTAATTCGCTGAGGCGTTCTACCGTCTTCAACACACCAACACTTGACTGATAGAGTTGTTCGGCTACCGTATAAAGGTCACCAATTAAGGATTCCGCGCGATCCGATGTTTCGTTTGCCGAATCAAGCACACTTTCCAGTAACCCTGTCTGCCTTTGCATTTCATTGAGCAGCTGCACCAGGGAGGTATCGGTTATCAGTTCCGCATCCTGCATTTTTTCTTGCATATTGCGTTGTAATTCTTGTGATATATCAAAGCTTAAATGTAACGTATTGCTCAAATGTTGCATAAAAGAGACGATTTCTTCGATATTACTCGTTGTTTGTGAGAGACGATGCATCTGATTTTCAGTATTTTTTGCCATTTCCACGGAGCGGTCCGATATCCCTTGCGAGGTTGTTTGCACCACCTGAGCCGCATAACGAGTCCATTTCACAAAGCGAGACAGCTCTTCGATAAACGCGTTACAAGCATCCGCAAGAGCCCCCACCAGCCCCTCCGCATCTTCTGATACAGCTATTTTTACACGTAAATCACCATTAGTCACCGGCGAGAGGCCACTAATGACCTGCATCAATTGTTGTCTGAGGCGCTGAGCCTCCTCATTAAATTGAGGTTGAGGAGGGGGTGGAGGGGGTGGCGGGCTGGAGTTAGCAAGCTGCATGAGTTGCCGTTGTTGCTCCAACAGAAGGTTAATCGCATTCGCAAGCTTCGACAGCTCACTTTGGCCCAGGTCAGGGGCCTTCAGTTCCCAATTCCCGGCAGCAAATTCACGACAAACGATCGTCAATGCTATGTAATCCCTATTCCGCGCAGTTTGCATCAACTTCATTATCCTGCGCTCTCCCACAAACGTACCCAGGGCAAGGAGCAGGAAAACAACAATGCAAAGGATGACATACTGTTGTTCTACCCACTCCAGGGCATAAGCTCCGATGAGCACGACAGCAACAGTAGGTATAGCAGGAGCAAGGAGCGGATGTAGAAGATAATATTCTCCTCCTTTCCGCGGAGAATTTTTGGTTTCTAATCCATCATGTTTTACCATTTACGATTTTCTCCTTGAATACGTTCCCTGAGTTGTTGGATATGTTCAGCCATTTTATCCATAGTATTATGCGTGACAAACCTTGCCAGTGGTAGTGCGTCCGTATCATGCATCGCAGCACCTGCACTGGCAACCTCGTCTATACGAGAAGACGTGAGCGACGTTGGAGATATGGGAGGTGTATGGGAAACAGCAATGTCGATGTCGGTATCGATGCCGTCTCCACTTGTACGCTCCGCTTCTGCCTGACGTAATGAAGACTCTACGTAGTGATGTTCATGAATAGATGCAGGCGTTTGCTTTTCGCCAATGGTTTGTTTGTTGGAGAGAAAAGCAGGCATATGCAATCGTTCATCAATTACGTGAGAGAGCGCAACGATCAATCCGCCCACAGTGGCAAAACGATGATCGGGATTGCGGTGCAGCGCCCGATTGACCACCAGTTCCAGGGCAACTGGAATATTGGGGGCAATCGCATGTAGCGAAGGTAAAGGTTCGCGTATATGCTTCCTGGCAATATCAATATACGTTGCCCCGGTAAAAGGTGTCTGGCCGCTCAGGAGTTCAAAAAGAATAATGCCCAATGAGTAAATATCTGAACGGGTGTCCACAGGCTCACCTCTCACCACTTCAGGAGCCAGGTACGACGGAACCCCCACATAGTCCTCTGCAACATTCTTGAGATGCCTGTTCGTTGCCTTGCTATTCATCTCCTCGTCCAGCCCTTGCATGAGCAGCATCTGAGGGATGCGCAGCCCGGTAATCTGGGAAGCGGCATTTTCTTGCAGCAAAATATTGGCAGGCGAAAAGAACTGGTAAGTCAATCCCTGGTGATGGATATAGTCAAATGCGCTACAAAGAGGGGCAAGGACGGCAAAGGCTTCAGATGGACTCCAGTTCCTCTGCCTTTGCAGACGCCTGGCAAGTGTGGTATTCACGGTATAGGGAGGAAAAAGCAGGTAGAGCCGCCCGGCTTCTTCACCGTAGCCAAAGAAGGGGAGCAGCGAAGGATGGCGCAAAGTGATCAGGCGTCTCGCTTCACGCATAAAGCGTTCTGTAAGCTGCACTCTGGCCGCTGCTGATAGAGCTGTAGGAATATCGAGAAGCATAATGTTCAACGCTGGAGGGAGCCAGAGTTCTTCTGTACTTGCACGATAGAGCGTTGTCAGTTTCCCTTTCTCAAGTACCTTCTCCAGACGATATCCCCGAACCATACACCCCAGATTGGGATCAACGGATGCATCCATAAAATATAAAAATCCTTTCTAGATCCACCGAGGCTCTGTTTCGTCGCTACTACGCGCCAACATCCTTATCAATAACAAATAAACAATTCGCACAGCAAAAAATACAGCGCTCCTTTTGACTGTAGGTGAGCTAAATTGTACATTTTATGTGCTTATTCCCTGTATTTCTTGTTTTATTTTTTCTCTATGTGCGGCTATTCCTCCCTCTATCATACTGAATAACACCCTTTGTTCTTCAGTATGATAGAGGTCTACACGATTATATAGGGGAATGTAGGGACAAAATTCCTATGCGCCATCCCGGATTTTCTCAACATCCGAAAAGGATGCGCTGCCCCGTGCCCCCCAATTTGATGCACTTTTTCAAAGCTCGGGATGGCGCATAGGATTATAGTCCTGCTAGCTTCACATTATAGATATACTTGCGTAATATCTTTAACAGATGGATAAAAAGCAGTAGCGATACATCAATACCTGTACGTACAAGGCTATATTTTCTACATTTGATATTTATGGCACCCATTGAGAAAGTAGAAGATTTGCATATGCATTTAAGATCTTATGAGCCTGACTTAACATCCAAGTATTCCAATAACATAATCTGGGATGACAAGCACCATGCATTAAAGGTTGCGCACACGACTGTTTTATTTACGGCAATGGAGTACTGTATAGTATCTTCTTTGAGGCATGGTCACCCCGTTTCTTACATGGCTCTGGCGCATCTCATCTACAATCGTGAGTTAGATGGGAAAGTGCGCACGATGATGGACAAGCACGTCGAAAGGATTCGAGGTAAGTTGCGTGGGACAGGCATCTATATCTACTGTGTACTGAGTTATGGCTATTTCCTGTTGCCCGAGATTCCAGCAGATACACCTGCCTAGCATGCCTACTTGAGGCAACGTGGCCGTAATACGATGAAAGGGGTGATCATCCAGATCACCCCTTTCATGCTTAGACTGTTCAGTGTCCAAAGCGTTCAAAGTACTGGTTATAAGGGGTACCCATACCGTACAGGTTATAAGGAGTACCCGCAGTACCCTTGATTTGCGCAAGTTCCGCATCGCTCAGTTCGCCTTCGATCTGCTCGTGCATACACTCTTGCTCTTGCTGATTTTCCGCTTCTCCTGTCAGATGCATAGTTTCTTGTTGCATTTTTCATTCTCCTTCATAAGGGATCATATTTCCATCCTGAGCATGGCTCTTGTCGTTTCAGACATTGACCATCTCTCTCGGTTTTTTTATCCACTTTTTCGTCATGTATTGTCCCGGTTCAAACTCACGTTGAACCATGCCTTATGAAAAACTCGCTAAATTAATTCAAGCACTCCATTTCCAATTCCTAGTATTCACTTTAACCCACATACGATGATAAGTCCAGGTATATTTTGTGATCGTTATCCAAAGTTTTTCTTTGGATAGAGTGGAGCGGTGTATGAGCCTGACACGAGTTCAATACGAGCAAAACGAAGTTGTAATCGCGCTGTGATATTCTTCGCTCTTCCTGTGACCTCTCCGTGGGGTATCGGCGGTATAGTCTCTCCTGGAACATAAAATATTCACATATATGAATGAAAGGACATTCTCCCCATGGCTGAAACAATGACGGCATGCGCCACCCTTGAGACCGGCATGCGCTTTGAAGCTCGGTCTGGTTCGGGACATCAAGTGACGCTTGATGCGGCAGAACATGGTGGCGGCCAGGACACGGGCTTTCGTCCCATGGAATTGCTGCTGGTCGGCCTGGCAGGCTGTACCGGAATGGATGTCATCTCCATTTTACGCAAAAAGCGCCAGCTGGTGAGCGCCTACGAGGTGCAGGTGACGGGTGTGCGTGCGGAAGATCACCCGCTGGTTTTTGTGGAGATCACGGTGCATCATATCATCACCGGGCACCATATCCAACCAGAAGCGGTCAGGCGAGCAATCCAACTTTCCGAAAGTCGGTACTGTGGCGCAGGTGCAATGCTCGGCAGGGTTGCCCATCTGACCCATACCTATCATCTCGTTGAGGATGCGGAGACGCTGGCAATTGCCGCGCCTCTGGACTGAGAAGCGTATTTCATTGCTGGCAGTAAAGCACGGCGTAATCACGTGATGAATATACAGGATCATTTCGCTACAAAGGAGCAATTGGAACTGTGGTGAACACGTTTTACCACGTTTTGAAAGGCAGTACAGTCATGGAAGACCGGATGTCGATTATTGTCTTTTCGGGAACGGTGGATAAATTGATGGCCGCCTCCATCCTGGCCACGGGCGGGGCAGCGATGGGGATGGACGTCGAGGTCTTCCTCACCACCTGGGGCCTGGAAGCATTCCGCAAAGAAGACTACAAAACCAATAGGAAGATCAGTAAAGACTTTGAAGAGTACGGTCCCATCATGATGGAGCAGATGATGGTAAAGCAAGTCCCGTCCTGGATGGAGAACTTCAAAAATGCCAAAGAGGTCGGGAATGTGAAAATCTACGCATGCAGCATGATGATGGAGTTGTTTGGCCGCAAGCAGGAAGATCTGGAACCGATCGTGGATGAAGTCACGGGCGTTGCTTCTTTTGTGGAGCGTGCTAAAGAGGGTAAAATCACGCTCTTCATCTAGCTACCCCGGACCAGGCGATCCACGAGACAGGTGATACATCAGTCTGGAGAATACACAAATAGCCAGGGGAGTAAGCTCCCTCTCGCCCTGACATCGTTCCCATGAAATGTGAGTTCCATGCACGCATTGAGTTGTTTGCATATTGATAAGAAACGAGGGAGTGACATGAAACAAGGACTCGAACGACGTCTGTATCAACTCCAGGCAGAACTATGCCATGTGCTGGCTGATCCTACACGTCTCGAGCTACTCGCCTTGCTGAGCGAAGGTCCGCGAGCGGTCAAAGATCTGACCAGAGCGACCGGTCAACGTCAGGCCAAAATCAGCCAGCATCTCGCAGTGATGCGACAACAAGGTATCCTGCACGCTGAACGCAACGGGACCGAGATCCATTATTCCGTGGCAGACCCGCGCATCCTGGAGGCATGCCACATCACACGAACCGTGTTACTCCAGCGGCTCGCCGCACAGGGTCATCTGGCCACACAACTCATCTCCGAATACACGCCCTGAAACGGGCTGTGATTCAGGAAAAGCATGAGAGCACACGAACGATATGGCGACGACAGGACTAAAAAGAAAACCCGTCGTCGCCATATCGTTCGTGTGCTCACGAAACACGCACGGTTAGCCGCGTACCAATCGGAGGAAAGCCTGCCACCCGTTCTGAGGGAGCGCGCTATCGCCATTGATAGCCTGCTCCCTCAGAACGGGAACAGAAGCTCTGACTCAGACCAACCCAGGTGGCACCAGATGCCAGTAGGCCCAGTTGAAGAGCTGCTTCTCCATATGATAATAGAGGCTGGGCCGTGGAGGACGAGGCGGATGTTCATAGTTAAAGACGAGCTGTGTTGCCCGATTCTGTCCAGTTTCCAGGAAGCACATGACCTCACCATTATAGGTCGTCTCTCCATGGCCAGCTGCTTCACCCCGGATCTCAGCAATCAGGCGATGCGCCAGCACTTTCGCCTCAAAGTGTGCGGCCGAGCCGCTCTTGGAAACGGGCAGGTCTGTCGCATCACCCAGCGCATAGATGCCCGGCTGCCCTTTCACTTCCAGGGTAGCTCGATCCGTCTGGACCCAGCCTTGTTCATCGCCCAATCCCGACTCCTCGATCACGCTGGCTCCACGATGCGGCGGGATGAGCACCAGCAGATCATAGGGGATCTCTTCACCTTCCAACGATGAGATGACCTTGCGCTCGGTATCAACGGATTCGGCATTAAAGAAGACGGTCGAAAGTATATGCCGCTCCTCTAACAGGGGAGCCGCGACCTCTGCCACACTCTCGATAGGAAACACCCGTGGGAGCGGATAGAGATAGTGGAGTTCGGTACGATTGCGCAGGCTCTGCTTGTGCAGCCACTCGTCCAGCAGAAAAGTAAACTCCAGCGGTGCCGGTGGGCAGCGATAAGGAATACCTCCCACGGTGATCACGATCCGTCCCCCATGGAACGCCTGTAATGCCTCGCGCAAACGCAACGCTCCCTCGGCACTATAAAAGTGGTGCCACTTCCCTTCGCCTTCGACCAATCCCGGCAGGTCTGAGGGAACCAGACGCGCTCCAGTCGCTAACACCAGGTAATCATAGGGATACACTGCTTCGCTCGCTCCTCCGCTGCCACCGCTTTCGTGCTGCTCCTGAGGAGGGCGCATGTGGAGTTCATGGTTACGAGCATCGATACGCTGTACGTCTCCTGTGACCAGATGGACATGGGAATTCAGTAAGCCACGCTCGGCGCGAACCAGTTGCTCGCTCTCTGCCTCGATCTGATTAAAGGGCAAATACAGCCAGCCGGGCATATACACATGTTTTCCGGTGCTATCAATCAGGGTAATTTCCGCCTCAGACGAATGCAGGGCACGGGCAAGCAGATTGGCAACAATCGTTCCTCCGACGCCACCGCCAACAATCACAACATGTTGGGGCATAGCGCCACCTCCTTCGTCTCTAATGGGTTTTGCGCGCGACAAAGCGTGTATAGCCCTGTTCGGAAAATGCTCCCAGATATTCATGTCTCGCTTTTTGTATCCAGGCAGGAATATCTTTGGCTGAGCCCGGATCGCTGGACAGGACCGCCAGCACTCCGCCAACGGGCAGGGCTCTCATGCCACGGATCAGCTCCATGAGTGGGCCGGGGCAAAAACTGCCGCGAGCATCGATCTCTTTATCAATGGTGACATTCAGTTCTGGCATCAGTAGCAACTCCTTCTCTTCCTCTTTTCGGCCAAATCACGCCATCATCATGCCACACGCATCGATCTTTGCGTCTCCAATCTCTTTGGCCTGTTTGCAGTTCTCCTACATGCATCCATTCGCATATTCGTGTACTATGAAGCACTATACAAGCACAATCTCTCCACACAATCACAGCAAAGGCTTGCGGCATCACAGGGGGATTACATTATCTTTTCAGAGTGCCGTCCCGCTCTGGTCTGGAAAAGTTTGCAGGAAGGTTTGTTTGCTCCCAAACGATAGCCAATGCAGCCAGGAACACTATAAGCGAGGGAGGAAGACCTTTTCCCAGCAGAGCCAGTACCCCGAGCGCAAACGCAATATCAGTAGCCATGGGAATCCCCCACCCGGAGAATGCAGGAGTTCCCCAGGTACAGGCCATATAGATGAGGGCAGGAAACACCGCACCTCCACAGGCTGCGACAAGAGGAAAGAGCGCCTGGCGCGGATGGGCAAGCTCTCCCACCAGCACTTCCCGCTTGATTTCCAGTCCAACCAGCACAAAGAAGAGCGTCATCAACCCGGATGGCGGCGACAAAACCTACAAGAACTTGTATCTTCAAAGGAAGCTGCCCTGCATCCGCAAGCGAGAGTTCGCGCAGATCGTCAACCAGACGGGTAAGGAGACGCGTTTCATCATACAAGATGGCAATCTCGCTACGCTCCAACGGATAGACCTCATCCAGCATGGCCTGGAGATTCCCCTGCATGACGGCAAGAGGCGTGCGCAGTTCATGGGCAATGTCAGCAACCAGATTGCGTCTCACCATCTCAGTATGCTCAAGTTCAGAGGCCATATCGTTAAAGGCACGTCCCACCTCAGCCACCTCGTCCGTGCCGCCCACGGTGACGCGACGCTTCCAATCGCGTGTGGCAAAAGCATGTGCTGCCTGCGCAAGATTCGAGAGCGGTGCGGTTAGTGCACGACTCATAATGAAGCCCAATACTATACTCAGGAAGCCGACAACCAGCGCAACGATGAGGAGCATATTGCGCAACTGATCAAGAAATTGTTGTACCCCTGGCGACATATTCCCATCTGCTGGTGCAACCAGGACAAGAGCGCCAACCATCTTGCCCTGGACCTCAATCGGCAATCTATTCGTCTGCTCGTCTGCGGTAAGGGTCTCTCCAACGCGCCCATCGCGCTCATCGTAGACAATGGTGCCACCACTATCCACAAGGAGCAACCTGGGACGCCCACGCTGTTGTCCATGCCCACTTCCACTCTGCCTGCTTGCAAAAACATGCTCAACCCCATTCCAATTCCCCAAGTGCTGGTAGAAGCGCGCAAGGTCGTCGAGCAAGCCACTTTGTACCACCATGTCCTGCCGCTCGACATAGTGGCGAAATGCCTGACCGGCGCTGATATCGGCCAGCACGGCGACCGAGAAGACACTGGCAAACGTCACGATGACAAAAGCAAGTGTGAAGCGCACCCACAACCGCTTCATGGTTGCAACTCTCTTTCGCCGCGCATACGATAGCCGACGCCAAACACGGTTTCCAGGTAGCATGGATGGCTGGCATCGGCTTCGATTTTCTTGCGCACGTTTTTGATATGACTATCGAGGGTTCGATCCATCCCTTCATAGGAGTAGCCAAGCGCTTTTTCCAGTAATTCTCCACGCGTGAAGGCATGGTTAGGATGCTCCATCAACGTCTTGAGCAACACGAATTCCGTCGGCGTCACCTCGACAGGTTCCCCGGCCAAACTCAGCGTATGCGGGTCTACATCGAGGTGGAGTTCACCTACCTGCAACAGATGTGCAGGATGTACATTGCCGCTGACACGGCGCAAGATTGCGCGTACCCGTGCCACCACCTCATGCGGGTTAAAGGGCCTGGTCAGGTAGTCATCGGCGCTCGCCGGGTATGTTACTCCGGAGCGAAAAAGGATCTCCAGACGCGTAACGTTGCTGGCATCGTACTGATCAGGGAAAAAAAGGGAATCCTACCTGCGAGCTTCGCTCTCTTCATCGTTCGCCAGGCGCGTGCGGAGTTCTTGACGTGCGCGATGCAAGCGTACCTTCAGCGCGGTTTCTTCGATTCCCAACTGTGCAGCGGCTTCTTTGGTACTCAGCCCTTCGATCACGCGTAAAACCAGAGCGGAGCGCAGCGTGCCGGGGAGGAATGTGAGCGCCTGATTGACGGCTTCGTACTGCTCGGTTATCAACCAGGCCTGATCGGGTGTCGCTGTCTCGTCCATAAGTGTGCTCCAGAACGCGGACCCCTCTTCGTCCGTTTGCGTACTGATCTTCACTGTTGGTAGTTCTCTATGTCGCAGGCGCATATGCGCGGCATTGTAGGTAATACGATGCAGCCAGGTACCCAGGCTGCTTTTGCCTTCAAAACCTTTGATATGGCGGCACGCCTGGATAAAGCTCTCCTGAAGCACATCATCCGCCTCGTCTCGATCCTTCATCAATCGATAGGCCAGACTATAAAGGGGTTGGGAGAAACGTTTGAACAGGCAGGTACAAGCGGTCTGCTCGTCTCGCCATAAGGCTTCTAGAAGTTCTCTCTCGTTCTGGTAGATGCTCAGATGGATATCCAGAGGACTTTCCATGTTTCATCATTCCCTCTCTCGCTTGTGAGTTATGCACTGTTTGTTGATCACGCTGAAATGAGAACGCTTCTCACTATAGAAACCAGAGAGGTAGAGCCTTTTCTTCCCAACGACATCCAAATGGATAATTCTCTTCTATCATGTAAAGTAATGCAATGCTGCAAAAATGTTCAAACTCAGTACCACGACGGCCAGTACCAGGACAAAGACAGCAAACCGCTGGCTCAAACGCTGCGCGGGAATCTTTTTTGTGATACTCGTTCCTGCGAATAATCCAGCCACGCCTGCCACGGAGAAGATGATGATTTCCCGCCAGGGAAGCGGTCCGCTATTGAGATGCCCCAGCAAGCCTGATGTACTATTGATCGCAATAACCAGTAATGAAGAACCAACCGCATCCTGCATAGTCATGCCCAAAAAGAAGACCAGCGCTGGCACAATTAAAAACCCACCACCGACCCCAAGAAAACCGGTCAGGAAACCAACACCGGCTCCTCCAAGCAACGTCATCCACCACCATTGACGTTTCCCCTTTTGTATCTGCCTCTTCGGGCGCAACATGGTGAGAGCAATCACCAACATCACGATACCAAACAGCACGAGCAATATCGGCCCAGGAAGGATCGAGGAGAGACGTGCGCCAATATAGGAGGCAACCAGGCCATATACGCCAAAAAAGAGTGATTGCTTCACCTGCACATGACCAGCACGATAATGAAAGACCATACCAAACAGCGCATTGAGCCCGACAATCACCAATGAAGCGGTCACTGCCGTATGCGTATTCATGTTCAGAATATAGACGAGGATTGGAATCGTGAGAATAGAACCGCCCCCACCTAATGCCCCTAGCGCCAGACCAATCAGCGCTCCGAGTACCAGTATCACCAGGAATGATAGTGGGTCCATTTTTCCCTTTTTCTTCTTTTTCATGCACGCGGGCAAACGGAGAGGTCACAGGTCATCCCTGAACCTCTCGTTCGCCTTTCTCAGGGTGGAAAATGCTAGCGATGTCCTGCTATCATGGGCTCTTTTGCGATTGGTAGCCTTGCTTTCTCCCAGGCCGCAAAGCCATCGGTCATATCAATGTGCTGGTGAAAACCATGCGCCGCCAGGATGCTGGCTGCAATCGCCGATCGAGCGCCACGCTGACAGTGCACGACGATCTCCTGCTCATGAGGGACTTCCTGCAACCGCTGTTCCAGATATCCTAGCGGAATATTGAGCGCGCCTTCCAGATGTCCCGCCGCGTATTCACTTGCGCCACGGACATCAAGCACTGGCAGGTTCTCCTGCTCAATGCGTCGACTCACTGAGACAGCATCCGCATTGGACAAGCGCTCAAGTGGCAACCCTGCCTCTTCCCACTGTCGGATCACCGCCACAGGAAGATATCCCCCTATATGTTCCAGTCCAATCAGGCTCAGTTCTCGTTGCACACTGCTTGCTTCCTCTCGACCCATGATCAGGATGAATGGACGATCGTATGGAAGCAACCAACCAGCCCAGGTGAGAAATGAATCATCCAGTGGAATATTCACCGTACCAGGAATATGCCCTGCTGCATACGCATTTGCCGCACGAGTATCGATCACCCTGACATGATTAGCAAGCTGTGTTTGCAACTGCTCGATCGTCTCCAATGGCGGCGTCGACTGCTCACCGAGCAAGGCCGGGCCAACCTTATTGATCCGCTTCATCTGTGCAAAGTAGACCGGGGGCTCCGGCTGTCCCTCCAGGACCGCCTGTACGAACGCGTCCTCATCCTGCATCGCAAATGCCCAGTTAAAGCGCCGCTCATACCCAATTGTCGTCTGTGGGATCGCCCCTAGAGCACGTCCACAGGCACTCCCAGCCCCATGACCCGGCCAGATTTGCAGATAGTCTGGCAGTGCACGCGCCTGCTGAATCGAATGGAACAGCTGACGCGCACCCAGCTCCATCGTCCCCAGCACACCAGCTGCACGCTCTAACAGATCAGGGCGTCCAACATCTCCCACAAACAGAAAGTCACCGGTAAACAGGCCGATCGGTTCATCGGCCGCCGCCGTGTCCGTAATCAGAAAGGACACATGTTCTGGTGTATGTCCCGGCGTATGCAACGCCTGAACCTGAATATTCCCCACCATAAAGGTATCTTTATCCTTGAGCAGGATTGCCCCTGCTTCTGATGCATAAGCGTATTTCCACGCAGCTGGCCCCATATCCGAGAGATAGAGTTGCGCACCCGTTCTCTGCGCCAACTCTCGTGATCCCGATACAAAATCCGCATGGATATGCGTCTCGGTCACTGCCGTAATGCGCAGATCTTTGCGCTTCGCCAGTTCAATATATTGGTCAAGAAAACGATTCGGATCAATGACCAGCGCCTCACCTGTCGCCTGACATCCAATAATATAGCTCGCCTGAGCCAAGGACTCATCATAAAATGGACGTAGCAGCATCTCTTTCTCCTCTCCGCTTAAAGTTGCATTCTCGCATTATTCTGAGGTGCCTAGCAGCTTCACAACGTCGCGTACATCACAGTTCATGGTACGATTGTAAGGAAGTGTACTGAGTACCATTGCCATACCACAGGTATCCGTCAGGGCTGAATAGGCCAATCCACCACCCACAACTACAGCCAGCAGCGCCAGAGGCTTCCAAACGAAGAGGGAACCCAGCACACTCAGCAGGACGAGGGCTCCGGCCACACCCCGCACCTGCCGCTCCATACTCCAGATCTGCTTCCCGCGATTCAGCGGCTTCTGCGCCTGCTCCCAGGCACGAATTCCACCACGCAGCACATGAAATTGTGCTAAACTGGTTGCGTCAAATACCTTTGCCGCTTGCTCCGCACGTGCTCCACTGCGACAGACCAGAATCACCGGTACCTGAAGGGTCTTTGCCAACTCTGTGCGGTGTTCCGGTAGCTGATCCAGGGGCACATTATAGCTTCCAGGGATATGCATTGCCTGGTATTCTGCTGGTGTGCGCACATCGATAATTTTCGCCGCATTGCCACGATTAAGCAGTTCTTCCACATCACTGACTTCAATGGTACGTCCAGGTGATTTACTGCTTGCTTCCATAGGTTCGTTGCTCCCATTCCTGAATTTAGCGGTCATAATAAACGTGATCTTCTCTCTTCTTTGCGGTACTCGTGATGGTGAGTGACCACAGAACTGAGAGGGTACGCTCTCAGTTCTACTTATTTTGATGCAGGGATCACACAGTTGGTTACATTCAGATTACAAGTTAGTCTCTGCTTGACTCACACGGATATCTCAGTATCTCTCCTCTGCTAGCAATCAGATCAGGAGGCACATAGAGAAGAGGACGAATATGATTGAGAAACAAAAAGGCTTCCAAAGAAGCTATAAGAGCTCTTATGGAAGCCTTTTCGTACATCCTCTCGTTGGTCTCAACGTCAATTTCTAGGATAGATGGATAGTTACGCTATGCCAGGCTGTGTTCATGTACCCTTTGAAATTCCAGACCTGCCTCACATCCTCTGGCTGCGTCTGTTTCGCGGTGTCCCACGCTCGGACGATGATCTGGCAATCACCAGGAGCAAGATCTAACGTCGCCTCCCAAAAGCACCAGGCATAAGGATCTGCTCTCCTGACGATATCCGCCGTCGTCCACGTTGCTCCGCCATCAACAGAGAGCTCAACCTGTTCAACCGGAGTTTCTGGACTGGCAATGGCAAAACCCTGGACCCGCGTTGGTCCCGTTGCTCGTGCTTCTCCTTCTTTGGGCGTGATGATCACCGCGCTCAGTGCCAGCTCTTCCAACATCTTCCCTCGACTCCAATCAACTGTTGCTGCCGTAATCTCTGGGGGAAAGGTCTTATAATCGCGAGCCTGGTAAGGATTGGTCGACACATGGTCCTGAAGGATGATTTCGTGCAACCATTTGACACTTCTGGCACCGATATAGCCAGGCACGACGACGCGCAGAGGAAACCCATGCTCTGGCGTGAGGGGTTCACCGTTCATCTCATAGGCTAAAAGCACGTCGGCAGAGAGCGCCTTTTCCAGGGCGATGGAGGCCCCAAAACTGACCTGTTCTCCCTCAAATTGCGTCTCATCCAGACTCGTAAAAGCAACATGCTGTGCACCTGCCTGGACACCGACCGCTTTGAGGACTGCTCGTAAAGGAATCCCTCGCCATATTGCCGTGCTAATGGCCCCGGATCTCCAGGGAACCTGTCCAGGAAGAGGTTGTACTGCGATCAATTCGTCTCGTCGATTCCCTGCACACTGTAAGGTTGCCGTAATGGTGTGTGCAGGAGCCAGTGAGCGGAGTTCGTCTAACGATATTTCGAGATCGCGCTGAACCATACCCGTGATACGAAGGCGGTAGCTCGCCGGGTCGACTGTGGGAATAGAACCGTGGGTGCGTACAAAGAAATGCTCCTGTGGGGTAAGAAACGAACCACGCAAAAGGGTCCCCTGTGGTTCAGCATTGAATGGCTGTTCTTGATGGACAATGAACTGCGACGTTCGAGAATGTATGGTCATACTGTTTTTCCTATCCAGGGTCAGCATAGCGAATGCTGACCACACCTCCATTTATTTTTCTAAAATCGTGCGTTTTCCCAAAGGGATACAAGCTCCTTTTCCTCAAAGGTTGAGCGATGGTGACATATTGAACTATTCCTTATGAAAATTTGCGAAAATAATTCAAGCACTCCATTTCCAATTCCTATGTATTTACTGTAACGCAGATGCTATGCTAAATCCAGATAGAGTTTGTAACTGTTATCCAAAGAAAAACTTTGGAAAGATTGGAGCAGTGCATGAGCCTGACACAGGTTCAATTGGAAACGTCTAATAGCTTCTCGCATCAGGCCCGTAAAGCCTATTGCTAGAAGCTTTTTGTTTTGGTGGTACAAGAGCGCATGAGGATCTTCCGCTCGTTTGCTCTCTATGGATACGATATTCCTGAAGATCCTGAAAAAGGGGGGAGAGAACAACGTCTCGGACGGATGAAAGCCAGTTGTCAGGCCTTTCTCCGGTACGTGTTCGCAGCATGTGAGTGAACTGCCGGACTAATTCTTACGCCTGCTCCACCTCGGAGTGCAGAGACCGAAGCTGAGCAAATATTTCTTATTCTTCAGTCGAGAGTTTTTCAGGACGGCGAAGAAAAAGGCAAGAGTCACGGCCGGATTAAAATGCGCACCGCTCATATGCCCAACGGTGATGGATGCCTCTTCCCACGCTGTTCAGCTTTTATGCACTCCTTCTTGTCTTTTGCTCGATCGACGCAAGAAAATAGCGAATGCGTGTCGTCAACTGGAGCGCGGTTTGCGCGAATGCAGCATAGCGCTCCTTGTCTGATCCCTCTCCCGCGACGGGATCCGGAAAACTCCAATGGATACATTCTGTTTCTACAGGCCAGGTTGGACAGACCTCGCGCACACGATCACAGACGGTGATGACATAGTCAAACGTCTGCTCACGCAAGGTATCCAGATGTTTGGAACGGAGTTCGCTGCCATTAATGCCCCGTTCCGCTAACACCTGGAGCGTCAAAGGATGAACCCCCGTCGGCTGCGTCCCAGCACTCTCTATGTCCAGGTATCCATGACTCATCTGACGCAGTAAAGCTTCGGCGAGCAGCGAACGGGCACTATTATGGGTACACAGGAACAGGACCCGCAGCGGTTTCTCCGGGGTCGGCCACTGTTGCACGTCAGGAGGCACGTGGGCGCTTCCCAGCGCCGGATGCAGCACGTTCCCGGTGGCAAGATAGAGCAGGTGCACGGCTTCTAAATCCAGGCTATAGTAGAGCGAGCGTTCATCCGCAGCGCTTCGTCGTTCCTTGACCAGATGGTATTCTCGCAACTTGCGTAAATGATAGGACACGACATTTTGGGGTTCGCCGAGCATCTGCAATATTTCCTGTACGTTACAATCACTCCGTGCCAATGCAGTCAGGATCTTCCAGCGTAATTCATGGGCCAGCAGTTTCAGAAACTCGGGAACCCTCGTCGCGGCCGTCGTGGTGGTCATCGTGTTGTTCTTTCCCTTCTCTCGAGTGCTTTTCCAAAGACTCCCTTGTCCCAGAAGCATGCCTGGTTACTGCGCAACGTGCTGCTCTTGTGCGAGAAGATACCCGTGCTCACGCGCCCATGTGGTCAGTGTGGCTTCAAGCGCATCGCGTACCTGGCGAAATGCCTCCAGACGTGCTTCGTCCGTGCCCTGTACCGCTGCCGGGTCGGGAAAGCTCCAATGGAAACGCTCTGCCTTTCCAGGAAAGATCGGGCACGCTTCTGCAGCCCGATCACAGACCGTCATCACCGCATCAAACGGTTGCCCCAGGAACTCATTGACATGCTTTGAGCGATGGTGCGCAATCGCAATACCGCGCTCGGCCATCGCACGAATGGCGAATGGATTGACCGAAGAGGGGGCCGTTCCGGCACTTTCCACCTCCAATACGTCACCGGCTATCGCTCGGAGCAAGCCTTCTGCCATTTGGGAACGGGCAGAATTGCCGGTACAAAGAACTAAAACTCGCGACTTCATACATCGTACCCTTTCTGATAATGGAGGAGTGTCAGGAACAAGCGAATACGTTTGGAGAGTTGTAACAATGTTTGCTCATCAGCTAACAGCTGTAAGAGGTTCCAGCGAACCTCATGAGCAATCAACTTGAGAATCGCGGGAAGCGAAGTATGATTCACTTGCATACGATTCCTCCAAATTATTTTGTATCAATATTGTTTGATTCAAATGTAACATGAAGTCAGAGAAATAGCAAGAGGTGATGAGATCGTCGGCCGAAATCACCGCACAAACGTTTTGTACGGCATCCCATCTCATACGCAGGCGTGCAGGCCAGTCGAGCCTGGCTTCCTGAAGGGGTTTCTCTGAAAGCGATGCGTAGACCCAGGACTCGACATAGCGCTCCAGGTGCAAGCGTCCGATCGTCCAGCCCGCAAGCATGGCGATGAGCAGCCTGGTGAAGAGATAGATAGCCGCGATCTGCCAGCCAAAGAGGCCGAATAACAAGACCAGGGCCACTTCATTGACCATTGTGGCCGCAACCAGAAAGGAAAAGGTCACCCCCAGCGGGATTCCAGTTGTGACAAATCCAATAAAAAGGGTGACCGCCGAAGGTGACTTTTCGCACGGAACAGCGTTGTACCATATAGTGAAGCATCCCAGGAGCTCTCTTCAAATCCCTCGCTTTCACCATTTTTGAGATAGTGACTTAGAATGTAACAGGCAGACTATTTAAACCATGGAGCAACAGATTGGAGCGCCAGACTAAATCTTTGGGATCACCATCCAGACTGAGATCTGGTAAACGGCGCAGCAACGTATTGAAGGCTATCTGCCCCTCAAGACGAGCCAGAGGCGCACCCAGACAGAAGTGAAGACCTTTGCCAAAGGCGATATGTTTATTCTCTTTGCGCGTGATATCCAATTGATCCGCATCCATAAATTCATTGGTATCAGTATTCGCGGAGAGCAACGACACCATCACCATGCTGCCCTTTGGAATCACCTGCCCATAAAGCTCCATATCTTCACTGGTCCAGCGTTGGGTAGAGATTTCAACCGGAGCAGTATAGCGCAACAACTCTTCCACCGCAGAGATCACCAGATCCGGATGTTGTTGCAGTTTGTGGAGCTGGTCAGGGTGTTGTAACAGTGCCAGCGTGCCGTTGCCGATCAGATTGACCGTTGTTTCATGACCCGCAATGATCAACAGAAAGACCATCGAGATCAATTCTGCTTCTGAGAATGTATCGCCTGCTTCATCAGCCTGTATCAGTTTGCTCACCATCTCCTGATCAGGATTGGCCCGCTTCTCGGCGATGAACTCCTTCAGGTACGTAATGAAATTATGCACATCTTGTTTGGCCTGTGGATCTTGAAAACCATTTGAATTGAGCAGAGCATTGGTCCAGACACGAAATTTCTGGCGATGCTCAACGGGAATACCGAGCAATTCAGAAATGACCGTGATGGGGAGCGGGAATGCGAACTCAGCGATCAGATCCATCGAACCTTTCTCCTGAACCGCATCGATCAATTCATCAGTAATTTGCTGAATGCGATCACGCATACGTTCAATCGCACGAGGAGTGAACGCCTTTGAGACGAGATTGCGTAATCTGGTATGATCCATGCCATCGGATGAAAGCATATGACGGGTGAGAAGTTCGGCGGCCTCTTCATTTCTGATCAGTTTCTGACGCTCTTCAGGAGTGAGCACCTGACGCGAATCTTTCAGTAAGCGTGGATCTTTGAGGATTTGCAGGGCATCATCATAACGGGTCAACAGGTAGGCCTGTGTGCCGCCGGGCATCTGCAAACGGACCAATGGTTCGGACGTGCGCAACTGCTGGTAAAGAGGGGTTGGATTGTGTCTGGTTTCCTGTGATGTCAGCATTTCATATGATACTTCTTTGATGGTTTCCACAGGGAATTCCTTTCATGAAGTGACACTGGAATAAGTTTTTATTTAGAGATGGTCGTCGGAAGATCCGTTTTCATGCGTGCGGATTCGTTGTAGATAGCGATCAGTTGCCAGCCCGCGTAGCACAGCATCAACAACCTCTTCCGCCTGAAAAGGAGTAGAGTGTGAAACCTTTTTCAGCAGGTAGGTTTGATAGAACAACGGTCCCATTACCATGCTCACAATCAAGCGATCGCTGATATCAGTACGAATCTCGCCACGTGCCTGTGCGCGTAGAATGAATTGGTGAACGGCCTCTAAGCGTGGTTCGACCAGACAGGCATGCATAGCCGCATGAATTTCAGGATGATTTTTCATTTCACTGAGAGCTCTGCGCTGGATATTCTCCATCAGCGAAGCATGTTCTGGCGTAAAATGATGGATCATCGCGATAAGATCGTCACGGAGATGGCCGGTATCGATAATCGGAATCTCTTCCTGAAAGTGTTGCAGCGCATCTATGACCAGTTCAACTTTCGAGGGCCAGCGACGATAGATCGTGGCCTTCCCCACGCCAGCCCACGCCGCAACTTCCTCCATACTCATACTCTCAAACCCCACCTCCGCCAGAATCTCAAGTGCGGCCTGGATAATAGCCTGATGTGCCTGCTGACTGCGAGGACGACCTGCGCCCTTCGGGGTATTTTCTTGATGAGAGAGAGTCATTGTGTACCTTCCCTGCTTCTTTAGCTTACGGTATCACGTTATAGCGTGATCGCTCATTGTCTTGCCACAGTCATACCTGCTTTCAGGCTCCAGGAGTTCACCTCTAAATACAAAACGATACCGTTCTGTATTTATATTGAAGTATAACATAGCAAGCAATGAATTGCAATGAAAGGTATCACAGAGGGTACACGTCACGTTTTTGCACAGTTCCTGCCACATCCGTAGCGTCGTCCGTTTCTCTGCGACCGCGCTCCCAAACAAACCCTCTTCGGGGGACGGGATCGTGGGATTGCCACGGCCGCAGAGAAACGGACGACGCTACGATCTGGACCCAGATTCCGCCATCCGAATCTCACAATTTACCTCTCTGCCTCGCGTGCTTTCGCCCCTCTTTTATTCCCCTCTTTTATTACGCCGAACCTTCGCTCCAATATGCCCTCCCGCACTGAATCGTTGATGGCGTTGTTCCTGGGGGAGACGCCTGTATTGCCGAGGAGCATCGGGAAAGGACCAACCATGATGGCTCTTTTTTATCTTGCCACGAAGACCTTCTGATAGTGATTGACTCGGCAATTGTTGGCCTTGTGGCCGTTCTGCGCCATCGGGCGTATACGTTCCTGGGCCGTCTGCAAATGCACGCAGACTTTCGTAATCACGCACATCGTAGGTGGTCTTGCCTGGACTCCTGGCATACACTCCATCCTGTTGCGTCTGTGGTGCTCCAGAAACGTCCTGCGAGGACCCAGAGGCGAAGGCGCGCGGGTTCCGTAGAGGATCATCAGTGTAAGGGGCTGTAGAAAACTGAGCAGGCTCAGTGTGCTCAAAATGCGTAGGGAACTCGGAGGGTGATAGATTCGCATTCGCAAAATACTTATG
>DATJHM010000039.1:0-27134 GCA_035493895.1 Ktedonobacteraceae bacterium
CGGACAGATGCAGGGCGGGATCGCGCAAGGGGTAGGTTTTAGCTTGATGGAGCAGGTTGTCATTGACAATGGACATATCCAGACGCCCTCTCTGCGCGAATATCTCATCCCGACCGCGCTCGATGTGCCGGATATCTCAACGATCATTTTGGCATCCGGTGAAGGTCTGGGCGCTTACGGCAATCGTGGCATCGGTGAGCCGCCCGCCGCTGCATCTGCGGGCGCGATTGCCAATGCGATTTACGACGCGATCGGCGTACGCATCACCGAGCTTCCCATCACGCCGGAACGCGTTTTGCAGGCGCTACGAAGCCGGTAATCCATTTGTAGAGGTGGGGTTTATCTCCGCCTGGGTGGTTGTCGGCCCAGGCGGAGATAAACCCCGCCTCTACATGGGGATATCGCATACCAGGCGGAGATAAACCCCGCCTCTACACCAATGTACCAATCAAGCAAACGCTCATTCTCACATGTGCATAGATCGCAACCAGAAAACGGCATTTTTAATCTGATTTTAACCATATATGCATTACTTCTAAACCTGCTGCCTCTAATATTTGTTTTGTTCGATCTGCTAGTAATAGAGATCGATGGTTGTGGCGACTATTTCTTATGTTAAAAATCTGTAATAAAAAAACAGAGAGACGTTCTTCAGCAATATGCGCACTATCGAATATGCTGATATTTGCCGCCGAAAATTTCTCTATGCGCAAAGAACTGAAAGCGGTCTTTCTAAGGAAAGTGTATGTAAGTGCGACAAATGTTCTTTCTGCGAAAGTGGATACTCCCTGTTGCGGTCCTGCTGATTATTTTCAGTGGCATTGCCAGTTTCTGGTTCGTCAATGCGGCGAGCCACGCAAATGCTGCCAGTAGCCTCCCCTATCACATGACCGCCGCAGGCCCCTATCACACCCAGGGGAACCAGATCCTGGATGCGCAGGGGCAACCTTATCTCTTTCATGGCCTGGGACGTGATGGGTTGGAATATAATTGTGCTGGCGATGGGCCTCTGGATGCGCAACACCTCGCTTATATGGGTCCTGGTACCAATGTTGCGGGAGGCACTTATTGGTGGGGGAATACTATCCGTTTACCGATCTCCGAGGGGTTCTGGTTACATGGTGATGCCGCTCATGGATGTACTGCTGCTCAGTATCAGGCGCTGGTGAAGACCACGGTCGCAACCATCAATAGCCTGAATCTCAATGCGATCCTGGATCTGCAATGGGTGGATGCCGGTGGTAATTCTCCTGGCAGTGGCAGTTCCTGGCCTATGCCTGATGCCGATAGCGTGACGTTCTGGCAGCAGGCCGCAACGCTCTATAAATCCAGTCCGAATGTGCTGTTTGAGATTTATAATGAGCCGAATCCTGCGAACTGGGCGTGCTGGCAGACCGGTTGTAGCGTCACCTCTACATCATATTCAAGTAGCTGCAATTGTCAGGTCGCGGCCACATATCAGGCCGTAGGTATGCAAACCCTTGTCAATACAATACGTGGGGCCGGGGCGACCAATCTGGTTCTGGCCGCAGGTTCTAACTGGGGCTTTGATCTCAGTGGCGTGAGTAGCAAGGGTGGTCTGACCGGTTCTAATATCGTCTACGATACGCATCCTTATCCCTATCAGGGGAAAATGACCACAGCCGACTGGGATGCCAGCTTTGGTCCGCTCAGCGCCAATGCGCCGGTCATTTCGACGGAGAGCGGCTCATACGACTGTAAAAGCACGTTTGAAACTTCGCTTCTCTCTTATCTTGATAGCCATCAGATTGGCTGGCTGGGCTGGGCCTGGTCGGTTCAGGGCGCTGCGACGTCCGTGTGTGGCTATCCACAGGTTATTACGGACTATCAGGGGACACCGGCAGCAACGATGGGACAGACCGAATATCAGCATTTGTTGAGCTATGTGCCAGCCGGGACGCAGCCGCCAGCGCCACCCGCACCCGCGAAGCCGACGACCCCAGCCGCCCCGACTGGTCCTACCGCGCCTGCCCCGCCCGTCTCGGCGAACAATCCCCCTCCCTTGAACAATCCGACCAGCAAAACGTGGTATTTTGCCGAGGGACGCGTTGGCGCTAATTTCACCGAATATCTGACGATGAGCAATCCCAGTACATCAGTTGATTGTCCTGTTTCTATTCAATATCTGCTCTCAAGCGGGAAGATCATTCCCAAAAGCGTGACTGTACCACACGCCAGCCGTGTGACCGAGTCCGTGAATCAGGATCTCAATCTGCCTGCGAACCGGGCAGGTGCTGCGGATGTCTCAACTATTCTGTCGGCTGGTGCAAGCTGTCCAGGTATTGTGGCTGAGCGTCCTATGTACTTCAACTGGCATGGCATTGCCAGTGGTAGTGATGTGGTTGGCGCGACACATCTGGGACAATCCTTCTACTTTGCTGATGTCCCGAGCGGCAGTGGCTATTCTTCCTTTGTGACGATTCTCAATCCTCCCGGAGGAAGTGTCGCTACGATCACGGCTGGCTATTATGCGGGCGGCCGACAGATTGGCCACCAGAGCATCACGCTGCAACCGGGCTCACGAGGAACGCTTTCTCCGGCAAGCGCGGCTTTGCCAGCTCATACTGCGCTGGTCGTCGAATCGAACCAGCCGGTGATGGTTGAACGGCCCGTTTACTTTGCCAACGTTGCTGCTGGTAACGCAGGCACAGTTTCTGGCGCGGCCTCCGTTGCCGGTGCCCAGGCGCTGGCGAAAGACTGGCTATTTGCTGAAGGCTATACAGGCGGTCGCTTCCAGGAAAATCTGGTCATTGCAAATCTGGATACGGCTGCGCTGGCAACGGCGAATGTCACGATCAATATCGAGTATGATAACGGTACGAAAAAGACCTTCACGGTGCCAGTTGGCCCCATGAGTCAGGTGATCTGGAATGTTAACCAGAATGCCGCCGCCGGTAATATCTCGGCAGATGTCAGCGCAGCGGGTGCCAATATTGTAGTCGAGCGAGAATTGTATTATCAATACAGTCACAGTATCGTGCAAAGCAATGGCTTCCAGGTGGGCGCAAGAGGGGGCAGCGACGTTATCGGTCAGGTTGGTCCAGCTTCCACGACGACCTATAACTTTGCTGAAGGCTACAGCAATAAGGGGTATAACGAGTGGCTGACGTTGCAAAATCCGACCAGTGCAACTGAGACGATCTACCTGACGTTGCGCAATGGCTATGGTCGAGTGTATTCGCCGCCGGGCATTCAGGTGCCTGCTGCCAGTCGTCATACTGTGGATATCACGGCCATGGTGCTACAGGCGCTGGTACGCGCTGGCGATGATCATCGTGGTTACGAAGTATCTCTGACTGCGTATACGACCGGAGGCGCTTTTGTGGCCGAACGCCCGATGTATTCCAATACTGGTGGGGGAGGTACACAGGGCGGTACGGATGTGATTGGCTATACTGCTTAACCAATCTCTCTTGTAGGGAAAACTGATTGTAGAAGCCCGGGGAAATAATACCCCGGGCTTCTTTAGAAAAGATGAGCCTACGCCTAATTTTTCCATATCTTCTGACGGAGTGTCGTATGACGTGCGAGCATATCAATATCCTGTTTATCCTTGACCAATCGTTCCAGGATAGTGTATACTACTCTCAATAAGAAAGAGAAAGGAGCATTGGGTGATACGATGGCGGGGAAGAAATCATTTCTGCCAGATCAGGCACTGGGCAAAGCCATGAATCTGTTCTGGAAGCAGGGATATGAAGGATCATCTGTTGAGAATCTTGTTCAATGCACGGGTCTTGGGCGCGGGAGTCTTTATGACACCTTTGGCGACAAGCATGCCCTGTATCTTGCGGCTCTGAAGCGATACATCGAAGCGTATCAGGAGCAAATAGGGACATCTCAGCCGCAAACGGGTTCTCTCTCTGAGACACTTGAGCACTTTTTTCAAACCTGTATCGACGGTTTACTCAGTGATCCAGCTCGCCGTGGTTGCTTTCTTGTCAATGCCGCAGTAGAAATGGCCCCGTATGATCCAGAGATAAATGCAGAGGTACAGTCTGCGCTACAAAAGATAGAGGAACGATTTTATCTTCTCCTCGTCAAAGCGCAGGTCGCTGGTGAACTCTCCTGGACACACAATCCCCATCAATACGCGCATTTCTTGTTGGGAACGTTGATCAGCATTCGCGTCCTGGCACGTGCCCGGCAGGATCGCAACGTGCTCGAAAATATTATGCAAACGGCACTCTCAGTGTTTCGCTAATTTTTTTTGTTTTTATGTTTGAATAATCGTTCAAACATGCTTCTACTGATCGCTTATGAAAGGATCAATCACGATGCGTATTCAAGACTCAGTGGTACTCATTACCGGTGGTAATCGCGGACTCGGGAAATCGTTGGTACAGGCGTTCCTGGATGCAGGTGCGAAGAAGATCTACGTGGGGAGCCGTACGTTGATAGAGACCGCCGATCCCCGTCTTCAGCCCATCAAACTGGATATCACCAATGCTCGCGATGTGGAGGCTGCGGCTGAAGTGTGTCGGGATGTCACTATCCTTGTGAATAATGCTGGCGTTGCTGGTTTCCCAACCTTTCTTACTGCGCCATCGCTGACCCCGGCACGAGAGATGATGGAAACGAATTATTTTGGCACCTTAGCCATGGCTCGCGCCTTTGCGCCTGTGCTGAAGCGCAATGGAGGCGGAGTACTCGTCAACATGTTGTCGGTTTTAAGCTGGTTTACCACTCCCTCGAGCGGAATGTATAGCGCATCCAAGTACGCCGCATTGTCGCTGACGGATGGTATTCGCACCGAACTACGTGCGCAGGGGACACTGGTGACGGCCGTCCATGCTGGCTATATCGATACCGACATGGTTGCTAACATCAACGCCCCCAAAACCAGTCCCGAAACAATTGCTGCGAGCATTATAGAAGGGGTTGAGCAGGATCGTGAGGAGGTTCTCGCAGATCAACCCAGCCATCGGGTCAAGGCCGCGCTTGCCAGCGATCGACAGGGATTCTATCAGCAGGTCCAGGCGGATTGGGATAAAGCTCAGCAGCAAGTTGGCTGATCGGAAGAGATACCCCGAACTTTTTGCGTGGGTACAGCAACAGGTTCTCGTCGCATGTTGAGCCTGTTGTTGTACCCTGTTGTGTTTGCGTTCACGATGCTCTTTCGCACACAGCGAGATTCATCGACGTCGATTTTTTGCTCTGGTTTACAATGGCAATCTCTCAATTTATTCTATGACATCATGATATCATCCCCTCCTGACGTCCTTCTTTCTTTCAGCGTCGATGAGCGGTCGAGCAAGTAGCTCCATAAGACAAGACCCAATGCAATGAGCGTGAATAGTGCAGATAACGCGGGGACGAAGGGCAGACCAGCCTGGCTTGCGAACACATATCCTCCCAGTGCTGATCCTGCTACATTGCCCAGATTGGAGGCGGAGACGTTGATGACCGAGGCCAGACTGGTCGCATCAGCGGCCTGTTGCAGTACGCGTATCTGCATGGGAATCATCATGGCATAGGAAGCACTTGCCCAGAGAAAGAGAAGAATGACTGTCATGACCTGATTATGTCCGGCACTCATGAAGACGAGCAACATGAGCGGAACGAAGATCTGTAGCCCCATCAGCGATGGCAGTAAGCGCCAACCGGCCAGCCTTCCTCCAATCAGATTGCCGATGATCGAACCAATTCCAAAGATCAGGAGCAGCGGAGCAATGAAAATCGGCGCAAAGCCCGAGATACGCTCCATGAGGGGCGTGATATACGTCATGAGCGTGAAAATTCCACCACAGCCGCAGACAGTGATCAATAGTGCCAGGATCTCGCGCAGACGTAAGAGATGACGAAACTGGTGTTTCAGGCGCATCGTCTCTGATTCTCGCTTGATAGGAGGGATCAGCAATGCGATCGCTAGAAAAGCGCAGATCCCTACGATAGTAATCAGCAAGAAAGGAATATGCCAGCCGAATGTCTGACCAAGCCAGGTCCCCAGCGGAACGCCAATGACAGCCGCGACGGTAAACCCACTGAAAACAGTTGCCATGGCGCGTGCCTGTTTCTCCGGTGCCACCAGTTTTGTGACGACGGCAGCGCTCTCGCCAAAGATGACCCCATGCACGATTCCCGTCAGGCAGCGTACGACCAGGAGCAGAGAATAGGTGGGCACCACGGCACAGAGCACGTTCCCGAGCAGATAGATTGCCACCGCCCACAACAGGAGCGCTTTTTTAGGCAGACGGGCCGTCAATGTCGCCAGGAGAGGTGCGCCAATGACGACTCCCAATGCATAGTCAGTGACGAGCATTCCTGCCGCCGGAAGAGAGATTTGCAGGCTGCTGGCAATATTGGGGAGCAGTCCCATCGGCACCAGCTCTGTCATGCCGATGGCTGCCGGACCAATGGCAAGGGCAAGGGGCGCAAGTGCGCTACGAGATATGGTGCTTCTGCTTTGCCCTGCTTCATGCTCGTAAGACGAGTCTCGTATCTTCTGATCCGCATGCTGTTTCATTGTCTGTTCCCTTCACTTCCCTGCTTTACGGGAATCTGTACTTCAGCCACTGAGAGCCCATCATCTTCCCGGGTAAGATAAACCTCCCGTCGTGGTTGATCGGGCAGCATCAGGTAGCTGTTCATCTCGATCCAGTCCGCGAGAGCGAGGCTGGCACTGCACACACTCTGCGGCAAGCACTGATGGAGAATGCTTGCCATTGTCTGGACGGCTGGTAGTGTGTGGACACGAATTTCCTCGCTCTCTGGTATGCGTTGCATGATGGGGTAGGCCACTTCGAGATCGGTTGCCTCCTCGCACTCCTCACAGCCATGCCAGAGGACCAGAGGGGGTAGCGTTGTGGTTGTTGAAGAGGCATTATGATGTTTGAGATACTGGTCCAGCTCTTCAAGAAGCAAAGGAATATAGGTAGGGGCAGTCTTTTTTCGTATAGACACTACCATCTGTGACTCAACGGGCTTGAGCACGACATCATGCTGAGGTATCGTACCTCCCTCGCATTCAATTTGCCGCAATCGTCCCTCAATACGAGCCATGCGTGCCTGTTCGCTCTCGATCAACTCCTGGACCTGAGCCTGCTTCAGACGAAACATGCCACGGATCTGCTCTGGAGGAATCTGCTCATCCAATAACTGCGTAATCTGTTGCAGGGTGAAGCCGAGTTCCTTGTATGCCAGAATGCGATTGAGCCGCAGCAGTTGTTCTGCTTTATAGGAACGATAGCCTGTGCAGGGGTCAGCATGTGCCGGTTTCAGCAATCCAAGCTGGTCATAGTAGCGGAGCGTTTTCACAGAGACCTGACTGAGCTGAGAAAATTCGCTAATTTTAAACATGAGCCTTTCTTCTCCTGGTGAGAATATCGCGGACCAGTTTCCTGATCACATGTATACGATACACCCTCCAGTAGAGGGGAGAGTCAAGAGGAAAAGCATGTCTTACGTATTTATAAGGAGATGTTTCCAGGAACCCAGGAAATGAGGTAGCCTCCGGAGATATCGGAGGCCCTTTGCTTGCTATAAAATGTCCCGATCCATTCCATGCGTTCAATCGCCAGACAATGCAAGCGACTCGCTTGCCTGTTCGTCTTCCGACGGAGCCCATGCATCCATAGCGTTTTCTGAGCTGGCCCATACACTCATGGCGGCAAAAATGGGTTGGAGACGTCTCCCTCGTTCGGTCAGCTCATATTCGACGTGCAAGGGTACCTCTGAGTAGATCGTACGTGTCACGATTCCTCGCTCTTCGAGCATACGTAATCGATCGGTCAGCGTTTTCGGGCTAATCGGATGCAACGAACGGCGCAATTCCCCAAAACGGTTGATGCCGTTGAATAAGTCACGGAGGATGAGCAGGGTCCATTTGCCTTCCAGCATCTCCAGGACAGGTTCTATTGAGCCAGAGCATGCGGATTCGATCATCGGGTATTTCTTTCTAGTTCATTTTTTGAAACTACTGCACTTTTTTGAAACTACTTTACCAATGTACCATAAATCATATTATTTCTCCAATTGTCCAGGTATCGAGGTGGTTTGATCTCGAAGAAAGGCAGAGGTAGGGGCAGCGGTTTATCCCTGCCCGCGAGCCCCACCGGCCCTCTCGGCCTTCAGGTTGATGCGTATGGGGCGTGTCAGAAGACATACCCCCTCGCTCTTTATTCTTTCACCGCTCCAGCAACCAGTCCGGCGGTGATATACTTCTGCGCAAAGATGAAGGCCAGGATAATCGGGATGGCTGCGACCACCGAGACCGCCATCAGATCGTTCCAACGCGTGCCGTATTCGCTGATAAATTTGTAGAGACCCAGCGTCAGCGGGCGTTTGGTATCGTCGGAGATCAGGGCGAGTGGGAAGAGAAAATCGCTCCAGCCCATCAAAAAGGTGAGTACGGCCACCGTCACCACGCCCGGGCGCGAGAGGGGCAGAATAATGCGGTAGAAGGCGCTCCACAGATTGCAGCCATCAATAAAGGCGGCTTCCTCCAACTCACGGGGCAAGGAGAGGAAGAATGGGCGCAGGATCAGGGCCGCGAAGGGTAGCGTACGCGTGGTGACGGCCAGGATCACTGCCAGCAGCGAATTGATCAGGCCGATGCGTGAGAACATCACAAAGAGTGGGAGCGCCAGCATAATGCTCGGAAACATCTGGACGATCAGGAACGCCAGCAAGAAAATGTTTTTGCCCCGCACCGGTAAACGCGCCAGACCATAGGCAATAGGCGCTGCCAGGAGCAGGCTCAGGATCATCGTGCCCAGCGCAATTTGCAGACTATTGAACATGTAGTGCAGGATGTCCTGATTCTGCACAAAGTTGGTAATATACGAACTCCAGTCGACTTGCAACGGAATGAACGTCGGCGGTGAGCGGAAGAGTTCGGTCGTATTTTTGAGCGAGCTAATGATGACCCAGTAGAGGGGAAAGATCATCGTCGCGGTACAGAAAAGTCCCACAATCGTCAGCAGCGTCGTCTGCCAGCCCTTACGTGTCGCGTAATTCATCAGGCAACCTCCTCGCGTCGAATGAGAAAGAGATAGATTGTGCTTACCACCATCAGGAGGAGGAACATCAGCGTTGCCACCGCCGAGCCTGATCCCAGGTCAAACTGTGTGAAGGCGATGCGATAGGCGTAGAGCGGCATTACCTCGGTTGCATTGACGGGACCTCCACCGGTCATGATATAGATCAAATCGAATACGTTGAGTGTGTAGATGAAGCCGAGCATGAGTACCGTCAGGCTTGTGGAGCGCATCAAGGGGAGCGTCAGGTGAAAAAAGCGGCGGAAGACATTGGCACCATCGACGACGGCGGCTTCGTAGAGAACGCCGGGGATGCCCTGGAGTCCGGCCAGTAAGAGCGACATGTTAAAAGGAATACCGATCCAGATGTTGGCGATAATGACACCCCAGAGCGCGATCCTGGGATCGGAGAGCCAGTGGATGGAGGTATGGATCAGGCCCACGCTTTGCAGGCCGTAATTGATCACGCCCGCGTCGCTCTGGAGCATCCATTTGAAGATCGTGCCACTCACGACAATGGGCAACATCCAGGCGACCATGATCAGTCCACGCATCGTACCGACAAGTGGGATGCGTGTGTTGAAGAGCAGGGCGAGCAAGAAACCAATGCAAAATTGAAAGACCAGACAGCCGAGTGTAAAGAGCAGCGAGACCTTAATGGAGGAGATGAATGCAGCGTCGGTCAGGACGGTGCGATAGTTATCGAGGCCGACGAACGGCGTAATCCCTGTCAGTAAGCTGCCGATGTTGACCTGCTCAAAGCTGAAGAGCAGCATCGTGCAGACCGGGTAGACCAGAAAGATCAGCAGGAACAGGGTGGCCGGGAGTAAGAAAAAATAAGGCCCGATGCGCCTGCTAAAAAGTCGTCGCTGTCTGCTTTTGACGGGCGACGTTTTGGGCATGCGTGGTGTCGTCGTTGCGGTGGCGGACATAGAGATTACACGTCCCCTTTCTATAAAACGCACACGTGCGAGCTACTGATCGTACCTCAAGTACCATCAGTAGCTCGTCTATAAAGGGGCGTTCTTACGCCATTAACGGCTTGATTGTTACTGCTGCCTGCTTCAGCGCATTCTCAGCGGATGTCTGTCCACTGATCGCCGACTGGAAGGCTTGCTGGACGGCGTTCGAGATTTTGGGATAATTCGGACCATAGGCGCGTGGTTTGGCAAATGCAAATGAGTCGACGAAAACCGAGAGGTTAGGGTCCTGGCGAATCGCGGGATCATTCGCCAGATCTTTCCGGCTGGGGAGGCGCTGATCCTTGAGAATATAAGCCTTCATCTGCGCGGGTAGTTGTGTCCAGGAGATAAAGTCCCAGGCCTCTTTGATATGTGGGCTCGTCACCGTGATGGCCCAGTTCTCTCCTCCTAAAATCGAGGCTGACTGCTTGCCTTTGGGGAGAGGAACGACGCCCCAGGAAAATTTTGCGCCCTGCTGCGTGACTGGAAGATTCCAGGGACCATTGATGCACATCGCAGCCTTGCCCGCGATAAACTGCGTAATGGCGTCCTGCTGTGTCCAGTTCAGACTTTCAGATGAGAGCAGCCCTGCTTTTGCAAAGGTCACCAGATATTGGAGCGCGCTCACCCCTGCCGCGCTATCGATGGTGTTCAAATCAGCGCCCGCTTCCCAGAGAAAAGACAGAAACTGGAAGGTGCCTTCTTCGCTTTTGATCAGCGACATCGAGAGGCCATAGACGCCATTTTTGGTCAATGCAGTTGCGGCACTATGCATCTCGTCCCAGGTCGTAGGCGGCTTGAGCCCGGCCTTCTGAAATAGATCTTTGTTGTAATAGAGGGCGAGACAGTTGCTATTATTAGGAATGCCGTAGTTCTTCCCCTTCCAGACCGTCGAGTTCCAGGGGCCAGGAAAATATTGATCGGCCTGACCCCAGGTGGTGACCTGACTGGTGATGTCCGCCAGAACGCCGAGATCAGCGAACGCAGAATGGTCGGGATTGTCAATGACGGCGATATCCGGTAATTGTTTGGAGGCCGCGCCCTGGATCAGCTTCTGTTTGAGGTCGGCAAAGGGAATGACGGTACGCTGGATTTTTATCGAGGGGTTGGCTTTCATGTAGTCGCTAATAATGCCGAGATAGCCGTCCCCGGGAGGATTAAAATAATCCCAGAGCGTCAGCGTTATTGGACCACTGGTCGTGGAGCCCGCCGGTTCTCCACATGCGGCAAGAAAAGCGGCAGCAGCACTGGCACTCAGGCCGAGGGCCCCTGCTCGTTCGAGGAAAGTGCGACGCGTCATGCGTCCTGAGGATAAGGCGCTGACCATTTCGCCTACGTTGTTTCTCTGCTCTGGGACCATGTGCATCCTCCTTTGGATTGGCAACACGAGATCTCATTTCTCGATAAAGAGCAACACGAGGTTCCTTCATCTATAGAAAATCATAGATGAATAATCGAGGATCGCCTGCTAAAAAACATCGGTAGGTAGATCTAGGAATGGAAAAAGAGTGCTGTAGAAAAGATTTTTTTGTATCCTACAAAAAGATCCTCAAGAGCGTTATTCCGCTTCCATGCAGAATAATTGCTCAATTCCTTCGCTTGTCAAAGCGCTTTGACTATATTGTAACGATGATTATGCAGCTTGTCAATAGAAAGCATTGAAAATTTAGTAGTAAGAGTTGGCAACGATAGCGCATGAAGTGTATAATAGTGATCAAATTAAAATGTTGTGTTTTGTAGAGTCAGGGAAGATACTCTGTCGTATTTTTTATGATATGGATGACGGATAACGCTCATGACGACGATGGCTGATATTGCGAAGCGAGCGGGGGTTGCGCTCAGTACGGTTTCACATACATTGAGTGGGAAGCGGCCCGTTTCTGAGGAAGTGAGACAGCGAGTTTTGCAGGCTATCGCCGAGCTGGAATATCGGCCTCATGCGCTGGCGCGGGCGCTGGCAACCAGACGTACACGCACGATTGCCCTGTTGTATCCTGCTTTGTCCAGTAAGAAGCCGGAGCCGCACTTTGAGTTTATCTCGGGCGTTTTAGAGGTCACGAGCCTGAGTCAGTATGGCCTCTTGCTCTGGACCAGTTCGGAGGATGATCAGGAAGTGCTGCATATGGTGCAGCAAGGCTTTATTGATGGCCTGATCCTGATGGAAGTGCGCTTGCATGATCCGCGTTACATGATGCTCAAAGAGCAAAACTATCCCTTTACGATGATTGGACATGGGGAGGTGAACGCGGGCATTAGTTTTGTCGATCTGGATTTTCACTATGCCGTCCATACCTGTGTTGAGTATCTCGCAAAATTGGGACATAAGCATATTGCGTTTATTCAGCATAGCTCCAGGCTGTTTGAGCTTGAGATGGGCTATGTGGTACGTTCGGAGGATGCATTTCATGAGGCGATAGCGCAATGGGGGTTAGAGGGTATCTCCTGTTGCTGTGAAACCAATGCTCAGGCCGGGTATGAGGTCGTACAGCACCTGCTGGAGAAAGATCCTGATCTGACCGCGATTATTACCGCGAATGCCTGGATCAGCGGGGGCATCACGAGCGCGATCAAGGACAGGGGCCTGCGCATTCCCGATGATATCTCCCTGGTCGGCATTCTCTCCTCGCTTATTGCCGAGATGACAACGCCCCCTCTGACGGCCGTTGATTTCCCCTTCAATGAGATGGGCCGTATCGGTGCAGATATGCTGATCAAGCTTCTGGAAGGGCGAGACGTTCCCACACAACTGCTCCTCAAACCACCATTCATGATCCGACAAAGTTCTGGCCCCTGCCGCCAGTAAAACCACATTAGACCGCTATCCATCAATCCAGTAGAGGCACGGTGCAGTGGAACGGAACTGTGCCTGCGAACTCGTGCAGGGCTCCCCAGGCCAGTAGGGACGCCATGGAGGCACGGAATGGCGTCCGGGAACTCGCTCGATCCCGCTCGCTCTTCAGACGTGGAATGCCGCCTTTTTCCGCTCTTTCGCTTGCATCAGAAACCTGTGCAATGACGTTTGCCTGAGCACTGCGTTAGAACCGCTAATAGTTGCAATAGTTAAAAATTACTAACAATTGCCAGACCAATATATCTATTGTATACTATATCCATATTTTTGGCTTTGTGATAGTTGAAAAGCCTATGCTGCTAGAAAGAGCCAGTACAGGAAAAAGGGCGTTTTTTTTTTGCCCATCCTAGAAAGCGAAGATCAAGTCATGCCCATGTCACCAGAACCCAGGCGAGAGCAATCCAGCACCTATTTTGTCCAGGATCGTGCCAATCAAGAAGAAATGAAGCGTCTGCAACTCCTGGATCGCACGACTACTGCCAGTATGGGCGGCGTCCTGCCAGAGCAACCTGATCCCACCATCTTCCGGTGTGTGCTCGATGTCGGCTGCGGCACTGGCGGCTGGCTTATCGAACTGGCGCAAACCTCGCCAGATAGTACCTTGCTGGTTGGCGTGGACGCGAGCCGCGTATGTATCGAGTATGCGCGTGAGCAGGCCGCAGCCGCGCAGGTCGGCGATCGTGTGGAGTTTCACGTCGCTGACGCCCTGCGTATGCTTGAATTTCCCGCAGCCTCCTTCGATCTGGTGAACCATCGTGGCGCGGTCAGCTGGTTGCGCACCTGGGACTGGCCCAAACTTTTGCAAGAGTACCAGCGCGTGGCCCGTCCAGATGGTGTAGTTCGCATCACCGAAGGCGATATCTGGACCACAAACAGTCCCGCCCTCTCGCGCCTCTTTGCACTTTTCTTGCAGGCTATGTACCAGTCCGGGCACAACTTTCTTCCTGAAGGTTCTGGCGCGGCCAGCGAACTGGTGCATTTGCTGCAACAGCATGGTCTCCAGCGGGTGCAATCGAGAGCTTATAGCCTGGAATTCCGCCCTGAGACACCGGAGGGGCCGCGCTTTTTTGAGAATATCCGCATGGCCTATCAGACCATCATGCCTTTTTTGCGCAAGTGGACGCGCGTACCTGAGAACTACGAGGAGATCTATCAGCAGGCGATGCGCGAGATGCAGCAACCGGACTTCATGGCGACCTGGAACCTGCTGACCGCCTGGGGGACGGTACCGTCCCGCGAATGAGAAGATTGTTGATTTTACGCGTGTTAACGATTTGGGAAGAATGATCTGGCGAGTCGCGTGGTGAGATTGCTCATCCTCACACAGAACGTTCTGCATGAGGACGAGCATGGTGAGATCAGCGTTAGAGCTTCGCATTCCTGAACTTATACCACAACTGTGTGGCAATATGCTTGCCATCGTGGATCAGACCGTAGCGTGCCACGTAGTGACAGATGTTTTCGATATCGCGTGTCAGCAGAGAGAAGGCGTTGGAGTTGAAGCGCGGATCGACCGCCTGTGGGAAGTCGATGATTTTCGCCTGATCCTGCCAGTACAGGATATTGTGGGCGGAGAGGTCGCCGTGTACGTAGTTATGGGCCAGACAGAGTTCGATATTGCTCATCAGGCTATCGAAAACGGCCCGAGCCTGTTCCCGCGAGAGATCGCAGTCTGAGAGAGGAGATGCGGCCCCTTCGCGGTCACCAAAGTACTCCATGAGGATGGCGTCCTGGGTGTGGGCGATGGGTTGTGGGGTATTGGCTCCTGCACGGTAGAGGGTCGTCAGAACCTCGAACTCGTGATTGACCCACATCCCGAATTGCATCTGGCGTCCGAAACTGGTCTTCTTCTGGACGGCGCGGCGGACCTGCCCATTGGTGATGGTACGGCCTTCCTGATAGACCGCATCGTTTTTGAAGCTGCGATGCTGCCGTGGACGATAGATCTTGGCCGCCAGCAGTTCCGCACCGCTTGATGGATGCGCTTCGCAACAATAAACGCTTGCTTCTTTGCCGCGCTTTACCGGATAGAGAATCTCGGTAATCATGCCTTCGGCGAAGAAATAGTCGAGGGTTACCTGAATCGGGTCCTGTTGGGCGAGTATTTCCTGCTCTTCCGCTTCGTCCATTTCGCGAATCTGTTTGCGTTTCGACATGGTAGGTAGCTACTCCTTGTATAAGTAAAAAATGTTGCTGTGTTCAAGGTCGTAAGAAACGGATAAACAATGGGCATAGAGCACCTCTTCTTTCTCGCTCACCTCCTCACAGGGGAGGAGATGAAAATATGCGTGCAGACAGAGAAAAGGGCCATAAGCAATCATGCTCATGGCCCCCCGATGTATTGTGGAAACAAAAAAGGCCATCCAGTGCAGGATGGTCAGGGTATGCGGTTCTAGTGTAATCTCATCGTAGCTTTATGGGTGTTCGTTGGAGAACCGCCGAGCGTATTTCTGACCTTCCCGGAGACATGATGCGGTGAGGACTGTGATTTGTCGCATGACATGCTCCTTTCGTATGTCCCAGGATTGATGTCTGGAACCAGCCAGAAAAAGTAGTACATGATGAGATTACCTGAATTGATGGGCGTTGTCAAGAGCGAAACATGAGGCTGGACTTCATCAGGCTCCGATCGGCTCGGGAGCGGAGACCGTCACGCGCACAAAGTCCCGCACATCCATAATTCGCAAAATTGCCTGCTCGTGCAGAGGGTGTACTGATAGGCCGATGCTGCGGTCCAGCGGCTCCACTTTCTCGATGGTGTAGGTCTTGCCGTGCCAGATGAGCGTCCCCTTGCCGTTTGCCTGGAGATTGCGATACCAATCCACCTTTGGTCCGTAGGTTAACGCGAACACAAAATCTTCGCCCAACGGCGACACGATGATTGGCGTCTCGAATTCCTTGCCGCTGCGGCGTCCCACATGGCGCAGAATAGCAAACGGGCTCTTTGCAGAACCGGCGTTGCGGCTCGTCAGACGATTGATAACATGCTTGGCGACATAACGCATGCGATTGGGAAACATACTATCCTCTCCTTTGCTCTCAGCTCCATCCCTCTCTTTTTCGTTATTAACAGTATCGTACTTTACGGTACGATTATAGCATGCAGAGAAGGGCGTGTCAAGATCTTGTTGGCAAGAAAAGGTCACCAGCGGCGAGGGGATGGATGTGAGGCTTCTGAAAGCATTGGCGGGAATATATGAGCGTGAGCGCTGTCATTAGAAGTCATCGGCGAGCAGGCCAAGGACACGCGCTTTCGCTACCGCCTGGACGCGATTATTGACGCCCAGTTTCTCGAAAATATGGGTCACATGGCGTTTAACCGTGCCCAGCGTAATCACCAGCCTCTTCGCAATCTCCATATTCGGGTCGCCTTGAGCGAGCAGATAGAGCACTTCCAGCTCACGTTCGCTTAACGGTTCCATGAGAGGTTGCTCCTGAACAGGTCCTTTGGGCTGATCCGGTCCTGCGGTAGGAAGAGGCTTGTGTGCTCCCTTCACGTGTGAGGAGGCCGCCAGAATCGCATCGATATAGGGTGTTGGTCCCTTCTTTCGTTCCTGTTCCCGCAAACGGGAGAGCAACGTGGATAGCGTGGTGCCTTCGTCCACAAAGATGCGCATGTAGCCTTCTGGTTCAGCAAGGTACAGCGCCTGAGCAAGAAGCGTGAAAGCCTCGGGCTCCTGATTGCGCATGGCATGAGCCAGCGCCTGCAAGATCTTCATCTCGATCGCATGGCACCAGCGCTCCTGCTGCTCTGCCCTGGCTTGCAGTGGTTCCAGCAGGGAGAGAGCTTCCGCTGGCCTCTTCTGCGCGAGGAGCACGCGCGCTCGGGCTACATCTGCGCGCTCCTGTGCCAGGGGCGCATGCGCGCCGTTCTGCGCGGCAAGCTCCTGTACCCAGTTGATGGCTCGTTCCATCTCTCCACTGGCGAGCCAGAACTGGACCCAATGCACGATGAGGTAGGCATCACGCCGATAGGGGCTGTGGATTTTTGTCAGCGCCTCGGACTTTTGGAAAGCCTGGCGTGCGGCCTCTATCTCACCTCGTGCCATATAGATACGCATCAGGACAGTATAGCCGAAATATAGGGCCACCGTGGTCTCTGTTTGCTCGCTGAGTCGGACTCCCTGTAGTGCCAGCTCCAGGGCCTCGTCAAGCTGGTTCCACTCGCGCAAGACGTCCGCGTGATACGTGGAGACCCGGCACAGCATCGCATGGGGAAGTCCAGCCGATATTGTGCCCAGCTGCATGGCCTGCTGCGTGAATTGTATCGCCTCATGGAGTCTGCCATATTCGAGCAAGCCATAGGCTGTTCTGCCAAGATAGATAATGGTTGATGAAGTGTCGCCTGCTTGCTGCGCGAGGGTCACAGCCTCTTTGGTGCTCTGAACGGCGGCTACGATCTCCCCAAAGGAATGATAGGCCAGCGATTGTGCATAGGCCACCTCCGCTCGCGCTAAGAGATTTTGCTTTGAAAGATGGGTCAGTGCCTGCTCGCAGCGAGCCAGTGTGGCATGTCCCCGACCTAAATAGTAGCCAGTAATGATGGCATGCTGGGCCTCGATTTCTCCCAACAGATTCTCCCTCTCGGATTGCTCTAATGGAGGAGGGGCTCCAACTTCAGACGTTTCGTCGCTCAGAGCGGATGGCGTGGCTTGTAAAGCCGCGTCTGCGTCTTGCAGCCAGCGCAGTATCGTGGTGTAAGAGGAGATCATGAACAGTGTCTTCGTATAGGCCAGGCAGAGACGTGGCCGCGAACGTATCACTTCGACCGGCAGCTTCTCCAGCCAGCGCCTGAGTAGCGCATGTTCGCTGTTTCCCCAGATGTGCGTATAGACTTGTTCGAGCAGGTCCGCGGCCCATTGCCACTCCTGAGCCTCCATGGCATGAGAGAGCGCCTCGTGCAGGCGTCCATGGTGGGCATACCACTGGCTGGCGCGGTGGTGCAAGATTGGTGCACCGGTGGGCTGCGTGTGTTGCAGGCGATAGCGTAAGGCTTCGGCAAAAAGAGCATGATAGCGATACCAGAGGCGCTGCCTATCCAGAGACACGATAAATAAATTGGCGCGTTCCAACTGCTCCAGTATCTGCTGGCTCCCGTCCTGTTCCAGCACGGCATCGCACAGGGAAGCAGAGAGCTGGTTCAAGATCGAGGTCTGGAGCAGGAACGTTTGTATGGATGCGCACTGCCGCTGAAACACCTCCTCGATCAGGTAATCGAAGATATAGCGTTGACTGCCGCTTACCTCATCCAGCCAATCGCCGGGATCAGCATGTCCCTGGAGTGAGAGACCCACCAGCTGCAAACCTACCAGCCAGCCTTCTGTGCGCGTCGCCACTTCCTCGACTTGATCTTCAGAGAGCTGGATATTCGCCGTCTGCTTGAGAAACGCCATGACCTCTTCTGGACGGCAGCGTAACTCGTCGATGCGCACCTCTTGCAATTGTCCGCGCGCTCGCAGCAGTGAGATCGGGAGCGGGGGATCGATACGCGTTGCCAGGATGAGATGCAACTGGGGTGGAAGATGTTCCAGCAAATAGGTAAGAGAGGCATGAATGGCCTGCTCGGTAACCAGGTGATAGTCATCCAGAATTAAAAGAAACTGTTCAGATTGTTGTGCAAGACGATTGATGAGTTCCTGGAGAACGTAACGCAGCGGCGGAGCCTGTTGTAGATGGAGATATGCGATAAGCTGTGTGCAGAGTCCCGGCTGCTGGTTGTCCAGCGCCGTGAGCACATAGCGCCAGAACAGCGCAGACTCGTTGTCCCTCTCGTCCAGGGAGACCCAGGCAATGCGTGGATACTCCGCTGGCAGAGACTGAGCCCAGCTTGAGAGCAGTGTGGTTTTTCCGAAGCCAGCCGGAGCCGAAACCAGTGTCAACGGGCACGTCAGACTTCTGGTAAGCGCCTCCGTCAAACGAGGACGGGGAATCAGCGCATGTAAGGAAGCGGGAATAAAAAACTTCGTTGCCAGAAGCTGGTCGTGTAACACTAGTGGCTCGCCCATGAAAGTCTCCCTTGCATACAGTGCAAGATTGCTATGTTACGGTTGGTTCCTCCATATCATCTTTCTCCTATTCTTGTTATTGTAGGACAAACTGATTCTTTTCGTCAATCGGGCGGCGTTCTTTTTCTCTTCTCTCTGGGCGAGCAACGTGAGGTCTGTCAGTGCGGTTTGAGCCGTTCACAATGGCACTGACTGGCCCATTACAATCAAAGGTCTGTTGCCGCGCTCCATTGACGATTATTTTTGGTATCTTTTTCGATGAAGAAAAACATTTCACCTGTATGTCGCAACGCGCTCTGAAAACCTTACACAAAAAATGCCAGAGTTTTCTTCAACTTGCCGCCATTCCATTTCACGCACAAGTAATTCGTCTCATAATTGTCGTAATATTAGTCTGTAACACTTCGCATAGAGAACCCGACAAGGAGGGGCAGACATGTTTCGTATTGGCGATTTCTCTAAAATCGCTCAGGTCTCTGGCCGCCTACTGAGGTATTACGATGAAATCGGTCTCCTCAGTCCCGAATTTACCGATCCAGAAAGCGGATATCGCTACTACAGTGCCCGGCAACTGCCCCGACTCAATCGCATTCTCGCCTTGAAAAATCTCGGCCTATCGCTCGAGCAGATCGCCCGGATGCTGACCAGAGATACCTCGACCACTGAAATTCGGGAGATGCTGGCCCTGCGCAAAGCTCAGATCGAACAATCAATGCAGGAAGAAATGGAACGCCTGCGCGTCGTGGAATCGCGTCTGCAACAGATTGATGCTTATGGCCAGGTTCTCGAACCCGACGTCATTCTCAAATCCATTCCCCCACAGCAATTCCTGGCGCTCCGTGCAGTGCTGCCCGGCGCAGCTGCACGACGACGCCTCGTCCAGCAGATCTTTACGCTCGTTCCGCGGCTAGTAGAACCTTACAGCCTTGGTCATATCGCCATCGTGAGCCATGGCCCGGCCTTTGATTCTCAGGCCCTTGATCTTGAAATTGGCTATCTTCTGACTGGCAAAGCGCCAGAGTCGGTCAGACTCTCCGAGGAACATATACTGACGACGCGCAGATTACCTGCCGTTGTTACGATGGCAACCTTTGCCTACGAAGGATCTATCAGCAACATCCACCAGGCTCATGGCACCCTGGGTACCTGGATAGAGCGGAAGAACTGGCAACTCACTGGGATAGGACGCGAGATCCTGCTCCAACTGCCAGAGTCTGCTACCGACGACAATGTGTTTGTTGAAGTTCAAATGCCAGTGAGCAAAAACGGCGCTGAATCAGAGGGTTGACTTTGACGCTACGTCAAACTGTATAGTCGTCGTATCAACCGTTTAAAGCAGCTTGAAAGTGCAATCAGGCCTGAGCAGGACACGCGCAAAACGTATGCTCATGTCCAGTGCCTGCCCATCAAGCTCTATAACGTGGAGATTATCCACGAAATCTCTTTGAAAAGGTACAAACATGACGACTTTTGATACTCTACTGGAACGCAATAAAGACTTCGCTGCTCAACAATCCGCCACAGGTGGACTTATGCCTTCTCTATCAGAATCACTGCCTGCCGTGAGGGCAGTGATTATCGGTTGCGCTGATATGCGCGTCGATCCAGCTCATGTGCTGGGGCTCAAGCCAGGTGAGGCCGTCGTGATACGCAATATCGGCGGTCGCGTCACGCCGGGTACCCTGTACGAGATGGGCTTGCTCGGTCGCATTGGCCAGGTGGCAGAAAGTATCCCCGGAGGTGGAGGCGAATTTCACCTGATTGTCCTGCATCATACTGACTGCGGTATCACTCGTCTTGCTGGTGATCCTGACATGCTGACTAAATACTTTAAAATCAGCGTAGAGGAACTGTCGGCCCGGGCAATTCTAGATCCCCGAGCCGCAGTCGCCGCTGATGTGGCCGTATTCAAGGCTACTCCGGCTCTACCAGCTGAGTGGCTTGTTTCCGGACTTGTCTACGATGTGGCTACTGGGCTCATTGATGTCGTTGTACCACCAGCTCCGCTCTGCCCAACAGAATGAGTCAGTCAGCTGGCCTATCAACGAGGCGTGACCATTCTTGCACTGTGTATCGCTGATGGCCTTCATGAAAATATACCGGATATTCACTTTGATCGCGATGTGATTATCGCTGGTGGATTGGTGCATGACATTGGCAAGACGTACGAATATGATCCTGAGCGGGCTATGCGATGGAGATCGCAGCCGCAGCAGGTTGGTTACCCCCCGGTCAGACATCCTGCGTACGGCGTCTATCTTGCCATGCGGGCCGGATTGCCGGAAAGCGTTGTGCAATATCTGCGCGACCCATGCTAAAGAGGGGAATATGACGCAGCGCAGCCTTGAGGGGATGCTGGTGCACTATGCCGATGATATGTACTGGAATCTGGTCGCCAAAGCCCACAAAGGTCTCACGGCCGAAGATCTCACGCGTATGGCGATGCCCGCCGATGGTCTGCGCGCCCTGCCACGCCGCCACGGGGAGCAGTAGCGCCGGGCGTTGATCACCCTTTTCTCACGCCCCCGTTGGAGGAGCATCTCCGGCGAGGGCGTGAATCGTTTCATTTGTTATACCGGAATATTTCATTGCTTGATTGCCGTTGTCATTGTACGTGGTTTTCTCTTGAAACTATGACTACCGTTTGCAGAAGAACGTGAAAGGGAGAGAGATATGGAAAAACGAGCACTTGGCAAGACCGGCTTTGACGTGTCTGCGATCTGTTTTGGTGGTAACGTCTTAGGCTTTACTGCCGATGAACCCACTTCATTCAAAATTTTAGATGCGTTTGTTGGCGCTGGCGGCAACTTTGTTGATACCGCAGATGTGTATCCCCGATTTGCCAGCGGCCATGAGGGCGGCGAATCTGAGACGATCCTGGGCAAATGGCTGGGGCGGTCGGGCAATCGTGACAGGGTCGTTCTGGTCACCAAGGTCGGCGGCGATATGGGGAATGGTAAGGGCCTTTCTCGTAAACATATTTTGCAGTCCGCGGACGGTTCTCTGCGTCGTCTGCAAACGGATCACATCGATGTCTATCTCACTCACAGGGATGACGATGTTACGCCGGTTGAGGAGACGCTGGAGGCGTACGCGGAACTCATTCGCCAGGGAAAAGTGCGTAAGATCGGCGCATCAAACGTGAGCGTGAGCCGTCTCACCGCTTCGCTGCAATACAGCCAGCAGCATGGCATCCCGGCTTACGAGGTGCTCCAGCCGCTCTACAATCTGTACGATCGCGCCACCTACGAACAGCAATACGAGAAGATTGCTCAGGAGCACCATCTGGGCGTTATGGTCTATTTTGCGCTCGCCAGCGGTTTCCTGTCAGGCAAATATCGTTCGGCAGCCGATATCGTCGGTCGTCCCCGCGAGAAGTTCCTGGGTGGCTACTTCAACGAGCGCGGCATGCGCATTCTGAGCGCGCTGGATGAGGTCGCGAACAATTACAATGTGACTCCGACGCAGATAGCCCTGGCCTGGATTCTGGCGCGTCCCAGCGTTACATCTCCTATCATCAGCGCTACATCGCTGGAGCAGCTCAAGCAGATTACGTCCGCCTCCGCTATCAAGCTTGACCCGTCAGCACTGGAGCGCCTGAATCAGGCCAGCGCGTACGCATAACATAGGGGCACTACCTGCGAGAGAACGCTTTTCTATCCTCAGCGCTCTCTCGCTTGACAGAACGTTCAACGTCTGGTAGAGTCCTTTTCTGGAAAATCATTTCCCTCTATCTTCTAAGGAACGTCTGTATGTTAAACATTGTTTGGACGATAGCTATCGCAACCAAATGCCCCGCATAAGCGATCACGCCGTGCTTGTGCGGGGGAACTCAGGCCGTAAATCCATGACGCACCTATCATAGCATTGAAGATAGGCTGTTTTTCATGACTTCCTTCCTCTTTTTTTCATCATCTTCGCGGTGTGTATCGCCGGACATCTCGCGCTCCTGAGGTGATCCTGCGCTGGGGTTGTGCTGTACTGCTCATCTCCCTTTTCGCTGTTCCTCTCCATTCACGCGAGCATGTCTTCTCCCTTACCTCTGTATACCTGGGGTCGCTGTGCCCCTGATAGAGCCAGCCCATCCAGAATCGTACGGCCCATTTTTATTTCTGGATGCGGCTCTCCTTTAGAAGTGAAGGTTTCTATGGTAGCAAATGCTCAACAAGAAGAGAGACAGCGTTTACGTCTGGCTCGAATGGCGGTGGACATCTTCTTTTTTTTGAATGGCGTGATGGCGGCAACTTTTTCAACGCGCCTTCCTGCTGTCCAGATGAGGCTGGCCCTGCCTTCGGGCCAGTTAGGACTCGCTTTACTGGGATGTACGGTTGGTGGACTTTTGGCGATGAATATAGCTGGTCGTGTTTCCTCACGTTTGGGGAGCAAGGTGATCACGACGATTGCCGCGCTCGGTATGTGTATCGCGCTGCCTCTGATTGCGCTTGCACCAACATTGCCCCTCCTTCTCCTGGCTCTGGTCCTCTTTGGCGCAGGGAGTGGCGCTATGGATGTGACGATGAATCTCCAGGGCACGGATGTCGAGCGCGGCTATGGTCGACCTATCATGAATTCGTTTCATGCATACTTTAGCGTGGGAAGTTTAGCCGGTGCATTGCTGGGGAGTATTCTGGCGGCTTTCGATGTACAGCCAGAACTTCATTTTTTCGCTATTACTGTGATTGGTTGTGCTGCTCTTGTGTGGAGTTCGCGTTTCCTTCTCTCTGCAAAGCCGGAACATGTGCTGCAAAAGCAACCTGCTCGGAAAGCTCTCTCCCTTCAAATCTCGCCAACGCTGATGTTATTGGGGGTGATTGCCTTCTGCTCTTTGCTCAGCGTAGGGGCCCTGTTCGATTGGAGCGCCGTCTATCTCTCGGGGACGCTGCACGCAGGGGCTGGATTAGCGGCAGCGGGCTTTACGGCGTTTTTAGTCTGTATGGCGATTGGCCGCAGCATGGGCGATTCTCAGGCGACGCGCTTTGGTGCGGCTGTACTCGTGCGTATCGCCTGTTTGCTTGCAGCAATTGGACTTGCCCTCGCGCTGACGGTTACCTGGCTGCCAGCGGCGTTTTTTGGCCTGGGCCTGGTAGGCATCGGTCTGTCTGTGCCATTTCCTCTCGTGATGAGTATGGCGGGGCGTCTTGCCAGACGGGATAGAGGTTCCATTCTTGCGGCAGTCACAACGTGGGGCTATGTTGGCATGATTGCCGGTCCTCCCACAATTGGTTTTATCGCTGATCGAGCGGGCATGCGTCTCGCGTTAGCTCCGGTGGTGGTCCTGTGCGTGCTTGCCGCACTCTGTGCTCCCGCGACGAGCACTGATGATTCATCGCCTGGGGAAACCGCTCCACCTCTGGCTTCTTCCATCGACTCCTTGTAGATTGGACTCTGTTTTCAGCCCACCGTTTACAGCTCTGTTCTCTCTCTTCCGTCGTTCCTGCGCATTCTGTTTCAGAAACAGAATGCGCAGGAAACAACCGAAAGCATATTGCTAAGACGACCAGCTATCCCGTCAGCTTAGTCTTTCTTGCTAGGCGGCAAGGGCTCGTTCGTTGTGGCTGGAAAGGGATAGGTAATCTTCTTATTATCGACATGATGAATAGGGGCAGTGAAGGTGAAGGTGAAGGATACCGTCTCAGGTGGTACTTTCTTATCCGTGTCTGAGGTTACCGCGTTCACCTTGTCTACCGCAAGCGTCCAGGTAATATTGAGCTTCTGGACATTGGCGGGAACCTCGAAGGGGGAATCAACAATAAAATGGTGTCGCAATCGAGGCTCCTGCTTGTCAGGCTGGTTATAGCCACCACGTCCCTCCCCCTGTTTTTGCGGGTAGGAACTGGTCATTGTTGAGGTCCCTGGCAGAGCAATCTTGTCGGTTGAAGGGCTGAGGATGTCAAAGACAATCACCGTGCGCCCTTGATCAAGATACACCTTTAAGAGTCGGACGGTAATGCCGTCAATAGTTTTTTCCTGCGCTATGCGCGTATATTGGTCAGGATTGCCCAACTGTGGCGACCACCATCCCAGCGCAAACCCTGCGGCGCTCAAGACTCCTAGCACAAGTACCAGCGTGGCGGCCAGTATCCCGATTTTGAGCGGGGACAGAAGACGACGACGAGGCTTCACGTTCGGTGAGGCATTCTGGGTAAATTGTGTGTGTGTTGACATTGCTAATTCGTTCCTCCTGAAAAGTGATTTGTTTGTATGTGACGGTGTTGTACCAGCTTGCTGCACCATCAGGCGCTCACTGGCATAGTGGGCGGCCTGACGTACGACTTCACTCCCATCATTGAGGGCCGCTTGTAGTGCCGATGCAGGCAGGGCAAGCCGGTATTCACCTGCCGTGAGCAGCACCATTTCCCGCACCTGCCAGGCTTCATCCTGGAGCTTGCTTTGAAGAAGGGCAAGCGGCGCATCATCTCCCAAACGACCTGCCAGACGCACTGCTACCTGCCGCACTGCCTCATCTTCATCGTTGAGAGCCTGTTCAAGGAGCGGCAACGATGAGCGTAGATCTATATGTTCAAGAGCAGCACAGCGGATCTCCCAACGCGGGTCTTGCAAGGCCGTTTCAAGGTCGAGCGAGGTCGACGAGCGTGTCTGCTGGTATTCTTTGAGGCGCTGGTTCAAGCCCGCCAGCAATGTAGATGGGGCTTGAGTGGTCTCTGGGTGTCTTTCTGCCTGTGACGGAATCTGGTCAGACAACTCCATAGCGAGGATTCCTTTCTGCGCAAAGATGCTGATGCAACTGTTTGAGACCACGATGAAGACGAGAGCGAACGGTTCCCAGCGCCAGATCTAGCAACGTGGCTGTCTCCTGATAGGAGAGGTGTTCAAAATAGACACACACGATCACGTCGCGATAGTGAGCCGCCAGGCGCTGAACGGCGTTCTCAAGCTCTTGCCGACTTTCAGCCAGTTCGTAGAGGACCTCTGGTTGAACCAGCTCATCATCGGGCACATCCAGTGCATTGTGCTCTCCCCTGTCCTCCAGAGAAAAGGTCAACAAGTACGTCCGACGTTGCTGTTTGCAAAAGACATGGAAGGTAATCTTATAGAGCCAGGGACGCAAGTTCAGGTTGCGAATAGAGGCTGTTGGATATTGAGAAAGTGCGATATAGCTGCGAAGCAGGGCCTCCTGCACGATATCTTCAGCGTCCTGAAAATTGTTGCCCAGGCGAAGCGCGAAGCTGTAGAGAGCATGCTGATAGGTCCGGGCCAGGGTCGGAAAATGCCGATTGAGATCAGCCGCCAGCAACTGCGGAAGTGCGGAAATATCATCATCCATAGATTCTCCTGTTTTATGTTGCCCCTGATGGGCAATCTGGTATTCACCTCATAAGAATCCTTTCAGGAGAAAAAGGTTCCCAACGAATCAGACACGGAGAACAATAGATATCGAACGAGAGCGTGGTTGCTCAATTCTTTAGCGCAATTTCTTCACCATCCGATCCATGTATTCGTGAATTGGGAGACGTCACGTGCGCCTATGATAAAAAAAATCTGCCATCAAAAGCCTGACGTACAAAACAGGATGCTCAAAAAGCGCGGAAGTTGCGCAGGTCAGATTCGATTCACGAGACCCCTTGACAAAGGAAAATAGCTGACTATAATTAATAAAAAGACCATCTGTTTATGAATAATGGCAATGGTTCGGATCGTTCAACCTGGAAGCAACTGCTCCAGGTTGAAACGGAGAAGGAACGAAAAATATGGATCATCTCAAAACAAAAGCATTCGGCGGGCTGCTGCTCGTTCTCATCGTCATGGGAGCGCTCCTCTTTCTTGTGGCATGGACGCTCGACTACTGGCAGGCGTGGGTGTTCCTGGGCATGTTTGGTGTGGCCGGGCTGGCGATTATTGTGTATCTTATGCAAAAAGACCCGAAGCTCTTAGAGCGGCGAGTGTCTGGCGGGCCGGTTGCCGAGCAGAGGACAAGTCAGAAGATCATCATGTCCATCCTCTCGTCGGCGTTTGCCGCTTTGTTTGTTTTGCCTGCACTTGATCATCGCTTCGGATGGTCATCGATGCCGCCATCTGTAGCTCTCGCGGGAGACGTCCTTTTCGTGCTCGGATGGATAATCGTCTTTTTTGTCTTTCGCGAAAATACGTTTACCTCGTCCAGGATTGAAGTCGCGGCTGATCAAAAAGTCATCTCCACTGGACCCTACTCCATTGTGCGGCATCCGATGTACAGCGGTTCCTGGCTCTATATGCTTGGCATCCCGATTGCGCTCGGCTCCTGGTGGGGTTTGCTTGTGGTTCTCCTGATGCTGCCCATCGGTTTCTGGAGGATTTTTGATGAGGAAAAGTTCTTGCA
>DATJHM010000040.1:0-57403 GCA_035493895.1 Ktedonobacteraceae bacterium
GGCGCTGGTTGTCGATCTGCTCGTCAATGGCGAGTCCGGCGGGAGCATCATTGACGTGCACATACGTGATCTGCTCGGCCGTCAAGCGTTTGAGCTCATCGACGGTGCTATGGGAGGTATACCAGTGCCAGCAGTCCAGCAGGAGGCCGGTATTGCCGGTCCCCAGGCGGTCTCCTAACTCCAAGGCTCCAGCGATGGTCGATATGAACTCATATTTATGGCCCTTGCGCATCGTGAGCGGTCCGACAAACTCCAGGCCCAGACGACAACCGTGATCTGCCAGGATCTGCGCCACCGGACGCAACCGTTTGACGTGCAGCTCCATGTTGGCGTTATAGTCCAGCTCGTCGGAGGCGGGGAGAATCCAGGTGAAGCAGTAAGGGCTACCCAGCGCCTGCGCTATTTTTGCGTACGAGACCATATTGGCGAGTCCCGCCTGATAGGTCTCTTCGTCGTGACGAAAATCGACCGGAAGACCCCATCCGCCCGGACGCAGGTGCTTCTCCGCAAAACGCGCTTTGATCTCCTGTAACGAGGTCTGCCCGGACAGTTCGCCCAGTTCAACGATGGGCAGATCCAATCCCTCAAACCCGTAGGTACTGGCCAGCTCTAGTGCTTCTGCAAAAGGCACCGTAAAGCCGATAGCGTGAGGATTCAAGCTTGTAAACACGAACAATATCTCCTTTTCATTCTGGCTTCACTATACGTCTTTTTCATGCCTCATCGCAAGCAAGCGGTAAAAGAATGCTCGACGTATAGCTTGTGCTTCGATGCGTATAATAACCGCCTTCGTTCTCGTGTGCTTGCCTCTTATTCCCAGGGCTTCAGGAGAACTTTCGCGCAAAACTGGCCCGCTGAAAGTTCAAATGCCTGCTGAATTTCGCTAAAGGGGAAGGTATGCGTCACCAGTTTATCAATAAGTGGCGACTCGCTGATCACCTTGAGCACCTTCGGGAACACGTTGAGATTGTAGTGCCAGGCCCCCATCAGGGAAATTCCTTTGCGGATCATATCCGGGCTGATACGAAGCGGCGTGTCTTCGTTGCACTCTCCGATAAACGTCACTTTCCCCAGCCGTCTGACCGCGTCGATCTGGAGCCGATGGGCCGCGACAACGCCGGAGCAGTCAAGACCGTAGTCGGGTCCTTTCCCGCCAGTCAACGCTTTGATTTTTTGCAGAGCCTCGGGATCGCGGGGATCGATGATCTCTTCCACGCCCATTTCGCGCGCGATCTTTTGCCTGTACTCATTCATTTCTACGGCGATGACGCGCGCTCCCCTGAAGCGTGCATTGACCACAGCTCCGAGTCCTACCGGACCCAGGCCCGTAATCAGGATCGTGCTGAAGGCGTCCACGCCCATCCTTTCGAGCGCTCCGAAAGAAGGACCAAGCCCGCAGCAGGCCAGGGCTGCCTTTTCATAGCTCAGCCCATCAGGGATTTTGAGCAGAAGCCAGGATGGTTTGGCGACATATTGCGCCATCGTTGGCAATGAAACTTGCTGGCTGACTTCACAATGAATGTAGTCGCCCGCGCGACAGAGATCGCACTGACCACAGGAAGTGAGCGGCATGGCTACCACCCGGTCTCCCACGTTTACCCGACTTCCGGGTGCGACTTCTACGACCTCACCAGCCGCTTCGTGTCCGAGGGAGTCGTTGATTGTGCCGTTCGCAAATCCCTTATATTCAGCGCACATGGGGGCGACCATGATTTTTACGAGCGCCCAGCCGTCCGGGAGAGCTGGTTTCTCTTTTTCAACAAGTACGACCTGTCTTTTCCCAACAATTGCAGCCTGTTTCACAGTGTGTTCCTTACCAGGCGGAGATAAACGCCGCCGCTACGATGCGATAGGGTGGTATCCATACCACCTCGACGATGAACGTGCGGATGGGGATGAATTAGCCCTTGACCGCACCGGCAGTCAGTCCTCGTACAAGATGACGTTGCATCACCACAAACAGAATGACGGGAGGGAGTGCAACCAGGATGGCTGCTGACATCAAGTCACCATATTGAGGGCCATACTGGCCGATAAACCCATACAACTGGACCGGGAGCAAGGGTTGCTGACCATCCAGAATAAAGGCGAACAGAAATTCATTCCATGCATTAATAAAGGCAAAAGCTCCCGTGGCTACCAGCGCAGGCGTTGCCAGCGGCAGCGTGATGCGAATCATCGCTTGCAGCCTGCTACAGCCATCCGTCATCGCCGCCCACTCCAGGTCCGGCGAGAGCGCTTCGAAGTAGCCGCGCAGGAGCCAGATGCAAAATGGGAGCGAGAAGGTCAGATAGCTCAGGATCAAGCCCGGAAGCGTATTGACCAGACCAATGCCACGCAAGATCTCAAAGAGAGGCACCAGGAAAAGGATCGAGGGCATCATCTGCGTCACGAGCATGAATAGCCCGTAGGGCTCTTTTCCTCGGAAGTCAAAGCGCGCCAGCGCATAAGCGGCCAGAGACGCAATCACGACCGAAAGGACCGTCGTGCTGACGGCGACGATCAGACTGCGTACGACACCTTGCTCCAGATGTGCAGGGATCGCCGTGCGGTTCAAGATCACATCAATAAAATTGCCAAAAGTCGGCGTCGGCGGAAGCAGTGGAAAGGGTGTGATATACAGCTCGTTGGATGGGCGTAGCGCGATGGTGAGCATCCAGAAAATGGGCACCAGGATAATAAGCGCGCCGATCACCACCAGAATGTATAACCCGATCCATCCCAGCACACTTCTTTTGACGGGATTCGTCGTTTCCATATGCAGGCTCCTCTTTCTCTTCTCTTATGAATTCGGACGGCGCAGTACCATCAGGTAGAGTGCGGCAAAAAGAATGTTAAAGAGGGTCATCACAACTGCGACCGAGGCAGAAAGCCCATAGTCGAACTGCTGGAAAGCGTAACGTGCTACCAGTACCGGCGCAATTTCGGTGCCTTGAGCAGGTCCCCCCTGTGTCATGACATACACCAGGTCGAAGTAGTTGAATGTCCATACTATCATCAAGAGGACGATGATCAGGATCACGTTGCGCAATTGTGGCAATGTTACGTGACGGAAACGTCCCACTACGGATGCGCCATCAACTTTAGCCGCATCATAGAGTTCATCTGGAATAGAGGCGAGTCCGGCAAGGATCGTGACCGCGACAAACGGGAAGGCTTTCCAGATATTGGCAACAATGACTGTGACCATTGCCATATTCGGATCTGCTAACCATTGTTGCGGAGGCAGGTTCCAGCGTAGCAAGAGATCGTTTAAGAGCCCGAGCTGTCCGTTGAAGATCAAACTCCAGGTCAGAGCCACTGAGATTCCTGGCATTACCCACGGAATCATCACCAGTGCGCGCATCAAACGATTTCCCGGCCAGCGCTCGTTGAGCAACAAAGCAAAGCCGAAGCCGAGCACAAATTGTCCCAGCACGCTGAAGACAACCCAGATGACGGAACGCACCATGCTGTTCCAGAAATCACCACTGCTCAAGATGCTGGCGTAGTTTTTGAAACCAACGAAGCTCGTGATATTGGTATACTGATTGTAATGCGTAAAGCTGGTATACAATCCGTCGAGCATCGGATAGAAGAAGATGAGAAGCATGGCAATGGTTGCCGGAAGCAGGAACATATACGGGGTAATGTTCCTGTTCCGACGCTGCTGCTTGAATCCCATCTTACCAGGACTGGCATTGAATGCCTTGGTTCTGAGCATAGTCTTTACTCTTCTCTGAGTCTAGTCTTATCCTTGCAGAGCGCTCTTGGCGGTTGTTGCCGCATCATTCAGGGCCGCTTTCGGGGTCTTTTGTCCCAGAATGGCCTGCTGAATCGCCTGGGTGATAGCCTGGTTGACTGCATTGTATGCAGGGGTCGCTGGCATGGCTGAAGCATATGGCAGAGAGGTCTGGAACGGCTTAAAGAGCGGTGTCGCGAAGTAGGGATCGGCGGCCGTGTATTTATCGATCGGCTCGTGATTCAGGGTCTTTGCCCAGCGCAACGCATTCTGCCGACTGACCAGCCATTTGAGGAAGGCAATGGCCTCTGGCTGATGCGGTGAGGTGTTCATCACCATATACATTGTCGTCGCTGAGATCAGTCCGTTGCCAGCTGGACCTTTAGGCATAGCGCCAATACCCAGTTTCCAGGGTACTTTGGCTTCCTGATAGTTTCCGATGATCCAGGAACCAAACTCTGCCATGCCAATTTTGCCACTTCTCAATGCGTCATCCGAGTTGGCGTACTGCCAGCCTGTGACGCCCGGAGGGGTGACCTTGTACTTCTTGACCAGATCAACGAGCATCTGAAGGGACGCCACGCCCGGGTCCTGGTTAAAGGTCGGATTCATATTTGTGTCAACGAGTTTGCCGCCCCCTTCCAGGAGGAAGTCCGTAAATAATTGACCGGTATCGGGATAGAATGCCAGACCATATTCATCGCCATGCGTCATTTTCTGGCAGGCCTCGATCAGTTCCGCCCACGTGGTCGGAAACTGCTTGATGCCGTCTCTGTCAAATTTGTCCTGATTGTAACAAAATACATCCGTGAATTTGTCCTGCGGCACGCCGATGATATGGCCCTGATAGGATGTCTGTTCCCAGACAGTATCATAAATGGCCGTACGCATGTCCCAGCCTTTCAGGTCGTTCTCCAGAAATGCGAGCTTGTTCTGTGTGCTGAGATACCATTGATACGGATAGTCAGCTCTGATGATGTCTGGTAGTGAGTTCGTCTGGACTGCGGAAGGGATTTTTGTGGGTCGTTGTGCGTAGGGGATCTCGTAAAAGTTGATTTTGACATTGGGATTGAGCTTGGTGTATTCAGCCCCCATGGTGTGTAGCAGATTGATTTCTGCCGTCGTGAACGTATCCCAGAATTGTAGCGTTACTGGCCCTCCCGATGAGGAGGAAGCTGCTGTACTGCCACAGGCATCCAGCACCGATCCTGCGACCAGTGTGCCTGCTGTTGCCGTGATAACCCGTAAGGCGTCGCGCCTCGTCATACGATGGAATGTTGTGTTTTTACCACTAAGAAGAGCATCTTTGTTCATGTCCATCCTGGACTTCATCTTGCATTCCTTCCTGGCTAATCATCTCTAAACAGCCATCTCTAAATGGTCGTTCCAAACGTCTTTGTTGGGTTACCTGCGACCAATAGGTAACCTAGTGAAAATAGTAACCAATAAATTTGCAATTGTCAATGCTTATTTTCTGAAAATAACTTGACTTATTTTAGCTATTTTTCATAAAATAGATCAGTAATAGTCATTGTTTTCACGTACGTTTGTTTCTTGATCGATCGAAGCTGCGATTTCCTCAGGACTGAAAGTTTATAGATTGACATGAGAGGTGAAAAATGATACAACTTTTTACTAAAAAAGGTGAATTCACGCTTAGGGCGAGATAATGAGGCAAACTCTTATGGGGAACTCAATCACGGTGAAAGATATTGCACGAGAGGCGGAAGTTTCTATTGCCACCGTTTCACGCGCTTTAAATAACCATAGCAGTATCAAAGAAGAATTGCGCCAGCATGTTCTACAGGTGGCTGCGGATCTGGGCTATTTCAAAACAACTGACCAGGGACATTCTGCTCGTAACGAGAAGCGAGCGCTCAAGGTGATTGGTTTTATTCTGGCGTATAGCGATCTGGACGAGCCTCCGCTGGATACGTTCTGGTCTCATATTCTGCATGGCGCGGAAATTGAGGCGCGCAAATCAAATATTTATGTCACGTATTATGGGATGAGCCTCAGTCAGCCATCCTATCTTCTGCTCAGTAAGCTGCATGAAATGCGCGTGGGTGGCCTGCTTTTAGTCGGGGCTACTGGCCTTGAAACGGTGCAATCGCTGCAAGCTGCGAAGTTCCCGCTGGTGCTGGTGGACAATTATGTCCATATTCCCGGACAGCCAGTTGATGCGGTGCTCTCTGATAACTACGAGGGGACGAAGGAAGCGATCCAGTATTTGCTCAGCGAAGGTCATCGGCAGATTGCTTTTCTTGGCGGCCCCACGACGAGTAGTGTACAGCCTCCCCATACGATGATCTATACTTTTGAGAGGCGCAGAGATGGATATCGCGCGGCCCTACACGAGGCCGGGTTACCGATCCAGGAAGAGCTGATCATCGAGAATTGTGATGTGATCAAACCTGATGCCGTCCTGGCCAGTTGCAAGCGTCTCCTGGATTCTGGCTATCCCTTCACCGCCCTTTGCTGTGCCAGCGATCCATTGGCGGATAAAGCGCTCAATGCCTTACGAAAGCTTGGTGTTCGCGTTCCTGAAGATATCTCGGTGGTCGGCTTTGATAATAATGATATCGCGCCACACCTGACTCCCCCTCTGACGACGGTTCAGGTCCACAAAGAGGCGATGGGCGCAATGGCGGTGAAAAGCTTGATGGCGCGAATTGCCGATCCGGAGGCAATTGCAACAACCAGTATTCTCTCCGTAGAGCTTATCAAGCGCGGATCAGTGCGTTCGTTACACACATAATGTCAATGGGGAAGAGACAGGCTCTTCCCCATGTTTTATGCCAGGCAGGGTTCAGGCTGCTGGTCTAGCGGCTCATTGCTGGCATCTGGAGCAGGAAAAGGCGTCTTGAGCGTAAATGCGTACGCTGTTTCGCCGTGTATGCGCAGATGTTCCAGACGTTCTTTGGCTTCCTCCACCGTGGGAATATGTCCCTGTGGCACCCACCAGATCGTTGTATATGGACCCTCCATGCGTTGGAACCAGCGCCTGCGTTGTTTCATGACCTCACGATGCAACGTGCCACTTGCAAAGACATAACTGGAATATTCGTTCAATGAAGCCCAGACGGACATATTGAAAAGAATCATTTCATCATCATATGGCCGAATATCGGTCGCATTCCCTTCAGAAGTTTGGAAACGCCAGATAAAACCGGGACTATTATCCGCAAGCGCATTGACCGGATCGAGCTGTGCTACAAATTCGGCCATCAGCGGATCATGTAGCGGGGCCAGCATCCGTGCGATGTTTACCTGTGCAAGATAATACATATGAATCCTTTCATATCCTTCGCTTTTACTACTACATCCATGTTCCCGTAATACGCAGTCAAGCGTCATTGCGCACGTATGTTGCGGCCACTGCCACAAAAAACGCATGCATTGACGTTTGACTCCAATGAATACGCATCAACCTAAGGGGCGAAATGGCCGGTGGGGGCCGTGGATCGGCATAAAGCGCGATCCCTACCTCAGCCTTTCTTCGAGGAGAGGGAATCACATGCCCCCCCGTGCCACACGAGATCCGGTTCCGCGCAACAGAACAGGTAGGGGCAGCGGTTTATCCCTGCCCGCGAGCCCCACCGGCCCTCTCGGCCCTTACGCAGACCAGCAGCGCCTCTACGAAATTGACGGGAAATTCCTCTTCTCTACGTGACATTGTAGACAAAACTACACGCCCCCAAAAGCCGCAAAGCCACCATCGACCGGTACGACGATGCCCGTGACAAAGGAGGCTGCGGGACTGGCTAACCAGAGCAATGCGCCAATCAGGTCTTCCGGCTGGCCCATGCGTCGAGCTGGTGTATGGGCCAGGATCGACTCGGCGCGAGGTGACCATTTCCCTTCTTCGTTCAATAATATATAGCGGTTCTGTTCTGTTAAGAAGAAGCCAGGGGCCAGTGCATTGACGCGTATGTTCGGACTATATTCCTGTGCCATGTGGACCGCCAGCCACTGAGTGAAATTCGCGATGGCCGCCTTCGCTGCGCTATAGACTGCCACGCGTGTCAGCGGTTTGAGCGCGCTCATAGAGGCGATATTGATGATGCAGCCCTCTCCGCGCTCGGCCATGCCGCGTGCAAAGACCTGGCAGGTGAGGATGGTGCCGGTGAAGTTCAGGCGAAAGACGTTCTCGATGGCCTGAGCGTCCAGGTCGAAAAAAGATCGTTCGGGCGCAGTCGTGGCCTTTGGCTGATTTCCCCCGGCTCCATTGATAAGTATATCTACCGGCCCGTAGGTCCGGGTCACCTGTGCTAATGCCTGTTCCAGCGCGGCTTTATCGGTCACATCGCAGGCAATACCGAGGGCCTGACCCCCTTCTGCCTGCAACTGTGCCGCAGCCCTGCTCGCGGTCTCTTCGCGAAAACTGATGATGACGACGCGGGCACCGCGTTGCGCAAGAGCCTGAGACAGTGTGTAGCCGAGTACCCCACTCCCGCCCGTAATCACGACGGTCTTTCCCTGTACGCTAAAAAGAGTTTGCAGATCTGGCTTGCTACTCACGATACGTTTTCCTTCTTCTCGTTTTCTGCTTCACCGAACGGGACCGCAGGATGCCCCGCGCCTTCAGGCCGGGGAGGAATGCGGTCCTCCTTTTACGGTGGATAGGGTGGCGTGGTCTGTTCCTACGCTATAGGCATATCCATCATGACGCTGGATCGGCTGACAGTAGCGAGCGCTCACCCCGGCAACCCGCCTGCCTTTGACGCTGATATCGAACGAGCCAGTGGCCTGCGTCAGCACCCGTCCTACATGCCTGCCTGCTGTTTTGAGGGGTTGGGGAACGACTGCCCGCACGAGATCGCCAGTTTGATACCCATAGTGTCTCTTTTTCCACTGGCGATGCCGCTTGGGGAAGCCGTACCTGTCCACCCCGCAGCGTTGTCGATTGCCGTATCCAGTGGCCTGAATGAGCAAGGGCTTGATGGCCTTGCCCACCTGGATGACAGGCGGCGTACTCTGTCCTACGTTGGCCGCATCGAGCCAGTGGGTCTTTTCCAGGCCACGACTCACCCGGTTGAACTTGGTGAGCCCTCCTGAACCGCATTCTACGGGAAGGCCCGTTTCTTTGAGCCGCTCGAACAAGGTCCACCTCGTACTATTGACGGCTGCGGCATCCTTCAACGGGGCCTTCGCCTGAGCGAGAAGACGCTTGAGCCGATCGGGCTTCTTCGCCAGAAACACCGCAACATCCTGGGTGCCCTTCGCCCGATTGCACGCCTCGCACGCAAGGCAGAGATTACTCACCCTGTTGGTTCCCCCGTTGGCTTTCGCTTGAATGTGCTCAATCTGCAAGGGGAGATCCTTTTTCCCACAATACGAACACGCTCTCCCCCACTTCTCCAGGAGATAGGCACGTAATTCGTAGCCAGCCAACGTTCCCTGCTGGTACTCGCACCCCTGGATATCAGGGTTCTCCATTGCTTGCAAATCGAACGTTACCAGTTCCATACTGATCGCCGTGATTGGGCAACGTGTGCGCAGGCGCTTCATCCAGGTCTCGATAGTGCACACTCGGCTCATCAGGGAAGGGGCAAGCCACCCCTTGGGCCTACGACGATTAGCAAAGCGTGGTTGACGATATCTCGTATGGCGTGCTCTTCGGCTGTGACGAATGGCCCGGCGGGAGTCAAGGGCATCCTTGATCGCCTGCCCACGATGAGACAACTCAGCAGCGAAAAGCACCTGCCCGCTCTGATCGTCCACGAGAGCAATCCCGGTGGTACGGCTGCCGGGATCGAGCTTGAGACGAAGCGGCTGCACCTGCGGCTGTTCCACGCTTATCTTGAGTATTAAGGTGAACGGGTAACGCTTGAGCACCGCCGCCTTGCCCGCTTTGAGCAAGAGACGAGCCCGACCGGGATGAACCGGGTTGAGCGGTTTCTTGTTGGTATCAACGACAAAAACGAAACTCAATGAACAACTCCTTGTGCTCCCGAAAGAGCCTCCGCTTGCGCGGGTGATGTTGGCCTCGGTAAAGTTATTGGGCGGCCTATCCTCAAAGCACTTCCTTAGCCCCATAGGGATGTTTAACTTCGAAGTTCGAGAGCGTCACGCTGGCCGCGCACGCGCCGGTCGGAACTGAAGCACTCCCCAATAACGTAGCCCCAAAGGGCTGAACCTGGTCATGTAGGGCCTGAAAGCTCGTGACCTCCCGCAAAACCGTGGGCCTTACGGCAAGCCCCGCGCCTTCAGGCGGGGGGTCATGACAGCATTTATCCTATCTTCCTGACAAAAAGAGCTATCTTCTTTATCATACCTCATAAAGCTCTTCTTGGTACAGGTCTCTCTGACAAAATCTCCTCGCTTGTCCCTTGACCACCCCCTTACGTAGAGGCGCGGCTTGTCTGCGCCAGGGGAGAATGATGGATATCTGAAAATATCCCTTGCATATCGAGCAAAAAAAAGTTATGAAATAAATACTACAAATCTATCTGGAGAAAGGAGTTGAGCATTTTTTGTCGTAAAAGATGCTCAATGCGCTGAGAAATGACTGAGATCCCAACGTATGACGCCCACCATCCCGATGTACTGATCATTGGCGGTGGCGTGCTGGGCTGTAGCATCGCGTATCATCTGGCTCTGCGTGGCTGCTCTCGCGTGACGCTGGTAGAACGCGATACTCTCGCCAGTGGCTCAACCGCGAAGGGCGCAGGCGGCATTCGCCAGCAGTTTTCTGATGAGATGAATATCGCGCTCTCTCGCTATTCAGTACAATTTTTTGAACAATTGCAAGAACATCTCGCTCTTCCGCAGCAGAGCTTTCAGCAGGCTGGCTATCTCTTCCTCCTCAGAACCGCCGAGGAACTGGCCAGTTATCAGGCGGGCGTGGATTTGCAGCGCAGTCTGGGCGTGCCTGCGCAACTTCTTTCTCCTCAAGAAATTCAGGCTGTCTGTCCAGGTCTGTCTGTCGACGATCTGCTGGGCGCAACTTTTTGTGCCAGTGATGGCTATGCTTCGCCTCCACAGGTAGCCAGGGCTTTTGCGCATAAGGCCCGTCAACAGGGGGTCCAGATTCTGGAAGGCGTGGAGGTGCTGGCGCTACAAAAATCGGGCGAGCGCATCGACGCAGTTGAGACGAGCGCGGGAACCTTCCATCCAGGGAGTGTCGTGTGTTGTGCGGGTGCGTGGAGTGGCGAGATCGGGAAAATGGCAGGTGTGAATATCCCGATTCAGCCGTTGCCCCGCATGTGTTTCAGATCCGCGCCGTTGCCGACACTTCCCTCCCAACTGCCGATGGTTATCGATGTACATAACTCTTTTTATTTTCGCCCCGACGGTGACGCTCGCTTCCTCCTGAGCATGAACAGTCCCGAAGCGTACAGCTTCGCGATGACCGTCGATTGGGAGTGGAGTGAAACGGTGCTGAAGGAGGCGCGCAGGAGAGTCCCGGCCTTCTCACAACTCGTGATCGAAGAGGGCTGGTCGGGCCTCTACGAAGATTCGCCCGATCACAATGCTATTCTTGGCCCTGTACCGGAAATTCCGAATCTTCTTATAGCCGCTGGTTTTAGCGGACATGGCTTCATGCAGAGCCCTGCCGCTGGTCTGGCGCTGAGCGAATGCGTTCTGGATGGTGGTTCTCATACGCTCGATATTTCCGCCTTTAGTATTGAACGTTTCGCTTCCGGGCAGTTGCGGGCGGAAAGAAATATTATTTAGGATATGCCTGGAAGGTGGTAAATGATCCGTCTTTCATCGTGGTAGAGTTAAGGTCGCAGTCACCAGCCGGGCTTTCGGATTTTTTCCGAAAACCGGGCTCTCTTCAGTTGTGTTTTAGCGAGGATTATGACCTTCGTTGATGCGCCAGGTGATCCGGCCTTGCGTCAAATCGTAAGGCGAGAGCACAACCCGCACTTTATCACCCACAACAATTCGTATATTTGACATCCGCAAACGTCCGGCAGGCACTGCCAGTACCTGATGCTTTTCATCGATTTGTATTTTGAACATGGCATTGGGAAATACCTCAAGTACTTCCCCAACGACCATAATTTCATCTCTCTCTTTTGGCATACTATCCTTTCTTTGTTGTGCTCAGTTCAGCACGGTCTCTTCAAGAACCGCCTTTTGTAGATTGGTCTCGCTGAGATCCGCGTCGCGCAGGTTTGCCCGATACAACAGCGTCCCATTGAGGTTTGCCCCACACAGATTCGCTCGACAAAGATGGGTGCCGCTCAAGTCCGCGCCGCTGAGGTCGGCCTGGCTGAGATTGGCCCTGATCAAGTTGGCCCGATAGAGATCGGCCCAGGTGAAGTCTACACCGCTGAGGTTTACCCCGCTCAAGTCGGCATTGCTCAAACATGCCCAGGCTAAATCGGAGCCGCTGAGATCCGGCCGAATATCCGGATGTTCTTGTCTCCACTGATTCCAGGTATGGACACTTTGTTTGAGAAGGTCAAGCTGTTGCTGATTCGCCAATGGATTTACCTCCAAATAGATCTCTGTTACACGCATGATGATCCATCCCATTCAGCTCGATTGGCATGTCACTCCTCTCCAGACGGGCAAGCAAAAAACACGCTCACTCCCCTCAAAATCGAGCAAGAAGAACATGTTCAAGCGCTCGTTCGATCTGAAGTGAAGAAGAGATGCGGCTCGCACGGAGTAAGAATGATGAGAAAGAGCACAGAGAGGTGGCGCAGCAAAAGAAGAGGATCGATAGCGGCTCTGTTTACACGATAGCCTGCTGGATGTGCAAGGCCAGGAGGCATATCGTGTCTTGCTGCCCATGCTCTGAAACATGTGCTAACACAATTTATCTCCTTTCCTCATTGGCTGAATGATCATCCAACCGGAAACAATATAACGGTTTTGTTTGCCGAACAGGTAATGAAAGTATAGCAGCCATCAGCACAAATTACAAGAGTTATGCCATGCTTCCACTCCCTCATTTCTTCCTTCCCCGCCAGTGTCTCTTCCCACCAGGCCAATTTACAAGGTATCAATAGAGGAAGCCTTATGATCCCATGTAGGAGGGGTCTACCGCGCCTACATGGGATCATAAGGGCAGTTTCTCTTTAGCTTCCGACGCTGGCCAGTTCTGGCACCGGTTTGTGTATGGGCTCGATTTCGACGATAGCATTGTAATCGGGGACGCCCGCCTGTAAATCGCAGGTGCGACGTCGAATGAGCACGTTACACTCGGGCCAGAATGCCTGCACCGTGCGTGGCTGGATCTGGTCGATGTGAATGCGACATTCCATGGTCTCGCCGTTGTCGCTTTTCACCTGCACGCGATCACCTTCGTGTACATGCAGGGCTGCCGCATCTTCAGCCGAGATTAAGAGGCCATCACGTCCAATGCCCGTAACCGTATCTTTATTGGAATGGATCAGACTATTGAACTGTTTGCCGCGTCTCGTTGCGAGGATGAATTTGCCGGGAGGGAGTTGCATTTCTGGCGGCGTGAGCGCGAAGAAATGTCCCTTGCCATCGGGCGTCTTGAATTGTCCGTCGCGATAGAGTATTCGGCCTCCATACTGCAACTGATCGCCCGCTTTGCGCAAGTTCTCGATCCCTTTATAGGTGGGCACGACCTTTGCAATCTCCTCACGAATGGCCTGGGCGTTGGCGAAAAGAATCTTCTTCTTCTTTTCAGGGAAGACGCGTGCAGCCAGATCCTGGAAAATCTCCCACTCACTGCGCGCCTCGCCAATGCGTGGACCAGGGATTTCGGGCGAGAAGATCACACGCCGCTCGGTGCTGGTCTCCGTGCCGCCTCCGCGCTGCTCATAGCGCGTCTGTGCGGGCAAGAGCACCACGGTATCCGCAGGCTCAACCAGCATCTGCGTGGTCAGATAGATATCCTGATGCACGCGCAACGGCACCTTCTCCAGCGCATCCCGCACATATTGCGGATCGGGCAGCACGTCGAGGAAGTTACCTCCGCTGCAATAGAAGATGTCCAGATTGCCATCGTAGGCTGCGTCGAGCATTTCTACCGCACGCATGCCCTTGAACGTCGGCACTTCAAAGCCCCAGTGTTCCTGGAACTTCTGGCTGTTTTCAGCATTGACGACCGCTCCTCCTGGCAACTGATCGGGCACGGCCCCGACTTCAGCGCCGCCCTGCACGCCGCTATGCCCACGGATCGGCACGACCCCACAGTGCTCTTTCCCGAGCCAACCCTGCGAAAGTGCCAGATTGGTAATGGCCTTGACGTTCTGCACGCCAAAGGTATGCTGCGTGATGCCCATGCTCCAGACCAGTATGCCCGTACGCGCCGCATGGATCATCTCGGCAAAGCGCATCATCTCCTCGCGTGACGAACCACTCGAGCGCTCTAACGTCTCCCAGTCCTGCTGTGCCAGCGATGCCTCAACCTCGCCCCAGCCGGTCGTATACGCCTCAATGAATACATGATCGACCCAATCCTGCTCAACTAAATATTTGAGCGTCCCGTTCAAAAAGGCGATATCGCCACCGACGTTGATCTGGTAGAACTCATCCAGAAGCTTCGTGCCCATCACCGCACTCTCAGGCACCGAGGGCACCCAGTAACGCACCATGCCCGGCTCCCGATAAGGATTCACCATCGCCAGTTTGGTGCCCGCCTTCTTCGCGTAATAGAGATACTTTGTCGTGACCGGCTGGTTGTTGGCGACATTGCTGCCCAGGAAAACGATCAGATCGGTGCCGATCCAATCGGCATAGGATACCGAGGATGCTCCTACCCCGAGCGCTTGCTTCAAGCCCACTGAACTCGGCGAGTGGCAGACACGGGCGGCATTGTCGATATTGTTGGTGCCCATGAAGCGCGCGGCTTTTTGTGCCACGTAATAGACTTCGTTGGTCAGACCACGCGAGGTCAGATAGAAAGCCAGACGTTCGGATGGTGTGTTGCGTATACGGGTCGCAATCAGATCGAGAGCCTCGCCCCATGAGACGCGTGTGAAGCCCGCCTCGCCATGTCGCCGAATCAGCGGATAAGGCAGGCGACCCAGTTTGCGCAACTCAGCCCCCGAAAGCTGCAAAAGTCCGGGGACATCGTTTTCCAGGCGCTTCCACGGGAGCATAGGCATCGTATTGAGTTGCAACAGATTTAGACGGATCGTACAGAGGTGAATACCGTCCATCGTCCAGTCATGCATCCCCGTGGTACCCAGCGCACAGCCGTCGCAACATCCTTTCGTGAGGATACGCCAGGCATAGAGAGGGTGCTGTTTGTTCTGCCAGATGGTCTTAAAAATTTCGCTAAAATGATGGGGTTTGATTTCACCGATGCCAAAGGGTTTCCATCCAGCCCAGAGCGATGGTTTGAGAAGTGGTTTTGCCAATGGTGCAACCTCCATGTTACTACCAGGATAACCGACCTGGAGAGCAGGGCAAAATAGACTCTTCTGTGAAAAAACTGGCTGAGAAAAGGAGGTAGCGAGAAACTATGCTCTTGCTTCAGCGCAAGCCTGAAATCTCTTTAGCCTTTTCTGTCAGCCCTTATATTCGAGTAGAGTTTTTTATACATAAAGTATACCATGCATAACGGAAATACACGAGTGCTTACAGAGAGTCAGACAAACTGCCTTCTGCCTGATGGATGCTGCTATGTGCGAATACGAGCATAACTGGAAATGGAGAAGGCGCATTTAGTAATTGTTGTGGTAGGGAGAGCAGGAAGAGGGCGTAGAAGGAAGCTATGTCCGGCTCATTGACTGCGACCGTTGCGCACTATTTTCTATAGACAGTGTATTGCGGCTGAGAGGATCAGCTGCTGGAACGTGCCTCTGGCTCATGCAGTATATTGCCAGAATGATACAACCCTTTTCAAGTAACTGTAAAGCAGTTGAGCTTTGAAAAGAGTAGAGAGAAATCAGGGCCTTCTCGCAAGGAAAAATTAGCTGCGCCTGAATCGCCTATGCATATTTTGTTTCATTGAGATGGAATTGCTTATAGTCATAAATGAGAAAATGTTGAGTACGCCACACTGCAAGGGATAAGAGAGGCATCGCCTGTCGTGTGGCCTCGGCAACGCTACTCGTTTCGCCGTGGCGTTCGAGAATATCGCTGATGCGGGCCTCAAACGTCACTCGTTCTCCTGTCGGACTGGTCGTCATATCACAATAGGTCAGGGCGTCCGCTACTGCCGTTTCCTCGCGTGGAAAGCGCGAGAGTGCGGCCCCATAGCCTCGTAAAGCGGCCTCAAAACGGGCACCGGAGTGGTGCGCAACCAGAGCTGCAAGGCGACTGTGTCCACATGCATAGAGATAGTGCGCCCCATCTAATGGATGAAATCCCGTCTGTTTCAATGCAGGTGCATAGCCGATATCATGAAGATAGGCTGCGGCTATGAGGTATGGCTGCTCATCCTCCGCAAGGATAAAAGCAATACGCTGTGCCTGCCTGACAACCCCCTGTACGTGAAGCCAACGGTTCCCGGTGGCAGCTAAAAGCGTCGTAGCCTGCTCCGCTGCCCAGATGATTAACGGATGATTCGTGTTCATGGCTCTTCTTCCTCCCCTCTTCTACTATTGTGACAAAAAATGCGTCAGAACGCAAGAGACCCGTGTATCAGGAATTACTGGACTGTAACTGCGAGATTCATCCCCTGATGAACGGTGCAGTAGAGCTGGAATAATCCTGCCTGCGTAAATGGCCCGATTGAGGCGCGATCGTTCCCGCTAAATGTCTGGCTAACCGTGGGAGCACCAGGCTCTATTCCTGTTTTCTGTACTGTCCCCTGCCAGGTCCCATTTTTGATAATATGGAGCGAATTCACGTTATCGATCAGAAGCAGCTTATCTCCTTTTTTGATCGTAATCGCCGGTTTTAAAAACGTTGTTTGTCCCATATGGACGATGGGACCACTTACGACGGATGTATCCGTAATTTTGCAACTGCCAAACAACAGAGTAAATATCGCCAGCCCACCCATAAGTAACATGAGAGCCAGATGATTTCTCGACATTGAAAATAGCTCCTCACATAGATTCTCTCTACTATCATTATGCAACGAGGGTGATAGTTGACAAAATATGCTGGTCGCTGCCAGGCAACATCTGGCGGCGACCAGCGCAGAGAAGAGAGAGTGATTGGCCTGTTTTTATTCGACGACGGCCATACGGCGTCCTAAAGGAAAACGAAATCTACCACGGGGCGAGGCTATGCCGAGCATACTGGCTATAGACGCAAGCCACGACACAATTGCGCAGACAATTGCCAGCCAACCTCCCACTTTTATCAGCACGGAGTTAGCTCCTGACAGTTGCCCGATGGTCAGAAACAAGAAGGCCAGGAATAATAATCCGAGCGTTGGCAGTAATGCCATATTTGTCTCGAATGCCCCGATACACATTACCACCGTAAAAATGGTCCAACAAAGGAACAAAAGACCAAGTAAAAGATTGAGGTTCCCGCCCAGGGCTGCTGTAATACCAAAATTTGGCATAAAAACAAGGCCCAGAATGGCGAGAAATCCCCCATACGCGGTGAATGCCGTGGCTGTCATCAGGGAATTTTTACGGAACTCCCACATGCCTGCCAGAATAAGAAGCGGCCCTGCAATCAGAAATGTTGCACCTACTGCTCCACGCACCGTTACAGCTTGAAAAGGAATGATTAAGCCCGTAAAAAAACAGCCGAGAATGGCGGTGGCAAATGCGAGCACACTTAAACCAAGTGGAGCCGGGCTCGCAACAGGGATCGTTTCCATGGGAAGAGGCGGCGGCTCATGTGTGGTAAAACGTTGTTCCATGATAATCCTTTCTTTCATGCTAGAGCACCTGATGTAAAAATCTGCATATTGCTATGCCGCTCTAGAAAGATCTTAGATGGTATTAATGATATTCTGCTTAAAGACAAATAAGTGTTAGATTAAAAATAAAATTGAAGCCGATATTCTACAAGAGATTAATGAAATATTGCGCCCCGCCGATAAAGAGATGCGAGAAGCATATTCAACCGCACATGACAAAAAAGATTCTGGCATGATCCTATCTGTGAGGAAGGTTACCGTTGACATGTTTGATTTCTGAATGTATACTACAGATATACCCCTACCAGGGGGGTATGGGTCCAATCGTCAGGTAAAGTAAGAGGAAATTCCTATGGCAATAGATGCGAGACATTCAACAGAATCCCCGGGCGCAGATACAGAATCTCTTGAGCAGGAGAGTTGTAGCACAACGTTTGCTCTTGAAGGCATGAGCTGTGCGTCCTGTGCTATGCGCATTGAGAAGGGGCTCAAAAAGCTACCAGGTGTTGTCGATGCGCAGGTAAACCTTGCGACCGAGCGTGGCACTGTCACCTATGATCCAGCGCTGACCGGGGTTGAGCAGATGGTACAGAAGGTCGAGACTATCGGCTACAAAGCGATACCAATGGTGCAGCCTCCGCGTACCAGTCAGCAGGCAGAGGCAACTCAGGGACAATCGGATACGACTGCGGCTGTGCCGTTCTCAGAAGATGAGCAAGCGAAGAGAAAACAGGCAGAGATTGTGCGCAAGCGGAACCTGCTCATCGTGGGTGTGGTATTCTCGTTGCCGGTCGTCATCCTGAGCATGTTTTTTATGAACAGTTTCCCGCTGGAAAATATACTTCTGCTCATTCTCACGATCCCGGTCTGGGCGATTGTTGGCTGGGAATTTCATCGTGGGGCGCTCAAGACCTTGCGTCACGGCAGCGCAACCATGGATACGCTCGTCTCGCTGGGTTCAACGGCCGCCTTTCTGCTCAGTATCGTTGCTACCTTTTTGCCCTCCCTCGTCGGTGGGACGACGTTCTATGACACTACGGCTCTGATCATCACATTGATTTTTCTCGGGAAATATCTGGAAGCGCGTGCCAGGGGGCAAACGAACGACGCGATTAAGAAGTTGATTGGTCTGCAAGCGCGTACCGCTCATGTGTTGCAGGATGATCATGAGATCGAATTGCCGATTGAGCAGGTGCAGGTTGGCTGGGAATTGCTCGTGCGTCCCGGCGAGAAGATTCCTGTCGATGGCGAGGTACTCTCGGGCCGTTCGTCCGTCGACGAATCGATGATTACCGGTGAGAGCATGCCCGTTGAGAAAGCGCCGGGCGAGGCACTGGTTGGTGCGACGATGAATCAGCGTGGACTGCTCAAGATGCGCGCCACGAAAGTCGGTGCGGATACTGTGCTGGCCCATATCATTCGTCTGGTTGAGCAAGCGCAGGGTTCCAAAGCGCCCATTCAGCGTCTGGCCGATACGATTGCCGGCATTTTTGTTCCCGTTGTGCTCGTAATTGCGGCCCTGACGTTCATCTCCTGGGCGATCATCGGCCATTTCGTGAGCATCGCCGCGACCGGTGCGAGCATGATGAATGCGAGCAGCAGCAACGTCTGGATTATCGCGATTGTTGCGGCGGTTGCCGTACTCGTCGTAGCCTGTCCCTGCGCGCTCGGTCTTGCCACGCCTACGGCAATTATGGTGGGAACCGGCAAGGGCGCGGAACAGGGCATTCTCATCAAGGGTGGCGAGAGCCTGGAGCGCATTCAGGCCGTACGCGCCGTTTTGCTGGACAAGACGGGGACGATCACCAAAGGGCAGCCTGAACTGACGGATGTCGTTGCTCTTTCTGGCTATCAGGAACAGGAATTACTGCGTCTATCCGCACTGGCCGAGCAGGGTTCTGAACATCCGTTGGCTGCCGCCATTGTCGCAGGTGCAAAAGCACGCGATATCGCTCTGAACGCGTATCCTACTCACTTCACCGCGTTTGCCGGACGTGGTCTGGAGGCGATCGTAGAGGGGCATACGGTTCTCATCGGCACACGCGGACTGCTGCATGAGCGCGCGCTCGATACTGCTGTCTGTGAAGAGCAACTGCTGGGGCTCGAAGCGCAGGGCAAGACTGCTATGCTGGTCGTGCTCGATGGGCAACTGGCGGGCGTGATTGCGGTCGCTGATACCGTCAAAGTTGGTTCGGTCGAGGCTATTCGCACGTTACACGCGCAGGGCCTTGCTGTGTGGATGATGACCGGGGATAATCGTCGCACCGCTCAGGCCATTGCCAGTCAGGTCGGCATTCCCGCCGAGCACATTCTTGCTGAAGTCTTGCCCGAGGACAAGGCGAATCAGGTCGCATACTTGCAGAAGCAGGGGTTGGTGGTTGCCTTTGCCGGTGATGGTATCAACGATGCACCCGCGCTCGTCCAGGCTGACGCCGGTATTGCGATGGGCACGGGCACGGACGTCGCGATCGAGGCCGCCGATATTACGCTCGTCAAGGGTAACCTGAGGAGTATTGCTACCGCGCTCTCTCTTTCGCGAGCGACGATGCGTACGATCAAACAAAATCTGTTCTGGGCGTTTGCCTATAACGTGATCCTGATCCCTGCCGCGATCCTTTCGCCGCTCATTCCTTTTTTGAAAGAGCAGGCCCCCATTTTCGCCGCGGCAGCGATGGCCCTCTCGTCCGTCACCGTAGTCAGCAACTCTCTCCGCCTGCGCCGCTTCGGGCGTGGGGCACAGCGATAATTCCGGCGAGACAGAAGATGGGGCAGAGAATCCACTCCCGGCCCCATCTTCATTGCCCAGGACCAGTAGGGACGCCATGGAGGCATGGAATGGCGTCCGGGAACTCGCTCAATCCCGCTCGCTCTCTAGACGAAGCGTGCCGCCCTTTCCCACCATTTCGCTCGCCACAGAAACATGTGTCGAACGAATTGTGCCAGACCAGTAGCAGCGCCTATTCTTCCCAATTGGGAATGAAATCCAGGATCTCATTGGCAGAGTTAAAGGTTTTGTCGGGAAGAAGGGCCTCAAGATCGCTGATAGCCATATCGTCGAGCCCGCTTTGCCGTGCCACCTCGAGCAGGTCGTCTCTGCTCACAGGAAACCGCAGGGTGCTCAATAGCTGGTTGAGGAGCTTCGCATCAAAATTCATGGATACCTCTCTCTCCATTCTTTTTGTCTCTATAGCACATGTACATTAGTACTATCTTTGCCGGAAGACTCTCTGTCTTGTATTATAAACAGGCACTCAACTCGTGCTGAAGTTTACATAATCCTGATATGAATCAGTTACCCAGGAAGAGCAATAATGACAGGAATCTGAAATCATAGTTGATAAATCGCTTTTCGTTCGTTATATATATTGAAGCCTGCCCTTCCCCAAAGGAAACACAACCATAGCAGGCTTCTCTGAAAGAGTCTCCAATTGTACCTGGAGACTCTTTTTTTTGTCGTTTATCTATTCTGAATTCCTGACACAGGATGTCATATAGTCTCCAATAGAGTAAGGGCAGAGATTTCGCATTTATTCAATCAAGGAGGGAACATATGCGCATCGGCGTGAATCTGGGACCCACTACGAACTGGATGGCTGTGTTGGAGGCGGCCAGGAAAGCGGACGACTACGGTTTTGATGCGGTCGGTTTGCTCGATCATTATCATGCCTCGAAGCCGGAATGGGGATACCTGTCGGGCTGGTCGCTCTATGGCGCTCTGGCGCTGGCAACCACGCGCATCAAATTGACGCCCCTGGTGATTTGTAGCCTGAACTATCTGCCGGGCATTCTGGCACGTGAGGCCACCATGCTCACGACGTTGAGCGGCGGACGCTTTGAACTGGGTATTGGCGCAGGCGACTATTTCGAGGAGATGCGTGCGTGGGGAGTTGCTGTACCAAAAGCGAGTGAGCGTATCGAGGCGTTGCAAGAAATGGTTCAGGTGCTGCGTCTGGCGTGGCGGGGAGAGCGCGTCACCTATGAGGGAGACCATCTCCATATACACGATGGTTTGTGCCTGTCCACGCCAGCCGGTGCGCCTCGCATCGTTGTGGGCGTGGGCAATTCACGCCGTTTGCTACATAGTGCCGTTGCGTATGCCGACGAGTTGAATGTCTATGCCGATGAGGCACTCATACGCGAGGCCCGCAGTGCCGTCGAAGCCTCGGGACGAAAGATTGCGATCTCGGTATATGTATGGGATTGGCGCGCAGACATTGCAGAGAAATTGAAAGAATGGGAGCAACTCGGCGTTGAGAGAACATTTGTGACCTTCTGGGAACCGTTCGCGCAACTAGAACAGGCCGCCCATTGGATGCAGTAGCTAGCCTTCCTCCATAACTGCGCTTGTCGTTGTGGCCACCGGACTACTCCTCCGCAAGAGCGCCAGCGCGATAACCGGAAAGAGCAGGACGGAGAGCAAACCCGCTGCGATCAGCGCGGCCCCCGTCGCTCTTGTAATCAGACCCAGATCCAGGCCGATCTGAGAGGCAGCGACGATAAATGAAAGCGATGTGGCCTGGAATAATCCCGCGACGATAGAGCGTTGCTTGCCGAGTAGCGGACGATAGAGCAGCGCGGGCAGACCGCGCACGATGAGCAGCGCTACGAGGAAGAGCGGCACACGCAGGATTGTCTCGATACTTGAGAGGAGCGCCGCCAGATCGAATTGGACCCCGCTTGCTACGAAGAAAACGGGGATGAAGATCCCGAAGCCGACCGCCTCAAGCTTCTGGCGAAAAAAGGGGTGCGTCATCATACGGTCGCCATCGACGAGCCTGAGAATGACCCCGGCGATAAATGCCCCCAGAATCGTTTCCAGTCCGAGCACTTCGGCCAGCGCGGCAAATGCGACCAGTAGCACAAAGGCTCCTCGCACGCGGATCTGTGCCGTGGTATCTTGCAGACGCAGAAGCACCTCTGTGATACGCATTGACCGCTCCAGACGTAATAAAAAGTAGGCAATGGCGGCTGCCAGCAGGGCAAAACCTCCGAGCAGCACCAGTTTGGTTCCTGTGTCAGTGGCTTCCCGCGAAAAGAAGAGCGATAGCAGAATAATCGAGCCAAACTCTGCAAACATCGCTGCGGCAATGACGAGCTGACCAAAATCCGTCGCGCTTTCTCCCGCATCCTTGAGCAAGGGCACGACGATTCCCAGCGCCGTTGCCACGAGGATAATGGCGATGAAGAGCGGCGATACGACCTGCCCTGCTGCATAAAGTCCATAACCGAGCACTGCGGCCAGTACGAGAGAAGCCAGGAAGGCCAGACTCACGGAGGTCAACAGCCGTCCGCGCAAGCGCTCAAGCTCGACCTCGAGCCCTGCCAGAAAGAGCAGAAATGCCAGCCCGAGTAGCGAGAGTATTGAGATGGGCAGATCGATCCTGACCCAACTCAGCACGGAGGGACCAACCAGGATGCCCGCTACGATCTCCAGTACGACTGAAGGGAGTCGGCGCGCTGGTGAGAGTCCGAGTACGAGCGGAGCCAGGAACGCGACTATGGCCACGATAAGCAATCCGTTGAACGAGATAACTGGCATGCTATCCTCCCTTGTTTCGACATACATCTCGCTTGACGCTTCTCGTTCTGGCAAAAGGGTAGTTTCAGAACGTATTCATAATCTCAATCTATTCGTTACATGATATGATGAGAAATTTTCAGCGGTTTGAGGCAAGTTGCTCCTCTGCTTGGGAATATTGCATAAGCTCTGCGCTCTACGCTGGATTGTGCAATACGAGAGATCGATTGAGCACTGTTGATTTAGTGGGAGATGAACAAAAATGGCTTTAACATCCTATGATGCGATTGTAATTGGTGCCGGTCAGGCAGGCGGTCCCCTCTCAACGGCGCTGGCGCAAGCGGGCCGGAAGACGGCGATTATCGAGAGGGTCCACGTTGGCGGCACCTGTGTGAATGAAGGTTGTACGCCGACGAAAACGATGGTCGCGAGTGCTCGCGTGGCCTATCTGGCGCGACGCGGAGCCGACTATGGCGTGCATACTGGCCCGATCACGATCGATCTGAGCAAGGTGCGTCAGCGCAAACGTGCGATCGTCGAGAGTTTTCGCTCTGGTAGCCAGCACCGTATTGAAACAACTGACGGCGTGGATCTCCTGATGGGTGAGGCGCGCTTTATCGGAGCAAAGACGCTGGAAGTGCGTTTGCATGACGGCGAGGTACGCCAGCTCACGGCCGATACTATCTTTATCAATGCAGGTGATCGTCCCGCATCTTTGTCGTTACCGGGCATTACCGATATTCCTGTGCTGAATTCGACCTCGATTATGGAATTGGATCAGGTTCCCGAACATCTGCTTGTTATCGGTGGCGGTTATGTGGGCCTGGAGTTCGGTCAGATGTTCCGTCGCTTTGGCAGTGAGGTGACGGTGATCCAGCGCGCTTCAAAGCTGTTAACACGTGAGGATGATGATGTTGCCGATGAGGTGGCAAAGATTTTGCGCGAGGATGGTCTGGAGATATTGCTGGATGCGAAGCCCTTATCTGCCTCGCGCTCTGCAAATGGTGTCATTTCGTTGACGGTGCAGACGAAGACGGGCGAGCGCACGCTGACCGGGTCACACTTGCTGATGGCGGCTGGACGTATCCCCAATACGGATTCGCTCAATCTCGAGGCCGCGGGCATCACGTCAGACAAACGCGGCTACATCCAGGTGAATGATCGCCTGGAAACGAATGTCCCCGGCATCTATGCTCTGGGCGATATCAAGGGCGGTCCGGCCTTCACGCATATCTCCTACGACGATTTCCGCATCATCCGCACCAATCTCATCGAGAAGGGCAACGCCACTATCGAGAATCGCCTGGTCCCCTACACCGTTTACATTGATCCGCAACTGGGGTGCGTCGGCCTGAACGAGACGGCGGCGCGCGCTCAGGGCCGCGCGATTAAGGTCGCGAAAATGCCGATGAGCTACGTTGCCCGCGCGCTTGAGACGGACGAGTCCCGAGGGCTCATGAAGGCGGTGATTGATGCGGAGACGAACCAGATTCTCGGAGCCTCTATCCTGGGTATTGAAGGCGGAGAGATTATGTCGATGTTGGAGATAGCGATCATGGGGAATCTACCCTACACGGTGTTGCGCGATGCGGTCTTCGCCCATCCAACGCTGGCCGAATCGCTGAATAATCTCTTCTCGTCACTCTCTGACTAAATCTTCCATCGATCGGCTTCTAGATTGGCTCTAGTTTTATGTGTTGTTACTGGAGCCAATCCAGGCAGCATATTTGATTGTCTCTCCCTCTTTTTGCCCTTTTGTTCCTCATATCTGGTTTTTTATCATCTGCACAAACTGGTCCTTGCAAGTGGTATTGTCTCTTTTCTCTCCATATTTTTGCGAAAGATGCGCACACGCTTGCTGCCTGAAACTCTCGACAGGCAAGCTCCGTCCGGCTATAATGAGAGACAAAGACGTCAGCCATATAGCCCGATGTCACGTAGATAAGGGGAATCCCCCATAATAAGGGCGGGGGGTCGATTACGTGACATCGGTCATATAAACCTATGGTGACGTTCATCCTCAGCACGGATGAGCGTCAGGAAGGAGCGCGAGGCAATGCCGATCACACCGGAACCCCGGCGCGAACAGCCGAGCACCTATTTTGTGCAGGATCGCTCGAGTCAGGAGGAGCTGAAGCGTTTACAGCTTTTTGATCAGCAGGTGACTACGGTGATGGGGGGCCTGCTTCCGGAGCAAGCAGATTTGACCCTTTTCTCGCATGTGCTCGATGTTGGCTGTGGCACTGGTGGCTGGCTCATTGAATTGGCGAAAACGACGCCGACTTGCACCATGCTGGTAGGCGTGGACGCGGGCCGCACCTTCGTCGAATATGCGCGTGCCCAGGCCGAGGCCGCACAGGTCAGTGATCGTGTGACGTTTCATGTCATGGATGCTTTGCGTATGCTCGAATTCCCCGATGCTTCCTTCGATCTGGTGAACCATCGCTCTGCGGGAAGCTGGTTGCGCACCTGGGACTGGCCCAAACTCTTGCAGGAGTACCTGCGCGTGTGCCGTCCAGATGGCGTAGTTCGTATCACCGAACCAGATGCGTGGGTGAGTAACAGTCCCGCCCACATGCGCCTCCAGGAACTTTCACAGCAAGCATTTTATCAGGCTGGACATCTCTTTACTCCCTCGAGCGAGGGGGTGACCGGCGGACTGGTGCAGTTGTTGCGCCAGCATGGGCTACACCAGATACAAACGAGAGCTGCGACTCAGCAATATCGCGCGTATACTCCCGAAGGGCAACGCTTCGCGGAGAATATCCAACTCGCCTTTCGGAATGCGCAACCCTTCTTGCGTAAGTGGGTGCATGTGCCTGAGAACTATGAGGAGCTCTACCAGCAGATGCTCAGTGAAATGCAGCGGCCAGACTTTGTCGCCACGTGGAAGTTGCTGACCGTCTGGGGAAATCGCTAAACGTGGTAATCCTTTGTCTGGATCAGTTTCTCGTGCTATACTAGAAGAACCAGAAGCATAAGAAGAGAAGAGAGACCAGAAATGCAGCACGAACCACTGCTTCAACAAATCGTCGATTATCTACAGCCGGTCCAGGGCCTGAGAGCGATCGTCCTGGGTGGGTCGTACGCCAGTGGCACCGCACGCCCCGACTCTGACCTCGACATCGGTCTCTACTATTACGAAAATCAGCCATTAGCTATTGGGCGCATCCGTTCTATTGCTGCGACCCTGAATGATACGCTCAATCCCGTCGTGACTGAATTGGGAGGATGGGGAACCTGGGTCAATGGCGGCGCGTGGCTCTCCATAGGGGGCCAACGCCTCGATTTTCTCTATCGCAACATTGATTTTGTCGCTGCCACGCTCGATGAGTGCAATCGTGGCATGATCCATTCTGATTACTGGCAGCAACCCGCCTATGGCTTTCACAGCTTTATGTATTGTACAGAAACGGCTATCTGCCGTCCTCTCTCTGATCCCGATCATATCATCGACGACCTCAAAACAAAGGTCGTTCGCTATTCTCCTCAGCTCAAGCAGACCATCATCCGAACGTTCCTCTGGAACGCCCGCTTTACGCTCGACAATACCTATAAGCCCGCCGCCCGAGGCGAGGTCTATCTTGTCACCGGTTGTCTGGCGCGGACTATGCATTGCCTTGTCCAGGTCCTCTATGCCCTCAATGAGACCTACTATCTCAGTGAGAAACGTTTAGAGGCGGATGTACACGCATTTAGCATCCAACCGGCTTTGTTCCTGGAGCGGATGTACGCTCTGCTTGGGGTCACGGGTACGACCAGCGTGCAGCTCCAGGAATCCCTGATGAGGGCCGAAGCGCTCTACAACGAGTTCGCCATTCTCGTTAAATGAGCGCAGGCCCGTTTCAGCTTGCCGTATTGAGTTACCCTGGCCTAAACAATAATCGGCTTCGTCTTTGGCAGCGCGTTCATCACTTGCTGCGGCAGGTTCAAGTCTTGCTGTACCAGCCAGGATGGCGTTACTCCCATCCATTGGGCCAGTGAGAAGTCCTGATAGTGAGGTGTATTAAACACTTCCAGGAAGCGCAATGGCGTCTGACCTGTATTTTCAACGTAGTGCGCGTCGTTGTTCGGGACGTACCCCACGTCGCCCGCCTGGTAATCAAAGGTACGCGCTGTCCCATCGGATGCGAATACGGTCATACGCGCGGTACCTTCAAGATAATACTGCCATTCATTATGCGGATGCCAGTGAATCTCTCGCATATAACCGGGATTTACCGTCACGATGGCTGTTGAAATAGCAGTCACAGGAAATGTTGTCGCGTCAATAATGTGTACATTCCCACCTTTGAGATTAATAGCTTCATTAGACGAGAGATGATAGCTAAAACTCTGGGGAGACGCCCCGTAGGGATCATAGACCCGGGCTGAACCCTGAGGCGCTTTACCTGAGTAGATATACCGTGTGCTGGGCTCTGCAAGATTTTTGAAATTATTTTGTGAAACACCAAAGTTCTTTGCCAGTACACTCTGGGGAATATGGGCAAAGAGATCACTCAGTAAGAATGTATCATTCTCAGAAAAACTACCATTATTAAACACCAGCAAAAATTCACAACCACTGCTCAGTGCCTGAATCGAATGGGGAGCCGCTGAAGGGAAAAACCACATGTCACCCACATTGACGTTATCGACGAAGTTGCGCCCATTGGCGTCAAGACACGTAATCTGAGCGCTCCCATTGAGCATATAAGCCCATTCTCCTTCTACGTGCCAGTGCAGCTCTCGAACAGCGCCAGGATTTAAGCGCATGTCTACTCCTGCCATGTCTGTCGAAACCGGGAACTCACGCACTGTTATCTGGCGAGCCCATCCTCCGGATGAGAGGCGGTTATGTGCTAATGAGAAAGGAAATTTCAGGTTGGGCAGATCGCCCGCATCCGTGGAAGGAGCTGCCAGGAGATCAGGATTTTGCCTGTCAATTTCTACATTTCGTGGACCAGGATCGGTCCCACCAACGTCCCCTCTTTGGGGCTGAGGGACAGGCGCTGCCGCTACTGTCTGGGCATCAGCGGCTACTGCCGGGACAACGGACGCAAGTCCGGCCGCTGTTCCGGCCGCTGCTATTGTCTGGATAATATGACGTCTTGTTGTATCCATAAGGATTTGTTCTTTCTAACATGTGTATTGAAGACCAAACAGATTTTAGCCATAACAAGCTATCCTGTCCTACAATAGCAAGAAGGTGGCTTATAGATCTATCTTAATAAGAACATGTCTGATGCTCATAATCCTGTATGCTCAACTCATGAGGTATCACGCCTCCTGCGTTCAAAAAATCCTCACAAAAATTGTACGCGAGCGTCAATGAGCGTCTACAGGAAAACCTGGCGATTAAAATCAGATGAGAATCAGATATACTCTAAAGGACGAATCTCTTGTGTAAAAAGTCACAACTATACGGAGAGATGATGAATAAGTCATGATGACACATTTGAATTCAGTTGAGCAAGAGCGGCATTATAAAAATTGGCTACAGAAAAGATGGATAGGTAAATCTCTGCTCACTCATCTGAAGCAATAATCATGTATCATTTGTAGATCTCGCCATGCCGGTACAATAAGCGCAGGAAGAACTGATTGCGGCTCCATTCTTTACCTTCTTTTTCAATTTCACTCCTCTCAAATACAGGTATGTCATCTCGCTCAATGGCCGCGTTTTGTAAAACAATGCCGCGCAAAATAAATAAGACCTTCATGTCAGGGGAACACCACGCAGCATGAAAACGTCGTTTTCAGAAGAGGAGGGAACAACATATGAGTAGCTTGCCCATCGCCGAGTATGCTCTGCTTTCAGATTGTCGTTCCGCCGCGCTGGTCAGCCGCGCCGGTTCCGTTGACTGGCTCTGCTTTCCGCGCTTTGATGGTCCTTCGATCTTTGCTCGCTTGCTGGATGAGCGGGCCGGGCACTGGTCGATCTCCGTCAAGGATGCGATCGACGTGAGACGCCGTTATGTTCCGGGAACTATGATCCTTGAGACGACCTTTCGCACGTCCACGGGAACCGCCGTGCTGCTCGATGCGATGGTGATCGGGCGTAACGAGCGCGGACATGAACTGGGCGTTGCGTCGCCGGGGATATTACTCCGTTCGGTCTCCTGCCAGCGGGGTACCGTGCAGATCGCGCTTGAGTATGCCCCTCGCCTCGAGTACGGGCTTATCTCGCCTCTCCTGCGACCTGTTGAGGGCGGCATTCTGGCGCGTGGAGGTGCGGACGTCCTGCTTTTATCTTCATCGCCTGTGTTGTCGATAGACGGCTCAATCGCACGCACTACTTTTACCCTTTCGGGCGGCGAGCAGGCTAGCTTTGCATTACAGCATCGGGCAAGCTGGGAGCCAATCCCACAGCTCTCTTCTCAGGAGGAGATCGCTGGTTACTTGCATAATACGATTGTCGGCTGGCGTACCTGGTCAGAGCTGCATCAGCACTATGAAGGGCCGTGGCGTGATCTGGTCCATCACAGTGGTCGCGTGTTGCAGGCGCTCACGTTTCGTCCCACCGGCGCGATCGTTGCCGCTCCCACGACGTCCCTGCCTGAGTCCATAGGGGGCGAGCGCAACTGGGACTATCGCTATACCTGGATTCGCGACTCCTGTCTGACGCTGGAGGCCCTCTGGGTTGCCGCCTGTCCCGATGAGGCCTTATGGTTCTTTGCCTGGATGGCGGGTGCCGTTGAGACGCAGATCAAGCGCGGGGCCGAACTTCAGATTATGTTCGGCGTTGGCGGTGAGCACGATTTAAGTGAACGCTCGCTCGATCATCTGGCGGGCTGGCGGGCCAGTCGGCCTGTGCGTGTGGGCAATGGTGCCTGGCAACAGCGTCAGCTTGACGTCTACGGCGAACTTCTCTCGGCGGCGCGCCGTCTCCGCGCTCAACTCGATGGACTCGATGAGACCACGCGCAACTTCCTGATCGAAGTTGCCGATGCCGCCGCGTCACGCTGGCAGCAGCGCGACCAGGGAATCTGGGAGGTGCGTGGCGAGCCACGCGATTTCCTCTATTCGAAGCTTATGTGCTGGATGGCGCTGGATAGCGCAATCGATATCGCCGATATCCTGCACGCGCAAGATCGCGTTGCCGCCTGGAGCGCCACACGCGAGCAGATCCGTGACGCTATTCTCCGCTATGGTTGGAGCGAGAAGGCGCAGGCATTTACGCAGGCGTTTGGCTCCGATGATCTGGATGCCTCGGTGCTGATGATGGCGATTACGGGATTTTTGCCCGCCACCGATCCGCGCATGCGCTCGACCATCGACGCTATTGCCGAGCGGCTCACCGACGAGCACGGTCTGGTCTATCGCTATCGTGCCACCGATGGACTCGCTGGCGATGAAGGAACCTTTCTGCTCTGCACCTTCTGGCTGGCCCATGCGCAGGCCCTCGCCGGAGAACTTGATCGGGCCAGAACGACCTTCGCGCAAGCAATTGCTTACGCCAACGACGTTGGCCTGCTCGCCGAAGAAGTCGATCCCGCAACCAACGAACTCCTGGGCAATTTTCCCCAGGCATTCAGCCATATCGGCCTTGTCAATGCTGCCTGGGCAATCTCACAGGCGGAGTAGGGATTTACTACAATCCTCATCGATGAAGGGGGAGCGTCACGCGAAAGGTTGATCCCTGGCCGATCTCGCTCTCCACTGCGATCGTTCCGCCATGCTGCCTGACGATCTCCGCGACAATATACAATCCCATCCCCAGACCCGGGACCTTTCTCTGGCGCGGATCAAAGACCCGATAGAAACGCTCAAAGATTTTCTCGCACTGCTCCTGCGGGATGCCGATGCCGTGATCGCGTATGCTCACCGTAACGGCCTCGGCGGAAATATCGCAAGCTACCTCAACCGTACTGCCCGGAGGAGAGTACTTGGTAGCATTGCTCAGGAGATTGATGAAGACCTGCTCGAGCCGGTTTTTATCTCCCACCAGTGCAAAAGGTCCCGCATCATGCATCACGATTGCATGGCCCGGATTCATCTGCTGTATGATCTCTGTCGTTTCATGGAGTAATGCATTGATATCAATGGATTCATAGGTGTACTCAAGCCTGCCAGCCTGGATTTTGGAGACATCCAGGAGATCTCCTATCAGGCGCTCAATCTGTCTGATAGGCTCTTCCACTTTCGTAAGCGTCGCAGCTACCTCTAGATGTCCTTGTTTTTCCAGATGTCTGCGTGCCAGTTGCGCGCGCATCTTGATCACCGCAAGTGGCGTTTTGAGCTCATGACTCGCCATATTGAGAAAATCGTCTTTGCGCTGCTCCAGTTCTTTACGCGCCGAATTATCCAGCGCAAAATAGATTGCCTGATGCGGGTTGAGCCGGGTCATGACGCCACCTACGAGCACAGGCACGCGGCTACCATCTTTACCCACATACTCTTTCTCATACGGAGTCATACGTTGATGCAGTGCGAGTTCTTGATGCCCTTGCTGCGTGCGGGTGACATATTCAGGAGGAGTCATCTGGACCCAGTTGATCTTGCGCTGCCGCAGATCGTCCCGGTTGTAGCCAGTCATGCGCAGAAAGGTATCGTTGGCTTCCACAATGATGTCATCCTCGGCAACAATAATCCCAATAATATTGGAATCCATCAGCGTCTGCACTCGCTCCCGACTCTGCCGCAAAGCGGCCTCGCTCCGTTTCTGCTCGTCGATGTCTGTGCATGTGCCAGCCCAATACAGGATGGTTCCCTGGCTTGCTTTCAGTGGCATCCCCCTGGCGAGAAACCAGCGATACTCTCCAGTGTTGCCATTGCAAATGCGATGCTCCACTTCATAGGGAGTACCAGTACGAATAGCGGCCTGCCACACATCCAGTGCATGTTGTCGATCATCAGGGTGCAGGCTTGTGCTCCAGCCATCTCCCTGCGCTTGCTGGGGAGTCATCGCCGTATATTCGCAGAGACGTCGATTATTGTAGATCACTGTGCCGTCAGGTTGGGCGATCCAGACGAAGTGCGGAATGGCATCGATCAGGTCCCACAGTTCTTCTTCTACGTAGGCACGTTTGGTGATATCCAGACCCACACAGATGAGGTACTCCACCTGCTGATTTATGTCGTGGTGCGCGGTGAGCGTAATCGCCAGGACGATATCCTGTCCTGTATGTGTGCAAATCTCGACTTCAAAATGTACATCCTCACCCTTCCTGGCCTGTCCAATCGCAACTCGCCATTGTTCCTGAATGTCAGGCGTCGATGCCCACAGGGGGAACTGGGTGAACGGTTTGCCAATTACCTCTTCTCGCGTCACTCCAGCAGCGGTCAGGGAACGCGGATTGACTTCAAGGAGCAATCCCTCAGGTGTCAGGAGCGCCACATGTTCGGAGAGATTCTCGAGCAGATCCTGATACCATTGTGTGCTTTGCCGAAAGAGGTCGTGGCGTCGCTGGATATTCGCGTCTTCGGCGAAAAAGAGCGCAACGCCCTGACTGGTGCGTGAGAGATGGATGCGCAGCCAGGCCTGGGTGACCGGGGAACGATACTCGACCTGAAACGAGGTTTGTGTGTACAGCGCGGTATGCACTGCCTGGTAGAGGGTGATTGTGACGAGCGATGGGGCGCACTGCCATACTATTTTGCCGAGCAACTCTTGCTTCTCGACCCCGAGGAGCGTTGCCGCTTTCGCATTGGCATATTGAATGATCCCAGACGCATCCAGAAAAATAGCGGCGTCAGAAAGCGTCTCCAGAAGAGACATGGGTTCGAAATGTGCAGCGAGCGATGGGCTCGCTGATGGCGCGTCATGGCCCATAGCGTTGTCTTCATCCCTTCCATATTCCCTCATCCTTTAGGCTATAGAGCATCCTTGAATCATATATTGTACTGGTAATGCAATTTGTGAGAATATATTGACAATCTATTCATGCTGAATTCGACATATAAGTCAAAATAACTTCATTGTAGAAATGTCGTATGTGCACTCATAAATGTACGCAATAAGGACGATCAGCATAACTCTAATGAGAATACCATCGATGGAATATTATGTCAACGCGAAAAGAGGTTCATCTAGCACTCTAAGCATGCAAAACTTGACAGGACAAAATTTTCCAGGTAAAATCTTTATAAGATGAATATGCGCACACAGGTAGGCATTATCGGAGCTGGTCCGGCTGGTTTGTTTCTGTCGCTCCTGCTCTCCTCGCATGGGATCGACTCTCTCGTTCTTGAAAGCCGGAGCCGGGAAGAGGTTGAAACGACGATTCGCGCCGGAGTTCTTGAGCAGAGCACTGTCGATCTGATGACGGAACTCGGACTTGATGAACGCATGAGGCGGAATGGCTCTGTTCATCACGGCATCGAGTTACGCTTCGATGGCTATGGTCATCGCATCCCCTTGTATGAATTGACGGGCCGGGCGATCACGCTGTATCCTCAGCATGAGGTCTTGAAAGATTGTATTGCCGCACTGCTCAAGCAAGGCACCCCCCTTTTCTTTAATGTCAAAAATGTGCAGCTCTCGGATGTGACTTCCTCTCAACCTCGTATCCGCTTTCTCCAGGACGAGCAGGAGATTGAGCTTCAGTGTGATTTTATTGCTGGCTGCGATGGCTTCCATGGCGTATCCCGCTCATCTCTACCCCCGTCGATCCAGACCGTGTTTAGCCGTTCGTATCCCTTTGGCTGGCTGGGTATCCTGTTGCAGGCTCCTCCCTCGACGCACGAATTGATTTATAGCTATAATGAGCGTGGTTTTGCCCTGGTCAGTACGCGTTCACCCGAACTGCAACGGCTCTATCTCCAATGTGATCCGCTGGATGATATCGCGAACTGGTCGGATGAGCGCATCCTGGCAGAGCTCCAGCAGCGTTTAGTGACGAGGGATGCCTGGAAGTTGCTTATGGGGCCTGTTGTCCAGAAAAATATTGTGGCGATGCGCAGTTTTGTTGTTGAGCCCATGCAGTATGGTCGGCTCTTCCTTGCCGGTGATGCCGCGCATATTGTGCCTCCGACGGGCGCGAAGGGTCTGAATCTGGCCGTAGCTGATGTCTATCATCTTTCCCACGCCCTCGCCGCGTTCTATCAGCAGAACGAGACGCAGCTTTTAGAAGCCTACTCCACCACCTGTTTACAGCGCGTCTGGCGTGCGGAACATTTCTCCTGGTGGATGACTTCGATGCTCCATCGCTTCCCCGATGACGACGCGTTTCAACGGCGCTTGCAGCTCGCGCAACTGGAGTATACGGTCAATTCACCAGTAGCGGCGAGGAGTCTGGCAGAAAATTATGTCGGATTTCCCTTTGAAAGGCTCTACCCCGAAGGATAAAGCCTTTCCCTTCCCGGCAAGAGGTGAATGCGATCCCAATCCTCGCGGAAAAGCAGAGGCAGGGGCAGTGGTTTATCCCTGCCCGTTGCTGCCCGCGGCCCGTGTCCTTACGAATCCTGGGCCTTCTCATACAGATCGTGCCAGGTGTTGTCATAATAAGGCGAGAACATGTGCCCGGGCTGGATACTGCTGGTGAAATCGTTATGTCCGTTGAGGTACCACTGGTCGCCGATTTTGATAAACCAGGGACCGCCGCTGGAACCACCCGTCATGTCGCAGCGGATAGAGACAACCTTGCCGCCTGCATGCTGCCAGGTGTTGCCAGAAGCGTTCTCGCAGGATTTTCTGGTTTGACCATCGAAGGGATAGGCCGCCGGATAGCCGTACGCATAGAAGGGTCGGTTGACGGGCTGATTATAGGCCCAACCGGCACCCCCAACGACATCGGTCAACGTTCCCTCGTCATTCGGCGAGACGATGGCCATACCCATGTCGTGATGCAGGTCATTGGGCTGAGCATTGATCCAATCGGCGGGCACTTCCAGTTCGCGTGCCGCCCAGCAGCCATAAGGCGTTGTGCCATTCTTGTACTGTGGGCAGAAGATCAGATTCTTCACCCACGCGCCGCTCCAGTAGAGACAGTGTCCGGCGCTATCCACAACACTCTGATTGGCACTGACGATGGCTGTACCTGAGCAGACCATATTTTGACCGGAATCATTGGTGAAGAAGATTTTCCCTACCGTCGAGAGGGGAAAGGTCGAATCTCCATTGCGTGGAGGGGTCCCCTGCTGCTGTGCCGCCTGAGCCTGACTGACGTCGCTACTTCCCCGCGTAAAACCTGCCAGATTGTGGACGGCCTCATCCGCATTGATTGCCGTACGCATGTTGGCCGTTGTCCAATGCTGAAAGGCCATGGTGGGACTCGTCTCTACCGCGTGCTCGACGACGGTATCCCACGGCATCGTGACCGAGACGTGCAGGAAATTCGTGAGCGTCACCAGGTAGGCAGAATACACAATGGCAAGTGCACATAAAAAAATCTTGCCAATCAGGGGAAGCTGGATGAGTCTCTTTTGTCGTGGCATCGTGCCTCTCTCCTTTATGAAAAGTAGTAGCGACTAGGCGGGAGGCTCTTGCGATCGCTTTTTCCCCTTATCGAGCGTGTCGACGTGCGGCATCTCGGAAGGTCTGGCATCACGCATTTTCTCCGCTGTCCAATATTTGAGAGTCTCATCGGCGGGCGTATCCACCTGATGCTTTGCAACTGCACCTACAGAATCGTTTTTCTCGTTTTTCTTGATTTTCTTTGCTGAACGCTTCCATGCATAGACACCAATAAACAGGCAAAGAAGAGTTACTCCAACAAGCAGGAGTCGGATGAGTCTCTGTTGTTGTGACATCATACCTCTCTCTTTCATATAGACAAAAAACCATGTACACGGTATCAGCACTAATATGTTCGTTTTTGCTCCCACGTATGAAGGGAGCTGTTTTTTTCAGGAATACAATTCGTCTCACTAAGTATAGCAGCATTTGTGCTTTTTAAGAAGATGGATAAGAAGAACGCCTCTTCCCTCTCCGGACGTTTCTGTGCGGAGGGAAAGAGGCGTAAGATCGATGGATAGTGCATCGTAGAGACGATACTTTTTATTCTGCGACTTCAACCTGTACGGTCTCGACACGTTTTTTGTTCCTGCGACCATTGACGAAGAAAATGCCCAGGGCGCAAAGGACCATCACGCAGGCACAGCCACACACGCCGTTCCATTGCGCCAGGGTCCAACCATAGGCGGCAATCAATGAACCAAGCGAGCCACCAATAAAGTAGGTGACCATGTAGACGGTGTTGAGTCTGCTTGGCGCATCAACTTTCAGCGTATAGACGCGAGCCTGATTCGAGATCTGTGTACTCTGCGTGCCAAGGTCGAGCAGGATGACGCCAATGATCAGCGACCAGATCCACTGGCCGGTAAACCATATCACGAGTAACGAGAGAAGCAGCACGCCGAGCGCGAGCCCGGTGGTCTGCCTGATGTCGCGTTTATCCGCCAGCTTGCCGACGAAGCTCGCGGCCAGCGCTCCTGCTACGCCAACCAGACCGAACAGGCCGGTGACATCGCTTCCGAAATGGTACGGGGGTGTTTGCAGGTAGAAGCCAAGCGTGACCCAGAAGGCGCTAAATGCGCCAAAGGCCAGCGCTCCGAAGAGACTCGCTTCGCGCAAGGCCGGTTGGGTACGGATGAGATTTCCCAATGAGCGCATGAGTTGCCCGTAATTCATGCTCTGATGTGGCTGATCTTGTGGCAGGAGGAAGCGCAGGACGATCGCCAGAATGACCATGAGCCCGGCGGCGATCCAGTAGACTGCTTGCCAGCCAAGATAGGCGCTGATCACGCCGCTAATCGTACGCGCAACAAGAATACCAATCAACAGGCCGCTCATAATCGTGCCGACGACGCGTCCACGCTTGTTCACTGGGGCAAGGCTGGCAGCAAACGGAATGATGACCTGGGGGACGACGGTGGTAATCCCAACGGCAAGGCTCGCCAGCGCGAGCAGGATAAAGGATGGGGCCGCTGCCGTGGCAATCAGAGCCAGTGTGACCAGTCCGAGCAAACAAACGATCAGCGTCCGGCGGTTGTAAAGGTCTCCCAGCGGGACAATCAGCAGAAGGCCCAGGGCATAACCAAGCTGACCTACCGTTGCAATCAAGCCTGCCTGACCAAAGGAGACATGGAAGGTATTTCCCATGTTCGCCAGAATTGGCTGGCTATAATAAAGATTCGCAACTGAGATGGCACAGGCGATGGACATAATGAAAACGAGGCGGTTATCGATACCCTGGTCGCTGCTCGTTATCTTTTCCTTGTCTATTGTCTCTGTGGGCTGCGCAAGTTTTTGGCTCAAAAGAAGAATAATCCTTTCGATCTATACTATCATGCAATGAGAAAAAGTCGTTTTCCAAAACAAGGGAACCTCCCCTCTTCTCATTGAGAAATGGGCAGGTTCCCTTCTATTATTCTATGAAGGAAAGAATGCAACTGTGCATTCTGTAGAGGCGCGGCTTGCCGACACCCGGGAATCTCCCCGGCGCAGACAAGCCGCGCCTCTACGGGTTATTTATGTATCTTAAAGCCTATGAGCACATTATGCCGTCGCCTCTTTGTAGCGGCGAAGTGCATCGATGTGCGCATCCACAGTCTTGAAACCGGAACCCATGGTGCTAATGGAAATATGTGTTGCGCCGAGTTTTTGCCACGCCTCGGTCTGCCGCGCCCATTCGTCGACGGTATCCAGACCCGTTCTCATCACCGCTTCGATACCCAACGAGGCCGGATCTCGACCCTCCTCCTGAAGATACTGGTGGAGATTCTCAAGAGCCTGACGCATCGAATCGCCTGGTTTGTCCAGTGGAAACCAGCCATCGGCGATCCGTGCTACTCGTCGTAATACTTTCTCGGTTGGACCTCCGCCGATCCAGACGGGAATAGAACGCTTCACGGGCAAAGGATTCAGGCCTGCTTCGGTAATACTGTGGTATTTCCCTTTGTAGCTGATAATCTCTTTGCTCCAGAGCAGACGCAGCACTTCAATCTGCTCCTCAAAGATCTTCCCTCTGGAGTGGAAATTGGCTTCCAATCCTAATCCCTCGTACTCTACAGCATTCCATCCCAATCCCACCCCCAGACGGAGTTTTCCTCCCGTTAGTACGTCCACTTCTGCGGCTTGCTTGGCTACCAGGGCCGTCTGCCTCTGCGGGAGGATGATGACATCTGTGACCATCTCCAGATTGGTCAGGGCGGCGAGATAGCCAAAGAGGACAAATGGCTCATGAAACATCGTCTCGTGTGTATATCCAGTCCAACCGGGTCGATTTGCCGGGTCCGCACCCAGAACGTGATCATAAGCGAGGAGGTGTTTATAGCCCAGAGCTTCGGCTGCCTGTGCATAGTCTCGAATGGCAAGCTTATCCGTGCCTATCTCGCTTTGGGGAAAGGTAACTCCAAACTGCATAAGTGAACTCCTCTATTGAAATAAAAAGTTACATGCTATTTTTTCATTCAGTAATATAAAAGGTCTGATCGCTTCCTTTTATTCCCTGACCACGTTATTCCCTGACCGCGAGACTTCTATCCTGCCACCCACCCTTATTTCAGGAGCGCGTCGATCTGTTCCGCCAGACGCTGTGTCGGGGCAAAGCCGTAATTGACGGCCTGTACCTGCCCATGCGTATCCAGCACGACTGTCGAGGGGACGGTCATCACACGATACTGTTGTGCTAATGCCGGTTCCTCAACTGCATCTATCTTTACCACATTGACCACTGCCCCGTAGGCGCTCTTCAGCCGTTCCAGCGCTGGCGATTGCAGCGTCTGGCACTGCCGACAATCGGGCGTGCTGAATGCCAGAATGCGTATGCTTCCCTGTGCTTCTCCGGTCGCTGGTAACGCCAGCACGGCCCGTCGTTGCCTCTCGACGAAAATCCTTGCGACCCGTACTACCAGCCAGAGAAGCACGATGATCCCCAGCAATAGCCCCAGGCGTATCCCTGTCTCCAGCATATTACACTCCCCTCCAGTGGAAGCCACCTTCATAGCGCACACGCGGCAGCAGTCCCAGTCGTCCCAGATGATAGTAGACGAAGCAGCCTGCGCAGAAGCCCACCGCGAAATTGAGCGTTGCCAGCACAAATACAATCAGATCCAGTACCCAGCCAACCGTGTGAGCTGGTGTCAGCAGCAGGCAGATCGTTGCGACAATCACGAATACTGCCCCGACGCCTTGCGCAAAGCGATGCGGTGCAGGATCATCCTCCACGATACGCGGCTGTAACAGATGCAGCGGCACGATCACTCTCTGGTAGAGCAGGCGGAAAGGGCTGGCTTGCGGCACCAGAGCACTCACTGTTAAACAAAGAGCTGCCAGCAAAACAAGGATGGGCTGGCTGAAGAGAAATGCGAGCGCTGTCAGTACGACGACGCAGCCCTGCGAAAATTTGAGCATCTGGCTATCCAGGCGAGGTATCGCCATCTGCGAAACAGTTGCTTCGTTCATGGTCCATTCCCTTTGTCTCGAGAGAAACATGCATACATAGAAATAATTGTATAGAAAGTATATCAAGAAAATGCACATTAAGCCAGTGGGAATCCTGGCACCCGCGAACCATGGCCCACAAAAACATAGACATCACGAAGCGACATGCGCTACAATAGCGTCCATCGAGAGAAATACTATTCGTAAGGAGAAGGAACCGCCAATGCCTGAGCCCTATCAGATAGCGATTGTCGGCGGAGGCATTACTGGTCTCGTCGCCGCTTACACATTGCAAAAACATTTCCAGCAAATCGGCCATGCCCCCCGTATGCTCTTGCTGGAAGCCGCTCCCCGTCTGGGAGGCAAGATCCACTCCATCGAGTTTGCCGATACCACCGTGGATGCGGGTGCGGAAGCAGTTGTTGCGCAGGCCGCTCGCCAGCTCTGCCACGACCTGGGGATCGAGGAAAAGTTGCAGGCCCCGCTGACCAGCCAGACGAATATCTGGACGTGTGGCCGTATCTGTCCGCTTCCCGCCGGTCTTGCAATGGGTATTCCGACGAATCCTCTGCTGATAGCGCAGGCGGGTATGCTCTCTCCTCTGGGCGTGCTGCGTGCTGGATTGGACGTGGTGCTCCCGCGTACGAAATTGCCTGCCGAGCCGACGATCGCTCAGGCCATCGGCCCTCGCCTGGGACGGGAGGTTCTGGATAATCTGGTTGAACCTTTGCTGGGCGGATTGCATGCTGGTCGGGCCGATCGTTTGAGCCTGGCTGCCGTTGTTCCACCCCTGGCCGCCGCCGTACAAAAACATCGCAGCCTTATTCTCGGCCTGCGTCCACCGCGCCGCAAGCCAGGACAGAGCGCGTCCCCGGCAGTCAGAAACGCCGCTGAACTGGTTACCTTCGAGGCGGGTCTTGGCTATCTCATTGCACAATTGCAGCAAGCTTTGCATACCGTCGAAGTACGTACGGGTGTGCCCGTGAAGACGTTGCGGCGTGAGGAGGATGGTCGCTATCGGTTGCTCTGTGCGAGCGGGGAAGAGATCGATGCTGCCTGCGTCGTGCTGACGGCGGCGTCCTACGATGCGGCCAATGTGATGCAGAGCCAGTGGCCCGAGGTTGCCACGGAGTTGCAGCAGATCGAATATGCTGCGGTGATGGTGACTCATCTTGCCTATCGCGCTTCTGCCTTACCTGCCGGACGCCTGAAGGGGAGCGGCTTCCTGGTGCCACGCGCCAATGGTCGGCTCATGAACGCCTGCACCTGCGTCAACTACAAATGGCCGCGCCAGCATAGCTCCGATCTCCTGGTTTTTCGCTGTTCAGCGGGAAGAGCTGGAGACGAGCGAGCCGCCAATATGAGCGATGAAGAACTGGTGACGGCGCTGCATCGAGAACTGGTCGAGGCGCTTGGACTCAGCGAACAACCCGTGCAGAGTCAGGTCGCTCGCTGGCCTCATGCTTTTCCACAATTTGTCGTCGGCCATCAGGCGCGTATCAAGCGCCTGGAGCAGACTCTGACGGAGCGTGCCCCCGGTCTGTTTCTGGCCGGAGCCCCGTATCACGGCCTTGGTCTGGCCTCTTGCATCAAAGATGGCATCCAGGTAGCCAGCCGTGCGTTGGGCTATACCGAGCATTAATTCGTCAATTTTAATGATGCCAGCATCGGCTCAAAAGCGGCGGCCACCAGTTGATCAAAGACCGAGGTATCTGCGGTGTAAATGACCAGAAACAATTTCGTACCCGGTGCGCGGTCGGGATGGTTGGTCCCCAGGACTATCGCCTTGATCGTATGGGTGGCCCCTTTGGTTACTGCGCTGCCGGTGAGACCACTCTGGCTCCACTTGATGCCGTTAATCGTCGTGCTATCTGGTATCGTTGCTTTGCTAAAATGATTGGGAAATGTGCTCTGGAGCCCTTTCACGCTGCCCAGGACGCCTGTCGATACGGATGTAAGCGCATCTGGATTGGGGATCGCTTCTATCGCTAAATAACCTGTCTGTGAGCTTGTGAATGTGACATTATCCCCCACTGCGACCTTCTGCCAGTCTTTGGGATAGCTGATCGAAAAGAATTTACTTTTGTAGGTGGTCATGTCCAGTGCTGAAACAGGTGCCGCAGTTGGTGTAACGACCTTGCTTGGTGTTTTATTCTGGCTGTTTGAAGCACTACCGTTGCCGCAAGCACTGAGGAAAAGCGCAAGCGAAAGGGTCAATACAAGTAAGCGAGACCAATGCGCAGAAGATTCTCTTTGTCTCATAAAAAAAACGGCCTCCCAATTCATGTAAATGTAGTACATTGTATGTACAAAATAGTGTTGTTATGGTGCTATCCGGTGCTGCTGGCGCTCTGTGGGATAGTACCAAAAATAGACTATCAAAGGGTACTATTAGTAGTATACGCCTCTACCATTACGCTTAATAATTGAGGAATTGGATGCCAATACATTTGCATTGATTGCTGACGAGATAGGTGACATGTTTCGTAGGGGCGAGGCTTGTCTCCGCCCCTACGAAAATCGTGGGATTGATGTAAATCGTTGATGTTTACCCACACAGGGTAGTTTACGCCATCTTTTCCGTCTGTTCTTTTTGCTCCAGGCGCTGCTTCCTCTCCTGCAAATATTTGCTCCAGAGCAGCAACGCAACGGTAATCAAAACGACGATGAGCAATCCCAGAAACTTGAATATCGATGGCAGGGTAAGGGCAAAAAAGCCACAGAGGAAGGTGGCTCCATATAAGACGAGGCAGACCTGACGCACGTTCAGCCCACCAAAGAGGAGGCGATAATGTAAATGCGTTTTGCCCGCATAGCGCGGCAGCTCATCCCTCTGCATTGGATGCTGCCCACGACGAAGCCGATTGGTGACGACAATCATTACGTCCAGAATCGGTACGCCCATGACCATTAATAAGAGCGCAAACTTGGCTCCTCCGATAACCGCCAGCACGGCCAGCCCGAGGCCGAGAAACTGGGAGCCACTATCTCCCATGATAACTCTGGCCGGATTCCAGTTGTGCGGCAGAAAACCGATGACGGACCCGCTAAAAATGGCGCTCAGAATGGCGATACTGTGCTGTCCCATCTGCCAGCTAATCACTGTCACAAAGAGTGCTGCGATGGCGACGATCCCTGCCGCAAGCCCGTCCAGGCCGTCAATCCAGTTGATGGCGTTCATCATGCCCGTCATCCAGAACCAGGTGAAGAGCGCCGCTGGTAGCGCTAACCAGGTGAGCAGTGGCTCGCGAATAAAAAGCGTCAACTCCGGCTGCTGATACCAGGGCAGGGCCGGGTTATAGCTGGTGGCTGTGTGGGGCAGGGGATTATGCACGCCGAAGAAAAGCACTCCATGAAAGACGTGAAATCCCGGGCCGAGCAGAATGAGCACGGCGACCGTCTGCGCTATCAATTTGGGCAAAGGCTTGAGCCCTCGCACATCGTCATAGACATGCACTGCAACGATAAGCAGTGAGGCTACGACAAAGAGTCCATAGATAACTAGCTCTTTCGGATAGCTCTGCCCAAAAATGAGCTCTGTGGGACCATGCTCGCCTTGCAAAAGGGGCATGTAGAATGTCAGGGAAACAATGAGGAAGGCCAGGAAGATCCCTACACCCCCAATGCGTGGACGGGTTACCGTATGAATTTTTCCCGCTACTGGCTTTTCTACCCAGCCCACCTTGCGGGCAAAAGCTATGACCCCGAAGGTGAGCAGGTAAGTGAGCAAGCAGGTCACCCCACCTGCCAGTAGAAGTGTGAGCACATTGGACGTAAGTGGCATAGTACGATCTACCTCTTTTCGGCCTGTATTGCTGTCATGCATTCTCGCCGTTCTTGCGTATCTTATCATGTTTAGCGCGAAGAGACTAGCAGATGAGCTGTGAATAGCAAAAGACGGTTAGTGAGGCGATCACGTACTTTTTCTACGGTATGATGAAGCGGCCTATCTGACTGGTATGAATCTCGGTAAACCAGAGGGTGCCGTTCGGCCCGCTGGTAATGCTGTTTGGCATGCTATTGGCATTGGGCAGCGGAAATTCTGTCACGCTCCCATTGTCATTTAATCTTGCCAGTTTGCCCTTATCGCATTCGGTAAACCAGATGTGGTTATCCGCGCCGATCGTCAATCCCTCGGGTCCACTATCATCGGTCGGCGTGGCGAACTCGGTAATCACGCCGTCAGGGGTAATGCGGGCGATCTTGTTGCTATAATATTCGCTAAACCAGAGATTGCCGTCAAGACCAGGAATGATGATCGAGGGGCCGCTGTTTTTCGTGGGTACGGGAAACTCGGTGATGTTTCCTTGCGGTGTGATGCGACCAACTTTGTTGCCGAGCCGCTCGGTGAACCAGATATTGTCATCCGGCCCAATCGTAATCCCGTATGGCTTACTTCCTGCATTGCTCAGGCTGAACTCGTGGATGCTCTCGTCATCAGTATCCAGATGCCCGATCTTTCCCGTCAGATTTTCGGTAAACCAGAATGTCCCATCGGGTGCGTTCACGATCGCCTGCGGCCCACTCTTCGCTGTGGGCACGCTGTACTCTCGTATTTCCCCGTCTCGTGTAATGGATGCGATCCTGTTGCTGCCATTTTCGGTAAACCAGAAGCGGTTATTATTGGTATAGATGATACTTGAAGGCAGACTCTTTGCGCTGGGAATGGTAAATTCGTCGAGATCGCCGTCTGTTGTGAGTGTGCCGATGCGTCCCCCAAACTTTTCGGCGAACCAGAGGGTGCCGCGGGGCCCCTGCACAATGCTAAATGGTCCACTGCCATCCGAGGGCAGACGAAATTCTACCAGTCGTACGGGCGTACCTGTCCTTTGGACGGCATGCGGAGCCGCGAGCGTCACTTCTGACGTTCCGATTGTGGGCAGAAACAATACCGCGAGACCGGCGAGCATCGTTACATATCTGCCCAATCGGGCGAGATAGGAGCGCCAGCAGGTGGCAAAGAGGGTATATATATGCGAAGACATCGAATTTTCACTTTCTTTTATGACAAAAAAGGCGGCAAGCCTTCTTATTGAGATTTTTCACGTATCGAGCTACTGTCTGCGCTTTTCTGTGCCAGCCGCGGGCTGTCCCGATGTGGTGCCTGGGAGCGAAGATCCTTGTACGCCACGCGCAGCCTGCGGCGAAAGCAGCCCGATGAAATTGTTGACCACTGAGGTAAACCAGAGGTTGCCATCCGGCCCGGTAATCAGGTAATCGGGACCTCCAGTTTTCTCTGGCAACGCATATTCTTTGATGATGCCCTGTCGGGTAATCCAACCAATCTTATTGCTTTGCAGTTCCGCAAACCAGAGATTGCCGTCAGGGCCAGAGGTAATCCCGATGGGATTGGCGGAAGCATCCGGCAGCGAAAAGGTCTTGATCAACCCCTCAGCGTCGATTTGCCCGATCAAACTACCCGCGTTATTCCCTCCTCCCTGGGTATACCAGACCTTCGCGTCTGGTCCGCTCGTGATCCCTCCGAAGGCCGGGCTCTCCATGTTGGGGCGCGCAAATTCTCTGATTTTTCCCCGTGGTGTAATCAAGCCAATCTTGCCGTACTGCTCAATAAACCAGAGGTTGCCATCGGGACCACGGGTAATGCCACATGGCGCACTCCCCTCGGCTGGCAACGGGAAGAGCGATATCTGCCCGCTGGTGGTGATGCGTCCAATCGCGTTCTCTCCCGTAGCGGTAAACCAGAGATTGCCATCGGGACCAGCGGTGATCGCGGTAGGTTCGGCAACGGGAGATGGCAGGGCAAATTCTGTGACTACTCCCAATGGCGTGATGCGCCCGATCCAGCCGTGTTCTTCGGCGAACCAGAGATTGCCATCGGGACCCGCGGTGATGCCGGACGGCTGGCGGAAGCTGGCAAGAGGAAACTCGGTGATAATGCCCTTTGTGGTAATACGTCCAATGCGATTGGCATAAAATTCGGTAAACCAGAGCGCCCCGTCCGGTCCCTGCGTCAGGCCCGATGGCCCACTATGTTCTCCCGGCAGAGGATATTCTTTGAGCGGCGATACCCCGGCCAGCATATGCTGACCCTGCAACGTTTGCGCCAGAGCCTGAGGACCACTATATCCCCAGATGCACAACGCAAAAAACAGCATACACGCCCTTTGCAGCAGGGCTTTATGCTTTGTGCGGGTGAGGAAAAGAGAGCCGGGACCGTGTAGAAAACGCTCCCATTTCACAAAAAAAAAGCGCTCACGATAAGAGAAACTCATGCCTGGCCTTTCCCATATGAAAACTTCACCCCACGAAGTAGTCCTGCATGGTGTGATGAAGGTATGGACGAACCGTAGATGATCGGTATCCTCTCACCAGAGGCATATACTTATATCTTATACATTTCACAAAAAGATGTATTGAAATATGAGAAAGAGGTGAAAGTGAAGTGAGCATGTAAATAATATCTTGAAACGAATGCATCACTGACTTTCCAGGGATATGTTCGTGCCATGCAGATTATTCCTCCCCGGATTTGTGGTAGTGACTGGACACATTTCAACGTCGAGATCCTACATGGCTTTGGAGAGGAAAATCCTGCAAAACTGGGCACTGACTTGATCCTTCACTTGATTTTGCAGGGTTTTCCTCTCCAGGTGTTCTTTGGTAAGTGGCGATAGACATACTCTGTGGGAGCAAAGCCTTTTGATTCTGGTTCGCTCAATTTGATGAGCTACTGGCCAGTAAATGCGTGCATCACGTACCAATTCAACGTACCCTGATCCCAACCTCTGAACACCTGCATTCTTTGATCCTCGTCTGCCTGCGTCAATTTCCCCTGCGTCACCAGCGTGTGACAGGCTGTTTGCAGTGCATTCAGTTCAAGCGTGCGCAGCTGGTCGGTTGAAATACCTTGTTGCGCTGCCAGGTTAGCCATGGGCGCTCCCGGATCGGGGGCGGCATCCTTGCTGGTAGAAACCGGCGTAGCCGTGCTGGTAGCACCTGCTGCCTGCAATTGCGCGCTTATCTGGGCTTCGCTGAGGTGCAGGCCCTGGGCAACCTGTGTCCTGATGGTTTGCCAATAGATCGCTGGATCATTCCAGCCAGGAGGAACCGCGTTGCCATTGTCATTGCCTTTCGTCGGTACGTTTGTTCCTGGCGCGCTCGAACCTGGGGATGGCGTGTGTTGTGCAAGAGCCTGCCAGGTCACAATGGCTATCACACAGACAATGATGACACCTCCCAGACGGAGCAGCAGAGCCGCAGGCCCACGCCGGGATCGTCGCTGTGGTCTATTCTGGAGGAGATTGGTTGGTTCATGCGAAGTGCTCCGTTGTGTATGTTCATCAGGCATATTTGTTATTCTTTCTTTCCATTTCTTCTCAAAAATCACTCGTACCGCAATGCTTCGGCTGGTGGCACACGCGAGGCTCTGCGCACGGGCAGGACCGTACACAATAAGGCCACGAGGTAACTCCCAAGCAGGAGTAAGACCACCGGGCCAAATGGGAAAGGGAACTGTTGCGATACCTGGCGTGTAATCTGGTAGGCGAGCCACCAGGCCAGGAGGGAGCCTGCCAGCAGGCTTAAGGTGATCACAAAACTGGCTTCCAGAAGGAACGACCACCGCACCAGGGCGCGTGAAAAGCCCAACGCTCGCAGCATACCAATCTGCTGGCGTCGCTCCACTACAGCACGACTGGTGATCACGCCAATGGAGAAGGCACCAAAGAGTAACCCCATCGCCAGATAGGCGGCAAGAAAGAGCGTCAGACTGGCTGTATAGGCATCCAGGGTGCCCTGCTCCAGAGAATTCAGAGCAATGCCATGTGCACTCAGTTGGAGCGCGTTATTCAACGCGCTGGCTCCCTGAACCAGACTCACGCCTGATTGGAGGCGGAAGTAATAAAAGGCGAAGCGGTCATAGGGCGTTGCCCCGATCGCTGCCTCTGTTTTCTCGGAAAAGAGCAGCGTTCCCCAATAGGCATTCGACGGTATCAGGCCAATCACCGTGACCTGGCGGTAAGGCGCATGAGGATCTCCATTCTCTGGCACCTTCACGGAGAATGGTGCAAAGCCCTGATGTGTCGGCAGTCCCACGTTCCCGACATACGGCAGCACCGCGTAGCCCGGCTGATCACGAACCGCGTTCCAGACCTGGCGATCCGAGTCGTAGCCCTGAGCACGCGCGAACAATGGCATGGTCGTGTTTGAGAGGAATGTCGTATCGACGACCAGAGCGCCTGGAAAGTGTGTGAAGGGATAGGCCTGGTTTCCTGGCAGCGAGAGACGAATCGGCTGAGCGTTATGTGGATCGTACGCGAAACGTACGCGTGTCGCCAGGGCAATCTCTTGCCTCAGCGTTTGGGGGGTAGCGAGCAGCGGCGCATTCAGGTTCGTGGTGTGTGCCGGATCTACCGCATCCAGGTCCGTTCCGTCGATCTCAAGCTGGAAATTTCCGGTGGTTGTTTGCAGCCCGGATTGCTGAATGCTGCTTAGATTGTTGGTGACGACCAGGATGATCAGGAAGGTAATCAGACCGAGCAGCGCAACGGTGATGCCACTGCGAAAGCGGAACGTGGTTGGGTACGCCAGTCCGATCCGACTCACAGGAGCCAGGGCGCGCACCCGGCGCAGGAGGAGCGTCAGCAGCCTGACCAGGAGATCAGCATTGCTCATCACCAGCATGACAGTGCCTAAGATTGGTACAAGCAGACTGAGCAAGACTGCGAAAGAAGAAGGGCTGTTCAATTGATGGGTTCCTAAAGCCGAAACATCGGATACAAACAGAAGTAGCAAGAGGTCTTTCCCTACCCAGATACTATAGACCAGCCAACCGACTCCGATGAGGCTCACGCTCAGCCGCCTGGTCAGTCGGGGGAGGATTTTGAGCAATGGCAGTAGCCAGTTTACCAGCAGCCCGGCGCCAGCAATGAGCAAGATAACGCTTAGTTGCTGCCAGCCGCCGTCGAGCTGTGCTCCGGCCAGTTTGAAGAGGAGAATACCTATGAGCAGGCAGAGAGGGCCACGTAGAAAACCCTCCCAGAGCAAGCGAAGCAGCGCACTCCCCCGGCGTCCGAGACGGTGTGCGGCCGTTTCGGGCAATGGCTGACCCGCCGCGTCGCGTGGTGAGGTCCAGAGCGCGCGCAACAACGTTCCAAGGGCCGTGTGGGCGGGTAGAGGATCGTCCAGGTTGCGGATCGCTGCCACGATATTGATGCGGCTGATCCAGACTGCTGTGACGAACACGACGACCAGCATCGTGAGCACACTCAGGCACCATGAGCTCAGTAGTCCTGACCGGCTTACCCATAAGTGCAACGCGATATGGCTGGAAAGCACTCCAGCGGCTGGCACCTGGGAGAGCGCCGCCAGTTCGAGCGCAACCATCCCCACCCCCAGCAGTAGCCCGAGCGAAGAAGCAATCACCGCATAACCGCTGCCCTCTATCAGTAGCACCTGGACCAGGTGCTGGCGCTGTAAGCCAATCGCGCGGCTCATTCCCAGCTCTCCTCGTCGTTCGGTCGCCAGGAGCAGACACAGCAGCACCAGCAGGAGCATACCCGCGCCTACCAGCAAAGCGGTGAAGGTGGGGAGCAGCAGCGAAAACTGGCGCGCGGCAGGCGATGCGATAAAATCGCTCTTGTTATCAAGCGGGGAGAAATTTCCTTGATTCTCCGCTATATCGGGCTTGAGTGGATGGAGAATGGTCGAATCGAAATAGGTGGGAAAGAAGCCTCGCGCGTCGGGTGCGGCGTGGAAAAAATGCCCCAGGTAATCGAGCACGGGCAGGCCACGCCTGCCATCAGGGCCACTATCATCCAGTCCCCCCTGCCCGATATTTTTCACGCAGAGCACATCGGGCACGGGCTGGGCAAGATGGTGCTGTGCCAGTGGCGGGAGGATGGTCGTTAGGGGCATGATGATCTCTGGATAGGACCCGTCGAATTCCAACTCGCCGTCGGTGACTGCCAGATCGGTAGAGAGCACCGCCCGGACCGTGACCGCAATCGTGGCATTGCGCTGGCCGAAGAGCGCAACCTGGAGCCGGTCTCCTACCTGGACATGTTCATCACGGGCCACGGTGCTACTCACAAAGGCGTCGTTGGGACCGAGATCCGCAAAGTGCAGCCGATGGCCCTGGGTATCGGTGAGCGGGCCATAGACCTGGTCAAACGTGGGCGGGATGCCGTAGAGATACTGGTTGTTGGTAGAAAGCCCGGTGCGCTCGGAGAAAATCCTTGCGCCACGCGGCATGTAAAAGATGCCAGTTGCCGCCTGCACCTCCGGCATACTTTGCAGATGCGTGAGGGCCTCGTTGATCTGGGACTGGGTGAACGTGCCACTCACTGCCTCGTCTACATTGCCCATTTTCATGAGCCGATCGGATACCATCGATTGGTTGAAACTATCCTGTAGCCCGAACGAGGCAGTAATAAAGACCGCCGCAAGCATCAGACCTGCCAGCATAATTACTGTCTGGCCGGGGCGGCGCAGTACATTGCGCAGTCCCAGTCGCCAGAGGATGGGGTTGCTGGCACCCAGGCTCAGCACGACCAGTAGGATGCCAGCGGTGAGCCCGGCCAGCAGCAGGGCAAGTGTAGTCGGAGAGGGATTATGCATCGTTTCACCTGTTCTCTTGCTTTGGGCCGCCGGGTGGCGGCGTTCCCAACGCGTTCGGCACGGAGATTTCAGCTTTCAGTGAGCGATCGGCTTCGATGAGTCCATCGCGCATAGTCACCAGGCGATGAGCCTGTTGCGCCACTTCCATGGCATGTGTTACCCAGACAAAGGTCAGGCCATGTTCGCGGTTAAGATGCAACATCAGGTCAATAACCTCCTGGCTGGTCGTGCTGTCCAGCGCCCCCGTTGGCTCGTCGGCCCAGACAATCGAGGGCATGGCGGCCAGAGTGCGGGCAATGGCAAAGCGCTGGCGTTGACCTCCGCTCATCTCTGCCGGGCGGTGTCGCGCCCAAGCAAGAAGGCCGACCAGTTCGATGCTTGCCCTGGCTCGTGCACGGGCCTCCCTGGGAGCAACCCCGCTTACCAGCAAAGGAAGCTCAACATTTTCCAGCCCGGTCAGGACCGGAAGCAGGTTGTAGGTCTGAAACACGAAACCCATTTCGCGGGCGCGAAACGCCGTAAGCTCCCGGTCGGAAAGCCCGCGGATATCCTGTCCGGCAATCTTAATCGTGCCTGAACTCACACTATCGAGACCGCTCAGACAGTTGAGTAAGGTTGTTTTGCCACACCCACTTGGCCCCATGATTGCGACCACTTCTCCACGTTGGATTCGCAGGCTCACCCCTTGGAGTGCCTGGACCGATGCGCTGCCCGTATCATAGGTTTTACACACCTGCACGGCCTCAACCTGTCCTTTGTCTGTACCATCTTGTGTGAGTAGCGACCCCTGTTTCATTTTTATTTTCATAAACCAGAATCTTCCTTCATCTCTATGCATAGCCAACGGTATTGCTTCTGTCATCCATGAGCCCCTCTCTCGTCAGGTGTGCCAGCCATGCTGTACATACGTCTCCTTCTTAGAAACCAGTCTACTCGTTTGCGGAGCGCCGTGACATCGGCACTTCCGGCGCGCACGTCTCGGTAAACCAGGCAAGAAAAACTACCGAAAGAGGCAGTGGGGTCCAGGTAGTTTCGGCAAACCGCTTCTGCCGAAAGAACTGTAGTGCTACTCCACCAGTCATGCTATACTTGCAAAAGTGCCAGGCAGCACGAGACCAGAAGAGGCCCTGGTTGAGAAGCGTTTTTGAGAGAGCCAGGGCATGATCAGACAACGGAAGAAAACACGCATGAACAGCATCAATCAAACGTCTCCCTTACGCTGGTTCCTCCTTTTATGGGTAGGGTTGGTCTATATTCAAGTTGTGCAAACCGCTTTGCCAATCCAGAATCTGTATCCAGGCAAAGTCCCACAGGGAATGGTGAATAATCCCCAGTTCAACCTGGCGTTTTTCACGCTCCTGATGATCTTGCATGCTGGACTACACTGGGGAGCTTTCTCTTTACGCAAAAACCGGGATCTCCTGCTCTCTTTTCTGGGGCAAGGCATACTCGTGCTGTTGATCTATTTTCTGGCCCAGGCGGGGGATGCGATCGTTGGCCTGTGCCTTGCGCTGACGATTGAGGCCATTACGCTGTTCAGGCAAGCTCACCTGACGATCCTGGTAGGAGGCGGCTGCCTGCTGCTCTTTGGCCTGACCGAAGGGACGCAGATCGTGTCCATACTTGGGCATGGGGGCGGGTCTGTAAATAAATTGATCAACGTCGTAACCGGGAGTACAACGCTGATCTTGTTTGTCATCGCGTGTGTCTTGCTCTCTATCCAGCAGGGTCGAGCGCACCAGCGAGACCAGACCTTCCTGTGCGAACTGGAAATCGCCCATGCGGAACTCAAGACTGCGCATGAGCAGTTGGAGGAATACGCTGTGGAGGTGGAAGACCTCACGCTGATCGCCGAGCGCCAGCGCCTGGCGCGTGAACTCCACGATACACTGGCCCAGGGGCTGGTTGGTTTGACGATGCAACTGGAGACGATTGATGCCTTGTTGCTCAAGCAGCAGATCAATCAGGCGCGGACCATCGTGCAACAGGCGATGATGCGTGCACGGGCAACGATCACAGAGGCGCGCGCCGCGATTGAGGATTTGCGCGCCGAAACGCCGGACGCGCAGAGCTTTTCCCAGGCGGTCCAGGTCGAAATCCAACGCTTTACTTCCGCTACTGGTATCTCCTGTGCCTGTTCTCTGCCGGAAATGCTGCTACTTCCTCCTGCTTTGCAGGAGCATCTTCTACGCCTGGTTGCTGAAGGCTTGATGAACATTGCTCGCCACGCGCAGGCCACACGTGCGTGGGTCTGCGCGAACTGCGATCAACAGGGACTCACGTTTGAGATAGGGGATGATGGAATCGGTTTTGACCTGGAAGCTGCGGTGCGGCAGGCCGGTCATTATGGTTTGCTTGGATTGCGCGAACGGGCGCGCTTGCTGCAAGGGCACCTTCAGATTATCAGCGCTCTCGGCAAGGGAACCACCATTCGCTTACAACTTTCGGGAACAGATGGAGGCAGACGTGATGAGCAATAAGCCAGAGGTCATTCGCGTGGTGGTCGTCGATGACCACCTGGTGGTCAGGGAGGGCTTGCGTATGATGTTGGAACTGGCGGGGGAAGGCTTTGCCCTGGTCGGAGACGCGGCTGATGGCGCAACCGCGCTGCGCGTGGTGGAGGAACTCCAGCCAGATGTCGTCCTCATGGACTTGCGGATGCCGGGCATGGATGGGTTGGAAGCCATTGCGCATATCCGCAACGCCTGGCCGCAAATTGCGGTGGTTATCCTGACCACGTACAACGAAGATGATCTGATGGTGCGTGGACTCCGCTCAGGTGCCTGCGGCTACCTTCTGAAAGATACCAATCGTGAAACGCTTTTTCATGCAATCCAGGCGGCGGCGCGCGGTGAAATGCTGCTCCAACCGGAAATGTTGGCGCGTGCGTTTGCGCTGACGTCGTCGCAAGCGAAAAATGCAGTCCCTTCTTTTGGCAACGTCGAAGGCATGGAACTGACCGAGCGCGAACGAGAAATTCTTCAGGGAGTAGCGCGCGGAGAACGCAGCAAAGAAATCGCCGTTCGTTTGGGTATCAGTATTCGCACAGTTGGAGCCCATCTTGCCAGTATCTACACCAAACTCGGAGTGGATTCGCGCGCTTCAGCCGTTGCTCTCGCAATAGAACGCGGCCTGCTCAATCCTGATCGATGGGGACAAAAATAGGCACTTTCAGACCGATTCCTCTTCAGAGAATGCTGAGCGCACAAAAAGGAGGAGAAGAAACCATCTTCTCACTGGTCCTGGTCAATGTAGAGGTTTTCGGATAAGCACTTAAAACTTCTTTGATCAAACGGGCTCTTTGTCTTTCTTCAGAATAAAGGCTAAAGCCAATTTGGATGAGTTAGCTAACATGTGGCACACTTAGATCATCTCATAGGGCGAAATTTTTTTAGCGAAGAGGAGAGAACAACGATGTCTCAAAATAGCAATCTCTTGCTCGCCGGGCGGCGCGCTGTGGTGACTGGCGCGGGTAGAGGGATCGGACGGGCGATAGCGCTGGCACTGGCAGAGGCGGGCGCGGATGTCGCGGTGACTGCTCGGAGCGCCGATGAGCTGGAGCAACTGGTCAACGAGATCCGCGCGCTGGGCCGCGAAAGTCTCGCGGTGACCTGCGATGTGACAGACTCTGCGCAGGTGCGTACAATGGCCGATACGCTGCTAACGGGCCTGGGCGGCATTGATATTCTGGTGAACAATGCAGGCAATGCCGGGAGCCATAAATTCCTCGATCATCCAGACGAACTCTGGGAGCGCATGCTTGCGGTCAATCTGACCAGTGTGTATTCTGTCACGAAGGCGTTTGTGTCCACATTTATTGCGCAGCGTTCTGGCCGCATTATTACGATTGCCTCGATCGCTTCACGCGTGGGTGGGCGCTACATGGCTGCCTATGCGGCCTCCAAACACGGCGTCCTGGGCCTGACCCGCGCCCTCGCCAGCGAATTGTTGCCCTATCAGGTGACGGTCAATGCCATCTGTCCCGGCTATGTCGATACCCCTATGACGGATGCCACTATTCACAATATCGCGCACCGTACCGGGATGAGCGAGCAAAAGGCCCGTGAAACCCTGGAGCATCTGAGCCCACAACATCGTCTCATCGAGCCCCAGGAGGTCGCGGCCATCGCCGTCTTCCTCGCGCAGGAGAGTAGCAAAGGTATTACCGGCCAGGCCCTCAATATCGATGGGGGTAGCGTCATGTCATGAGTGGCAAAGAATCGGTGACTCTTTCGGTCGGTGTCTGAATTGAGGTATACTAATAAATGCTAGGAAAGCAGGGTGCAGAAGCGTTTCTGCACCCTGCTATGCGTGCAGAAACGTTCTGCCCGTCGCAGGCGTAATACTTGTTGATCCGCAGGCTATTTCTGTCGAATATTATGAAGAGGAAGGTTTTTGTAATGGAACTTGGTATGATCGGTATCGGAAGAATGGGCGCAAACATGGCACAGCGCCTTCTTCGTGCAGGACATAAAGTTGTTGGCTACGCACGTACGGCTGCCACGGTAGAGGCTCGTGTGAAGGATGGCTCGATCACCAGCGGTGCTACCTCACTGGCTGATGTCGTGAAGCAGCTCAGCACGCCGCGTATCATCTGGCTGATGGTTCCTGCTGCCTCGGTAGACAAGACTCTTGCCGAGTTGTTGCCAATGCTCTCAGAGGGCGATATTGTGGTTGATGGTGGCAACTCGCACTATCACGATGATATTCGTCGTGCTGCCGAGTTGAAGCCTCATGGTATTCATTATCTTGATTGTGGAACCAGTGGCGGTGTCTGGGGCCTGGAGCGTGGCTATTGTCAGATGATTGGTGGGGAGAAAGAGATTGTCCAGAAGCTCGATCCTATTTTCTCGGCTCTTGCTCCTGGAATCGACGCTGCCCCACGTACTCCTGGCCGTACTGAGATCACGGGCACTGCCGAGCAGGGCTATCTCCACTGTGGCCCTCATGGTGCTGGCCACTTTGTGAAGATGGTCCACAATGGTATTGAGTATGGCATTATGACAGCCTATGCAGAGGGGCTGAATATTCTCCACAATGCCAATATCGGTAAACGTGATCATACGGTCGATGCCGAGACCGCTCCTCTGAGCGATCCAGCTCTCTACCAGTATGATCTCAATCTGACGGATGTGACCGAACTCTGGCGTCGTGGTAGCGTGGTTGGCTCCTGGCTGCTCGACCTGACGGCCAGCGCTTTCTTGAAGAGTCCTGAACTAAGCGAGTTCTCCGGGAAAGTTTCTGACTCCGGTGAGGGCCGCTGGACGATTAGCGCCGCAATTGACGAAGGCGTGCCTGTTCCTGTGCTGAGCGCCGCTCTCTTTGGCCGCTTCAGCTCACGCGGCCTGGGCGATTTCGCCAATCAGATTCAGTCTGCAATGCGCTATGAATTCGGTGGACACTTCGAGAAGAAAGACTAATTGTTCTTTTCTTCTCTCTACTGTCGTCATTCGTCGAGAAGTACAGCCCCACGCAGGGACTGTATTTCTCGCTTTTGTATGTGTTCGCAATTCTTGTTTCTCGTGGTCAATATGCACATAGGATTCCAGAAAGGGATGAGGATGGACTATCGTAAACTTGGCCGTACGGGCCTTCGTGTCTCTGCTTTATGTCTGGGTACTATGCAATGGGGTTGGACTGCCGATGAGTCTCATGCCTTTCAGGTAATGGATGCTTTTGTTGAGAATGGTGGCAATTTTCTGGATACCGCCGATATGTATTCGCGCTGGGTCCCGGGCAATGCCGGGGGGATCTCCGAAGAAATTATCGGTCGCTGGCTGAAAGCGCGTGGTAATCGGGAGCTGGTGGTGATCGCGACAAAAGTACGCCAGCCGATGGGCTCGGCCCCAAATCAGCAGGGTCTCTCTCGCAAACATATTATGAATGCGGTTGAGGCTTCTCTGCGCCGCCTGCAAACTGACTATATTGATTTGTATCAGGCCCATGCCTACGATGAGGATACTCCTATCGATGAGACGCTCAGGGCGTTTGATGACCTGTGCCGGGCTGGCAAAGTACGCTATATCGGTGCCTCGAACTATCCTGCCTGGCGTCTGATGGAGGCGCTATGGTGCGCGGACAAGCATCAGACGGCTCGCTATGATTCTTTGCAGCCACACTACAATCTGGTCAATCGGGCCGAATTTGAGCCGGAACTCAAGCATATCTGTGAGCAATATCAGATCGGTGTGACGCCCTATAGCTCTCTGGCCAACGGCTTTTTGACCGGGAAATATCAGCGTGGCACCGAGACGTTCAGCGCTCGCCGACAGGGGATCATGCGCCGCTACAATACGCCTCAGGCCTGGCGCACGCTCGATGTCGTGCAGAATATTGCCGAGCAGACGAACAGTTCCCCTATGGCGATCTCGCTGGCCTGGCTTCTTGCGCAACCGGCGATCACTGCTCCGATTATCGGGGCCAACTCTGTCGACCAGCTGTTGCCCGCTCTCGCTGGTCAGGAAATGAAGCTTTCGACCGAACATCTGGCCTTGCTCGATGAGGTCTCAAGCTGGAGGGTCGCGGAGTAAGCCCCCTCTACAGAGATAGTAAATACATGGTTATCCCCATCATGGTGCTGGGGTGTTGTTGGTCGTACAATTGAAATGTGCAGGTATGCAAAAATTTTTTCGTCGGGTAAGTCAGGGTCATCAACTTACCTCATCTATTCCGCCCCCTTTTCTCGCCCTTCTCTCCATTATCTCGGTGCAACTCGGCGCCGCTCTTGCGGAAAGTCTCTTTCAATCCGTTGGTTCAAGCGGGGTTGTCCTCTTGCGGGTGGTATTTGCTGCTCTCATTCTGTCTATACTCTGGCGTCCCCATCGCCACCTCAGAGGGCATAGTCGTTCTGATTTTCTCTTTGTATTCCTGTTTGGTCTGGCGATTGCGGGATGCAGCATTTTTTTCTATGCCGCGATTGCGCGCCTTCCGCTTGGGATCGCCGTCACTCTGGAATTTATCGGACCGCTGGGGGTTGCGGTCCTGGGCTCCCGCCGCCTGGTTGATTTCCTCTGGGCGGCTCTCGCGGCGGTGGGCGTTATTCTGCTCGCTCCCATTGGCAATACGCAGCTCGATCCGTTCGGGGTGCTGCTCGCATTGCTGGCGGGGGTCTTCTGGGGCGCGTATATCCTCTTTAATGCTCGCGTCGGCCGCGCCTTTGAGGGCGGGTCAGGGCTGGCGCTTACGATGATCGTGGCAACACTGCTACTGCTGCCCTTTGGACTGGCAAGTGGTGGCGCTGCGCTATTTACGCCAGCGGTACTCTTCATTGGATTGTGCGTCTCTCTGCTGGCGTCTTTTGTCTCATATTCTCTCGAATTTGAGGCGCTCAGACGCCTGCCTGCCAGCTCATTTGGCGTGCTGATGAGCCTGGAGCCCGCGGTGGCTGCTCTGATTGGTTTTCTCGTTCTGCACGAGGCGATGGATCTTCGAGAGATTCTGGCTCTTGTGCTCATTATTGTTGCATCTGGAGGGGTGTCTTTTGCGCAGAAAAAGGTGTAGACGGGTGACTTCTCACATTTCGCTGTAAGGAGAGGCCACAATAGGTTCGGCAAAAAGACCAGATTGCCTTAC
>DATJHM010000041.1:0-41829 GCA_035493895.1 Ktedonobacteraceae bacterium
ACCTGATAAGAACCTGGCTCTGTACGAAAGCCAATGGCAAGACGATTCCAGCCATTGATCGTAACGATAGCAAGCGATAGATTTACCAGTTCCTCTTCGCTAAAATGTGGACGTACCTGCTCATACAGCTCATCTGGAACATGGTTTTCAGAGACCAGCGTGAGCGATTCTGTCCAGGCAAGGGCTGCACGTTCCCGCTCACTATAGAAAGAGGTCTCGCGCCAGGCATTGAGGCTATAGAGACGCTGCTCGCTTTCTCCCTTTGCACGTGCATCTTTCCAGTGCATATCGAGGCAATACGCACACCCGTTTATCTGGGAAGCGCGCAATTTCACCAGTTCAAGCAATGACGACTCAAGGCCACTTTCACGCACATATCTTTCCAGGCCCGCCATTGCACGATAGGCTCCAGGCGCGGCCTTACTATAACTGATGCGTTCTGTCATTATACTTCTTCTCCTTTATAATACTCTTCGTATTGCAATAATCACCTATCTGTATCCAAGGGTAACAAGAAATTGGCATGAAAACAAGAGCCACTTTCTGGTAAAATAAGGGGGCCATTTTCAGATAGCAATACATAAAAATAGCGGGGATATATGTCAAAACACAACATACCTTCCGGCACATTCATAATAGAGCTAGATCGTTCCTCAGCGCAGCCGCTCTATCGTCAGGTCTACGAGCGGCTACGCCATAGTATTCTGAGTGGACAGCTCAAAGCAGGACAACGTTTACCATCAACGCGCACCTTAGCAAGTGAACTCGCAGTTTCACGTAACACGACCAGCTGGGCCTATGAGCAATTATTTGCAGAAGGATATTTGCACAGCACCGTCGGACGAGGAACAATTGTGGCTCCACAAATTTCAGAAGGGCTCCTTTCCGTTTCGCCCGTCACAGCCCGGCAATCTCCCACTCAGAAGGATACGCCCGTTTTATCGCAGCTCGGCAACACCATTGTGCAATCACAGACTATTCCCGCCACACGACCAGGCAAGCCAAAGCCATTTCGCTCAGGTATCTCAGCGCTTGATGCTTTCCCTTATCATCTCTGGGAACAGCTTCTCATCAAACGAGCAAAAAATAGCATGACCCTGATTACGGATTATCAACAGACGGTTGGTTATCAACCACTGCGTGAAGCGATTGCGTTACATATTGGCGTCACGCGTGGCGTACGTTGTCAGGCTGAACAGATCATTATAGTCACTGGTTCACAGCAAGCACTTGATCTGGCGGCGCGGCTCTTCCTGAATCCTGGAGATCTGGCCTGGGTCGAAGAGCCAGGCTATTTTGGCACACGTAACGCGCTTCAAAACACTGGTGCAATCCTCGCGCCCATCCCTGTCAGAGAAGAAGGCATGGATGTACAGGTGGGCAGAGAGCATTATCCACACGCACGCCTTGCCGCCGTGACCCCGTCACATCAATTTCCACTTGGCGTGACTATGAGCTTAAAGCAGCGTTTTGCGCTTCTGGAATGGGCACATCAGACAAATGCGTGGATTCTCGAGGATGACTATGACAGCGAGTACCGTTACAGCGGACGCCCGCTTGAAGCATTGCAGGGGCTGGATCGAGGGCAACGCGTTATCTGTATCGGCACATTCAGTAAAGTGCTCTTCCCCTCGTTACGCCTGGGCTACCTGGTCGTCCCCCCCGCGCTCATTGATCACTTTACAACGCTGTACCGTTCGGTAAGCGTTCACGCCCCTATTCTTGAGCAAGCAGTACTCACCGATTTCATGCAAGAAGGACATTTTGCGCGCCATATCCGCCGCATGCGTTCACTGTACCATACACGCCGTGATGCGCTGGTACAGGCCATACAGAACGAGATTGGCAACAAAGTCCAATTTCAGGTGCCAGAGACAGGCATGCACATGGTCATCTGGCTTCCCTGGAGCATGGACGATGTTGCCATAACACAACAAGCAACTTCTCAGGGGTTGGAGGTCTATCCTCTATCACAGCTTTTCCTGAACCCGACGGGACAACGTCCAGGCTTATTATTAGGCTATGGAGCTTTCAATGAAGAAGAAATTCGTACAGGGGTACGGCAGTTGGCGAAGGTTCTACGATAGAGCCTCTACGTAATCACAATCTCAATGATGCTCTCTCTTCGTATGCCTGTTCCGCCCGCTCAACCTCATCCATATGCTCTTCTGCCCACTGCCGCAAAGCTGCCATCAGCGGGATCAGGGTGGTTCCCAGCGGTGAGAGAGAATACTCTACAGCAGGCGGAACCGTTGGCATAATCTTGCGTTCCACAATGCCTCTTTGCTCCAGGTTGCGTAGCGTTTGCGTCAGCATCTTGTGGGAGATTCCCTCGATCGCACGCTGTAGTTCATTAAAACGTGTGGGCTGTTTTTCTAGCAGAGCAAAGATGAGGGCTGTCCACTTGTCAGCAATCAGATCAAGCACTTGCCGCGAGAGACAGCGCTCCATCAGCACACTATGCATTGAAGATGTTTGCAGCGTTTTTTCCATAGCTGTAAGTATAGCATAGACGATGGGTTCTCTGTATCTCGTTTTTCCAGGATATCGCCCGGTTACTTCAAAGTGCGTACTTGTGCGGCTCCTCACCAGTCTTTATAGTATCGACAACAACATCCGCAGATGTGAGTAGAACATGCAGAAAATGGAGTACATGTTATGGCATTACCGCAAAAAGCATTTGTCGAGGCAAGCGAAAAAACGCGTAAGACCGCTCTGGTCGTCGGGGCCCAGGGAGTTATCGGTCGCAATCTCATCGACTATCTTGCAACACTTCCAGGCTGGGATATCATTGGCCTGTCACGGCGCGGAGGAGAGCCTGAGGGTCGAGTCCGCTACGTGGCTGTCGATCTGCTCGATCAGGACGATTGCCGCGAGAAACTTCGTAATCTTACACAGATAACACATATCTTCTACGCTGCCTATCAAGACCGACCGACCTGGGCAGAACTCGTACCACCAAATCTTGCCATGCTCGTCAATGTTGTCAAAACGATCGAGCAGATTGCGTCCGATTTGCAGCATATCAGCTTGATGCAGGGTTATAAGGTCTACGGCGCGCATCTCGGTCCATTCAAAACGCCTGCCCGTGAGACTGACGCCTACCCTATGCCGCCCGAATTTATGGTCGATCAGCAGCTCTTTCTTGAAAATCAACAGCGAGGCAAAACCTGGACCTGGTCGGCGATTCGTCCGTCTGTGGTAGGCGGCTTTGCCCTTGGCAATCCGATGAATCTGGCGATGGTGATCGCTGTCTACGCTGCAATTTCGAAGGAGTACGGTCTGCCCCTCCGCTTCCCGGGCAAGCCGGGCGCGTACGATAAATTGCTCGAAATGACAGACTCAGGGCTTCTGGCAAAGGCAACCGTCTGGGCAGCGACTGACGAACATTGTGCCAATCAAGCATTCAACATCAACAACGGCGACCTTTTCCGCTGGAGCGAAATGTGGCCGAAGATCGCCCACTTCTTTGATCTTGAGGTTGCCCCACCGTTGCCAATATCGCTCGACATCGTCATGTCCGATAAAGAGCCACTCTGGAATACCATGATCGAGAAGTATGGGCTTGAACGCCATTCGTATAAGGATGTGTCGTCCTGGCACTTCGGCGATTTCGTGTTCTCCTGGGATTACGACATGTTCGCAGATAGCTCGAAAGCCCGTCGCTTTGGTTTTCATGAATATGTCGATACCGAAACAATGTTCCTGAACATTTTCGCGGATTTACGCCGTCGTAAGATCATTCCCTGAATCTATTCTGCTCATCCGAACAAGAGCACAAGCATGCACAGATAAGCGAGAGTGAGAAGAAATTGCGTCTCCTCTCACTCTCGCTTACAAAAGCAAGAAGCTCATTTTAACGAGAGCCAGTGGTCTCTTTCACGCGAATGGGGATCTGCTTCGACGCGATTGTCGCCGATTTAGGAATGGTAATTTTCAAGACGCCATGCTCGTACTCAGCCTGAACATTGGCGGGTTCGATAGTACTCGGTAGTGTGATCATCCGATCCATCTCTCCCTCATAGCGTTCGTGGCGCATATAATTGCCCTTCTCAACCTTTGTTTCTTCCCTCTTTGCCACACGAATGCTCAATGTGTCACCCTCAGCTGTCACCTGAATATCCTCGATCTTGAGTCCAGGCAGCGAAGCCTCGACGACATACTTCTGCTTATCTTCAGACTCATAGACATCCAGAGGGAAAGTGCGACCCGTAAGAAACTCGAAACGTGGTCCGATGAAACTTTCCTCAAATAGACGATTCATAGCCTCACGCAGAGGCATCAGCGCATCAAAAGGGTCTCTTTTCATCATTGCCATAGTTTTTCTCCTTTAAAGGGCCACTACCCGCCCAAAGAACCACACAACAAACTGATCCTGACACTGCAATATACAAGAGGCAGGAAGATTCTTTCTGTCCGCTTCCTACTCTACTATACGCCTCTCACAATGCCATCCCAATTGAACAATATATAATCACTACTCAGTCACAATAGCGTACGTACGGACGGGTTGACGTAGGAATCTCTATCGGAGTAATTAGAAGCGAAGATTCATTGTTCTCAGGAGAATAAACTCATTTGCGTGACTGCTCGATGGCCATCCAGTAAGATATAGGGCGCAGCACGTTCGGGGGTGCGAATATGCAACTGTTCGAGGTGTGCAAGCTCGCTGATATGGCCGCGCCGACGTGCCTGGATGATAGCATCAGCGCTACGTGGCCCAATGCCAGGAACACGTAGCAATTGTGTCCGGGTGGCAGTCATGATCTCAATAGGGGCTGAGCGCAGATGGGCTTCGGCCCAGGCCTGTTTCGGATCCATATCCAGTTGGATGTTCCCGCCTGTCAGAAATGGTAAATCTTCCACATTCCAGCCATAATCACGCAGGAGGAAGCTTGCCTGGTAGAGCCGCTGTTCGCGGAGTGGATCAGTTGGCGTCAAATTTTCGAAAGGAGTTTGGAGCACAGGGCTAAAACCAGAATAGTACGCACGCGTTAAGCCAGCCTGACGATAGAGTTGATTGCTGAGAGCAAGCAGTTCTTGATCGGTATCGCCCACTGCACCAACCACAAACTGCGTAACGGTGCCCGCAAGCTTCATATGAGGGTGCTCACGACGGATCTTCTCGGCCAGATATAACATACGTAACAATTCGTGATGAAAGTCTTTCTTCGGCGCAAGTGCATCTAATCGCTCCTGTGTTGGCCCTTCCAGGTTCACCGAAACGCGATCCGCGAGCTGCATCAAACGAAAGAGCTGATCATACTCGATTCCTGGCATCACTTTGAGATGCAGATATCCCCCATAATGATAACGTTTGCGCACAATCTCGGCAGTATCAATGATTTTGTCCTGTGTGGTTACGCTACCTTTGATGATGCCTGAGGACAAAAACATGCCTCCAACCTGCCCTGCTCGCTGCATCGTATCCAGGCCGCTTGCCAGTTCATCCGGGGTAAAGGTAAGACGCTTCATTTTGCTGCGACCGGCCCGGAAGGGACAGTAGAAGCAGTCGCGCTCGCAAGCTGTCGTCACCATAGTCTTCAGGATAGGAAGCGATCCCTTTGGTGTTGCAACGTTGGTGATACATTCAGCCAGACTTCTTGACTGATAAGCCACACGAGGGCGTTCCTGTTGCGGCTTATCGCCAGCAGGCTCAAAAGCTGTTGCATCGCCCATTTGAGCGAGCTTTGTTATAGTGTCTGGAAGCATCTGTACTAGCATACTATGCATTATACAGAACAAGTGTTCTATTTGTCAATAAGTATGCAGGTACGAGCATGTAAAAAAGGCAAACTACTCCCCTTCGTATGCCTCGAAAATAATTCGTTTGATCTCCTCAACCCCCAGTGGCTCGATATCCACACGCTCACCTTCGGCTGTCACAAGAAATATTTTCTTGTTCACGTCCAGTCCACCGCTTGCGGTATGCAAAAAGCTGTACAACACTTGTGCGATGCGATTCGCAGCTGCTTCAGCTCTCGCTTCATTCCCGGCAATCGCAATCGCAACCAGCGTAGGAGCGTTCATATCTTTCGGCTCAAGTAGATCTACCTTGACATCATGGATAGCCTTCAACTGATGATCAAGCTCTCTCAGATGCTGCCTGGTGTCCGTTAGAAATTCGATCGAAACGGTCGTCTCCATCTTTTTTGTTGCAACCTTTCTTGTATGATGTCATTGCCCCTCTTTACCATATGTACACCGTCCATCCAATCTTACGCCAGGACGCACCAACATGCAATGAGGATTTGAAGATAAGGCCAGGAAACATTTTAGACATAGGTAAACAGATCAACGGAGCCAGTAGCCGAAGTACCCTCAAAGGTGGTGATGGTTACATCGACAGTGCCACTCCCAAAGGGGCTAACTACAGTAATCTGAGTATCGCTGTTAACAACAAAATTGCTTGCAGATGTTTGTCCAAAAGAAACAATAGTGGCACCAGTAAAACCAGTACCAGTGATAATCACTGTCGTACCACCAGCACCTGGGCCACTGGAAGGATTAACAATTGCAACGGTGGGAATGACCTGACTCATTGTAGGTATTGGTGTTGGAGTAACTTGATCTATCGTTGGCGTTGGCGTCGGTGTTGGAGCTACTTGATCTATCGTTGGCGTTGGCGTCGGTGATGGCATAACTTGATCTACAGTTGGTGTTGGCGTCGGTGATGGCATGACTTGATCTACAGCAGAAGTCGGAGATACTGCTTGATTTGTAGAAGCTATCGTCGCTTGGTTGGTATTAGTATTACTGCCTGCCCCTGTTCCTGAATAACTATCTGCCCCATTATTACCACAAGCAGAAAAGGTTAATGCGAGCAAAAAAAACAAGCATGTTTTCTGGTAAAACATTGATCTCATCGCAACACTCATCTCTACTTATCCTCAATTCAATGTGTGTACAAATTCTCACATGCCTTCCTTTTTGCTTTGTGAGCAGGAGAAAATCTCAATCTTCCCATCAGTTCTATAGGACGCCGAAAAATTTTTCTCGCCTAGCCAGGCTGCCACACATGCACAGCACGATCCTGGCTCGAAGCAATATATTTGCTGTCTGGCGACCAGGTTACGCTATAGACTCTGCCAGTATGACCGCGATATGTATAAACATGATCACCAGTAAGAGCTTCCCAAACCTGTACTGTCCTGTCTGTACTTGCTGAGGCAATTCTTTTGCTGTCATGTGACCAGGCAACCTCCATAACAACCTCCGTGTGGCCCGAGTATGTATAGACGTGATTTCCAGTAATGGATTCCCAGACTTGCACCTTCTTATCCCAACCCGCCGATGCTATGTACCTTCCATCTGGTGACCAGGCAACACACATAAGAGTGTCGGTAGGATGACCGTTATACGAGGCCACAGACAGCCCTGTATCTGCCTCCCAGACCCGCACTAGTAAATCACGGCTCGCTGAAGCAATATGTACGCTGTCGGGTGACCAGGTAACACTTCGTACGGTGTCAGAGTGTCCTCGATATGTATAAATATGTTGATTAGTCTGTGCATCCCAAACTTGCACAGTCCTATCCCAACCTGCTGATGCGATACGTCTCCCATTTGGCGACCACGCCAGATCCCACACGATATCCTTATTGCCATCATAGATGTAGATAAGGGCACCAGATGCTGCATCCCAGACCTGCACTGTCTTATCGTCACCACCAGAAGCAATACGTGTACTATCTGGCGACCAGGCTATAGCTCGAACATTCGTATCACGGTGACCATGATATGTGTAAAAAGGGCGCCCAGAGTAAGCGTACCAGATCTGAACAGTATGATCACCGCCTCCGGAGACAATACGTGTACTATCTAAAGACCATCTGACTCGCCATACTGCCTCATGATGGCCCTGGTAGAGAACAAGAAGAGGATTCGCTGTGGAATATTGGCTGGAAATCTCGGCAAGTGTCCACCACGTTATTCCCACACTTCCAGCTATAAATGCCGTAAGTACGCTTATTATAGAACGTCGTGAAATTTTCCTTGGGAGGGAAAAAGGTCTACGATCTGGAGAAAGTGAGAATTGCTGCGGCAAGGGATCTCTTCCCTCTAAAAGATCTATTTCTTGCGAAGATACTGGAGTTACAATGGAGGGAGGCAGAGTATCAGATGCTTGCGGAAAGTTTGTTGGGTCAGTACTTCTTACTGTAGATGGAGGTGATAAGGGCGAGGTACGAAGATCCTCTATAACACCCTTAATACCCCTGACCACGTCTGTGAACGCAGCATCGCGATCGCTCCACAAGGTCACGGGGTTCCCATTGCTCGGCAATGCTTTGAGCATTCCAAACGGTGCGTCTTGCCAATCTACGGTACGTAAAATAATGGGAATAACGCGGGCATCACCCGCTTGATGTCTCTGCATAGCAGACTTCATCTCAGTCCCATAACAATAATCGGAGGCCAGGAAATCTGCACTGACGAGCAGCAAAATAATTGATGCGGTGTTGAGGTGCTGGTCAAGTATCTCCATCCAGTCTGTACCAGCAATGATCTGACGCTTGTGCCAGATAGAAATAAATCCCTGATGCCGTAACAGGCTCAGATGCTTCTCCAATTCATTACACAACAGCTCATCAGCGTCAGCATAAGAATAAAACACCTCTATCGTGTTAGAGTTAGTGCTCATTCTTCTCGTCTTTTCATCTCTCGATCTACAATAGAGTTACTCCGATCAGAGTATAATCTATTCCTCCTCATGCTGCAAGATGTCATTTACATACAGATAATTATTATATTGCCATTCCCATTCGTATTTATCAGTTCATGATATTAATACCATATATATCTTATTTTATATTTTTAACATTAAAATCTTTATTTTATTATAAAATACATTTTATATAAATTTACACTTCATTCAATAGATATTTAACACTCATGATGGATTCCCGCAAGTTTTTCAGGCTCCATGCGAAGCATCGTTAATTACATAACCTATAAATCCTCAAGGGAAAGTTACAGGATAAAAACACCTGAAATATACGAGCTTCATATGTACAAGATGTAGCAATCAGTTTGCCAGCTGGTTGCTACATTCTAAATTTGCATGTAGCGTAAGAGGTAAAATGTCTAGAGAGAGGGCAAGTGGTTTCAAGGATAGATCTGGTTCATCTGATTCTCTTCATCCCAGCGTAATGCGCTATTTTTGAGCCAACCAGAGCACCAGCGCAGTAAAGAAGCCCAGGGTCGGCTGATCGGCAAATTTGCTATATACATTGAGTGAACCCGATCTTCCAGCAATTGTTTCACCTCATGTGTGGCAAGCAAGACTCCCGATCCCCCTCGAACAAAGAGAATGATCCCCTCACATTCCATTTCGCGTGCAAAGGCACGAATACTTTGGACAGGATGCTGGCTACGAAGTTCTACACACTGGATAGGTACCTCCATGCGTGCAGCTTTCTGGCGCGTGAACTCCAGAATGTCGGTAGACTGTTGAATATCTTCCCAACGAATAGTGGACCTTCCCGAACGTTCGCGAACCTGAATCAGTGACAGAAGAACCAGCGTAGCCTCGCGACGTTGTGCAAGTTTTAGAGCACTGGTAATTGCAGAGCCGTCGATTCCATGCGTGAAAGGTAACAACAGATGGAGCATACCCCCTCCCAGGAAGCATCAATGATACCAAAAACAGCCTATCTCATCTCTATTTCCCTCTTCCGAATGACGCCTTCCCTTTTTACCAGCGTTTGAGCAGGTGTGCAATCTTACCACGAGGCGTCAATTCGTATCGAATCCGATCAGGGTTAATGTCATGTAGCTGTTCAACCATCAGGGAGGAGAGAATGACATCACGAGAGTGCAAGATTTGCCAGACAGATGTGGCGATTGCATCTTCCTGCTGCCGATAGACAAAGCTACGCGAAATCCTGGCCTTGCGTGCCAGTCCCTCCGCATGGCCCAACGTCTCCTTCGCTGAGACATCATCGAGATAGGGATTTACAATTTCAAATGGCTTCGGGGCACGATCATCTCGTCGCTCACCCAGGTAGAGAAACACCACAGGATCACTACGCGCATCATCGATAGCGGCTTCGATGATCTGATCATTCTGCGCATCACCAGCAGCCAGCACCGCAAGAACTGAACCAGGCAAAGGACCTTCGAGATATGCGGTAACAATAGGTGGGCTCCCTTTGCGTATATAGTTGAAATAGGCAACCCCCATACCAATCAGGGCCACTGATCCGCCAAAGAGGGCAGCTTGCGGTCTGGAGACCAGACTGACCACCCAGGCGAGGGCCACAAGGACAGTTGTCAATATCCCCAGCCAGAAATCAAGCCGTAGCCACAGAGTATGGATGATGCCACGAATGACTGTGCGACTCATACCAACGCGTGCAATGACTACCTGTCCATTGGACAACGGGACTTCCTCATGCGCGAGCAAAGGCATCACAGAAACGCCAGCAAGAGTTCCGTGCCCATTCTTATAAACCTTCTCAGGCGATGGGACAATTTTTCTTCGCCGAGCCAGGATGCGTTCTCGGGAACGGATCAGATCCAGCCCCAGACAGGTAAGCGTAAAGGCCCCCAACAGACCGAAAGCATATAAGTCCCCAAGCAGATTGATCTTGCCGTTGACCAGTATCAGAATAGTGATGGGTATTCCAGTTGCCAGGGCAATCGACCAATGAGGAGTGTCACGAAAGCGGTTTCTCTTGAGAATAAAAGCAGGGAAAAAATCCATGCGCGAAAGCGCAAGAAACACATGGTAGGCACCAATAATGGCGGTATTGCTCGCAAAAATCAGGATGAGACTTGCACTGACTGCCACTTCTGTCTGTAAGAAATTATTGCCCCAATGCCCTCCCAACAGCGAAATAAGCTGGGTTGAGAGCACCTCGTTGGCCGCTTCCTGAGGTTGCAAGAGAGTAGAAAGCATCGTAAGCAATGGACTGGTGACTCCGATGGTGAGCACGACCAGGAAGAGTGCGATACCGATGACCTTCTTGCGCGGGGTTTTCATTACAGGTGAGAGCTGCGAAATACTCTCCAATCCAGAAAAAGCCAGAAATGCTCCGGAGAAACCAACCAGCACGGAGGTCGGCGTGAGCGTTTCATGTGCAAAAACTGACTGAAACAAGGAAAGCACCTCAGAGAACGAGAGATGCGTAAAGACAGTCCAGAGAATCGCCAGATCACTACAGAAGGCCACGAGCGCACTGACGAGGCTCACTTTGGCGCTCTCACTGATACCGACCCAATTCAAAACGCCAAGCAACATCAACACCCCGATGGTGATCCATAAGTCAATAGGCAGAACCCCTGGAAGCACCACGCCAAGATACTGAATAGCCGAAAGGCAGCTGATCGCCGCGGTAAGAAAATAGCTCACCAGGATCAACATCCCTCCCAGGGCTCCCGCCCAGGAATTGATAGCCTGGGCAGCCACGGAGACGACACCGCCTCCTTCAGGAAAACGCTGACTGACCTCGGCATACTTGAGGGTGAGCAAGACAAATACGACCATTGTGAGCAAAACAAAGAAGCCCGCAAGGCCTCTCACGGTACTATAAAGAATGCCAGGAACATAGTAGATCGATGAACCAATATCGGCAAAAACCACAGCCCAACATAGTAGCGGACCAAGCGTGGCCTTTCCATGCTCATTGTTTTGTGAATGGGAGGTTACGTCGCTATGGAGTGACGTCTGCGTCATACAAACTCCTTGTTGTTGGAGGCGTCTTTTTCCTACTCCACAATGAAGAAGACGCCATTGCATCTACTCTGAGGTATGATCTTCATTGCCTTTAGTGTAGCATAAAGAGGTGAAATTTACGAGGAGAAAAGGGGCAAATTGCATAAATGAGCTCGTTTTTCTCAAAATATCCTAAAAATATAACCTGCGTTCTCAATATTTTCTTAAATAGACTATAGTTGTTTCTCAAAATTACCTTAAAAATGTGTGTGTTTTGTGCACTTTGTCCATAGCCGGAAATATGGGGCAACGGCTCATCTCTGCTCGTTGCCCCATCGATCACCTTTCCACATTCCCATCCCCAAATCCACGCTCAACTCAGGCTGCGTTCACGGAAAAGACGCTGTTCATTGTGCCCACAAAAATGTGATTCGCTGAAAGCGTAGGCGTGGCAAAATGGGCCACTGGGCCAAGCGTGATCTGAGCACGCAACTGCCCCGTACTGGCGTCAACTGCATAGAGGGTGCCGGAGGGATCAAGGCTATAGAGCGTATGCCCACCAATGACCGGGGGCAATAACAACTGCTTATTCTTCCAACCAAGACTCATCTTCGTTCCCGGCCCAACATTAACCAGTTGCACCCCATTATTACAGGGCACATAGATCTGTAAACCAAGCAGGGCCGCGCCACCCATTGAACGCGCTCCGGGACAGACAAGCAGCTGATTGAGTTGTCCCCCGACCCCACCCAGATTGTCAGCATGGAGCAGATAGCCAATACCGGCCTTACCCGCAGAGAACATGAGGTTGTTTGGCAATGGAAGCGGACCAGTTGAGCCTAAATCGGCATCGGTCTCATTATCATGCGGCCATTGTGCAGGCGCAAAACCATCCTGCAAAGCCAGGTCGGCAGAAAGCCGCAAGATCGAATCGCTGTGGTCCCAGTTTCCCTGCGTTACCTCACCATTGCCAACGGCCACAAAGACATTCCCATTGGCATCAATCGCTGGTCCAGAAGGAGCCCAGATTGCCCCCTCACGCGGCGTTGGGACACGGTACGACAACAACGGCCCCTGACCGTCAGTCTGAGCTGCAATAATCGTGCCGCGATAGTTTCCGCAGTCACCCGCGAGCCCGCCAAATGCAACATAGACATGGTTCTTATAAAGAGCCAGAGCCGAACGCTGCTGATGCGTACGAGGGTCCATACCCGGCAAATCAATCGTACGGCGTATGCGTACCTGGCCTGTTTGCAGGTCTATTCCCACCAGGATATGCGATGGCCCCCGGATTTCTGCCACGGCAAAAAGTAGGCCCGTCTGGGGATCGTACACGGGTGTGCTGGTAATGCCCAGAGGATCAATATTGCCACAGGGCAACGTCGAGAGCTGAACCGGAATGCCAACATTGACATGCCACTGTATCGCACCACTGTGCTCATCAAGCGAGTAAAGAGAATCGTTTTCCGTCACAACCAGTATATGCCCCTGAACCACCAGCGGCTCCGCATAGACCGCACCATCAACATTCGTCTGCCATGTCTGAGTTAATTGATTAGGATCGATCATAGAGGGAACATATCCACCTCTCAACATATCATGATGATATGTCGGCCAATCTTCCGGTCCTGGATTAGCAGGTTCAGGGGATGATAGAGGCGTCGAAATTGAGGTTGCCAACGGTGAAGGTGTCGTAACAGGCGTCGCGCTACCAGGAGAAGAATTTGCAGAACTACAAGAACACAATAGCATAATCAAACTACAAAGACTGAAACAGATAGTAACGGAAGAAGGACGACGAAACCGTCTTACATCCCTCATACCTTTTCTCTCCTTACAGAAACGTGCCAGAAAGCCCCATCCATTTATGGCAGGGATAAATGGCATCTTCCCAATTTCAATAGATGTGCTATAATGTCAAATAGCACATCATAATACAGGCGTTTCGGGCTGGCGTAAGATCTCTACCGGGGTCGGTAGAGGCGCTCTTCTCTCCTCACGGACAGATTGCCCATTGTCTTTTGTGCATTTGCTGTACCGAGGGGCACTCGGGAACAGGGAAGATGAAACTGCTTCATCTTGCAAAACGCTTCTGGACATCAGACCTCTACCTTTCTGCTAAAGATAGCACCAGGGCAAGCTTGATGGATGAAGGAAGAATCCCCGCGCATTTATGCTGGGGAGTGTCAATTAGCTACGATCAAAAAATTCGGCGCGGCTGGCAGGATCAGGTCGCTTACTCAACTGTATAGCCGAGAGGTACGGATCAGAGGCTGCCAGAAGCTGATTGGCTTCATAGGCCAGTGCGCGATAGTTGATATGCCCGCCGGGGCGTGAGCGCTGTAATGTGAGATAGGTTGCCTGTTTAGGGTCACCATGCATCCAGAACGAGACCTGATGAGCAAGGGGCAATAAATTGAGCACAAACGAATAATCGATGGAGGTACCATATTGCCCGGCAACTTGTGCGAGAAATGTCTGTAAACGGGCATAATAGTCCTGGAGATCCTGCTCAAAAGCTGTACGCTGCCCGGCAAAAGCCGGAATTTCAGCCAGATAGAGGGGCAGGCCATAACCACGCGCAAGAATTTGCTGCACAGCTTCAAGCTTCAAAGGCTCACCAAAGACCAGAGGCAGCGGGAAGAAGCGTCCCCAGGCACGATGACGATTAAAATCACGCAGCTCACCCAGGTAGCTTTCGATTACGAGCGTCATACGCGTGGTGCGTGCAAAGCCCGGTAGCTCATTGTAATTGGTATGCCCGGCAAAAATCAGGCGGCTCATAGCACGCTTGCTCTCGTCATCACGATTATGTAGCCAGGCAAGGAGGGGCTGGCGCTCCAGGCCGGGCCAGAGCAATTGTATATATTCGGCCAGCAAACGCTCGCCTTCAGTGTAGACCGCCTCCAGTAGTTCTACCCGCTGCTTCACATATTGAGGCACACCGGATTGGACGGGGACCGCTTGTAAAAGATCTGTTTGTGTACGAAGGTGCTGCTGTAGTTGTTTGAGGTTATCGTTGGTCGTATCGAGCGGGCTGGTATGGCGCACCAGACCGGGGGCCTCAGCCTTATACTCCAGGATCGCTTCTTCCTCGCGCGAGGGAGCCAGCAGACGCTCAAGCTGGGCGGCCACGCGCTGATAGTAAGCAAGCGGTGAAGCTTTCAGTTCCGAGATGATACGAGACCAATCACGGGCCGAAGTTTCAAAAGACATCCCACTCCATTGACCGAACAACAAAAAATAGCGTGCACAGTCAAGTACGCGTGAAGTCAGCGCCGAACGCTGCTGAGGTTCGGCTTTATTGGCCTGAAAATACTGCTCAAAGTCTCTGAGCAAGATCGTTTTATGTTTCGCGAAGAGTTCCAGAGAAAGCGCGCCGAAAACTTGATACTGGACCTCAAGTCTGGCCAACGCTTCCTGTGGAAGGTGTGAAGGCAAATAATGACGTAGCGGATGGAGAATAGCCTTGCCAAAAGACGATTGATAGCGCGTTGATTTCTCCTGGCCTGAGTTCAATACGCCTTCATTGAAAAGAGCCAGGCAGAAATGCATAGGAACGCGCCCGAAATCCACCGCCACACGCGCCATATCCCCTACCGAAGCATGGCCATAGCCACGAAAGGTCTCCTCGATCTTCTGGTCGGGATCGACCCCTTTCTCGCCCATCTCGTGGAGAATATCCCAGGGCATGCCCGCAGCTCGCGATTGACGAGCACCTGCCCAGGCACGTTGCGCCGCCGTACGCTTCTGCGGATTGGCAGTCGTGGTGGTCACGACAGTGCCAGTCTCAGAATCTTCCAGACAGATCAGGCGCAGGCCAGTCACTTCTGGTGCATAGGTAAACCAGCGGTACGGCGCAACAACATATTCTTGCTCGATAGGGAGCTCAGGCCGCTTTATCTGCTCCACTTGTTTCACGTCTATCCTACTCCATAGCGTCTATTTGTTGCCATTTAAGGCAAATATGGTTGAATAATGCGAAACACATCATCAACAGAAAAAGGTTTTGGCATCGTGCCATCTACATTGAGAGTTGAAGCTTCCGCCAGATTATCTATCGCCGACATCACAATTACCACATGACGTCGGCGAAGCTGAGGTTCGGCCTGTAATTGTAGACAGACCTCACGTCCATCCAGCACAGGCATCATTAAATCGAGAAAGACCAGAAAGTGTTCGTCCTGACGAAGCTTCTCTAGCGCCTCACGCCCATTTCGTGCAACATAGATCGGGTAATCTTCAAGCTCAAATATATCCACCATCATATCACGAATTACGGGGTCATCGTCTACAACCAGGATCTTCAGATCACGATTATCAAATGGTGTGCTCACCTGTTACCTGCTCTCCTGCCTCAACTGGAGGTTCAACACGCGGTAAGTAAAAGGCAAAGATCGAGCCCTCATTGACAAGGCTCTGCTCAAGCCATAATTTTCCGCTCATCGCCTCGACATAACGACGACATATATATAGACCCAGACCAGAACCACGTACTGGAGTTGTGAGCGAACGAGGAGCCCGCACAAACTTCTCAAAAATGCGCTCCTGATCATCTGGCAACACGCCTTCACCCTGATCCTGCACACGTATCAGCACCAGAGCCAATGAACCTTGTTCGACCAGCAACACGGGATCCTGCTGATCTGGTGGCAAAAGATCATGGATTTCAGCAAAAGTAGTTGCGCTGGCAGAAAGGGTAATCGTACTCTCTGCTGGAGAATACTTGGCGGCATTCTCCAGCAAATTCGTCAGAACCTGACGAAAACGCAACGCGTCCGCCTGAACCCAGAGCGAAGTTGGCACATTGCGTATCAACGTCTGCTCATTATTAAAGGTCAGTAGATTTTCCGCCATCTCAGCAGCGGCAAATACTGGCACAGCCTCAAGAAACAAACGTTTATCGATAGCTCCTATCTTTGCCGCCTCGGTCATCTTAGAAACCAGATCCGTAAGCTGCTGCGCGGCACTGGAGATTTTATTCGCATAGCGCAAAACATGCTGAGGAGACGTGCGCGCATTCTGACGCTTCAGAAGCGTCGAGTAGCCGGTGATCGCACTCAGAGGAGTTCGTAATTCATGTGAGGCAGTCACGAGAAACTCATCCTTGAGCTTATCCATCCGCTGCAACTCTGCATAAGCCTCTTCACGTTGCGCAAAAAGCTGAGCATTGCGAATCGCACTCGTCGTTTGCGCACAGATAGCCAGCAGCATGCCGATATCCTTCGGGCGAAATGCACGACTATCTGGCGGCATCGAGACCGACAAAATGCCAACAAAGTCGCCCTGATAGTACATCGGAATCATCAGCATCTGTTGCACATTGATTTCGCGCAAGAAGAGCGCCCCACCCTCGTCACACTTGCTCGAAAGCTCATCAAGTGTTGCACCATCCAGATAGAAAAATCCATTTTCGTTGACGAGTTGTTCCAGAATCGTGTGTCGAAACGGCAGGCGAATCATGGCCACCAGTTCGTTCTCTGTATCCTTGCTGGTTGGAGACAACAACATTGGCGGCAGAGCATCCTCGTCATATTCCGGACTGACACTGGGAGGTGCATACCACGCCTGAGCCACCAGCTCTTCTTTATTAGGGGAAGGTTGGAAAAAGACGCTGATCTCAACTCGCACCAGCGCAGTCACCGATTTGACAAAATTATTCAGCAATTGATTGACATTAAGCTCAGAGCCGATAGATTGCAATGTACTATTAATCGCCGCCAGTTGAGCCTCGCGTTGTTTCGCCTCTTGCAGCAATGCGCGATCACGTTCATATAACTTGACGTTCTCAATCCCCACCGTGATAATCTGCAACATCGTCTCCAGCACCTGTACCTCTTCAGGATGATAGGCATTAGGACGCTTGCTTACTAGCGATAGAGAACCAATAACGCGATTGTACATCTTCATTGGCAAAAATAAAAAGGATTCGGCCTGACGATGATCTCCCCATACGCCCGTAAGGAGCTCGTTATAGAACGACATCTTGTGCGGTTCTTGCGCGGGCGAAAATTGCAACGTCTGCGGATCTTTCTGCGTCGTACGCCACCAGACTGGCCGCTCCGTCTCCAGATGACCGGCCGTCTGTTCGGACAGGTCATCCATGCGCATCCCTTCTGAAAGCGCAAAAACATCATAAATGCGCTCACTATCGCGGTCATAGAGCGTCAATAACAATGCTGAAACATCCACGATGCGGGAGATAAAATGGTACATATTATCGACCAGATCAGCAAGCTTGACCGAAGTAGGAAAGGCCATGCTCACATCTTGCAGGTGCTGCAAGTAGTCACTGGTACGCCGCTGCATACGACGCAATGCATAATTTTGCAGATAGAGGGCAAAGCGCTCAACGAAGAAAAGAGCTTCGGTACGTTGACGCGAATGAAATTCTATGCCGATACTGGGATTGAGCTGATAGAGCACCACAACGCCGAGTACATTCGACTGGCTTTGTTGAGCAAGCTCATCGGAAAGTTCGACTTCCTGAATAGGCACCACCAGATAACCACTCGGCACGATATCTACCGATTCAGGAAATTTTTCGTCCTTGTAAAAAACACTCAGATAATCTTCATGGCGTATTACATATGCTTCATTCTTCTGCCAGATAAAACCAATCAATTCATGGCCAATAGGATAGGTAGAGCCGACGGCAAATTGACTGGATTGCTGAGGAGAAACCTCGTCCAGATCTTCTGTAGAAGGATACATTGGGCGCACACGCGCATTTGCCGTTAGAGGCGATGAGGGATTATCATTTTCCAGATGAACCGTCAAACGACGCCGGGGTCGAATACCATCCGAGCCTAAATTACGTATTGACGTATTGCGTAAACGAACATGAAGTTGTATCCGCATCTGACCCATATGCTCATCGTAAAGAGCAAGGCAGGCCCCTTGTGCGGCAAACTGAAGCATCATTTGCTTTAGCAGGTTTTTGAATAATGCCAGCGGATAGCCTTCATCAACTTTTGACTCAGGACTATCCCAGGCAGAGGTAGACATATATGCTCTCCTCACGTTTCTCGCAGCTGTTACAAAGAAGCGCAGGGAATAGGATGACGCTTAAAGCGGAGCAGAACGATTGACCTGTTCCACTGCGTAGCATATCATACGATTTTCTGATATTCAACAGTAAGCGCTCATTTATTAAAAGCATGACTTTCGCTATTGACACAATCAACGCGTAAAAAGTCGGAACAAGCATTGATAAGCTTAAATTTCTCTCTATATAATGAAATGGAACAAATACAAAAAACGCAAAGAACCGCTGTGCTCAATTTGACAACGTCCATGTCTCAGGGCTATCATGCTAGTACAAAAACTACGCCTGTAAGAGAGATCTACGTCTTGCGCATTGGAGGAGCAATTCTATGGCAGAGACCACAGCAAATGGCACTGTGTTTTATACTCATCGTTTAAAGAATGGTTTACAGATTGTTGGTCAGCCGATGCCAGATTTCGAATCGGTGGCAGTATCTTACTTTGTCCACACAGGCTCACGAGATGAGCAAGATCCCAGGATCGCAGGCGTCTCCCATTTTCTCGAGCATATGGTATTCAAAGGGACTAAAACGCTCGATTGGCAAGAAATCACCCTGGCCTTTAATAAAATCGGAGCTGAGCTCAACGCCTTCACGTCACATGAATCGACGGTCTATTACGCTCGTGTACTGGGCGAATATTTGGATAAGGCCGTCGAACTCCTGAGCGATATGATGTACCCACGCCTGGCAGAGTCTGATTTCACGACAGAGAAAGATGTCATCATCAACGAGATCGCTCGCTCTGAGGATCAGCCCTACAACATTACCTATCGTCGTTTGATGCAAACATACTTTGGCGAACATCCATTAGGGCACGATGTTCTGGGTTCAGCTGACAGCATTCGTAACATGGACATCGAAGATATGCGCAACTACTGGAAGAGCCGTTATGCAGCAAACAACCTGATTCTCTCGGTAGCAGGTAACTTCGACTGGGATCATATTGTCGAGCTTGCCGAGCAGCATTGCCGCGACTGGCGTACAGGCGATTCCGGGCGCGACGTGAGCCATTACGAACCAGCACAGCCCATCAACAATATCATGGTTGACAAAAAGCTCAAGCAGCAGATCATGCTCCTGGCCATGCCCACCGTCGATGTCAAACACAAGGACTATTATGCAGCATCCCTGGGAGGGAGCATCCTTGGAGATAGTGACGGCTCACGGCTCTACTGGAACATCTATCAGCGTGGCCTGGCAGAGTCAGCAAGCGGAGGTATCTGGGCCATGGAAGGCACCGGCATTATGTTGATGGAAGCAAACTCAACACCGGAGGAGGCTCCCCGCGTGCTCAAACTTCTACGCAGTGAGCTGGACAGCTTGCTGGATGATGGTATTCACGAAGACGAGCTGCGCCGCGCCAAAGATAAATGGATCAGCGCTATCGTCCTGAGCAGCGAATCCACCTTTTCACGCATGCGCTCTCTGGCCAGTGACTGGATAACCGAGGGGCGATTGGTCAGCGTCGAAGAAGAGATTGAACGCGTCGAGAAAATCACGCGAGATGATGTTATGCGCGCCCTGCATCTATTCCCCATGCGTGACAAACAGGTACTCACTACACTGGGTCCTTTAAACGAAGCCGAACTTTTGCAGTAATCTAAAACGAACTCGAAGGCATGGAAAGTCATGCCTTCGGGCTATTCAGTGCTCAAGAGACAAAAAGCCTAGCCAATTTCTCCCAAATAAAGGCATTACAGACATTTCTGACTTGACGAGCCAGAAAAAAGAGCTTATAACAACAACGAGTAGGATAAAGAGTTTGTGGAGGTTGGTGTATGAAGAAGTCGAATGCATCTTTATATTCTGCCCGTTTGAGGAAAAGCTGGACGAGAGAATTTGTCAGCCAAAAAGTGGGTGTGAGTCTTAACACATATATTCGTTGGGAGACGGGATTACAAACGCCACGTACTGCATCATTGCAAGCCCTATGTGAGATCTTCGCTATGTCTCCAGAAGAGCTAGGGTTTGATGAAAACCCGGATGCCCGACCCGATGGCACTTTAGAGAAAGTCGGCCCCGGCCACAGTCCTCTCCCCTTACCACCGCAGCCAAGAGCGGAAATGAACAGAATTTCGGATACCCTGGTAAGTTGGGCAGAGAGTATGGAAGTCTGCTGGAAAGTCTACATGCAAGGTGGACATGAAGAGATTGAGAAACAGCTCCCTGATTACTTTCGGAACCTGAAAGGTCCGGCTCTCTTCCCGGGACCATCGCAGGTCAGAGCTGCCCATATCTTGTCTGAGGCCCATCAACTACATGCATTGCTCAAGCTCCATCGAGCCGATTTTATTGCAGCGCAGACAGGTTGTGCCCAGGCTATCATCCACAGTCAGCTTGCCAATGACTGGAATATCTATATTGCCGCCCAACTGCGAATGGCAACAATTTTAAACTATCATAAACAACCAACTGCTGCTCTCAATGCATATCAAGAGGCATTGCGCCGCATTAATGGTACCCATCAATATATCTCACCATTGCTCCATAGCTGGACATTTGCAGGCATTGGCCTGATGTATGCAGCCCTGGGAGGTGAAAAAGACGCCATGCAATATCTGCAACTTGCCATGGCCACATTTCCAGAACAGCCAGAGGAAGACCTGGCTTATAACTATACAAGGATGGACTATAGCCAGCTCATGCTCTATGAAGGTCTGATTCTTCTACGCCTGGGTCAACCGCAATTTGCCTGGAACGCATTTGCGCAAATCGACGAGTTCCGTCCCGCCATTCCCAGACGCCTGCGCACAGAAGTACTCTACCAGAAAGCCTGTACTGCACTGGCGCTTGGCCACATGGTACAGTGCTGCGTCTATCTCGAGGCAGCAGTGAAAGCAGCACGTGAGATCAAAAGCATCTACTTTCTCAACGAGTCCTTTGCTCTTTATGAACAACTGCTCTCCTTCTGGGGTCAGGAATCACGCGTGAGGGTGCTGGCAAAGCTATTCCCATAGAAAACCAATTTGTCATAAAGCGTTAGCCATCACGAAGGTAGACAGCGGAACCATATCCTTCAAAAACAAGATGTACATCGGAAGGAAATGCAAAACGCTTCGCAGCTTGAGCCTGGTAGACGCCATTGTCAGAAACAATCCAGATACGATTATGATTAGCCAGCACCGCCAGGAGATCGGCCTCTTGCAAGAGCGCATGTGCACCCATAGACGTATCGATAATATGTCCATCACGCTCAAGCAAAAAGAGCGCTCGATCAATAGAGAGAAAATAGTCAGCATGATTCGCATAGTAAAAGACAGAGAAATCAGGAGCTACACAGATCAGCACATCTCCTGAGCGCCAATGAGCACGCACATACTGTCCCGCCACATTATAATCGGGATAATGATGATGATAAGCTATTCCTGCTATACGGCTTAACAATATATTCGCATTACTCAGTGGAAGAAGCGGCACCAGGAGAAGACAGGCGAAAACAACACTTGCTGTCATGCCAGCAACCCGTTGCCACAGATGGAGCTTAGATCCTGTAGAAAGTTGTTTTCTGGATAATCCTCCTGGCGGGAGAGAGAGCGTACAAAAAAATCGCCAGAACGTAGAAAAGATACTTAACAGCATAGAGGCTCCAAGCAAATAGTAGACAGGCAGCAAAGGGTACAAATAACGTTCAGCACGCATCGTAAAGAGCACCATCAAGCTGACAAGCGCACAAAACCAGAAGAGCGCGCAAAAGCGTGCACGTACCTGCTTACCACGCAAGGCCAGATAGGTACCACCAAAAGCGAGCAGAGTATTAAGCGTGATATCTGGCAGGGCTACCCTATTCGTTGCCATAGGGAAGAGCAACACATGCAAATAATATGGGATATTGTCGAAGGTAAATTGAATCATCGGACGCTGACTGCTATCAGTACCCAGTACAGGGGGATGCGTCATGCGTGTGAGCCACAACTGTAAAACGATGCCCGCTCCAACGAAGAGAGCAGACCACCACCAATGCTTTCGATAGCAAACAGTTGGGAAAAAGCGTTGAACAGTATAGCTACATACACAAACAGCTATCAAAAAGCCAGGTAAAGCAATGAAGGTCTCTTCATGACAAAGATACATTACAAGCATGCAGCTCATTGCCAGATAGATGGACCGTCGCCGCTGCTGTTGTTCCAGAGCACGGCAGAGCAGTAGAAGGGTCAACAGGAGTAGCACCTGAGCCAGTTCATACATGCGTACCTGGCGACTCCAGAGCAAGGCGGATGGCGAGAAGGCCAGCATAGTCGTTGCCAGCAGGGCACAACGGCGTTCAAAGAGATAGCAACCTGCATAATACAGCAGAGGCAGACTGATGAGATATCCCAACACACTCAACAGGCGGGAGGAAGGAGCGCCCAGGCTCCATTGCCAGAACGCAAGCAGGTACGAAAAAAGCTCTGCCTTCTCATAGAGAAATCCCGAAGGGAAAAATGGCAGAGCATGCGCCAGTATTCCCTGCGCCGCATAATAGCTAGACAATTCATCCTGCCAGTACGGCTCATAGGAAAGACCATAGCTTACGAACGGCAGCACTACTAACAATAACACGGCTAGCGGCCAATGTCTGCGCAATCTCTCAACCACACTCCTCGGGAGATTTCGCCCAAAAGATAGCTTATAGCGGAGGAGAGCAGTAAATGGAGTAAGAATAAAGGTGGCAAACGTTTTTCGAGCGTGAACAGAATGCATGCTAACGGAGGTTGCACGCATCACGCTCTGGATCGCATTCATTGGCTGTGCGCGCCAATGAAAATGCTGAGTAGGTCGATGGAGGACATACCAGAGCCCGGCGTAACAGGTCATGAGAAGCAACAACAACAGTAGACCCCAGTGCCAGGTATAAAAAGAAGGGAAAAGTGGTTCAGCGGAAAGAACGATCAGTAGTCCCTCGCAGGCCAGAGGGGGAATAAAAACCAGGCTGGTCATATGCAGAGCAGTTTTATAGCTATACAGATAGCGTCTCACCAGACCTCTGGCGAGCAGAAACCAGATGCCAATCAGCGCCATGCTACAAGGAAGCACAATGCTCAACCATAGTCCTGGCATCCAGAGAGGTACAGAACGATCAGTGACCTCAGTCGGCAAATAAAACGAGCGTGTTACCCCTGGACGTCCGATAGATACAGGAGAAGACCAGCTTTGCACATGCAAACCAGCATTGAGCCAATCAGCAACTGGCAGAGTCGACGCGTGCCAGTAGTGGGCATCGGAAGTGATCCAGGATTGTCGCCCCTGCGCGTCCATCGTCAGAAGATCAAAAGAGAGAGCGGCATTAAATGCCTGCAAGCCCTCACGGGCAGCGCTAATGCTAGGAGCCTGTACATGAATAGCCAGAATATTCTGACCCGCGTGGAGATATGGAGTCACAGGATAGATTCCCACAGCCAGCCCCTGGCGATAACGTACCTCATGTACAGTGCTACTCAGATAGCTTATCAGATGCTGACGCGGGACAGGAGCCTGTCCCTGCCAGTTGAGTATAAGCGAACCATTGAGATATACCTGAGCAGTACCAACCGCAGCCAGGCGTAGCCAGGCAGTAGAGAAAGCAGGTAACACAAGAGTACCAGTCAGATAGGTCTCCTGCCCACCACCAGCACTCAACCAATGCACAGCGACAGGATGCTCATAAAGAGCCGGTGGAATCGCCAGCATAGGTGGATGTCCTTGAAACTGCACGCTTCTGGCTGTATACCAGGCGCTGGCAATGAAATCGCTGCGTGCCCAGTCATTAGCGCGTGCAGAGATATACCCATAGACCAGATCGCTTCTGGCTGTCGCCAGCCAGCTTGAACCTGAGCCATGAGAGAGCAGAGTGGTGCCCTGAACCACGCCAATAGCCACGCGTAGCCTGGGCGGCCCCTGATCTGCATTAGCGACACGTACCCCTACGACATTTGATCCCGTAACAAGAAGCGAAAGAATGTCGTACATATAAGCTTTTATCACACCAGTATTTGCAAAATCAGTGGCATTCGTACCAACCAGCGTGCCATTGATATAGAGTCGGAACACTTGCGTAGCAGCAATCGTCACAAAGGCAGCATCAGGTGGCCCATCCAGAGTCGTCACCACACGGAAATAGGCAGTTGGAGTTTGAGCATCTGCCGCCTGAATCCACTGCGCATCTCCCCAATCAGGGGAGATAAAACTTCGTTGGGGAACATAGAGAACTTGATAGAAAAACCAGCATAAACCAGTACATGCCAGAAGCAGACAGATTCCGGTCAGGCACCATCGTTTGAACATATACACACCTCCTTTCTTACGCCATCTGCAACCCGACTTATGCTCAATGGAGACCAGAAAGCGTCTCACGCGCGGTATTATTGCGATAACCAGCATCGAGCGCGATCGCATGAAATAACCACGCCCGCCCAGTGACAGGATCCCCTAATGCCATCTCACTGAGAGCCAGATAGGTATAGACCGATGAGAGGATTGCAGCTTCCTGGCTCAAACGCGGAATGCGCGACAGGAGTGATATACAGGCAGAATAGGCATGAGACATATAATAAATACGTCCCTCCAGATACCATCCATAGACATTCGTTGAATCTACACGCTCAAGCATCTGAATCCAGGGGAGAGAGGCCTCGGCATTGTCCAGAGTTTGGCCCGCCCCCAGCTTCAGTGGTTGCTGGCTCTCAATCCACACTTCCAGCGTCCCACTCAGTTCATCAACAATCCAGGGAGTAGAAGGAAAGTCTACCCACAACGCATAGTCCTGTTGAAAAGCATCAGGAAAATCTCGCAGGGCCCGATAACTGGCCGCAAGGTATGCTCGACTTTCTAGCGTTGTTCGTTGTTGAGGGGAAAGATAATAGAGGGCCTGACCCCGCTCAAGGTGATAAAAAGCAGCATCATTGAGCGTTGGAAGAAAGAAACGGGCAGTATCAAGTAGAGAAAGAGCCTGCTCATAAGCGCCTGCTGAGAGAGCTGATTGCGCCTGCTTCTCATAAACAGCCCCGATGCTGGCACGAGCAAAAATCAGACCAGGCAGCAAAATGATACTGAGCGGCAGAAGAAAAGCACTCTTTTTCGAACGCAGGCCAGTTGTCCTCGAACCAAAATTTTCCCAAATGGCAAGCAGACAAAAAGCCAGAAGGGGAAACAGGAAGCCATAGTCAAGTTGATCAATCAGGATTTGCAAACGTCCCCAGAAAGTAGAAACATGCAGAACAAAAGGACGCAGGAGGATCAATTGATCCACAGTTGAATACAGAAAAAGTCGGTGGATCAGTAGAGCCTGTTGCTCATGTTGAGCCATGTGGGTTATACGCGCAAAATCGCAGCACAACATCTGGCCAGAAAAAAGCAGCGCGGGTACGAGACAGATTAAAGCTTTATAGCGCAATTGTGGCAATCCCAAACGATTCACAAAGGGCAAATAGCGTGCAATGACGAGGAACCAGCATCCAATGGCACTAGCGGCGCACAGAAGGCCATAGGTCAGGGCAGGAGCTTGAATCTGCCAGCCAGGATCAACAGGCAATTGCCAGGCAGTCGTTAACGAGCCTAAAGGGTCTTGCAGCCAGGGAGAGATGCTTGCCCATATCATCATAGCGCCTGCTACCAGAGGTAAGAACAACAATTTTTGTTGATGCAAAGAAGAAGAACCAATCGATAGAGCATCTCTATTTTCAGCAAGAGTGATCCTCACAACGTTCCTCCTGACTGCTCGATAGCGCGAACATGGACAGATTGACCATCGCTCAATTGATCCAGACCAACCAGAACGATATATTCACCTTGCTGCAAACCAGTAGAGACAAAGAGGCGATCTTCGTTGCGTCCCATAATCTGTACGATGCGTAAATAAGCATGCTGTCCGCGCACCACAAAAACAGCCATAAGACTTGCCAGGGCCATCACACTCAGACGAGGTACAACAACAGCGGTAGCAGGAAGCAGAATACGAACAAAAGCGCTCATCCCTGGTAGCAATAGATGCTGAGAATCATTCACATTTACCCAGACTTCGAAAGTATTGGTCTGTGGATTTGCCTGAGGAATTACCGCGCTCACAGTACCGGAAAACGAACGATTAGCAAAGGCAGAAGAGGTCACCTGTGCCTGCGCGCCCACCCGAATCTGACCGACATTTTCCAGGGGAACTTGCATATGTACAACCAGAGCCGATTCATCCATAATCACCAACAAAATAGCATGAGGAGTAAGAGTCTCACCGGCGCTGATATTAACGGCAGTCACCACACCGCGCAATGGTGAGATCAAGTTTCCAGCATGAGTCAACGGATATTCTGACTGTGCAACCAGAGTGGCATATCTATTTTTTGCAAGAGCCAACTGCTGCTGAGCCTGAGCAATCGTGACAGCATTGCCACTCATAGAAACAGTAGAAAGATAGTCCTGAGCCGCCACCACATTACCTTCTGCCTGCTTCATCTGAGCATCTACTTGTGTAGTATCCAGGCGAAGCAGAACCTGATCAGGGGCGACCTGATCACCTTCATGCACCAGAACCGCCAGTACACGCTCAGCCACAGGATACGTAATATTGAGTTGTTGATGCGGATATATTATTCCACCTCCACCAACCACCTGCTCAGATCGCTGAGCCTGAACCTGAAAAAGCGTCACATCCGCATCGGCATGAGAGCTTAACCAGAGAGAACCAGCGATCAGCGCCAGGAGTATGCCTACAACAATGAACACAATTAGCAATGACCTGCCCCATCTTCTCTTGCCGGAGGGTTGCATGGGTAGACTGGCGGAAGAGAATAAGGGCTCAGAAAGCAGTGCGGCCGGAACAGGGGACATAAACTGGTGCGGGGACGTAGATCCACGTGACGATGATAATTGCCCCTGCTGTAGGGGCGTGGATAAGCGTGGCAATGCTGGCAACAAAACAGTATTTTTATCAGCTACAGTGTTCTTTTGCACCTCATCAAAAGAAGCTCTATTCTCAGTAGTATTATGTGTACCCTTTGGCTCTAAGCGGAATTTCGGTTGAAACTGTCTGTTTTTTGATTCTAAGCGGAAATCTGGTTGAAACTGCCTGCGTGGAGTATTTTTACTCAAAAGAGCACCCCCCATTCCACATATCGACCCATATTTTTGCATTTTCGCATATATCGCTACAGCCACATACGACATACAAATCACTGGCCAGCATGAGATAAGCCTGACGAAATCCTCCATGCCTTCCCAATAGTCATGTACAAGGCAACACCAAGTGCAGCAAAACAGAGCGCCTGAAAATCCAGAAGCAAGGCAAGCAGAAAAGCATGAGTAGAAGATATATGAATAGTAGTGAAGGCAAAAACAAAGGCTCCCTCACGCAGACCAAAACCATTCAGCGAAACAGGAACAAATGATACAAGCGCAACAAAAGGAACCGCAATCAAAAAGAAGTAGAAAGGGATGGCCAGACCAAGCGATGTAGCATAGCAATAACAATTCAGAATCGCAACACACCAGAATATCCAGCCAGACGCAGTTGCATGCAACAGTGCAGGTGGAGACCAGAGCGGTTTACACAATGAATTGCGCATCGGATTGAGCCATTTTGGCCATACAGAACGCTGCATATAGTTGCCTGTAAAACGATGAAGTAAAAAGAATAAGAGAAATGCACCTGCAATTGCTCCCCCGATAAGCCCGATAAGTACACAAAGCCAGAAGCAAAGCTTCGCATTGAGTTGAGCATGCCAGATAAAGAGCGCAGGCACTGCGATCAACAACATGGCCAGAAAACCACTCATTCGGCAGAGGAGAAGAGCGCCCGCAGAACAAGCGCGCTCTTCATCTCCACATCCAACATACAAAACCTTTACCGCATCCCCTCCCAGGCTCGTAGGCAACACATGACTGAATGCAATTCCAACCAGATACAGCTTAATGAGATCAGTCAGATCACAATACAACCGTACTGCACGTAGCGAACCACGCCATTGATAGGCGCTCAAGACGACTCCACCAGCCCCGACAACAACAGCCACCAGCAGCATACTTTTATGGGTCTGGCTCAAGACCGAAAACAACGTCGTCCAGGAAATTGATAGGCCCAGAATAAGAAGCAGGCCGAAAGTAATACTCATCTGTAGTAAGAGGCGAATTGCTTTGCGCGGCAAGACGGGAGCCACGGCAGATCGTCCCCACCAGGATTTTACCCTATCGATGGCGGGACGTCTGGTTTGTCCCGCCGGTAGATGTAGCGTATCGTGTTCTCCCAACACAGTATTGCCAGCAGACGCCGAACGCAACGTGGAGGGAGAGGCCATTGATTGCAAAGCTTCCGAACCGCGTAGCTGTGTAAAACCTGGTTGCTCAGGTCGAGGTCCAATACTCATCGCACATCCTCCCAAAGCCTGATCACGAATAGGAACGCATAAAAGACCCTTCTAGATAGCTTAAAACTAAACACCATCAGCAAAGGCAGCATAGGCCAAACGATTCTGCGCAAGAAAAGCCTGCCAGCAATGACGCCGTTGTGCCACTTGCTGTCCGCATAAACCCAGTTCATGTGCGTGTAAAGGATTCTGTAGAAGCAGCATTGTTCCTTGAGCAAGAGCTGCGGGTAGAGGCGGCACTAAAAGTGCTGTATGAGCATCGAGTACCTGCGTATGTGACATAATATTCGTCGCAAGAATCGGCTTTCCCGAGCGGAGATATGTATAAAGCTTCAGGGGTGTATGCGTACCAGCACAGCGCGGACTGACGAGAATATCGGCCAGAGCCATCAAAGCGGGCATCTCCTCCAGGGGACGCTGACTGATAAAGCGAACGATATGGGCAACACCCAGTTGTCTGGCCAGAGCACGCAGTTTTCCACTTTCCTGAGTTGTTCCACCCACAATCACGTAGCGAACCATCGGATAGTGGGCAGTCACAATACGTGCGCTACGCAGCAACAGATCCAGGCCCTGATAAGGTGCCAGCGTGCCAGTATAAAGTAAAACTGGTCCATCCTCCAGGCGTAACGCCTGACGCAAACAGGCAAGTTCATCTTCATCAGGCAAGGGTAGTGCCTCGTCGAGAGCTGGTGGCAGAGTCATATACACAGGTTTCCCTGGCGCAAGTAAGCGGACCCGTTCAGTTAATTCGGGATAAAATGTCACCACAACATCGGCACCACGCACCATCCAGCATTGCGCGATCTTCATCAACCAGATCAGCAAAGGAAGGCGGCCAACAAGCTGAGAGAGGTCACAATGCATCGTATAGAGATGTTTACAGCGAAAAAGGAAAGCCAGGAGAACTCCCATCAAAGCCGCCTCTTCATGCGTATGCAGATAACGATATTGCCCGACACAGAGTCGACACAGAGCCGTCCAGAAAACCAACAGGTCCAGAGGAAACTTGGCCAGAGAAAAACCTGGCCTGACAGAACGAATAAACGGAAAAGCAGGAGCACGAAACAGCTGCAAGCCTGGTAAAGAGAGTGGTCGCCCCATAGGATAGGTGACCAGATCAATCTCATAGCCCAGAGCAATGAGCGCCTTCACCTGTTGTAGTACACAAAATGGCGCGCCACGAGGATCAAAACAGGGTTGCGGCGCAATCATCAGAATACGCAAAGCAGTTTTCCTCACCATCAGGTCCACCTCCATATATGCTCACTCGATTTGGGAAAAACATGCGCAAAACGAAAACACCTATTCAGCCAGAAATCCCCGGGCTTGACTTTTTCGTTACCCTTTTCACTGTTTCAATAACTTCATCAGCTACTTCAGAAGCATGAGGCACTGACTGGATAATCACATCGCGTACAATGTAAGGTACAGCCTGTTGAGCTTCATAATAGGTACGCATGGCCTGTTCGGACTGCAAGCCAAGCAAAAGACAGAGAGAGCTTGCCACAAAGCATACAAGAGACGATAGGCCAGTAGCCGCAGGCATGGGATAGGGCGAGCGAGAAAGCAGCTTTCTCACAGGCATGAGCAGGAATATCCCCAGGGCAGCCCAGACGAGAGCGCTATATCCAAATGCGTACATGGGCTTTCCAGCAAAGCGGGCGCGGAAAACAAAAATGAGCAAATCCAGACAAACGCGAAAGACACGAGAGAGACCATACTTTGAAGCGCCAAAACGGCGAGGATGATGAGTCACCACCAGTTCAGCAATAGTGGCACCATTGAGCGCAGCGTAGGCAGGAATGAGGCGGTGCATCTCTCCATAGAGCTGAATATGAGTAAAGACTTCGCGTCGATATGCTTTCAGCGTACAGCCATAATCATGAAGAGCGAGTCCCGTAATCCTGGCAATCAAACGATTAGCCAGCCAGGATGGCAATTTTCGCTTGAAGCGAGCATCCTGACGATGTTGACGCCAGCCACTCACCACATCATAGCCTTCAGCCAGTTTTGCGAGAAGACGAGGGATATCCAGGGGATCATTTTGTAAATCGCCGTCCAGAAAGACCAGTACCTGACCCTCACTTTGAGCAATTCCGGCGGCCATCGCAGCCGTCTGACCAAAATTGCGAGCCAGATCAACAACTTTCACCCGCTCATCCAGCATAACCAGTTGACGCAGGTGGAACAACGTTTCATCTGTGCTACCATCATTCACATAGATGATCTCAAATTTCTCCTCTACATTATTCAGGAGAAAAGAGATAGCTTCATGGAGTAAGGCAACATTCTCTTGCTCATTGTACAAAGGGACAATAATAGATACGGCTTTCCACTTTTTCATCCTTATTACCTCACGAACTCTTAAAGCCCCACCTACATTACATGACGTCTAGAAAAGACTATAGTAACTATTTTCAATGCGATTTTTCACGCTGTTCTCTTTGAGTATCAAAGAGACTTTTGGGAGGCTGAACAGTTACGCATTGTATACGTATTTGTCTTCCTCACTTATAGAATACGTAGGAAATGCACAAAAGCGGAAAAAAATAACAAGAAATTTGTGAAAAGAAAAAAGATGTTTATCCCCAGGGGCGAGAGGCGCGGAGTTATGCATCTCGCCCATATCACGAGCCTATTATCAAAAGATAATACGTCGCGTATAGGAGGCATGGCGAGCGAAGAAAACGCCATGGCAGGGTGGTTGACACAGGAGAACCATGTGGGGATGCTGAGAAAAATCTGCTACACTCGCATAAACGCCCACAATTTCTCTCTCCATATGTTGATACAGGAACTCTTCTCTGTTTGATTGTAGTATAGAGGAAGCATATTAAGATTGGATTATCCAGGAGTTAAAATTTATCACTGAACGTTTCGCTGCGTTTTTTGGGAGGTTCCGTCACCTGATACAGTTTTTTGAGACGTAATACGCTCATTTTTCTATTTTTATACCGTTTGTCTTGAATTGTATAGTGTAAGTAGAGCTATTAATAGCGATATCTATCGTCTTTTGAAGGAGATGTCTATGCAGAGAGGGATAGTACTGGGGATACAAATTGCCTCGGCAGAAGGCATGCCGATGGAGACAAGAGAACAGGCACACGCTGTTCCAGGCAAAGGACTGGAAGGCGATCGCTATTATCTGGGTACAGGTCATTTTTCCAGCATGCATGGACCAAGCTACGAGATCACGCTTATCGAGATAGAAGTCATTGAGGCACTGAAGCGTGATTACGACTATGAGATGGCCCCAAAAGAGAGCCGAAGGAATATCGTAACTGCTGGAATTGCATTGAATCATCTGGTTCAACAGGATTTTTTTGTTGGCGAGGTCCTATTGCGAGGAAGACGCCTCTGTGAGCCCTGTTTCCATCTGGCAAACCTCACACACCACAACGCCCTCAGCGGCCTGATCCACCGTGGAGGGTTACGCGCTCAGATCCTCACAGAAGGCATAATTCATGTGGGCGATCATCTCTATTTGCGCGAATCTTGAAAAGAACCCTCCAGGCAATGGCTTACTGATATCTGGGATTATTGGGATAGGACTGCCCCGGTTGATAAGGGTTCTGTTGCGGTTGCGCATAGGGCTGATTGGGCTGAGGATAAGGAGACTGAACTGGCTGTGGAAAAGGAGTCTGGCCCTGAAATTGGTTAAACTGCACCACAGGTCCCCCTGAGCGTAGCTGATTGAGCTCGCGCAAGACAGGCCAATCGCCAAAAGCGAGAATGCACATCATAATCAACGCACCAAATGGAACAAAAATTAGCAGACTCATAGCCCCACTATAACCGGCCTTCGAGCAGATACGCCAGTACACAATAATATTGAAAACGATGGAAGCAATGACAATTACCGAAAGCACCAAAAAATAAGCAGCGAGGAACGCAGTAAGGCTAGAACTGTCGTTATATGGCATCTTTTTCTCCTTCTTAAGAAGGTAATAAGGGATACATCATCACATAAAACGGTTTTTTTATCTGTATCTATCATACATGAGATACACAGAGACATCAATAGGCATATCCACAATAAGACAGTGAAACAGGCCACAGTTTCAGATAAAATCATACTCAACGAACGTACTATTGTTTTTCAAAGCGATTATAATCGATAGGATCTAAGTACTTGACAAGAAGCAAATATTGGTGTATCCTGTGGAAGTCAGCGCGGGGTGGAGCAGTGGTTAGCTCGTTGGGCTCATAACCCAAAGGCCGGAGGTTCGAATCCTTCCCCCGCTACCAGGTAGTTTTACCTATATCAACGCGGGATAGAGCAGTGGTTAGCTCGTCGGGCTCATAACCCGGAGGTCACAGGTTCGAATCCTGTTCCCGCTACCAAGAACATTTTTGGAACGTCTCAAGCAAGGCCTCGGGCCACTTGAGGCGTTTCTTTTTTGTAAAAAATCGTCGTAATGTAGCAACCATGTAGCAACCCGCTTGTTTAGTCGCCGGTGTTCGCGACTTCATCGTCACCCTCCTTCGATTTTGCACTATCTTCCTGTTTTTTTATCAGGTTCATATCAAGCTTATTTATAGCATCACGATGCATTACGGGCAATACATGCGAATAAATGTCCATGGTCATGGAAATTTGCGTATGCCCCAGAATTTCTTGCACTATCTTAGGATGTATACCTAAGCTCAATAGCAGGGACGCACTACTATGCCTGAGATCATGGAAACGAATATTCGGAAGGCCTGCCAGATTCAGCAACTTTTTTAACTCTTTTACCACCTCATTCGGATTAAGATGAGTACCAAGCGAAGTACAAAACACATAATCATGTTCTTGCCACGTCTCGCCAGCTTTTATCTTTGCCTCCTGCTGCTTCGTACGATGGATGGCGAGCGTGGCAAGAGCAAACGGAGCAATAGCTACACTTCGACGGCTCTGTTTTGTCTTTGGTTCTGCCTCTACATAGACATGTGTTCGTCCTGGCATTTTTGTTGGTACTCGCGAAAGAATGCGACGCACCTGTAAAGTCCCCGTCTTGAAGTCAATATCTTGCCATTTGAGACCTAATATCTCGCCTCGCCTTAATCCGGTTACTAAGGCCAAAATATAAAGCGCTTCCCATTTATGGCCTCTTACTACAATCAACAACTTCTCAGCTTGCTCCGTCGTCAATGGCTGGATCTCAAACCGCGCTCGGCGAGGCGGCGAAACCAGGTCACAGACATTTTGTGGAATAATTCCCCACTTTACTGCCATATCAAGAGCGAGATGTAAGACGCTGTGATAGCAAGTGATTGTCGAGGCTGCTAGCCCTTCGTCTTCTTTCTTTGTGTAAAAAGCCCTCACCTGCTGCGCAGTTAATTTTTGCAGCTGAATACGACCGAGCGCAGGCACAATATGAAGGTACACGGCTTCCCGGTATCGCTCGTAGGTTCGCGGGCGCACTTTTCGCCTATGGGTATTTTCCAGCCAGTCCACAATAAACTGCTCTATCGTTTGCGATGAATTCGCTACCAGTTTTCCTTGCTGTTGTTCATGGAGCAGGGCTTTCATTTTTTCCTGGACCTCCTTTCTGGTCTTTCCATAGATAACTCTGCGTTTCCCATCATCTAATGAGACACTGCCGGTCCATTTACCGTCCGATTTGCGCCTATAAATTGATCCTTCGCCGTTGCCTCGTTTCGCCATAGTTCTTTTCCTTTCTCATCATTTTTGTTGCGAGTATTCCAGCAGGAAACATCCACCGGAATACCCATGGCCGCATTACTGGTCGTCCTCTAATGCTGTAGACAACCCAAAACCGATGCCCAGATCTTCGAGATCATCCTCGATAGCATTTTTCTGAGGCCAGCCCGGCTCTTCTCTGATAGAAGAGCCGGATCGATCTCCCGGTGCGTTACGATAGTGCTCCCTATTCTCGCTGCTTTGCACCGAGTTGTAAGGATGTTCTCCATATTCGATGAGCAGATCAATGGCTGAACTCAGGTGTCTCCGCAACGCTTTCGCCAGGAGCGCTCCTTCCCATCCTGCAAGCATCCCACCTGGGTCTGGTGCCACTTTCGTTGCCTCAACCAGAAGACCGCTGACCAGTGCCAGACGAAACACATCACTGAGTGATAGGCCCATTTGCGCGCTCAACGCGTGCGCGAGTTTGAGCGCGTCTGGTGGAATGTTACGGAGAGAACTGGGGGGAGTGGACTTACTCATAGTTTCTCCTCTGAACGCGTCGTCGTTCCTCCTCGCATGCGTTCAACTGATTTCTGCGCGGTTGCCTGTGCCAGGATGTAACCACCAATGGCATTGAGCACCGGAGCCAGATCTTTCGGCACAAACAGAAAACTTTCCAAACTGCGCTTCGCTCGAACCAATGTTTCCAGCGACTCAGCCAGCAAGATTGAGCCGCCACCAGTAAACATAAGAAAGCTTCGTTCGTCCTGGAGCTGGTGGCGCAGATGGGTCAACAAACTTTGCGAGCGGGTCGCGATGACTTCAGAAACGATATCCGCGACAGAGATACGGCGTCCTTCGATGAGTGCATGACGAGTGACGAGAACCTGTTATGCCTCGACATCGGAGAGGCGAATGCCCGGATGCTGAGCGCGAATACGCTCTCGGACGACACGGGCGAGAGCAATCGTCCCATCATCAATTAACGAGGCAGCCATCCGCAACTTTGGTTTCCCTTGAGGCTGATGTTGGATTGTCACTTCACACTGATGAAACTGTCCACCGCCAATGTCCAGCGTCAGATGCCTGACAATAGGGGTTTCTACAGGCATCCCATAGATGGTGTAATACCAGGAGGCAAAGGAACCAAAGGTTTGCGGGTAAGGGTTGAGTTCAACCAGACGCAACGTCCAGATCGTTACCTGTCCCTGTTCATCTGTGCGGCGGATAGTATACAGAGTATTAAAGAGCGGAATCAATCCTCGGCGTGTAGCATCCTTCACCCCGCCACGATCGGTTTCCTCGTTTGGAATGCCGAAGCTCAGGTAGAGATTATACGCATCTTGCGTTTCTTCATACCCTGCCTCCAATAGCAATTCGACCAGGCAGGCGAAGAGATAACGACGGTAGCGTTCATCAGGGAGCCGATCATAGGTCATTCCAATCGGAAGGCTCTCGATCTTCTTTGCCTGGAGCGCGTCCTCACCAATCCAGAACGGCTCCGAGCCATTTACCTGCCAGGTCGTGATCCCATCACCTATCCCAAGTTGCGCTGCAGGCGCATAGGCGGTAATAATACGCCTGGTGCATAAAAAAGGGGCCTGTACGTGCAACATTGCGCCTTTAAAAGCATCATTGCCATTATCGACAGCAACAAGTGTCGCGATCGTCGATATTTTTCGGCCAGGCGAACTCTCCCAGTACTGGAATGGAATCTGGCGTAATAGTCCTTTGCCATCAGTATTGGTAAGTGGCTCCTGGCGACAAAGGCGACCCAGGAAAGAGTCAGGGTGAATACTCGTTTCAAGTGACATGGTTCATCCCTTTGGTTCTGTCAGCACACTGCTGAAAGAGATTACAAATGACGACAATTTCGGGAAAATCCGTGTCTCCGGGGAAGAGAATCCCCAAAAACAGCATGAAGAGCAATCAGAATGACTACGGATGACGATAAAACGTTTCTTGCTGTCAGGAGTAGGTTTCTGGTGCATCCACACTCCCGAGCTATTAGAAGTACTGTAGCAGACAAACACGGGAGCGAGACGGGAAAAATGTGGTAATGATGGGCTTCGGATGATAAATCTTGTTGTTTTGTGCATTACGAGAGAGAGATCTGCCAGAAAAGCTTGTTTTTGCAGTTTAATATCTCTATCCTCTTTCACTTCATCATCCAAATGATGAGCTTTTGATGATGAAGCGAGTTGTCATGCGAAACACATATCTGCCAGTCAAAAGAAAAATTATCTTCCTGTAGGTAGGAGTATCGGAAGACAATTTTCTGCTAAGCTCATCATTACCATATTTTTCCTGCCTCGCTCCTGTGTTTATTGGCTATATTACTCATGTCAATAGCTGGTAGAGCATCTTACCCAAGGTCTCCAGAGCAAACCACAGGATGGTGATCTTCCCTGACAGTGATGTTGATTCTCTGTAAAGGATCACACGTACTCTTTTTGTTGTCGGTTGGGTCGTTGACGAAAGGTCGTAATGAACCACTACCTTCGGCGGTGGACATGACACAATGGCGATTTCAGCAGAAGGTAGATGAACAAGAAAAGGAAGGTTTATGTCCTCTCATGCGAACACAGCTTCTTATCCCTATACACTTTCTATTTCGTTATTAAAAAAATTCGAAGTGGTCATTCACACCGCTGATGGAATGAGCTATCGTGTCCCAATCAGCCCAAATGCAATGCGAGTGCAATTGCTGGCTTATTTCGCCTGGAAGCGAGATAAGATTAGGATTGAAAAATTTCTCAATGGGTTCTTCCCTGTGAAAGGGAAAGCAGCACAAAGCGCGTTTCATGCGCACGTCAGACTTGTAAAGGGGGACATTCAAGACGCCATCGACCGACTGAATACGAAGCGGGGAACCGATCCACTTCCAACGAATCCGGCTCTCTTTGAGCATAAAAAACAATATTGGTGGAAGCTATTCTCAATCTGGCAGGTGACAGATCTGGAGAAGGTTGAGGCATATGCCAGGATCGTCCAGAAAGCAGAACGGCTTTCGTCTCTGGGTCCGATCCCAGAGCACATAAGACAGGCATGCCATGCGTTAGTTGCGGCCTACCCGGGAGATTTCCTGGAGGAAATGCTCCTAGCGTATCCAGAAGAGTTTCAACCAATGGTGACGTCCTGGGTTCGTGAACCCTATACGCTCTACCGAGAAAACTATTTGCAAGCGCTCTGGTGGGCTGCTGAAGATGAGTGGCAAAGAGGAAAGGCAAATGCAGATGGACAACCATTGGTACATTTCGATCAGTCAGCAAAACTCTTCGAGAAATATGCCATGTATGCGTGTAACGGTCGGCTGGATACCAGGGTCTACTTTCCTACAGAGAAGCTTCATGAGGGACCTCGTGTGTTTATGAGTGAGGAGGCCCTATGCCGCAGCCTTACCATTTATAAGGCAAGGGGGAGAACGCAAGATTTTGAAACCTGCAAACGGGCTTATACTCGACAGATGGAACGCATCTCACGTGGAGTCTGGAAACCGGGAGAGCATCTACGAGAGATCATACAATCAATTATTCAATAGCGTATTTCTTCAGCCAGAACGCTGTAGGATCTTCTTCTCAAAACTAACTGTGTATATAAGAAAACGAGAAACCAGGGCATTGACTGGCCTTGTCAGGAAGATGAGGGTCGGAACGTTCCCGGAGCCTGTTTGTTCATGTCCATATGCTAATAATCACGCTTTATTAGCAAGCACCATTTTAATAAAAACCAAATTTGATATTGGTTTTTATTAAAGGCTTCGATAAAAGCGTACCATATCAATATGGCTCTGTCAATGATACACATGGCACTTCTTGAGGGCGGAGGAAGTTGCGATACTTCCAGCCTCAGCCTTCTATCATCCCACCATATGCGAGTTTATTTTGTGCTATGATGGTGGCGTACGGAACAGAGATATTCCGGAACAGGCTCTCATCGAATTTTTTCCAGAGTGCCTATGAAGCCGGGGCAATGCTGGGACAATGGGATCGGGAAACATTGGAAAGAGAAAGATGATAGACAAGGAAATATGCTTATGCAACACAGTCTACCTGGTATCCACCATGTCACTGCAATCACAAGTGACCCACAACGCAATATCGACTTCTACACCGGTGTTCTGGGACTACGGCTGGTCAAAGTGACCGTCAATTTTGATGACCCCAGTTCCTATCACCTGTACTATGGTGATAAGGAGGGACATCCAGGCACGATCATGACCTTTTTTGCCTGGCCGGGCGCTCCTCGAGGACGACAGGGAACGGGGCAAATAAACGCAACGGCTTTCTCGGTCTCTGAAGGCTCGCTTGGTTATTGGATTAGTTATCTGCTCGAACGTGGTATTCAATACGAGGGACCAACAGTACGTTTTGGTGAGCAGGTTCTCTCCCTGCGAGATCCAGATGGACTGGTCATCGAAATCGTGGCGTATCTCGGAGAGCAAGACCCTCCCGGATGGGATAATGGAGTCATCCCTGCCGAGCATGCCATTCGTGGTATTTCTAGCGTTACGCTCTGGGAAGATGACTATGAACAAACTGCTCATTTCCTGACCGATACGCTGGGCTTCCGTCTGGTCTCCGAGGAGCAGAACACATTCCGCTATGCGCTTGGCACAGGGAAAACTGGTACCAGAGTAGATGTACGCAATGCGCATGGGTTCTGGCGTGGGACAATTGCCACAGGTACAATACATCATGTCGCATGGCGCGTGGCAACCGATGAAGCACAACAGAAGTGGCGAGAAATCCTTGACGCTCACGATTTCAACGTTACACCTGTGCTGGATCGTGCGTATTTCCACTCGATCTACTTTTCTGAACCTGGTGGTGTGCTCTTCGAGATTGCGACTGATCCTCCAGGCTTTACCGTGGATGAACCAATCGAACAGTTAGGGACACGGCTTCAACTTCCACCCTGGCTTGAAGCGCAGCGTTCAGAGATAGAGCGCATGTTACCTCCACTTCGTTACAGGTTGTGATGTTTACTGCGTCACAACGTTGGTAGGTTCCATTCAGGTCAGTGGGCACCAGTATGGTCAGTGCAAGCATCTCTAGCGCCTGGCACGATGGCAGGACTGGGTTCCTCCTCTCGGCAACGGGAGTACCTCTGTCAAGAAGGAAAAGCTGTTGAAGAAAAAACAGTCGGGAGAGGCCTCAAATCAGCTTCTCTATTGAGAAGATGCCCTTGGTCCAAGAATTCTCTTTTGCATTCCCGTTATTTCTGCTTTGGATCTTTCGGCTGTAGCATCAGCTTCTCACGTTTGTCGATGTGTAAATTACTCGATCTGTGTACGTACGACAATCAGTTCTTTCTGCAAGCGATCTATCTCGGTCTGCTGGAGCTTGCGTGTGGTTCGATCCAGTTCTGCCTGCTCTCTGGCGGTTGTCAACTCTATTCGTAGTCGGTCCACCTCTGCGCGCTCGCGTTCCAGGTTAGCGCGTGCCTCGGTTCGGTAGTCTTCTGCCTGTGAGCACACGGCTGAAAGCTCCGATCGCAGACGATCCACTTCTACCTGTTCCCGCTTGAGCATAGCACGGACCTCTGTCATCAGTTGCTCTGCGGCCGCGATCTTGCTGTGAGCATCAACTTCGGCATGATGTACATGGATTTCGGCCTGTCTTATTTCCTCCTGAATTGTCGCCGTTGTGGCCTGCGCTTGAGCGATTGCTTCCTGAGCCTGACTGCGGATCTCCTCAATTTGATGCTGTGCTTCGGCCCGTATCTGTTCCACCATCTCATCTCGCTCTGCCTGGACTTCTGTGATCTGGCGCTCTGCCTCTTCCATTTGTGCAATTGCCAGTGCTACCGCTTCTCGCTCCGCCAGAGCTTCTTGTTTTGCCACTTGCTGAGCTGCCTCTGCTGCCAGACGCAGTGATCGTTCAGCCGAAGCTGTTTGCTGTGCATCTGCTACTCGAGCCTCTGCTCGATCAAGAGAGAATTGGATCTGTGCTGCCGCAAGGTCGGGATCGGCAATACCAGTAAGCGCTGTCAAATAGCGCTCCAGATCGGTTTGTAGCTCTGTAATCCGGTTCACGACCGAGCCGCGCAACGATTCTACAGGCATCAGTGCTGGTGCTAAGCGGAGAGTTGTCGTCTCACTCTCAGCAATCGATTTGAGTTGCAGGCGTGCTCGGCGACTGTGGTTGGCATTGTGTTCCGGATCAGAACAGTAGGCCGAAGGTCGTCCAGAGGTACCTATTGTTGCCTGACGAGATGCATAACAAGTCGGATAGCGGCAAATAGCTTCATCCTTGTCCTTGGCATCGAGTGCCGCAAGAATCTCTGCTGCTGCGCCCGGGTCTTTTGGAAGTTGCTGAAGTATACTCATCTGGGTTTCCCTCTGTGTGAGCTCAAATTTTCTATCAGGGCATATCATTTCATAATTTGTGTCGAAACGATATGCTCTGATAGAAAAAGAATCTGATGTCACGATTAGCTGGTAATGATTTTAATTTCCGCAAAACCTCCTGATAAGGAGAAAGCGAATTCACATGTTCAGGTATGGTAGGAGCCTCTTCTGGAAAGTGCAGAAGGATAGAGAATGTGCTCAACAAACTGTACTGGAGTATCTAAACGAACCACTACACGTCGTTTTAGTGACAAAAGCCACGGTAGAGCACATTCCTCCTTTTCAACGCTCAATATGACGTTTCAGCCTGTTTGAGTTCCTTACGCTTTCGCACGCTCTGCGAGCCAGCGTTGTAGTTCTACCGGAGAGACTCTGACCGCTCGCCCAAATCGTTGGACCGGTAGATGCTCTTTCCAGATCAGCTCGTAGACTTTCGTACGTCCCAGACCGAGCGCCTTGCTCACCTGAGCCACTGTCCAGAGCTGAGGCAACGAAGCTGCTTCATTTTGTTGCTCTTGCATCTTTTCCCTTTCTTCTCAATTTTTCTGGCTTCCCCTGGTCTGTCTCCTTCCATCACATTTCTATTTCCAATGACCAGGAAGAAGGTCTTCCGATGGTGACTACGTTCCCGAGCCACCCAGATACAAGAACTACTGTAGCAAACAAACACAGGAGCGAGACGGGTAGAAGACGGGAAAAACACGGCAAGGATGAGCTTTTACCACTGATGTACTGAGCAAGAGGTTACGGCATCGGAGAACGCCTTTTATAACCAGAAGTTTCTGTAGAAGAAGAGGATCAGGGAGTGATCGGTATCCACAAATGAGATCTTT
>DATJHM010000042.1:0-26868 GCA_035493895.1 Ktedonobacteraceae bacterium
GGGCTCGGTTGCTGCGGTATTGATGATTGCTCCATCCTGTACAACCGCCTGACAGATACGGGTAAAAAAATCGCTGTACTTGCCCTGCGTTGCTTGTGCGAAACGTGCAATATGCGCATGATGCATACTCATCACCAGAGCGGTCGCAGCATCCCCCTGCGCCAGACGCATCTGCGCCATGACGACATCGACCAGTGGCGCGCCCCAGCCGCCCAACTCACGCGGCACTGTGAGCGTCAGATACCCGGCACGATGGAGATCGCCAAAATTTTCATAAGGGAAGCTCCCCTCCCAATCGTGCTTTGCCGCTCGCTCGGCGAAGGTATCGGCCAGTTCGCCAGTTAACGCAAGAATCTTTTTCTGCTGCTCGGTCTCTGGATATGCGAGAAAGGTCATAATGCAGGCTCCTAAAATTTTTCTCGAGTAGGGTAAAAATAATCACTTTTTGTCTGGAATACCAGGAGCTACAAGGCATACGTAGGAATGGGTCAATACAGAGCGCTTCGCGCTCTACGACCTCTTTCGCTGCGGATCAGACACGAGCTCGCTGGCGGTATACTCCATTGGCAGTATATCACAGAAGCTTCGGGGGGAAAGTTTGCAGAAACTTCGCACTTAAAATTGCACGACATGCAGCTATCCTACGAGCTTCTTTGCTCGCGGTAAAACGAGATAAAGGCCGAGGCAAAATGTACGAGAGCAATTCTTCTCTCCACTTTAAGGATAAAATATTCCCTTTTCTCTTGTCAAGCTTTCTTATCAATAACTTGAAAGAATGATATAAATAACTTGAAAGAATGATGGAAGTATGGTAAGGTTATTGCAAGGCAAATGTATGAGGTAACCTTCTGGTAACTCTCCCTCAGGCCGCTTCAATGACGAAGCAGCTTTATCTTCACGGGTTGATGGCAAAACGGGAACGGTTCAGGGGCCGTGCCCGTTTTGTCGTATGTAATTTTTCCGGAACGCGCTTGATGGATCGTTACAGCGCGCTGTTTGCGCTCTCACAGGATGGTTCGACAAGCGGAATGGTATTGTTGCTCGCATCGGGCGAGAGCGTGACGACATGTGGCGTAGAAGTACGACCGATGCCACGATAGATGAAACCGTGACGTTCCATGTCCGCAGGATCGTAGATGTTACGGCCATCGATGATAATCGGGTGCCGCATCGCCTGACGAATTCTGGGCATATCCAATGAGAGAAACTCATTCCATTCAGTGACCACGACCAGTCCGTCGGCTTCTTCTGCGGCGGCATAGGCGTGCTCGCAGAACGTCACCATTTCCAGGGCGATCCCGTCACGCTCAAGTGCGGCGCGCCCGGTTTTCGCAGCCACCGGATCATAGACCTTGACCCGCGCCCCCTGATTGATGATCCAGCGAATAATATCGATGGCTGGAGCTTCGCGCATATCGTCGGTATTGGGCTTAAACGCCAGGCCCAGGATGCCGATCGAGCCTCCACGCAAGGTGCCCAGCAACGAGACCAGTTTAGAAACCACGAGACGGCGCTGATCATAATTGATCTCGGAAACGGCATGCAGCAGTTGCGGATGGAGACCGGCCTCGTCGGCCATATGCGTGAGCGCCCGCACATCTTTGGGGAAACAACTGCCGCCGTAGCCCAGTCCGGCATCCAGAAACGCTCGCCCGATACGCCGATCATAGCCCATACCGACCGCCACCTCTTTGACATCCGCGCCCAGGCGTTCACAAATCTGCGCGATCTCATTGATGAAAGAGATTTTGGTCGCCAGAAACGCATTGGAGGCGTATTTAATCATCTCCGCAGTATACAGATCAGTTATTACGATAGGAGCATGCAAGGGCAGATACAGTGTCGCCACCATGCGCGACGCCTGCTGATCCGCAGAACCAAGCACCACACGGTCCGGCTGCTGAAAGTCCAGAATAGCAGAGCCTTCGCGGAGAAACTCAGGATTGGACACGACTGAGAAAGAGACATCCTCCCGCACCAGATTCTCACGAACGATGCGCGAAACGAGATCGCCGCTGCCAACCGGCACAGTGCTCTTATTGATGATAATCACATCGTGATCGAGCGCCTGCGCAATGCTCTGCGCCGCGCTCTCGACATAACGCATATCCGCCCCACCCTGACCATTGCCGGTGGGAGTATTGACGGCGATAAAGACGAAGTCGGTCTGCGCCAATGCTTCTGCGTAGTTGGTGGTAAAGTGCAGACGGGAAGCGCGCAAGTTCCGCTCGACCATCTCCTTCAAGCCTGGCTCATAGAGCGGCAAGTGGCCTTTGCGCAACAGTTGTATCTTCTCCTCGATGATATCGACGCAGGTGACCGTGTTGCCCATATCGGCAAGGCACGTGCCAGTAACCAGACCTACATAGCCAGTACCAATAACGGTAATTGTCGCCATAATTGCTCCTTATGTTTTCTATTCAGTATTTTCCGTTTTTTTCAGCGAATATTGGGATGAAGGGCGTCCATCCTTGCGCGCCCGGTCCCCCCTCCGGAGCCTGATCTGTCGTTGGCTGCCCGAACGCAATTCCGTTGCTCTCCATTGCGTCCCTACTTTTCATCGAAATGTTGCAGGTAGTTGGAGCCAATGGATATTGACTCCATCCCCTACATAGTGGTTCTGCGCATAAACAGATCTACGACGCCGGAGACGGCGGGAATTTGCGCGCAACAGATGAGCAAGAACTTCATCAGGCCCACAAAAGACGGCTTTTCGAGCATGCCATAGAGCCAGGAACCGATCCAGCTTCCCAGGGCCGCCGTAAAGCCAGCAGGCAGAGCCAGCAGGATCATCCAGGTGGCATTGTGCCAGATGAAAAAGGTGAAGATGGCAAAGATCACACCTGCGATGGCATATCTCCGGCGAAGGCTGAAGCTGGTATACTCCAATCCGGCAAAAACCAGAGCGGCAATAAACAGCGGGATCGGCACCCAGAGTGATGGCTCCCTCAGAGCAATCGGGATGATATCCAGCACATGTCTTGTGCCCCCATAATGTAAAAAGAGGATCGTATACCAGTCGCGCGACATGAGAATAAAAGACCATAAGAAAGGTGCCACCAGAAAGATGCACGCCCGCCTGTCCAATCCCCGCAGCATCGCCAGAGCCGCGCCCGCAAACAGCGAGACGATCGGAATAAACAGAGGATTTGTCTGACGGGTCAGGCCATAGTGCAGGTAGATGCGATACATATGCTGCGCAGATGGCTCCGTCAGCACCACAGGGATGCTTGCCAGGGCATGCACCAGATGAGGTGAGTACATCAGGTAGAACGGGCCAGTCACAGCAGGACAGAGAAATTCCAGGATCAGCAGCGCCATAATCACCATCGTTATCCAGTTAATCGGACGATAGTTCCGAAACGCCAGGCGTGCAGAGATGAAACCGAGAATAATCGTCAGCCAGCACCATCCCAGCATACTATGCGGCACCGACCACTGAGTCTCATCCAGGCCAAAGGCAGTATGCCAGGCATTATCCAGCATAATCGTCACAGAGAGCGCGACCAGGCCGCCCCCAAGGATGACCAGCGTCCCTGCAACATCCCAGCGGATAATAGGTACACGAACGGAAGGGCCAAACCAGACGCGTAAAGCAGGCGTAAAGGCAATACCTGCCACCAGCAATCCGGTCGCCGTCGTCATAAGAAAGACGAAAAAATGCGGCGGCGACCAGAACGTGTCAAAGCGCTGCGTGGCATGCCAGACCCGATCCCACAGCTTTCCCGCTCCAGTTGAAGCGAAAAAGATGATAAACGTGACCCAGAGTAAGCGATAAGCCCAGACCTGGCTCCGTGGGCTGGCAGGAGACGGAGCCGCTCCTGGTGCTGATGAGTGCTCTAATAAAGAAGATTGGCGCATCTATTTTTTCTCCTCTTTTCCAGACAAAATCGTAGAGACATTCCTGTTTCTCTTTAGCCCCCATCAGCGCTACGAAAGTAGACACTTGCCTGATAGCCCTCAAAGACCAGACGGAAATCAGGCGGAGGGAAATTGAAACGTCCATTCTTCGTCACTCCTGCCTGATAGCCACCGTTATCAGAAATGAACCAGACGCGTGTATACTGAGAGAGAACCGCCTGGAAATCGGCCTGATTCAGGAAAGGATGTGCTCCTGACGAGGTTTCTAACAGAGCACCATCTTTTTCAATCAAAAACAAAGCCCGGTCAATAGAGAAGTAGTCATCCACCCGGCCAACGTAGTACTGTACTGAGATGGACGGAGCAAGCGAGACAACAACATCCCCCGGTCGTAAGCGGTTGCGCATATAATTTCCGACATCGTCATAATCGGCAAAATGCCGGTGATAGGAGAGTCCGGTGACACGACTGATGAACAGATTATAGTTACTCAAGGGTATTGCAGGTGCGAGCAATACAGTGAGCGTTAGAAGTGCGCCGACACACATCGCCACGCCACGCAGGGGGAGGCTGAGACGTCCTGGCAACAGTCTCCGCCCGTGAGCGACCATAGATGGGAGAATCAGATGCGGTCGTGCAAACGTCCAGAAGAGCAGAAGTAGCTTATAGAAGCCATAGGCGCTCATCAGGTAAAAGGCCGACATCTGGGGATAGAAGTAGCGATCAGCTTCCATCGTAAAAACAATCACCAGAGTGAAGATCGCAACAATCTGGAAGAGAGCGACGTATATCGCGCTTCTCTCTTTGCGTAGAAACGCCCAGGCACAACCAATCACAGCCAGCACTGAGTTCACCATAATCCAGGCCTGCATCAGAATACCGGGGGAGGTGCCATCTTTCACTTCTTTACTGCCAAAGAGCAGATTGAAGTAGTATGGAATATTATCCGTCGTAATCTGAATCTGCGGTCGCTGGCTCTGATCGCCGCCCAGATGAGGTGGGTGCGTGATGAAAACAATAGACAATTGTGTACTAATGACCACAATCGCAATGAGAGCCGCATACCACCAGTGCTTACGGCGAAGCACATCGGGCATGCCAGATGGTCCTGCGCGACTGATCCAGAAGACACAGAGAAGCAGGCCCGGCATAATCACAAACGTCTCTTCGTGGCTGAAGTAGGCAAGCAGCAATACCAGCACAGCCAGGTAGGGTGCGCGAGCGAGATGGCGATTGCACAAAGCCCAATAGAAGACAAACAACAGAATGGCAGTCATAAATTCGGCCTGCTCATACATGCGTGCCTGTCGTCCCCATTCGAGAGCATAGGGGGAGAAAGCAAGCATTGCAGCAGCCAACCAGCCAACGCGGCGATTGAACATCGCACAACCGATCGCATAGAGTATCGGAACGCCCAGGATATATTCAAACATGCTTATCACGCGCGGCATCGGATTGGCGGTGCCAAAGAGGAACATCCAGGCGGCCATCGCATACGAGAACAGTTCAGCCTTGGGATAGACAAAGCCGGATGTGAAGATCGGATAGCCATGCAACAGAATACCATGGGCAGCATTATAGCTGGAAATCTCATCCTGCCAGTAAGGCTCATACCCCAACCCATAGGCAATCATCGGGATCGAGAGCAAGATGACAGGAAGGATCGCCCAGTGCGCCAACAACAGGTCACGCAGGCGGCCCCAGAAAGTAGGCGCAACGACACACGATGCCCGACGCATCTCGCGAGACTCCGGCACCAGGAGTTCATCGTGCATCTCCACTAGCGATGCCATCTCATGCCGTGCCAGAGCACTGCGCATAGAGTTGGCGCGTCGTGCATGGAACCAGAGTCCCAACGCCGAGAGAAGCGTTATCGCAACCAGCGCAAGTTCCCACATCCTGGTATACGGGAAAGGATCAGGCATCAACGTTTCACGGGAAAGAATAAGCAGCAAGCATTCTACAGCCAGAGCAGGAAGAAACACCAGACAGGCCGCTTCCAGCGCACGCTGTCTCGTATCGTAGAAACGCCTGAGCGCGAGCAAGCCAAACGCCAGCCAGAAGCCCAGCAGAACGAACAGACATTCCCCCAGCATCTCGCCAATGACCGCAGGAGGCACAACCTGCTCATTCAGTGGCGTAGTGCTATCGGGCAGGTATGAGGTACTATTCTCGCCTGGACGACCGACCGGCGTAGGAGGGCCCCAGGCAAAAGCGGCACTATTTGCGCTCGTCCAGTTTGCTACCGGCGTGGGAGAGGCATGCCAGCCATCATCGGATGCCAGAAGATTGGTATAAGTGTCTCCATGACCAGAGAGCATATCAAGAGAGACCGCGCTTTTATAGGTATCCAGACCCACCTTCGCCGTGCTGGTACCAGGAGAGAGCACATGTAAAGCAATAGTATTTGCCCCTGAATGCAAGTAGGGAGTGATATCATAGACGCCCATCACCAGACCTTTACGATAATTCACCACCGTCTCTTCAGAGTCCAGGTAATTGATCACATTGATCTGAGGAACAGCAACCTGATCATTCCAGATCATATACAGATGATCATTAATAAAAATGTCGGTCTCGCCTGTAGCGATCACGCGTAAAAGGGTCTGCGTCGAATCAGAAGGGATCACCACCTGACGCACAAAGTAGCTTTCGATGCTCCCCCCTGAACTGAGCCAGTGTTGAGGCAAGCCCTGCTCATAGACAGCAGGACTGACCGCGAGATCGGGATCAGCGGTTGCACGCACGACCGTTTGAGCGGGCTGCCAGCCAGTAGCCTGGAACAAAGGCGAGGTCCAGATGTTGAACTTATTCAACCGTGGATAGACGAGGGCCGAGTTTCCTGTTGCCAGCCAGCCGCTACCGCTGCCATAATAGCGTACGGTATCGCCCCATCTAGCTCCAAACGTGGCACGTACCTGCGGCGTCTTCCCATCGATATTCGCCACACGTATGCCAATAACATTGGGTCCAGGCTGGATAGCGGTATTGACATCAAACATACGCGCCCTGATATTCTTACCGCGCACAAAGTCACTGGCATTTGAACCAATATAATAGCCATTCACATACAAACGAAACACCTGATTCGCCATCACCGTCACAAACGCCCCATCAGGCTGCACATTAAACGACGAGGCATAGCGAAAGTAGGATACTGGCTGATTTGAATCTACAGCCTGTACCCATTGTGCACCTTGCCAATTCGGCTTAAAGGATTGTGGCTGAGGGACCAGCGATACCTGGTAAGCAAACCAGCTCATGCCGATAAAAGCGAGCAAAAGCGTGACGCCCATCACCATACGTGCAACAGAAGAGCGCAAGCGCCTGCGCAATGGAGAGCCGGGCGAGCTTCTCGATGGTATCTCTCGTGGTTGTATATCTGGAGCAATCACATTCGTCGTCTTTCTATAGTATTTCAGGATCGTAGAGAAAAATGCATCTAGCGTATACCGGACAATTCCTGCCGGGCCGTATTATTGTGATAGCCCGTATCCAGGTCCACCGCCTGGAAAAAGAAGTTGCGGGCCTGGACTGGCTGCCCTGACATTTCACTATTAAGCCCCATATAGGTATAAGCGGCTGATTTAAAGTTAGTATCCTGTACCAGATCCAGCATTGATTGCATCTGAGAAAACGAACTAATATAGTTAGCGCCTTCATAGAAAATGCGTCCAAGCAAGTAATGCCCATAGGCATTCATGGGATCGATCTGCACCAATTGTTGCAACCAGGGTAAAGCAGAATTATCTTTATTCAGGCGGGAGTTTGGCGCACCCGCCACTGGCCTGCGCTGCTCTGCCAGAGCCGCAAGCGTCGTACTCAATTCATCCTGCACCCAGCTTTGCTGGCTATACCTATGCCAGGCAACCAGCAATTCTTCATAAGAGGACAAGTAATCTTTCTGCTGGCGATACGTGGCGGAGAGATACAACATAGCCTCTTCATTCTCTTCTCCTGGCCGCAGGTAGTACCACGCCTGTCCACGTTCGATATGATAGGACGACATTTGATCCAGTTCAGGGTTTAGCAAGCGAGCTGTGTCTAACCATCCTAATGCGCCATTGTAATCCCCAATCGAGAGTGCATGCTGAGCCTGGAAGTTACTCATCAGCGCGACTGGTCCCCGACCGAGCAACACGCCCAGTAAAAGCGCACCTCCCAGCAGCCACGCCAGCCGCCGACCACGCTGTACAACGACGCTGTTGTACACCGGTTTCGGCCAGAAAACCCTGCTCACAAGAAGCAACGAGGCGCTGAGCACAGGCAGAAAAATGCCAGGAGCCAGATTATTTACAATCACAGCCAGGCGACTATGCAGATCCAATGGATCAAACGTTACAGGGTCGATCACGATAAGCGTTGCCGCGCTTCCATAGCCCAGGTGCAACTTGATCAGCATTGCCTGCAATTGATGGCGTGCCAGTTCCGTAATGGTGGTCAGATCAATAAACAGAAACTGCAAGAAAAACAGTCCTAAAGGCACGAGACAGAGAAGTCCAGTACGCGTAAGCTCTGCACGTGCGACAAACCCGCTCGAAGAACGAGAGGCTTCAGGATGATCATGCTCGCCTACCTGTATAGTCTTCCAGGCGCGAAAAGCGACCAGGAATATAGAGAGAGCACAGGCAACACAGAGTATGCCGTAATTGAATATCCCGAGACGAAACTGCCAGCCGAGATCGAGCGCAAGATTCCACGCTGAAAAGCGCGCGCCCAGCGGATCAACAAGCCAGGGCAACAGGCTGGCAAGCAGCATGATCATGCCTGCCGCAACCGGAAAGATGACCCGATACAGTACCCAACTCCGCTGCACAGACCACGTGCGATATTCCATCCCAATGTTCCCTTTCGCATCATGGCGCAGACAAGCAGCGCCTCTATTGTTCAATGCGCGATACAGTGATCTGCTGACCATCGTGCATCTTATCTAATGGGATCAAGACAATTTTGTCGCCAGCGACCAGCCCCTGGTCAATGTAGACAAAATTTGCTGAGCGGCTGACCACATGTACCGTTTGCTGGAAAACCTTATTGCCGCGATTGATAAAAACCATCGAGTTATGATCTGGATTCAGCACCCCCAGACGTGGGATAGAAAAAGCGCTCACCTGACCCTGGATACGCACAAAGGCGCTCATCCCTGGCAATAAGTTCTGCTGCACATTCTGTACATCGACCCAGGTCTCCACCGTGTCCGTCTGCGGATCTGCTTGCTGGATAATCGACGAAACCTTTCCCGGCATACTCACATCAGGCAATGCCGAAGGTGTCACCAGCGCAGGCATACCGATCTTGACCTGACGCAGATTTGACAAAGGGATTTTCGCGCGGATAGTGATGGTTGACTGATCCATGATGGTCATAAGGACAGCGTTAGCAGCAAACACTTCACCCGGATTGATATTGACAGCCGTTACAGTACCAGTCAGCGGCGAGACCAGATTGCCATTTTTCAAGGTATCCGAAGAGGTTTGCGCCACTAACGAATTGTAGTGGTTCTCCGCGACCTGTAATTGCTGCTGTGCGGCGGCGACCGTCACCTGATTGAGCGTACCGGAAATGGAGATCAGGTAGGCCCGTGCCGCCGCCACATCATTTGCGGCCTGGTTGATCTGTGCATTCAACTGTGATGGATCAAGTTTAACCAATGGCTGATTCACAGTGACATGGTCGCCCGCTTTGACCATCACCGAAACAACACGCTCAGCATAGGCGTATGAGAGATCAAATTGCTGGCGAGGATAGGCAATACCGCCCCCTCCGACAAACTGCTGGATATTCTGCCGTGCGCCGACCTGATAGAGCGTAACATTGCGCGCATTGCCGATGATATAGAAGACGACGCTACTGATGGCAATAATCACGGCAGCAAAGCTGCATATCACCGCCCAAAGGCTACGGGAACTCTCTGCTCGCTTCTTTGGAATCGTCTCTGGTGGTTTCTGCGCATTCGCGCCCTGTTCCTGAAACTTCTCCTCTGGCTGCAACTTCTTCTTCTCCACAGCCGATCCTTCCCTCAAGAGAGCAGGAGTCTTCTGCGTAATTCTTCGACTATACCCCTTCATCTCCTGCCCCTGATGGCCCCCCGACTCAGGCGCATCCAGCACATTTGATCGCGTTTGTTCTTCCATTATGAATTTCTCCATCATGATATATGCATATCCTCAATGTCACTTTCGATGACAGACTTACTTTTTTTCTTGTTTCATTGAGAAGAAAAAATTGCAGCCCACAAACGCCCATACCCTGACTATGCTGATGCCTCCTGGACGACCGCGAGCGCATCTCTTGTCTCCAGCCTTGCCTTTGCGCGCCCCATAGCCAGGTAGAGCGCCCCCCCCACGAGGCCAAAGAAAAGAGACTGTGCATCTACCAGCAACCCCAGTAACATCGATGTGGTACCAGGCACATGCATCGTCGAGAAAACGTACACGAGCGCACTTTCACGCAATCCGAAGCCATTAATCGAGAACGGCAGAAATGCGACCAGCGAGACAAGCGGTATTGCGACCAGGTAAAAGGTAACAGGTACCTGCAAATGCAAAGCCATACCATAGGCATAGTAGTTGAGAGCTGCACTGAGATGAAACAGCACCCCAAACAGGACTGAGCCAGTCATAAAAGATGGGCGGCGTATACTGGCGAGTATCGCGCTCCCAACATTGCCTAGCGTAGAAAAAATGCGCCACGTTGCCCACTTTCCCTGGAGTATGTGCGGCAATGCCATAACAACTCCTGCCGAGACGACCAGACCTGCACACATCAGTATGCTTGACAGAACGTAAGTAACTGTCAATGGGCGGCTAAAATTCTCCTGCCAGATGAACAATACAGGAAGCGAAAGCAACAGCATCCCGATATAGCCAGTCACACGGCTCATCAATGCCGCACAGGCCGAACCGGCAAAATTTTTCCCTTCCCGCCCTACATGATAGATTTTCACGATATCGCCACCCATACCAGTCGGAAAGAAATGGCTGAAGGCAATACCTATTATGTAGAGATTGACTAACTTCCTGAGATCGACACGAATGCCCTCACCATCTAACAGAACCTGCCATTGATAGGCACTAATGACGACCCCAAGAACGCCAAGCATTACAGCTATCAATAAAACACTATCGTCAAGGTGATATATATTCTGAAGAAGATCGGACCATGAAATTGATTTCAAGAGAAGAGTAAACAAGAGAATAGTGCCGCCTGCTCTGAGAACCAGACCAGGCCACTTCCGCTTGCTCCGCTTGCGCGCGACAGGTTCGTTGTGCTCATCCTGTTCGTCTGATGCAGATTCGTCAGGAGAAACTTCTTGTAGAGAGTAAGGAGCGCTCATAATGAACTACCACCGCATTTCCTGGCTATGTCGTGCGCCCTCGCTCAGAGGAGAGGCAGGCGCACGACGTATAACATTGCACAAGGATGATTAACAGATGGGCGCACTGGTCCGTACCTGCGGATACAACGCGCGCGCATACTCAAATTCATTGAGGAGCCCCTCTTCCAGCGGAATGCGGGGAACGTATCCTAACAGGCTACGAGCTTTCTGCGTACTGGCGAAGGTATCACGCACATCGCCATGCTGCCGCGCTTCAAAGGCAACCTCAAAGCGTGTATCGGTGATCTCTTCCAGCAGATCGAGCACACGACGCACAGTAACACGCGAACCACCGGCAACATTGAGCACCTGGCCGACCGCCTTCTCCGACTCTGCCGCACGCACATTGGCCTCGACGATATCAGAGACATAGGTAAAATCACGCGTCTGATACCCATCGTCAAAGATCTGAACAGGTTTATGAGCGAGGATAGATTTACAAAAGCGATGAAAGGCCATATCGGGTCGCTGCCGCGGTCCGTAGACCGTGAAGTAGCGCAACGAGACGGTCGGAATGCCAAAATTGTGATGATAGAGCAGGCAGAGATTTTCGCCAGCAAGTTTCGTTACGCCATAAGGCGAGAAAGGGCGTAGCGGCGCATCTTCTTCAATCGGCAAAATCTGCGTATCGCCATAGACCGACGAAGTTGAGGCATACACGAACTTCTTCACGCCACCCGTATATCTGATCGTCTCCAGCAATCTTTGCGTGGCAAGCACATTACAATCGGTATAGCGCAGGAACTCAGCGCCCCAGCTGGCGCGTACGCCCGCCTGGGCCGCCTGATGAAACACCCAATCGACGCCATCTAGCAGAGGTAACAGCCTCAGATCGAGCAAATTGCCTTCGATAAAGATGAAGGACTTCCAGGCTCGCGGCCCATCCAGATTATATTCTTTCATTTCGCGCGGATAGTAGTCAATAAAGGCATCTATCCCAATCACTTCATGCCCATCCATAAGCAAACGTTCAGCGAGGTGCGAGCCAACAAAGCCCGCAGCACCAGTAACCAGACAGCGCATCTTTTTTCCTCTCTCTTACACTTGTGCCATTTCTTGTTCTGACTCATCGGATAGAGGGACAATGCTCTCGGAGGCAAATTCGCGTTGGACCTGTGTCGCCCTTTCCAGGAAAACAGGCCAGCTATAGTGCTCATCCGCAAACTGTTGACCGCGCAGACCCATCAAGCTCGCACTCTCCGGATGGTGCAATAATTGGAATGCGCCCTGTGCCAGTCCCTCAGGAGTAGGAGGCACCAGCATGGCAATAGCAGGCGAAAGAACTTGCGTTTGAGAATGGATCGCAGTAGCCAGTATAGGTTTGCCTGAGCGAAGGTAGGTATACAATTTCAACGGGGTATTGGTCCCCTTGCTACGTGGACTCACGAGAACGTCAGCAATAGCCATATATAAAGGGATCTCTGCCAGTGGACGCTGTCCAATAAACTGTACCACATCCGCGACACCCAGTTGTCGCGCCTGATTTTGTAATAACGCGATTCGCTCTTGCTGCCCACCGACAATCAGGCAGCGTACAGAGGGCATAGCAGCATGGATGTGAGGCATGCTCTGGAGCAAAAGGTCCAGGCCCTGGTAGCTCTCGAGTGTTCCGGTATACAGCAAGAGAGGGCCATTGCTGAGCGGTAAAGATGCGCGCAAGCGTGCGATATCGGCAGGATGAGGCTCTGGCAAGCCTTCATCGACCGCCGAGTTTTCAATCAGGTAGATCGGCGTATCTTTTGCCATCTCGCAAGCGCTTACCTCGATGTCTGGACAGACGGCGATAACAGCGTCTGCACGTCGTACCATAAAGGTCTGTACAGCTTTTACGAGACGGACGAGCAAAGGATTCTCGATAAATTCTGAGCTAACAATCTGCTGAGAGAGATCTGAGTGCATATAATACAGGTGCTTCACGCCGAAAATGGCATGCAGAATCACCCCTAGCAAGCCAGCTTCCTCATGCGTATGCAGGTAGGTGTACCGCTTGCGACACATGCGCCAGAAAGCGACACAGAACAGCAAGAAATCAAGAGGAAATTTCGCCAGTGAAGGCCCTACTTTGACCCGTTTGATCCATGGCAATGCAGGAATACGATGGATGGTTAAGCCTGGCATACTGACTGCTTTGCCAAGATGGTAGGTCACCAGATCTACCTCAAAGCCCATAGCGAGCAAGGCTTTGATATGGTGATAGACGGCGAAAGGGACACCACGCTCCTCCATAAACGGCTGAGGAGCAAGCATGAGTATACGCATATGAACCTTTCGGGCGGAGATAAACCCCGCCTCTACATTTTTTGTAGGGAAACAGCGATCAGGCCGCGGTATTTTTCGTTTTGCGGGAGTTTGCCGTCTTTGTGATAATCTCACGTATCACGTAGGTCGTCTTTCCCTGAGATTCATAGCAGGTGCGCATAACCATTTCGGCCAGCAAACCGAGAAGAATATTCAGGATGCCAAAGCCTGAAAAGAGCAATGCAATTGACCAATATCGATCCTGTGAGGCGCGCGGTGTCACAGCCTGCCGTTCAGGGATCTGAGCACGTGAGGCTGTTAGCTGGCGCTGAGCGCGTGAGGCGCGGGTGGCAGTTATTTGACGTCCGAGCGCCAGGGCTGAGGCACCGCCAGCAAGGGCAAGAGAAGACAATCCGATCATGCCAATAGCGTGCGCGGGCCTGGTACCAAAACTACCCAGGAATTTGAGCGTGGTCAGATCGAGAACCACGCGAAACACACGAGAGATGCCGTACTTCGATACGCCAGATGTGCGCGCATGGTGCGTCACGGGTACTTCGGCGATAGAAGCTCCTGCCAGAGCTGCATAGGCGGGAAGGAAACGATGCATCTCGCCATAGAGACGGAAATGCTGGAACACCTCGTAACGATACGCTTTGAGGGTGCAACCATAATCGTGCAGGTGGACACCCGTAATGTGCGAAATCAGGGCATTGGCAATACTTGAGGGCAGTTTCCTGCTGATCTGGGCATCCTGACGCTCTTTACGCCAGCCACTGACAATATCGTAGCCCTCTTCCATCTTCGCCAATAGAGGAGGAATATCGACGGGATCATTCTGCAAATCGCCATCCAGAAACACGAGGATCTCGCCTGTGCTATGCGCCACGCCAGCGGCCATAGCAGCTGTCTGGCCAAAGTTTCTGCGGAAGCGAATCAGCATGATATGCTCATCACTTTTAGCGATCTCGGCAAGGCAAGCGGCAGTGCGGTCGCGGCTCCCGTCATCAACATAGATGATCTCGTAGGTAAAATTTTGTTTTGCGAGCACCTGACGAATGCGCTCATGGAGGCGCGGGACATTCTCTTCCTCATTATAAACAGGAATGATCACAGACAGGTATTTGGATCGTACCACAGGTAATCTCCTTCATCCATTTTCCCCTCATTCATCTGAAGGGCATACATAAGCAACAAAAAGCATAAAGTGATACCACTGTTACACGGATATCTGATCCACGAACGGTCCATATTGACAGCTCATTACGGGTTATACGAAAATTTTTCGCTGTCCATGAAACATTTCTTCATTGCTGCTATTGAGTATTTTTGTCGCTCAAACATTCCGCTTACAGGGCAGGCGACGTAACTACTGTTACATCGTCGTTTCAAAGGTACCTTGCAGCGAAGGAATGTAACTATGGTCTTCCAGTCTATATTTCAGCGACCAGAAGTATATATCTTGTACGTACACGCTCCGCTGATGCTATGTCTCGCCTTAAGACCTGGATGGTAGGGACAACAGCGATCAAGAATTTTTAGGAAAATGCTACATATCCTACACAGGCTACACAGGCTGCACATCCTACACGGGCTACACATTACAGGATTGGCATAAAGAATTTTTTTAAAAAGGCTACACATCCTACACAGGCTACACAGGCTGCACATCCCACACGGGCTACACATTACAGGATTGGCATAAAGCACAATCAATACGCATCAACCGAAGAGCCGAGAGGGCCGGTGGGGGCCGCGGGCAGGGATAAACCGCTGCCCCTACCTCTGCGTTTCTTCGAGAGAGTGAGGATACCTATCCTGGGCGTGGTTGCGAATTTGTTACACGCTACAAGATTTTTTTTAAAAATGCTACACATCCTACACGAAGGCGGATGTGATGGAAGTCCTGGCCCTACATCAATGGCTACACCGGGCTACATTGGTGTAGTGAGCGCTGAGAGAAGGGGGCCTGTTGCTCCTATTTTCTATAATCGGCAAATGGTACGATATCTGAAGGGTTCTTTTGAGATTTGTTGCGCTGAAAAGGAACATTCATATTCAATTATCTTATTCGGGCAAGCTGTAGGATTCTTGAGGTTTTTTTTGAGGGAAATTGGGAGGGCGATTCGGGCTTAATAGAGATTGTCTTGTTGTTGTTGTTGGGGCAGCTGGGGGTAGGAGGTTTGCGGCTGTTCGTCTGGTAGGATGTATTCGGGCTCGCGTTCTTCGGGAGGGTACGATATCGTTTGCGCCTGATAGCCTTGATCGTAGTTACCGAGGGGTTGCTCATAACCGGCTTTGGGTTGCGATTGCCTGCGCTTCTGAGACTGGTTGAACTGCTGGTACTTTCTTTGCAGGAAACCAGCGAACAGGCCAAGGATGTAGGATATTTTGCGTAACGAAAAAGAAGGAGCAAAGAAAAAATAGCAAATGGCACCGAAGCCTTGAGCCAGTACGATGAATAGTATCCATCCGAACTTCGTAGATTTTTCCATCGACCTGTTGGTCAGGCAATCAAGAAACATGGCAACCTGAAATAGAGGAAGCCAGGGAAGCAGGGCAACGAGCCAATGTATGATGATATCCATTATTTCCTCGCGAAATGACGATACGATATACAAGCACATTTTTAAGAGATAATTACGTCTTATTGGTATCATACATTTTACGCAGATAAATATCAAAAATATGGCAATAATACGCAGCCAGGCATCATGGCACACGTTTTCTGTGGCAAGCGACACGGTGGGAAGGGGGACTACAAGCACGCCCATACGCATGAAGTGAACGGCCGCTCCTCTAAAGATCGAGAATTGTCGATCGAGTTCGCAGGCACAGTTCCGTTATCACTCCACCGTGCCACTACTGGGTCTATGTAGCTTCACTTCATGCGTATGGGGGGACTGCAAGCACGCCTAGTCTGGAGAGCTAGCGAGGATCGCGTGGGTTCCCGGACGCCATTCCGTGCCTCGGCGTCCCTACGAGCCTCGGGAGCCTTTTCGTCGCCCATAGTAATAAAAAGCCGGTGAGCGCTCTCGTTTCTCGATTACGCTCACCGGCTTGCTGCGATGGTTTGAATATATTCGGGTCTTAGTCGCCAGTGACGGGAACTTTGATCTCGATGCCCAGGCCCTTTGCCACACGCGTGCCATAATCGGCGTCAGCATGATAGAAGTGCATGACCTGACGCTCCTGGATTTCTTTGCGCGCGGCCTGCATATGACCGACCAGATTGGACACGAGACGTGACTTCGCCTCTTCGGTCATGAGACGGTACAGATCGCCCGCCTGCACAAAATCGTTGTCCTGATCGCGATAGCCAGTACGCACGGTTACGCCGCTGACGTCCAGGGGCGAGGCACTGTACAATGGCGCAGATGCGGGACCATTGAGGCTGTTCGGCTCGTAGTTCGGGCTGCCTGCACCGTTGGCATCGAAGCGCATTGCGCCATCGCGCTGATAGTTGCGCGGCTCGAAAACCGGGCGGTTGATTGGCAATAACGAATAGTTGGCACCCAGGCGATAACGATGCGTATCGGGATAGGCGAAGATGCGACCCTGCAACATTTTGTCGGGCGAGAACTCTACGCCTGGGACTACGTTGGAGGGCGAGAATGCGGACTGCTCGACCTCGGCAAAGTAGTTCTGAGGGTTGCGATTGAGCACCAGACGACCAAAGGGGATCAGCGGATAATCTTTGTGCGGCCACACTTTGGTGACATCGAATGGATCGAAGCGATAGGTTGCCGCATCCTCAAGCGCCATGATCTGCACGGAAACGGTCCAGGCCGCCTCTTTGCCGCTGGCGATATGCTCGAACAGATCAATGGTGGCGTAATCTGGATTCTCACCAGCCATTTTCGTCGCCTCTTCATCGGTCCAGTTCGCAATACCAGCTTCTGTTTTGAAGTGATATTTGATCCAGACACCCTTGCCTTCGGCATTTACCCACTTAAATGTATGAGAGCCAAAGCCGTCCATATTGCGGTATGTTTTCGGGGTACCACGATCCGAGAAGAGGATCGTCACCTGATGCACCGACTCGGGTGTCAGCGAGAGGAAATCCCAGAACATGTTTGCATCTTTAGCGTTGGTCTGGGGATTGCGCTTCTGTGTGTGAATGAAGTCGGGGAACTTGATAGCATCGCGGATGAAGAAGACCGGAGTATTGTTGCCAACCAGATCGTAGTTGCCTTCTTCTGTATAGAACTTGAGGGCGAAGCCGCGTGGATCGCGCGCGCTATCAGCCGAGCCCTTCTCGCCACCAACGGTCGAGAAACGTGCAAAAGCGGGAGTACGTTTCCCTACTTTGTTGAGAAAGGCCGCTTTGGTCCACTGCGTAACATCGTGCGTCACTTCGAAATAGCCATGAGCCCCTGCCCCTTTGGCATGCACGATACGCTCGGGAATGCGTTCGCGGTTAAAATGGGCGAGTTTCTCAACCAGATGAAAATCCTCTAACAAGGTCGGACCCGAACTGCCCGCCGTCAGTGAATGCTGATTATCAGACACAGGAATACCAAAGCCGGTAGTTAAATGCTCTTGATCTGCCATTCTGCTTTCAAACTTTCTAACGTTTTTACGCGCCGATAGCAACAGTATTCAGATTGGTTGTAGAGCTTCTGCATGTTATGCCAACAAACGACTCTACGATGGCATTTCAGTATATGAGGTTCTGCTTAAAGGTGTCAAATTTCCCCCTCTACAGCGATGCGCAGCAAACAGGGTGGCGAGAACATCAGGGTCGGCTGGGTCGGCTGGGTCTACTACGGCGTTCGGGAAGTTCGCCGCCGAGCTGATAGACCTGCTCGCGCAAATGCTTAATTTCGCCCACGGCGCGCTGCAATTGTCCACGCAGACGATCGCGCTCCATACTCAATTGCTCCAGCTCCTCGTTTAATGTTTCAAGGTCGGCAGCCGCCTTCTCCATCTCTTCATCGCGTGAACCATGCTCCTGTTGCGACGCCTCCAGATCATCTTCCAGCGTATGGATGCGCTTCTGATCGGCGATAATCCTGGCCGACAATTTCACGACCTCGGTGCTGTGCGCTTCTTTTTCAGCGGCCAGATCTTTTTGCAGTTGTTCGACCTGAGGTGCATAGCGCCAGCCCAGGAGAATGCTGAACAGCTCATGTTCTGGACTCCCCAATATACTGGACCCTCTCAGTTCTTGCAACGTACGCGCATCCCAATGCCCACCGGCCAGAAGGCCACCAAGCGCGCGAAGTCCGACGGTAAGCTGATCTGGATAGAGCGCACCGCTACGCTGGGGGGCCAGACCATACTTGCTGAGGCTTTGCGCGTATTCCGTCACCTCTTCAGGAGCCGACATCATACCCAGCACCGTCGCCAGTTCGGCACGCAATTCAGGGCTGGTATTTTGATCGACAAATACCTCTTGCAGCGCATCTTCGGTCTCTCGTCCCAGGAGTAAAAAGGTGTAGATGAGCTGCTTGCGATGCTCAGGATACTCATCCAGGGTCTGGATCAGATGATTAATAACCGCATGCTCTCCCAGCATCAACAGCAGAGCGACCACACGCAGATTGGTTTCCTCCAGACCATGCATCTGGATATATGCCACCAGTTCCGGCACCATCACATGATCGGCGTAGCGTTGAATCTCCTCATCGTGAATGCGTTCCAGCAAGAGGGCGACAGCCATACCGATGTTATCCGGGTTACTACTGACCAGCAACGAGACCAGCTCATCTTTAATGGTCTCCGTGCGCATCTTATGAAAGACTTCGAGGGCGGCCTCGCGTCGGATAGTATTCTTAGTATCACTGTGCGCGCTCCAGATGAAAGAGAGAGAGGGCACGCCGATTTCGCGCAGGATGTCACGCGCGATCTTCGCGACTGCGGGGTCCGCATCCGTAATCAACTCGCCCACCTGCGTCACAACCGGAGCGCCAATTTTAATCAGCGCGGTAGCCGCGCCCCGGCGCTGATCTTCGCGATAGAGAGCCTGCAAGAGAGCATCAACGACAGTATTGTACAGCGCGGGCTTGCGCGCCAGACGCACAAACACTTCGGATACGGACTCAAGGAGGTAGGCATCATCCATGCCTTCCAGTAAGACCGGCAAGCTCACATCGGCTAACTCGCTGCTTAAAACACCCAGCAGAACCTCACGTGCACGCGGCGTGGGGGCGGGATTGAAAAGCTGGATGAGTTCGCGCAAGACACCCTGCGGATCTTCGCTCTGACGCACCAGCGCCACAATAATACGCTGACCACGCTCCCGAGCACCCGGGCGAGTGTCATCGAAGGCCGCAAGCAACGGACGCAAGATCTGTACGCCAAATTGTGGGAGCAGCGCCGAGATCGTATCACCACGTTCAGCCTCCCCTAACAGTCCAACCAGGGGCGCAATTGCCGCATCGGGATAATCGAGCAGAATATTGCTGACCACGCGCCGCTGCGTCGGCTGGCTCAGCGCATCCAGGAGAGCAGGCACGACCACCACCCCCGACATCTCATGCAAGGTCTGTATCACGCGTTCGCGCACACGTTCATTGTTATCCAGGAGGTGGCGCACGAGAACCTGAGCCGCCTCGCTCCCCTGAGATTTCATAATCTCTTTGACCTGACGGGCCTGCTGCTCCGAGCTACGTCCCCATGTCCGCACCAGAGGCACGCCGGGAAATGGACTCATGCCGAGAATCGCACGGCGAATACGCGCGGTGGCAACCGTCTCTTCCGACGTATCCAGCGCCGTCAATAATTTCTGCAAGGCCACCTCGCCCAGCTGGCTCAGAGAGTCAATCGCCTCCTCATAGAGTTGTGGATAAGAAGACGAAAGCACCGTGAGCAGGGGCGCGACCACGCGTACATCCGAGAATTGACTGAGGGCACGCACCACAGCGATTGCCAGCAATGGCTCGAGTTCAGGTGTCTCCAATAAACTAATTAAAGCGGGCAGAGCTGCCGCCTGATGTGTCTGCTCCAACACCTGTACCAGCAAGCGTGTACGCCCGGGGATAATCTGCCCCAGAACGGCAGTGACGGGCTCCACGACAGTCTCGCCAATGGCAGCCAGCACGGAAGCTGCGCGCTCAGCCACCATCTCATCGGACGCATGCAACACAAGATCCAATAGTCCGGGAATGCTCTCAGGAGCGTATACTTGCAGGATCTCTGCAATGCGCTGCTGAATGGCGACAGCAGGCTCGCTCATCAGTTGCAAAAGTTGAGGAAGCGCGCGCGTATCGCGCACAGTCTGTAAAATCTCGATGACATGCAAGCGAGTAGCCGTTTCGGGCTGCGCTAACAGCTCCAGAAGAGCGGGAGTGGCCGAGGCTCCAATCTCTTGCAGGACCAGACTGATATTGCGCGCCCCGCCCTCATTCTGCCCGACCAGCGCGCGGACCAGGAGTTCGATTAATTTCTGTACACGTTGCTCCTGTTCACTGCTCTCAACGACACTGCGTCCCTGGCGTACCAGGATCTCACGGGCCAGACGCTGAGCCTCGCCCTCGCTCTGATACGCCGAACCCAGCACGGGCACAAGCCGCTCCAGGATACTTTGATATTGTGGCAGGCCCACATGGCGAGGCCCATCTTTTTCATCTGCTAAGAAACGTCCCACAATCGTCAGAGCAGCACAATGTACACGCAGGAGTAACGGACCTGACTCTTGCTTTTCGATCACCTGCAAAACACGTGTCAGCGTCAAATCTGGTCCCAGGCGAATCAGTCCATTCGTCGCGCGCTCGACAATAACCACCTCGGCATCGCTCAGGCGCGCAATCAGCGGCTCTACCGCCTCAGCATCGTTCGTGCCACCCAGAATGTTAATAGCAGCAGCACGCAGGCGCAAACTGCGCTCAGGAGCAGGCAGGCAGAGCATATTTGCGCGCCCCACCACCTCATGCCCAAAGCGACCCAGCACACGCGTCAGGCGCTTGACCTGCGCTTCATGGGTAGCGCTATCGACAATATCTTGCAAATAGCCAAAGAGCAGTTCTGCCACGAGTTGAGAATCCAGGCGAGCCAGCAGTTCCTCGATACCATCGACCATCACCAGCGGGAACAGCGCCTGATAGACCTCCTCGCCCCCTTCTTCGGCGCACCCCGTCACATAGCGTGCCAGTTCCGCACAGGATGTCTTACTGCGCATCGAAGTTGCCAGGGCCTCGGCGACACTTTCCGTCAATGCCACATCGTTCGCCGTAGCATCCTCTGGCAATACCCAGGCGACCCCAACACAGATCAGCGCAAGGGCAATCGCCTGAGGCATATAGGCAGGATTGTTAAGGGCAAACGCGCCAAAACGTTCTGCCAGCAGCAGGGGATCATCTAACAGACCCGCCCACAATGCGACTGGCCCGCTCCAGGACGCAACATCGCGTAAGAGTGACGCATGGATAGGCAAAGTGGTAGTCCGTTTGAGCGTATCAGCAACATAGAAATATTCGGCCACGAAATATTCGGCGATCAGTTCATGGCGGAAACTTAATATTCCACCCGGACTAATCTCGATCAAGCCTGCACTGACCGCAAACTGCACCAACTGGGCAAGATCATCAAATGGCTCAAATGGCGGCGGAGCATAGCCCTCCGTCTCAAAGGGTCCACTGGCGGGATGCTCATCCAGCCAGTAGCGCAGACCATCGGCCAGATCGGCGAAATTCAAGGCGCTAGCTTCGCCCTCGGCGGCGCGTGGACCACTCTTCGAGAGGCGCAGGTGGATGGCATCGCGATCATGGGCCCAGCGTCCGGCACACGCCAGCTCACTCAAAAAGCGAATGACCTCGCGCTCATCTGGCGCATCCCCCTGCCACTGTTCCCGGCGCTGTTCGCGCTCGATAGTTTGCTGAACATACTCTCGTAACAGACTGCCACGCGTATCCACCTGTTTGCCCCGCCCCACACCAATCGTATCGATCATGCTCAGCAGCGTAAACAACAGCATGGGGTTCGCACAGTGATAGCGAAGACGGCTTCTTTCAACGACCTGCATAATCTGACCGGCGGTATGCTGCCAGTGCTGATCTTGCAACTCTACATAATGCTCGATAAATTCGTGCACCTGCTCGGGCTGAAGTGGATAGAGCGTCACGCTTGCAAGCTGTCCATCCTGCTCCAATTGCAGGAGCGCCGGTTGTCGCTGATACTCCACCTCGCGACTGGTCAGGACCAGCCGATTACTGGTCGTGCTCATCAAGCTCGCCAGTTCCTCACTGATGCGTTGCTGATAGCGCTCGTCCACCTCATTCAGACCATCGCACAGTAAAAGCAAGCGTCCCTGACGCAAGAGGCGTGACCAGTAAGGCACAAGTCGGCTCATGCCGGGCTGATCGCTTTCCGCCAGATAATCCAGAAGCGTCACAGGCAGAACGCCCGACTCTTCCTCAGCCGCATTCACGTCACCGAATACGAATTTCTTCACATACAAGCTATAATTTTTCAAAGGAATATAGACCGGGATGCGCTGACGCGATACAATGCGATTCCAGGGACGTTGACTCATGGCATACTGATACGTGCGCAATGCCAGCGTCTTACCCGCACCCGGCTCCCCCAACACAACCTGGTGTGCACGTTCCTGCTCTATCAATTGCACCAACGTACGCTGCTGCTCCTGGTCTGCTTCCTTGCTGACAACCATCGGCACGGCATTATGGACCAGACTAGAAATCGGCAGGGGAATATAGCGTCCATGCGCCTCCTCCTGTGCGCCATGCACACTTTTTAAATACGCCAGAACTGCCAGCGGTCGCGCAATGAAAAATGCAGCAACCGTAGCCAGAACCCAGAAGAGCAAGAGGAACAGAAGCAACACAGGGATATGCGCGGGAAGGACCAGCACATTGAGAAGGCGCTGTATCAGTGATCCGATCAGGTGAAATGGATTGACCAACCAGATCACCAGCACACTGACAAGTAACACACCCGCCGTCAGAATTGCTCCTTCAAATAGAGAAGAAGGTAATTGTTTAAGTATATATTGTGAAGCTTCTTTGCGCGTCGAGATTGGAGTTCTGTAGTCTTGCTCCTGTATCATCAGACCTGACAACCTTTCCTAGTGTATGAGAAAGTGGTAGCCACAGTATATCGTAAAGCGTATCATATGAACAGATCATAGTAGTTCTTAGAACAGAATAGGATAAAAATCAGCAGACAGAAAGTGCATGCGCTATCTACATCTCATGAGAGAGCAAATTTTACCGTCTTTTCCCCCCTTAAACTTAAACGTTACAATCGAGCAGAGGTAAAGCAAGCGCGCAGAGGTCCTAGTTCTCAATTGGGTGTACACCTTTTTCTTTACCAATCAGGCAAATTAACGCGAAATTGTGATAGGATGAAGAAGCAAGCGCAATTTGCTGAGCATAGCAGAATGAAAATCTGAGAACAGCCTGATAGAGTGTTACGAGCCTTGTGTATAGAGCGTTCCTATCATTGGAAGCATAAATTACACTGTGAACGTATATTTTGTTCTTTGCCCTATACTAAAGTAGTAATAGCATTTTTCTATTTGAAAGGGGCTTTGTATGGAACCATTCCCCCCCTGTGAACAACTAGATTTTCCGCAGCCGAATAAACATACTACTTTTTTCTATTCCTCTACGCCTTCTCTTGATTCTGCATCTTCTACTGATTCGCCAGACGCTACCCTTTCGTCTGAAAAGGAAGCGCTCTCTCTCTTAGAAACGAGCAAAAATCCCCTTGTTTCCTCCTCCGATAGCGATCCGCCCGGCCCCACAGGAACAAGCATACAAACAGATGCACATGATGATGCGCCCATGCGCAGCACCGCCCTCGCAGGAAGAGGAGGGCAGCGTCTTCTGCTTCCTGCTCTGCCAAGGACGCCTGATGGCCCACGACATAGCCTGCTGCGAGGAGATTATTTGCAGGGGCTGCTTAAAACAACCCTGGGAAAGATTGAGGCAATCAAAGTGCCCACCCTTGCCAGGCTTTCCTATTTCGCGAATATCACCACTGCATCCTATCCGGCTCATACGGCAACGCCTCAGACGACAGCGCCTCCCGTTGCCCCGCAGCAAGAACAGAGCAAGATGAAACGCGGCACGCTTCTCTTGCTACTGGCGCTTGTATCGATATTGCTTTTGCGGGCAATCAATGAGGGGGCAGCACAGTTTATCGGTCCGCAGGGCTGGGCCTTTGTGATTGGAGGACCGAGCACGAACAGTGATCCCAATCTGCTGACAAAGCTCAAGCAGCAGATGCAGGGGCACACGACTCCTGGTGTAATGCAGCAGGAAACGCCGCAGCAATACATCAATATGATTATCAATAATATGTCGCTGGAGCAGAAATTGGGGCAGATGATGATTGTCCAGTTTCTTGGGGACCAATATTCCTTGCAGCTCAGCACCATGATTAAGCAATATACGATTGGCACCGTCCTGATTTTCCAGGCGAACCGCAACATTCAAACAAGCGCGCAATTAAAAGAACTCATTCAGCAAATGCAGGCGAATAGCAAACCTATTCCGCTCGCCATTGCGATCGATCAAGAGGGTGGTGCGGTTGACCGTTTAGTGGATCTGGACGGAGCACGTCCCTCCGAAGCCTCAATCGGCATGACCAATAATCCCGAGAGTGCCAGAGCTGCGGGCCTGCAAGATGCGCAGGATTTAGCCAATTATGGCATTAATCTCAACCTTGCGCCGGTGGTTGATGTCACGCGCGTCTACAATGCACAGCTTGCGACACGAACGTACGGGAGTGATCCCGAGCTGGTGACCAGGATGGCGGGGGCATATTTGCAAGGTCTGCAACAAAGTGGCAAAGTGGTGGGCACACTCAAGCATTTTCCCGGCCTTGGAGACGTAGCAGTCGATCCTCATGTAGGGGTTCCAGTTATGTATGCGGCAAAAAGTCAGTTAGAGCAGATCGATTGGGCACCGTACCGCGCGCTCATTCGGCAAAATCTCGTCCATGCGGTCATGGTCACCCATGAGATCGTGAACGCAGTTGATCCATCTATCCCTTCAACCCTCTCCAGTAAAGTAGTCACAGGCATTCTACGCAACGAACTGGGCTTCCAGGGCGTCATTATGACCGATAGCCTCTCGATGAGCGGAGTGACCTCCTATGCCTCAGAATATCAGGCCGCCGCTGACGCAATTGCCGCGGGAGCTGATATCGTCATGGGAGCCGCCAGCCCCGAAGACGTCGCGGGAATGTTCGACAACATCAAGCAGGCAATAAACAACGGAACCATCACCACCGCGCGCATCGACGATTCTGTCCGCCGTATTCTCATGATGAAATACACAATGGGTCTGCTCTCACTTCCGAACAGCACCACGAAATAGAGGATTGGTCATGCTTACAAAAAGTTCCAGCGCGGCAGCAACCACAACAACATTTACGCCGAAGCTCATAACAATTCTGGTGCTCAGTCTTGTCGGGCTGGAAACCTTGCTGACGACGCTAGCGCTCGTCCCGGCCCAGCTCTGGGTTCGTATCCTCCCCCAGGCAAGTAATGCGGCCCTTTCAGGTCCCTTTCCAGCGCCTATTGCGCCAGTAATTACCGTACTCTTATATCTGTTACCCTCGCTGATTGGCCTGCTCTCGCGCAGCTGGCAACGTGCGCTGCTCTATGCCACCTTGCCAGCGTGGATTGGTCTGGGCCTCTTCCTGATTGCAGCAACAAGCAAGGTAGGGGCATTTTATGTAATCTCCGCAGAGCATGTAACAGCAAACGTCAGCGTATTGGAATTTTACGCGGCACTGGGAGGTTTGGGTTGGTTAGCGCGCAATTTATTCCAACTTGAGTTAAAATAAAGAGTATGCAGAAAATCAATTTACGGCCTTTAAGGCTGTTACGTGCGGGAATTGGGGATTTGGGCATTCTTTATGCTAAAAAAGAGAACAACGAATGTGTATAAACAAGAACTCAAGGATAAAATGAGTACAGAATCAAGTACAACAAAAGATTCATTATCAACGCCACAGCCAACACTACCCTCTCTGGAAGCGGAGTTATCCATTGGTGAGGTTGGAGCACAAAACCTGCTCAAACGCACACCTCATAGCTATTTATTTAACCAGATCTATGGTTTCTGGTTCTTCATTTCATGGTTTTTGCTGACAGTCATTATTACACACGAGGTTTCCACAGCGCAATATGGCTTTTTTGCCGTTGCCCTGACCGCATATAATACTATTCTTTATATCGTGGCTTTTGGTCTGGAAGATGCAACAACAACGTATATCCCACGAATATTTGCAGAACATGGTCAGGGGGCAGCCGCGCACCTCATTCGCCGTCTGCTCGGTATACGTCTGCTTGTTTTGCTGGTAAGCGTAGCCGTGATTATCTTTGGCATGCCAGTCATCGCATCGATCTTTGCGCTCCTTCCGTTTCCAGAAGGGAAAGACATCGCCAATACCTTGCGTAGTCCAGCGCTACTCGC
>DATJHM010000043.1:0-10885 GCA_035493895.1 Ktedonobacteraceae bacterium
CCTGCCCTAGCAAATCCACCGTGCCCCTACGGTTCCTGGGTGGATGGGTTTTGGCCGGGTAGGGGCAGGGCGGTTTTCGGGCAGGGGTGGGATTAGCGGTTTTCGGCGCGGTGGAATTCTTCTGCGTACTCCATACCGTGCTTTTTGCCGATTTCGACGGTCCACTTTTTGATCCAACCTTCGATCTCGTCGAACTCGTCAGCGAGCTGGCTGGCGTGGGCACGCAGAGATTCGATCTTCTTATCTATCGTGGCACTGATATCGACGGCGAAATTGGCGGTTGGCGCGCCTGCGAAATAGATCTCGTGTATCTTGTGCGGCTTCAAATCCTCTTGCAGCAGTTCGGGAAAGTCCCAGCCATTCTGGGAGGCAGGATAGAAGGCGGAAATTGTCGCGGTACCCGCCGCGAGGTGATCGGGGTGATAGCCACCGATGGCATAGCCCCGCTCCCAGTTGCGATCAGGCGACTGACAGATGACGCGGCTGGGACGGTACTGGCGGAACACACGCACGAGGTCACGGCGCAACGCCATCGAGGGCTCCAACAGTCCATCGGGATAATCCAGAAAGACAATATCTTTCGCCCCCAGCACATCGCAGGCCGCACGCTGCTCGCGTTTGCGTATATTGGATATGACTTTGCGTGCCTCCGGGCTGACATCCTCTGCATGATCAGGACCACCGCCTGACGCATCGGTACAGATTACATAATGCACATCCCAGCCATCGGCGGCCCAGGTTGCGACGGTACCTGCCGCCATGAACTCGGCATCATCGGGATGCGCAACGACCACCAGCGCTACTTTCCGCAGCTCCGGCTCCTGTTGTGTCATTTCAAACTCCTTTTGTCTCTGTCTGCAAAAACATAGTGGCCTCTTGCCACTAGCGAAATTCCTAAAATCTGAGAGATTTCCATAATCGTGTCTTTCACCAGCATTATCATGCAAGCATAAAACGTTCTCAACTTGTTATAACTGATAAGATGCACATAAAATTTCTCGAATCTTGCTCTTTTACAGGAACATTGAGAAACTGGGGGTGGTCTCGTCAATCAATCCATTAGGGGATACGATCTTGCAAGAGCGGGTGCCTGTGGAGATGCGAGCGCGTATCTTTAGTGCGGTCGTGTTATGTGCGGTTCCTCTGGGGACGTTTACGAGTGGATTTGTCGAGATGTGGCTTGGACTTTTCCCGACGCTGATCGTTATGGGGATATTGTATTTTTTGTCGACGCTGACGCTATTGCTCAATCCAGCGCTAAAGAAGATGTAGATGGTTCTCTTCTATTTTAGTTGTGATTGGATTTTACGTTCCCATTGGCGTCAGGTGGGGCCTGTCCCATGTTGGGGGTCAAGAGGCCCGCAACATGGGACAGAAACGGCCCGCAGAATCGCGCGGATTTCCAGGTTTGTTCAAGCTAATCGATCGCGTAGCGCAACCAGTTCAGGATCGCTCTTTGACCGCTCTTTGAGAGCAGGAGCAAGCGCCAACGCTTCCTGCAAGAGAGCGGTTGCCTTCTCCAACTGGTTCAGCTGCGCGTAGAAGCAGGCCAGATTATAGAGGAAACTCCCTTTGACCCATGCTGGCACCTCAGCTTGAATGACTCTGCTGGCGCACTTCTCACGAATCTGAATCGCCCGCGGGAGGTCGTGACGGTCGAGATAGTACTGCACGAGATGCTCCTGGTCGTGCTCGTAGCACCGGCCCAGGATGGCTGCATAGAGCGGATTTTCCCCGGAAAACCAGGTGAAGCGATTGGAGGCCGTCAGATCTTCTTCGCTGAGTTGCTCAGTCAACTTGATAAGTTCGGCGTAGACGCGCTCAGATTCAGCAAGAATATCTGACCAGGGGAGAAGCCTGTGCTGCTCAAAAGCCATCGCGTTGAGCAGTTCTTCGCTTTCTTCGCTCGGCGGTAGCTCCTGATGTTGCAGGATGGCAGTCAAATTCAGGACGAGATTCTGACGCCAGAAAGTCCTATGCGCCACATGATCTCTGGCAGACCAGAGATCCGGCGTCCCGATGGCAGTACGTTCGGTCTCGTTGAGCTCCTGCAAAAAAGCTTCTTCATCGAGATGGCCCTGCTGCAAGAGATCAAGGACGATGGTCTTAAAATGCTGTGCGGTCATTGAAATACCTTTTCCTATTTCGCAACGATAAATTCTCTATTGAGCGTAGTATCTCACGAAAACAGGTCGATTTTGGCCCGCGTTTACACGGTTCCCCAGGCAGTGAGCAGATTCATGGTGGCGATGAAGTCTGGTCGTTGTATCTCGCTCAGCATCTGCTGGTAGAGTTCCTCGTAGTTCTCGGGCACGTGCGTCCACTTGCGCAGGAAGGGCAGGACGTTCCGAAAGATGAGTTTGAGATCTTCAAGGAAGCGTTGCCTTTCGAGGCTACCGGCGGGATATTCGAGAGTACAGGCACGCGTCTGCACCTCTTGTAACCCATGTTGACGCAACAGGCGGGCCAGTTCGCTGGTCACGCCTTCGCCCGTCAGGGTAAAAAGGTGGCCTGCCTGGTAAAATGCCTGGAGGAACAGTGCGGAGAGGCGCAACAAACCGGCTGGACTATTACTCTTTGCGACCAGTTCGGGTTCGGTGACGCGAATCACGCCGCCTGGACGGCTCACGCGCTGGTACTCCTGCAACAGTTTGGGCCAGTCCCAGGTCCGCAGCCAGCTCGTCGCAAAGCGATGATTGACGAGATTGAAGGAGGCGTTGGGAAATTCGAGCATACGTAAAGCATCCATGACGTGAAACTCCACGCGGTCGCTCACCTGCTCAGCTTCGGCCCGGACACGCGCATACTCAATGAACGTGAGGCTCGGGTCCACGCCCACCAATCTGATGCAGGTCGGCGTGGTTTTCGCCAGCTCAATGAGCCAGCCACCGGTCCCGCAGCCAACGTCGAGGACGTGCGAGAAGGCGGTCGGATCGCGTTGCTCTGGCAGCACGCCCCCCATGCCAATTGTGAGCAGATGATCCTGGACCTGTAAACGGTTGAGTTCCTCTTGAAGAGAGCGATCCTGGACAAAATAGGTGCTGGGTTGCTCGCGCCCGGGTTCAGGTGAGGTTGGCATCGCGTTGCACTCCTTTTACGTTAGTAGCAAATGATGGATGAACGTTGCCATATGGCTGGATGGTTGATATTCATGTTCTTCATTATACATGGACAGAGCACACTTAGCGAGCGTTTTTACATAGCAAGTGAGTAAACATATAAGTAGAGATAATGATGTTTTATGTTATTATTTGCTATTTTCTTATGGATGCGTGGAGGAGTATCACTGAAGTACGCTATTCCTCTCAACGCCAAAAGAACGTGTGTATACAAAAATTCTTTCTGGACCGGCATAATGTTTATGGCACACGTTTTTTGTGGCACGCCACGTCTGATGAGCGAGAAGAATCGCGCGAGTTCCCGGACGCCATTCCGTGCCTCCATGGCGTCCCTACGAGCCTGGCGGGCCTTTTCCTGGGCGTCATCATGCTGCTTAAGGTTCAGATATCTACCACGCCATCCGTGCTGCGTGCGACCAACGCTGTCATAGTACGTTCTACGCTTTCCAATCGATCCAGGCAATGGTGCTCGATCATGGTCACATCGTTAGCACGTTGCACCTCGTCGAGAGGCTCGTGGAGCACATTGTGAAGCCAGTGCGCCAGATTTCTTAGCTGGATGCGATAGGCATAGTAGGCCAGCCAGTCCGTGTGCCAGTGCATCGGCTCTTTGTGGATCAGCCGATAGCCAGCGTCGAAGGCGGCGAAGTCCGGACCAATATAGCCTATGTACGGAAATACATCCCGCTCCGGTGGTGCGATTACCGCCGATTCCCAATCCAGGAGGGTGAGCTGACCTGAAGGAGATACTATCATATTTCCACCCCAGGCATCTCCGTGGCAGAGCACTGAGGATACAGGGGTTTGTTGCGCTTTTCTTGCATACTCCTGGCTGTGGACCAGAAATGCGCGAATCTGCTCGCGCTGAGGCCAGACAACCTCGCGCAGCCGCTGGAGGATAGGAGCGTCATGCACAGAGATGGTGTAGAGCGCGGTCAGATCGGCGAGGAGATCTGCGTCGAAAGGGGCAGTGAGGTTATCCTGAGGTGATCGCTGGCGAAGGAATGCGGGGATCTGGACGGCGTGTAAGGTTGCCAGCGCCTGAGCGATGCGCTGGACCAGTGCAGGAGACAGAGGATAAGCGTTGGCGAGTGTCTCACCCGGGATGAAGGTGTAGAGCGCGCAGAGAAATGGTTCGTGGATGGCAGAAAGCGCTCCAGTGCTGGTGGGTTGGGGATGTGGGGCCTGTACGCCAGCGAGATGTAATTGTGCCACAAGTTGTTGAAGCGGTAGTGAAAACTCCATATGAGCCGCCGTTCTCTGTCCGGTGGGGCTCCGCTGGTCAACAATTTTGAGATAATAGCGGCTGTCTGGCGATACTTCTATGCGGTAAGAGTAGGCAGAATCGCCAACTGGAATGAAATGGATACCGGTCACTTCAAGATGCCACTGTTCCCGTAACAGTGCGCGAATAAACGTATTGCCCTCAGGCAATGGCAATTTCATCAAAGAATCCTTTCCGTGCTGTTTCAATGGATAGTTTAGTTATACTGTGGCAATAATTTGTCATACTACGCATAAATAGTCCTGAAATTTTTTCTGGACAAACAGCGTGTATACAGAAGAACATTTTTGTCTGCTAGTTGTAAACGACGATCTGGTGAAACAGTCGTCAGGAGTGATGAATATTTTTGTCTCCCTCAATAGAGAGGCAACGACCCGATTACGTGGTCAAGTAGGAGCATAGCATTATGGCAAAAAATCTTGCAAGCGTCGAAATTCCCGATAGCAAACTGGCAAACGAAGCAGCAGGGCTACTGCGCGAATATGGCAATCCATTACTGTGGAACCATTCGCATCGCGTCTTTCTCTTCGGCTCCCTCTTAGGGCGCGAAGATGGCGAGAAGTATGATCCCGAACTGCTGTATGTGAGCGCGTTGTTCCATGATCTCGGGCTGACTCCCCATTATAGCAGCAAGGACAAGCGGTTCGAGGTAGATGGGGCGAATGCGGCCAGGAGTTTCCTTGAACAACATGACATCCCCCGTGAGACGACGCAGGTGGTGTGGGATGCGATTGCGCTCCATACGACGATAGGCGTTGCGCAATATAAGGAGCCTGTTGTGGCGCTTCTCTATCACGGCGTTGGCTACGATGTGATGGGCGATCGCTTTCAGGAGATCACAGATGAGAATCGTACGCAGATCGTAGCGGCCTTTCCGCGTGATGGCTTCAAGAATAAGATCCTGCCTGCATTTTTCGAGGGCTTCAAACACAAACCGGAGACGACCTTTGGCAACATTAAAGCGAACGTTTGTGAACGCTTCATTCCCGGCTACAAGAGTCCGAATTTTTGCGAGCTTGTTCTCCAGTCTCCGTGGAACGAGTAAGATGAACATCCTGCATTGCGGATGTGCAGCTAAATGCGAGTAAAAGAGGTAAGAGGGCCGCAATTGCGATAGTGCAATTGCGGCGTTTTTTCGAAAATGCGACGGGGGGGATTAGCCTGCGAGTTCCTCTTCGCTTTCGCTTTTGTCCCGTCTTGCCCAGAAGAGGTTCCAGAAGAGGCTAATGAAGGGTAGGAGGAACCAGGAAAAGAAGACATGACTCGGGGTGAAGTTTGGGATGAATAAGAGAAGCAGGCTCAACAGCATAGATGTAGGGGTGAGCGCGGTTCCGACCAGGCGGTATCTCACGCTTTTCTTATCGATGTCGACAGAGACGAGGCGATTATTGCCAAGGGCATAGATCCAGAGGAGTAGCGCGGAATACCCACAACCGGCCAGCACCACGGTATAGACGATGACCGCTTCCGGGAACTGGGAGTATTTTGAGACATTGGTGGCGATAGGGACAAAGGCAACGAAGGCCAGGAAGACGAGATTGAGCCAGAGGAAGGTTTTATCGACACGTTGGATCACGTTGGTCAAACGACGATGACTTAACCAGTAGGAGGCCAGGACGGCAAAGGTGATGATATAGAATAGCGTGTCGGAAAGAAAATCACCTGTGAGCGCTTGAATGAAGGCGGCGTGCGCTTGAGGCGTGCTGGCATGCGTATCGTCAAGCGGGATTTTAATATCTAAAACAAGCAATGTAACGGCGATCGCAAAAATACCGTCGCTGAGCAATGACATACGGTCTTCGCTCGGACTTTTCGTTTCTTCGACCAGATCAGCTTGTTTGAGTGTGTTGGTTTGCGTCAGAGGTTTGAGCTTTTGCGTTTGCTCGAATAGATCCATTGATATCTCCTAAAAATAGAATAGTAAGTGCCTGATGCCGTAGTATAGCAGACGAGGGCATTACAGGCATGCTACCAGAGTACTATTCATAGGAGTATTGTGGCATTGAGACTATGAGATCAGGTAGCATATGATATACTATCTGCTCAGATGTAAAAATAATGCATTTAACCATCCCCCCCGGTGACCATCCGTGAGTGCAGGTAGCAAAAGATTAATCGGCACTGGGAATGATCTGCCAGGAGTGACCATCCCAATGCTCTATCAGTGTGTGACCCTCGTATAGTCCCTGATAGCCCGCATAGGAAGTGCCAACGGCCCAGACATCATCGGCGCTCAGCGCGGCAACACTATAGAGCGCATTGTCCTGCACAACATTATTGGGCAAGATGGCATGCATCACGTGGGGCAAGTCTGGCACATGAGAAGGAATGAAATCCCCTGTTTTCTCCCGTTTACGAGCAATAATCTCGCATATTTTTCATGTGACGTATGTACACGTGTTTACGGTTTGACAAACATCAAAATACATGTTATATCTACTCATAGTATTGCAAGCGTTTGCAATCCCAATAACTATTTTTGAGCAACTTGACTTTCAAAGTGTTTATCATTTCTCATACTGACTTTGTTTCTATTCCTCAGTATACGCTTGCATTGTATGCCAAGTTTGGCGGAGAAAGAGAACGCATTGAATAGTCTGTCAGGCTCGTTATTCGTGTGCCGTCATGTCAATTTCCGTCAGGCACATTATTCTCCCTGGATAAGAGCCGTCTGCGAGCGAGCGAGGTGTACCAGGAAGAAAGGAGGATTGGGAACTTTTTTGGATCGCATACATTGAAGCTGGACCTTCTCGCTCCATTGATAGAGTGATAAATAGCAATGTGAGAACGAAGTTACAGAGGGGAATGTATAGATCAGTATGAAAAAACGCGGTGACGTTAGACCAGAGTTCCACGCTGACTAAAGACACAATAACACAGAGATGGGTTGTCAGATGCAAAGTTGCATAGCAATTGTAGACGTAAAGCAATTGCCAGAAAGGAACAGAACTCGGCCATGAAGAAACGTTTCTACCTGGGCATACTCGGTATACTATTCACTCTTATTTTCACATCCTGTGGCGGCGCCACCTCATCGACCGGTCCTGCGAAAGTGACCATTAACTGGTGGCATATTCAAACGACAGATCCAGCCAAATCTATCTGGCAAAACATCGCGAACAAGTACATGAAGGCCCATCCCAACGTCACCATCAAGATCACGCCACTCGAAAACGAGGCATTCAAAAGTAAACTTGCCACCGATATGCAGTCGGGCAATCCTCCCGATCTCTTCCAGAGTTGGGGAGGAGGAGTTCTGTTCCAATATGCCAAAGCCGGTCTGGTCCAGGATATCACGCCAGAGCTTCAGAAGAATGGCTGGGGTGATTCCTTCAATCAGGCAGCATTGAGCGTCTATGGGCAGGACAGCAAATATTATGGCGTGCCCTTCGATATGGGGGCCGTGGGCTTCTGGTACAATAAAGCGCTTTTTGCGAAAGCGGGCATTGCACAACCGCCTGCAACCTGGGATGATCTCTTGCAGGATGTAAAGAAATTGAAGAGCGCGGGCATCACGCCGATTGCCCTCGGCGAAAAAGATAAATGGCCCGGCCACTTCTACTGGGTCTATCTCGCAATCCGCATGGGTGGCAAGGCCGAATTTGACAAAGCATATGGGCGCACCGGCTCGTTCGCTGATCCGCCGTATGTTGAAGCAGGCAAACATCTTCAGGACTTGATCGCGCTCAATCCTTTCCAGCAGGGCTTCCTTGGTGCAACGTATAACGATCAGTCGACACTGATAGGCAACAGCAAAGCGGCGATGGAACTGATGGGGCAGTGGGCTCCTTCGACAGATGCAAGCGCTGCCACGAACAAAAAAGGGCCGGAGCTTGGTTTCTTCCCATTCCCAACGGTTACTGGTGAAAAAGGCAACCCGACCGATGTTCTGGGTGGCGGCAACGGTTTTGCAGTCGGGAAAAATGCGCCTCCTGAAACGCTCGATTTCTTGCGCTACCTGATCAGCGCTGATACCGAAAACACATTGGGCAAACAGGGTCTGGCGCTGCCAACCATCAAAGGCACAATCAGCTCGGTATCCAATCCTCTGTTGCAGGAGGTTGGGCAGATGGTGAACAACGCTCCTTACTTCCAACTTTATTATGATCAGTACCTTCCCCCGGCGGTCGGACAGACAATCATTGATTCCGTGCAGGGTCTGTACGCAAAAACCTTAACCCCGGATGCGGCGGCCAAAGCCGTTGAGGACTCGGCTGCTACAGAATTGCAACCATAGAATCAGAAACAGCAGAATACCTATCTCTGGAGGAAGCGCTGGCCTTCCGGCTCTTCCTCCAGCTTTTACCTCGCTCTTTGAGATAAAGAGAACACCTGAAATGGAGCGATCTATGCAACTGATCTCACCGACCCCTGCGGCAACCGAGACGACATCGTCTCAGCCGCCAAGGCGCTCCCGGCAGAGCGCTCTCAGGCGCATGAATATCATTCTGCTCTTTTTGCTTCCCAGCGCCATCATTTACATCGTGTTTGTCTTTCTGCCGATTATCCAGGCCGCCTACTATAGCCTCTATCGCTGGAATGGTCTGGTGCCTCTGTCAGATTTCGTCTGGCTGAAAAATTACCAGCTGGCGCTCTCGAACAAGATCTTCCTGGGGTCCATTGGGCACAACCTGCTCATCCTTGTACTCTCCCTGCTGATCCAGCTCCCATTCTCACTGCTCATCGCGCTGGTCATCGGCAAAACGCTCCCTGGCCGTACCTTTTTCCGCACCGTTTTCTTTATGCCCTACATCCTTTCAGATGTTATTGCGGGCCTTATCTGGCAGTTTATCTATCGGCCAGATAGTGGTCTCAACGTTGTCCTGCAACATGTGATTCCAGGCTATCAGGCGCAGCTCTGGCTGGCCGATCCAAAGATCGTTCTTCCGTCTATCTTTCTCGTGATGATCTGGAAATACTTCGGCTTTCATATGGTACTCTATGTTGCCGCCCTGCAAAATATTCCCGACGAGATCGACGAAGCGGCACGCATCGATGGCGCATCCGGGTTGCAGATTATGCGCTTTATTCACATCCCCCTGCTGGGCAATACGATTCGCCTCACCATTCTCATTTCTGCGCTGGGCTCGCTCCAATACTTCGATCTGATCTGGATCATGAGCCTGGGAGGGCCGGTACACGGTAGCGAAACGATGACAACCTATCTCTTCAAATATGGCTTCCAGAGTTTTGCCCTGGGCTACGGCAGTGCCGTTGGTGTGATTTTATTTGCGCTCTGTTTTATCTTCGCGATCATGTATCAGCGCTTTATTATGGCCAGAGAGGTCGAAGGTAGCCTCACTGAGGCAGCAGCATAACAGAAGAGGAAATCCATGTATACAATCCAGCAAACTCCTACCTATCCTCGCGCGACCCTGCAAGCAAACCTCGTGCTTCAACGTCGTCGTCGCATGATGCGGCTCTACGTGCAACTCTTCCCACGCTATGTCATCTGTGTGCTGGTGGCGATCTTTGTGCTGGTGCCGATCTTAACCGCTTTTATCGGGGGATTTAAGACAAGCGGTGAGCTACTCAATTCGCCTTTTTCGCTGCCGATTGCCTGGCAATGGCAGAACTATGCCAATGTGCTGACACAGAGCATGTTCTGGCAAGCGGCTGAGAATAGTATCATCGTGATGCTGGCAACGGTTGGCCTGCTCATGGTCATCGCCTGCCCGGTCTCGTTTGTCTTTGCCCGCATGCCGTTCCGGGGACGCGAGGTAATTTTTAACATTATGCTGATTGGCCTGCTCTTCCCCTTCGCAATGGCCATTCTGCCGCTGTATATCACATTGCGTACGTTCCATTTGATCGACACGTTGCTGGCGGTTATTCTGCCTCAGGTCGCCTTTGGGCTGCCCGTGACCATTCTGATTCTGCGCAACTTCTTCCGCGATGTGCCGCAAGAACTGGAAGACGCGACCTATATTGATGGGGGCACACAGGTTGATTTCTTCTGGCGTGTGTTGATGCCACTGGCCCGTCCCGCGCTGGCAACGGTAGGTATGCTCACGATGGTCGCGAGCTGGAACAACTTCCTCTTGCCCCTCCTGGTGCTCAATAGTCCGCAATTGTGGACCCTTCCTCTGGGTATCACGCAGTTCCAATCGCAGTTCAGCACGGACTGGGCCTCGGTCATGGCCTTTATCTCGATCGCGATGATTCCAGCGATCATCTTCTACCTGTTCGCCGAACGCTATCTCATTACGGGATTAACCGCGGGCGCGGTAAAAGGGTAGGGCGTCGATGTGCAGGCGGTGAGGGACGCGGATCGGCATGAAGCACGGTCCCTACCTCTGCGCTTCGGCGAGATGGCCGGGGGGGCACGCGGACCGGCATGAAGCGCGATCAATACGCATCAACCGAAGAATGGTTCGGTTTGACCTCCCGTCTCAATCGATGGCGGAACGGGTTCGTGGAAGGGCAAGGTGGTCGGTGGGGGTCGCGTGGGATGGTAGAAAACACATCCCCTACCTCTGCG
>DATJHM010000044.1:0-30201 GCA_035493895.1 Ktedonobacteraceae bacterium
TGAAAATCTCTACGGCAATAGCCATGCAGCGGTTACCACGCTGGACGATCCAGAACTGGTGAAACAAATAGACGATACAGAGGCCAACCCCCTCTTTCAATTTACGCCAGCACGTACCGATCAGAGTTACCAGGCGTATGAGGCGCAATGCCAGGTCGTGCCCTGGACGTACCTTGTGCTGCGGCCCGTCAATACCACAACGCAGGCGGCAACACAGCAAGACTTTTATCTCTTCCTGATCGCAGCCATCGTCACAGTCATCGCGGCTATTGTCGGTTTAGTGGTTGGACGTAGTATTACCAATCCTATCCTCAGATCTGTTTCATTGCTCATTCAAAGCAGCGATATGCTCAAAACGTTGGCAAATCGGGAGCGTGCGACCGCTGTTGAGCAAAAATGGATCGTTGATTCTGCGCAGACCGGGCTCAAATCAGTGCAATACTATGCCGAAGCCAGCAGTGTTGCATCGCACAAACTCGACGAAATGGGTCGGGAACTCTTACAAAATCGGGAGCAAGATGCGCGCTTCGTAGGGCAGCGCCTGAGCGAGATCGTGACCACCGCAAATTATCTGGAAAAGGCGGCTTCTCATCAGGAACAAAGCAGCAAGCGCTTATCAACGGCAATACGCATTACGACCCAGGTCACCAATCAACTTCTCGAAGGCGCTACCTCAGCCTCTGATGCCGCAGATCAGCTAGAGGACGTGATCTCGCAGTTGCGCAAAGTAGTTGGAGAATAACAAACGTAAGTAAAAGGATAGATGAACGTGAATAGTATGCATCGGTATCGGCGTTATCCCATCTATCGGACCGTATTCATGAGCTTATGTCTTCTTATTAGCATAGTTCTGACGGCCTGCGATAGTAGTCCGAGTATGGGTGGTGCGCCAGCACCTGCGGCCAATGGGGGAAAAGGATGTACGAAAGTCGGCATTCTGCTCCCCGAAACGACATCGTCAGTGAGGTGGGAGACCAATGATCATCCCGCGCTTGTGCAAGCCGTGAAGGCGGCGATTCCCAATGTTGAGATCGATTATAAGAATGGTCAGGATAACGAAATCACGCAGATTTCGCAGGCCGAGGCCGATCTGGCAAATGGCGATTGCATTCTGATTGTTGCGCCTCACGATAGCGTGACAGCTGCGGCTATCGTCACGAAGGCAAAGGCGCAAAACGTGCCAGTGATCGCCTATGATCGTCTGATTCAGTCGAAAGATCTCGACTACTATGTCTCCTTCAATAATTTGCGCGTAGGGCAATTGCAAGGCGAGTATATCGCGCAACATTACCAGGAATACGCAAAGGACGGCTCGATCAATCTTGCCATTATCAGTGGCTCACAGACGGACAACAACGCGCTGCTCTTCAGCCAGGGAGCGCATGAAGCGCTTGATCCCCTCTTAGCCAACGGCACCCTTAAAAATATCGCGGAAACCTTTACGCCTGACTGGACAACGACGAATGCTCAGGCCGAGATGGAAGCCATGCTTGCCGAGCAACAAAACAATATTCAAATAGCCTATGTCGCAAACGATGGTATGGCCAGTGGCGTGATCACAGCGCTGAAAACGGTGGGTCTGAATGGCAAAGTCCTGGTCACCGGTCAGGATGCCACACTTGCAGGCATTCGTGCTATTCTCGCCGGTCAGCAAAACATGACCGTTTACAAGCCTACGACCTCTGAGGCTCAATCGACGGGAGCCCTGGTCAAAGCGCTTTATAGCGGAGCGGAGACGACGAATCTCACGCATAATCAGGTCACTACGACGTACGACGGTGCCGAAATTCCCTCTATTCTCGATGCGCCCATTAGTATCGATCGAGGCAATATCGCATCTACGGTTCTGGCCGATCATTATCTGGAGAAAAAAGATATCTGCGCGGGCTTCCCGGCAGGTACCGCAGGCATCTGTTAACCAAGCCGGGCGCAGACCTGCCGCGCCTCTACAATTGGCAATAGGCAGATGGGGCATGATATTCGGGATTAGCGGGGGGGCTCGCGCGGATCGGCATAAAGCCCGATCCCTACCTCTGCCTTTCTTCGAGGATTTGGCAACGGACGCAGGAAAAGGGCGATCCATGACAAATGGGTTGCTCTTTTTATTACCCCCTTGACATTTCATGACTTATAAGTCACAATAATAACTACGTAGTCATTTTATCACCTATACGTCATGGGGTATTCGTGAGATGATTGATCAGGGCTGATCAACGTGTGTATCGCTATATCGCAAAGTACGGTATACCTTCGTATCCATTTTATTATAGACAACTAAGAACAAGGAAGGCATCTTATGGCAACCACTCAAACAGAGCCGCGCAGGGAGGATGTGATTGCGGGGAATATTTCCGGTAAGCAAAACAGATCAGCCTCTGACTATACGCAGCGCGAGAAGCTCTTGACGATGTCAGGCGTACTGCTCGTCATGTTGCTCGCCTCGCTCGATCAGACCATTGTTGATACCGCGATGCCCCGTATCATCAGCGACCTGCAAGGTTTCAATTTGTATACCTGGGTAACCACGGCCTACCTGCTCACCTCGACAGTTATGGTACCCATTTATGGCAAGCTTTCGGACATTTTCGGGCGTAAACCGATCTTCCTGGTTGGCGTCGTCCTCTTCTTGCTGGGTTCAGCAGCCTCGGGCGCTTCACAATCCATGATCCAACTTGTGGCGTTCCGCGCCTTTCAGGGTATCGGAGCTGCGGCCCTGATGCCTATCGCAATGGCCGTGATTGGAGATATCTTCACGCCGCGAGAGCGGGGTCGCTGGCAGGGTGTCACGGGGGCCGTCTTCGGTCTCTCGTCAGTGCTTGGACCGGCAATTGGCGGTTGGATCACCGACAACTCATCCTGGCGCTGGATTTTTTACGTCAATATTCCAGTTGGCCTGCTGGCACTCCTGGTCCTGATCTTCTTGATGCCCTCGCTGCATAGCCAGCGAACGGGCAAAGCCATGATCGACTACGTAGGTGCGGTGCTGCTGATCATTGGAACCGTACCGTTCCTGCTGGGCTTCACCTGGGCGGGTTCGCAATATGCGTGGCTCTCGCCACAAATCCTGAGCCTCTTCGCAGCTGCGCTGGTCTTCCTGACGGCATTCTTCCTCTATGAGAGACGCCTGGAGCGTAACGACGCGCAACCGATCATCGACCCGAGCCTGTTCAAGAATCGCATTTTCAGCGTTTCGATCATCATAACCGCAATCACCGGTATGGGTATGTTCGGCTGCATCGTCTTCCTGCCCCTGTATTCGCAGGGCGTGCTCGGCATCTCCGCAACCAATTCGGGTCTACGCCTGATCCCCTTGATGGGCGGCCTCATTTTGAGCAGCATCATTTCCGGAATGCTCGTCTCGCGCTTTGGCAAATACAAATGGATTGCATTCACCGGCATGATCATCACCGTTGGTGGTTCGCTACTTCTGCAACAGCTGAATGTCAACTCCACGACCATGGACCTGATCATCTCAATGATCGTACTCGGTCTGGGTCTGGGCTTCAGCATGTCGATCTATACAGTAATTGTACAAAACGCGCTGCCCCAGAAGATTGGACAGGCGACCTCGGGCCTGACATTTTTCCGCTCGATTGGCGGTACAGTGGCGGTGGCGGCGATGGGCTCGGTCCTGAACTCGTCGTATATTCCAGAGTTTCACAAAGCGCTGCCAGCGGCGGCAAAAGCGGCCCTGGGAAGTGCGATCAATACATTTGACGATCCGAACATCTTGCTCTCTGCCGACTCCCAGAGGAAGGTCCAGGCAGGTCTGGCGCAACAGTTTGGCGCATCCTGGCATCCCCTGTACAACCAGTTGACCGAGGCGATCAAAGTTGGTTTAACCAACGGCATTCACAACGTCTTCGTACTCAGCACAATCATCATGTGCTTCGCCTTTATTGCGCTCTTCTTCTTGAAGGAGATCCCATTGAGTGGCGATAGAAAAAGCGCAATGCGCAACGAAGGGCTCGAAGATGCCGAATCGGCGATGGTCTCCATGGTCCCCTTCGAATAAACAGCATTTGTCACCCCTCACGAAGAAGAGAAGACCTGTACGAACAGTCTTCTCTTCTCCACGAAGAGGCTAGCGTCGAAAGAGCAAAGCAGTTTGATGATAGCCTACCCCGACCGCAGCAAGCACCAGATACTCGGACATAATCGTCGGATAGTGATAAGCCAGCGTCACAGGATAAGAGGCCACCGTCAGATTGCCGAACTGCTCCAGCGTATTGAAATATTCTTTGGGCTGAATATGCTCCGCCCAATGGTCCATAAGGACGCGTGAGGCCTGGTGAGTGATCAGAGCGACATCGTTCCCGGTCAGACCATGCCGTTTCAACAAAGCATTCACCATATCGGGTATGCCTTGCATAGCAGATACCTGAAAGGAATGGACGCCCTCGTCCTCCGTAATTTTATAAGTCGGCTGAAAACTATCGCGAGCCTGCATCGTCATTGCGCCATACTGATTGCTGAGAGTTTGCGTCGCATAGTCCAGCAGCACAAAATCGGCACCATCGCTCACAACCGCGGCCCCTGCGCCATCGCCTACGCTGAGCGCATGGCCCTGCGTATAATCCATAAATTTCGTCCAGTTCGTGCCGCAAACAACCAGCGCGCGCCTGCTAGATCCTGCGATAATCGCATTGCATGCTTCCATTACCCCCAATAAAAAAGTACTAAACTCATTATTGATGGGGATAACCAGAGCATACTCAGAGAGCCCCAGCCATCGATGCACCATATAGAGACTATTCGGAGTATAAAACTCTGGTACCGAAGCATAGCCATAGAGCCGATCAATATCCTTAGGCTCCATGTTTGCGCGATGGATCGCTTGAGACGCAGCGATAATCATCAATGTTTCAAGCAGCTCACCGTCTTTCAGATAGCGTCGATCCTTCATCCCGGTAAAGAGATCCGCCTCCGCAAAACCCTGTGCATTTTTATCTTTTATAATCTGCTCAAAAATGGGATCGTCATTGTGGCGAACGTTGGGTGGTACGCTATATCCTGCGCTCTTGATCCCCACACGTTTCGGCTGGCTACGCAGCAATTCATACGATCGCTGCCATAAAGATTGGTGGTTTTTAAATAAGCCCATCTCGCTCAGGTATTCATCTTTCGCCATTTACAGGAGCACTCAACAAACCACATGTGTGCATGGCACATAAGAAAGCTTACGCATGACATAGTCGCTCAACGCACACTGATTTGCACATGGCAGTGCGCCTTTCTTGTCTACGTTTTCGGCTACTTTCCAAAGAAAGCTTTGAGTGTATTTGCCCTCTGTAGCAATGAGCGAGGTACTTCCTCAAGGTCTACGATTACATCGAGCACGCAGGGAGCCTGCAAGGCAAGAGCCGCCTGTAAGCTCTCTTCAAATGCAGCGAGATCGTGCACCTTGAAAACGTGCGCCCCCAGGCCACGTGCAATGGCACTGACATCTAAGGGCTGACGGAAGACGGTCAGATATGACTTGCCAGAGAGCAGAGATTCGCCGTTATAGACCATACCGTGCCCACCATTATTGAGGACGACCCAGATGACAGGGACGTCATAATCTACGGCCGTATGGACCTCCATACCGTTCATCGCAAATGCACCATCGCCAAGCAAGGCGACGACAGGGGACGCAGGAGAGGCGATTTTGCCTCCAATAGCGGCGGCAACCGAATATCCCATCGAGGCAACATTCGTAGCGAAAAACACCGTGCCCGTCTGGCGAGCTTCATAGAACTGACCGCCCCACGAGAGACAGTTTCCATTATCGACAAACAACAATGTATCGTCCGGCAACACATCATTCATCTTCGCGACCACCGCCTGCGGCTTGAGCAGTTTGCTCTCACCCTGAAGAGCTTCCGCCTGATAGTAGCGAGGTGTCTTTGCCCGCATCTGTTCCCAGAGGTGAAACCTTTCGCGCGGTGCGTCCGGGGCTAATGAAGTCAACCGATCGGCAAGTGCTTCGAGGATAGAATTGGCATCGCCGAGGATGCTATGATTGATGGGATAAATATTGCCAATCATCTGTGGATCGATATCGATTTGCACAATAATGCGATCTCTGGGTGCCAGACGTCGATCCCAGCCGTTCGTCTGAAATTCGCCCAGGCTCGTCCCCACAATGACCAGCACATCCACCTCTTCAGAGCAGAGACACGCTTCCGCCAGAGGATGGCCGCCGAAGCCAAAGACGCCCAGAGAAAGAGGATGGCGTTCGGGAAAAGCACTTTTCCCTTTGAGAGTGGTCGCGACAGGGCTATGTAAAGTATCGGCGACACGTTGTAATGATTTCCAGGCCCCCGAGAGATTGATCCCGTGTCCAACCAGAAGCGCAGGCATTCTGGCCCCCTGGAGCACCTTAGCCACCTGCTCGATAGCTTCCGCATCGCCAGCGGGCACGACATGCGAGCGATAGGCAGAAATAGGCCGCTCCATTGCCGCCGCGGGCTGTTTGACCACATCAGCGGGAAGATTGAGGTGAACGGCCCCGGTGCGCCCGGTCAGCGCAGAACGGAGCATACGCCGGATCATATGCGGCATTTGCGCCCCACTCTGAAGCATCAGAGACAGCTTTGTGACAGCGCGATACGCATCAACAATATCGACATTCCAATTGCCACTGCTGCTATCCTGCAAGCCCCCCATCCCAAAGACACTGGTAGAGACCTGAGCCGTCAATGCCAGTACGGGAATCGAATCGCTATGGGCGCTGGCAACCCCTGTCAGGGCATTTGTCGCCCCTGGTCCACTTGTTGCACAACAGACACCCAGCCCGCGTCGTACGCGGGCATACCCCTCGCTCATGAACGCAGCGCCCTCTTCATGCTTGGCTAGCATGGGTTGAATACGTTGTCTGTTATCCAGAGCCTCAAATAAAGGGACCAGAGGTCCCCCGGGAACGCCGAAAATATGAGTAACGCCCTCCTCTTCCAGAGCTTGTAGCAAGACATGAATCGCGGGTAGTGATTCCTGTGCTTCCATTTTAAATGAAACCTTTCTCAAAATAATAGAATAGCAAAAAAGAGCGCAAAAGCACACAATAGCAAACCAAAAGTCCCATTGAAAGAGAGCTTCATCTTCTTCATGTGACGAGCGGAAGGCACAAGTTAAGAGAGATAGGAGTCAATGCATCTCCTTAATTGTAGTACTAATAAAATGGTCATCCCCCAGGATCTCCTAAAAGAGTAAGATATTCTTGATCCGTTTATAACACTTTATTAAAATACTGTCTAGCCCATCCCCAATGTACCTAAATGTTAGAATACAAATAGTCCCAAACGCGTTAAAAAATTGTTTGTTTCGTCTATGGAGAAAAGTGCCATGATATCATCGCTGCCTGAACACCGTTCCACGCATGAAAACGCTCGTTCTACGCACAACACATGCACTATCGCCTTTCAGGGAGAGCCTGGTGGTTTTGGCTATGAAGCCGCCCGAACGTACTTCCAGCATACGCATCCTAGCCTGAGTGCGTACTATAGTTTCGCCGATGTTTTTCAGGCCACCAGTACTATTGGCGTCGACTACGGAGTTGTGCCCATAGAGAATTCGCAGAGCGGAAACATCACCGATGTATACGACCTGTTGCTCGAGCACAACCTTTTTGTGATTGGTGAGATCAACTCGCCGATCAATCAACATCTCCTCTGTTTACCCGGACAACAGCTCACCGACATTAAACGGGTTGTCTCACATCCGCAGGCACTGGCGCAGTCCGACGTATTTCTGCGGAAATTGGGGGTAGAGACAGTGAGTGCTTACAATACAGCGGGAAGTGCAAAAAAGATCCAGGAGGAGGGGCTGCGGGGAGTTGCAGCCGTTGCCAGTATAGCCGCAGCCGACCTGTACAGCTTAGAAGTCCTGGCCGAGAACATCCAGACAGTCAAAGAGAACTACACGCGCTTCATCGTCCTGAGTCGTCAGCCAGTTCTCCGCGATGAGGGGCCGACAAAGACCATGCTTGCGTTAACCCTCAGCAACCAGCCTGGCGTGCTCTATAGCTGTCTTGGAGTGTTGGCATCGCATCAGATCAACCTGCTCAAATTAACATCGCGCCCATTGCAGCAGCGTCCCTGGGAATATGTCTTTTATCTCGATATTGAAGGGCATCACGAGGATACGAAGATACACAACGCGCTTACCGAACTGGCCACATATACCACGCATTACAGGATGCTTGGTTCATTTGCACGAAAAGCATGAAAGAAGAGGAGGAAAGACGTAAAAAGCGGCAAGTTAGCGTACCGTCACCTATAACTTCATCAATTCGCGTATTACTTTCTGGCTACTGGTGTTTTAGTGTTTTTTGCCTCTATTAGCCGTTAAACCGCGTAAATTGATGGTGAAAATATGCTTCTCAAGCATGTGTCGCTTAATGGGTAATACGTTGTTTGATTGATCTAAATATGGTACATTCAACGGTATACCAAAGGTGCTTATGACGTAGCACAGCATGAAATTTAATCACATCCTTATTCATTTATTAGGAGAAAGGAATTGGGAAACGATCCTTTAGATGTAGGCGTAGGACTGGAATTCAGCCTCCGTATCCTGGAAAGGTATCAAAAGAACGGCTTGCTACAAGCCGAATTACGTCATGTGCCAGGCATTAGGGGCAATTGCAGGGGATACTTGCAGCTTGTCAAGGGAAAAGTCACATCCTGTTCCATCGAGAAAAACGGACAACGCCAACTCATAGGGAAAGACGTACTCATTCGTGTGGATAATGAGCGTGGCCCTTTCGAATGGAAGCTCACGCCGCTTCCAGAGCCACCATCATCCATGCCGCACGTCGAGATGCCTATGCAAGAAATACATTCACCGGTACCCAGAAAAACAGCGCCACTTGAGAGAGAGTTAGAGCGATTAACCGGATGGTCTTCTATGCAAAAATACATGCTGGCTGCGGTTTATGAAGCCATCGATGGAAGAAAATCTATCGATGAGATAAAAAAGGAAGTGCCCCTCACGCCAGGTAATACTGATGAGGCCCTGCGTATTCTCCTGGCCTTGAGAGTGATTATCATCCCACAGGGAGGAAACGACATCCTATGAACAACCCTACCAATTCTGACTCATCGGGGGAAAATAGCCAGCGTTGGTCCCCTGATGATTTGGCAGAACAATCTACATCCAGGGGTGGCCTGGTGCAATGGTGGTATCAGCAGACAGCGCTCCCCGAGGCTCCGGCAAACGCAAGCTTCATCAAACGAGAGGCCTCACGTAAATCCCATCTGCTATCCACCATTATCTTCTGGCTACTCGTTGTGTTTATTATTTTCATACCTGCCTGTCTCGCCTTACCCAACCATTATGTCATCTGGGCTGATGTAGGCATGATGGTATTCTGCATCATTGCCGTCTTTCTCAACCGGGTACAGCGGCCAGAAGTTGCGGGCATTCTCCTGACAGTCGCATTCGAGCTTGCACTCACCATGGTTATCTTTACGACCCAGCCATTGGATGAGCCCAGCATCCAGCAATATGAGCTTTTCGTCTTCGGCGAACTGCTGTGTGTCTCGCTTCTGACTCCGAGCAGCGTGTTTGTCGTAATGATTTACAATATCGGTATTATTGCCGCAAGTCTCTTTTTCCAACACCCCACACAGGGTCTGGCAACCGATTTGCAAACACAGTGGATCCCTATCCTGGTAAGGCCAATAGCGGTACAAATCCTGGTAGCATTTGTCTCCTGGCTATGGGTACGTAGTGCCTCCAACGCCATCAAACGAGCCGACCGTGCTGAGATGATTGCGAGATTGGAAGAGCAGTTAGAAGGTGAGCGACGTTCTCTGGAAGAGGGGATCAAGCTCATTCTGGACACACATATTGCAGTAGCAAACGGGAACCTCACCGCTCGCGCCCCCCTTACGCAGAACAACGTGCTCTGGCAAATCGCACGCTCACTCAACATGCTACTGGATCGCTTACAGCGTGCATCACGAGCTGAGCGAGAACTACAACGTGTGACGCAAGCTATAAACACAACTGTTCAGGCAATCCAAATTGCAGAGCAAGCAAATCAAACGCCAAGTCTGCCGCTGACACAGGTTCCTGAGATTGATCCACTCATCGTAGAGCTCCAGGGTAAGACATTTGCTTACACGCCGTCATCCTTTGGGCAGCGGTCGCCTGTGCGAGGTGGTGAATTATAATTCAGCATAGTTGAATTGGTTCCAGTAAACATTGATTGCTGCCAGATCTTAATCACTCGAAGTTGAGAGAACTTTAGGGCTGGTCATACCCAATCCTTTCGCGATGCGACTCCCCAGGTCAGCGTCAACCAGATGCCAGAGCTTCAAGGCGCGTTCCTGGACAGAGCGCTCTACATCTGGATGACCCAGGTGTCCGACGATATTACTCGCCAGATGTTCACGCTCGGTTGGTGTGAGTACATGGCGATAGAGATTCCCGGGTTGCACGAAATCGTTATCCTCTGCATGTGGTACATAGGCCGTACGCACAATGTCACCGCTGACAAACCAGCCCGGATCGGCGTAACGCTCGGAGTCGGCCTGAGGGCCGCCATAGCTGTTCGGCGCATACACGGGCTGGTTGCCGTTATGTCGATAGCGCATCGCACCATCTTTGTTATAGCTATGCACCTCCACGTGAGGCTGGTTCACAGGCAATTGCAAGTAGTTGACGCCAATACGATGACGGTGGGTGTCAGGATAGCTGAACAGGCGACCCAGCAGCATTTTGTCCGGGCTAGGTCCAATACCCGGGACCATATTTGCAGGCTCAAACGAGGCTTGCTCGATCTGGGCGAAGAAATTCTCCGGGTTACGATCCAGCACCAGCCGACCGATGGTTATCGGTGGATAGTCCTTATGCGGCCAGACCTTGGTAAGATCAAACGGATTGAAACGATAGTTGGCAGAATCTTCAAACGGCATGATCTGCATTTCCAGCCGCCAGACAGGATAGTTCTTCTTGTTAATCGACTCGCGCAGATCGCGACGGTGAAAGTCTGGATCTTGCGCCGTCATGGCTTTGGCCTCGGCATCAGTAAAGTTCTCAATGCCCTGTTCCGTCTTGAAATGATATTTGACCCAGCATTTTTTGCCCTCTGCATTGATCCACATAAAAGTGTGGCTGCTATAGCCGTTCATGTGGCGATACGTGCGAGGCGTGCCTCGGTCGGACATCAAGAACGTTACCTGATGTATAGACTCGGGCGAGAGGGACCAGAAATCCCACTGTGCGTTGTTGCTGCGCATATCCGTATCTGGCATACGTTTCTGTGAGTGGATAAAATCCTGAAATTTTGAGGGATCGCGCACAAAGAAGATCGGCGTATTATTCCCGACGAGATCGTAATTGCCCTCTTCCGTATAGAATTTCAGCGCAAAACCACGAGGATCACGTACCGTATCGGCCGAGCCAAGCTCGCCTGCGACCGTCGAGAAACGAGCCAGAACCGGAGTACGCTTCCCAACAGTATTCAAGAAGGCGGCATTTGTCCATTGGCGTACGTCTGCTGTCACCTCGAAATAGCCAAACGCGCCACTGCCCTTCGCATGCACCACGCGCTCCGGCACACGCTCGCGATTAAATTGTGCCATCTTCTGGATGACATAATGATCTTGCATCAAGAGCGGACCATTCGCGCCTACCGAAAGCGAATATTCATCGCTTGCCGCAGGGATACCGGCATCGGTCGTAGTTACTGGTGGCTTTTGCTCATTTGCGTTCTTTTTCATCAATTTCGCTTCCTCTGACCTTCTGTCCATTTTTGCTTATTATCCCTTCTTAGCCCATCAAGGCTATATTCATTGTACTCTGGGCACACTATATACAAGGAAAGAAATAGTATCAAAAACAGCCTGCCAGGTAGATTGTCCGATCTTCTTGTGTAGACACCGGATACCCTGCGATCTATCTCTGAAGAACACGAACTACGGTAAAAATGTGTTTCAAAATGGGGTAGCTTTCACGCGAAATATTGCGCCAATTACCGCAGAAAAAATCGTGATATAATGCCAGAAAAAAGGTGTTACAAGCATTATGTGTGATGAAAACATCCCTTCTTCTCTTGAAATACAGATCTTACAAGAAGTAGCGGAAATGCTTCAGGAAATTGATTCTCTCGAGAAAGGAGCAAGCATCCCTGTCATTTCCAGGGACGGGATCGTAGATAGTGAGCACAAGATAGCCGTTTCGCTTGAAAATGGTACTGTTGTTGCACTGATCATGCGCCATGCTGGCCTGGCCTCACTCCCCGCTTCGCTCGGCCAGTTGAGCAATCTTCGGGTGCTCGATGTCACGGGCAATCTCCTGACCTCTCTGCCCGCCTCCATTGGGAATTTGCGCCAACTAAAAAAGCTCTATTTAGATGCCAATCTCCTGACTTCCCTGCCTGAAATCCTGGGAAATTTGCAGAGCCTTGAGGAGCTGCATGCAGACGAGAACCAGCTCACGTTGCTACCTGAAACGATAGGGCAACTGACGCATCTCAAAATTTTAAACGTCTACAATAACAGGTTGATTGCCATCCCCACAAGTCTCAGTCGATTGGCGCAGCTTGAAGAAATCAGCCTCGACAGAAATCAGCTCACCGCGCTTCCAGAATCATTCTGGCAGCTCAGCAATCTGCAAATCTTACATCTGGGAGAAAACCAGCTCTCGACGCTTTCCGCAAGGATCGGCAATCTCACGCGCCTGCATACGCTGGATCTTGGACATAACCAGTTCGCGGCTCTCCCGGAGTCACTCGGCGACCTCTCGCAGCTCACCTATTTTCTCTATTTGAGCAACAACCGGCTGACAGCGCTCCCAGAATCGCTCGGCAACCTCGCAAAACTTCGCTATCTCAACGCCACGGACAATCTCCTGACGACGCTCCCTGAAGCTATCGGCAATCTCTCCCAACTCAAAGAGCTTCGCCTCTACAATAATCAGCTTGCAGCTCTTCCGGAGTCGCTGGGCAAACTGCTGCAATTGAGAGAGCTGCACGTGAAAAACAATCGGCTGGTATCGCTGCCCGGGTCGATTGGTTCTCTGGCGAATTTGCGAATGTTCGATGTATCGAATAACAGGATTACGGCTCTCCCCGAGTCGATTGGCAGGCTGGCATCGCTTGCGGAACTGGATCTGCGCAACAATAAGCTGACAGCGCTCCCAGCATCGGCGGGCAAACTGAGATGCCTTGCGTTTCTTGATTTACGCGCCAATACATTGGTTTCGCTGCCCGCGAGTATGGAGGGGCTTACAAAGCTGGAGAAGTTGGATTTGCGCTGGAATAAGTTACGAGTTATTCCTGAATGGTTTCAAGGTCTCGAACAAAAGGGATGCATTATTTATGTGTAAGATGATTCTACTTCCCTTTCAGCATGCGCTCGTGTACGACGAGTTCGCGATATTCTGTGGGGGAGAGACCGATGGTAGCTTTGAATTGCCGCGAAAAGGCGCTGTGATCGGTATAACCACAGGTATAAGCGATATCGGCGATGCTCTTTTCTTCTTTCAAGAAATGTCTGGCGGCTTCGAGGCGGGTTTTGATGATCAACTGTTTGGGGGAAAGCTGGAAGATACGCCGGATGGTGCGCTCAAGCTGTGAGACGGAGAGATTCGCCAGCCGGGCCAGTTCTTCGAGCCGCAAAGTTTCCCCATAGTGGCGCTGGATGTGCAGAACGACTTCGGCAATTTTCTGGTAGATCGGATGGTTCTTGTCCGGCGTGGAGACATCGCGCGAGATACCGGCCAGCCCTATTATCAGACCATCGTGATCGAAGAGGGGATTTTTATAGGTGAGGCACCAGACTGGCTCCTGATCGGTATACAAGTGCAGTTCCAGTTGATTGTCGATGGTGCGGCCTGTGGTAATTACATACTGGTCCTGCTCGGCGTATCTCGCTCCCAGTTCCAGCGGAAAGAGATCCAGCGGCGTGTGCCCTACGACCTGACTTTTCTGGCGACAGCCGCAGCGCTGCATCAGCGTTTCGTTGACAACGATATAGCGTCCGGCAACATCTTTGACAAAAAAGACAATATCAGGAATACGATCGAAGAGTATTTCGGCAAAGAAGGGATCGGCAAGCGTCCGTTCCAATTTTCTGTTTGCCTGCTTATTTGTGTTAATAACGCCTGAGGGGTTCATCCCCAGTTCTAACCCGGTTGAAATGAGATCTGACGGTCGCATAATGGGCATATTCCTTTTGTGTCGCGAACATTATGCAGAAATCAGCGTCTATTGTACCATAAAAATTCAAGACACTTCTCGGTTGCGCATCATACTATATGTTGAGGTAGAGATAAGATTTATTGCTATCCTCATATTATAAGAAAGGAGATGCTGTGCAAAAAGTTGCTGTGATTGATTCTCACACGGCGGGAGAGCCTACGCGGGTAGTGCTTGCGGGCGCGCCGGAGTTGGGCAATGGGAGCCTTGCGGAGCGATTGCAGGTGTTTCGCGAGCGCTTTGATTGGTTTCGCTCTGCGGTTGTGAACGAACCTCGCGGCTCGGATGCGCTGGTTGGGGCGCTGGTGTGCGAGCCGGATGAGCCCGATTGTAGCGCCGGGGTCATCTATTTTAATAATGTCTCCTATCTGGGAATGTGTGGGCATGGCACAATCGGGCTCGTCACCACGCTCGCCTATCTTGGCCGACTACAGCCAGGTCGCCATCGTATCCAGACGCCCGCGGGCATCGTCACCGCCGATCTCTTAGAGGATGGACAGGTCACGATTTATAACGTGCCCAGCTATCGTTTCGCGAAAAAAGTGCCCCTGGAGGTCGCGGGATATGGCGCGCTGACCGGTGATATTGCCTATGGTGGGAACTGGTTCTTCCTGGTGGAAGATCACGGGCAAGATCTGAGCTTTGCCCGCGTCGAGGCCCTGACCGATTTTACGTGGCGCATTCGTGAGGCGCTGGAACGCGCCCATATCACTGGAGCCGATGGCGCGCTGATCGATCATATCGAACTATTCATGCCTGGCGTGCATGGAGCTGATAGCAAAAATTTCGTGCTGTGTCCCGGCAAAGCCTATGATCGTTCTCCCTGTGGCACCGGCACGAGCGCAAAAGTCGCCTGTCTCGCCGCCGATGGCAAGCTGCAACCGGGCGAAATCTGGGTGCAAGAGAGTATTCTCGGCAGCCGCTTCGAGGCAAGCTATCAGATTGCAGATGGGCAGATCTGGCCCAGCATTACCGGCATGGCTTTTCTCACCGCGGAAGGGCACCTGCTTCTCGACGAGCGCGATCCCTTCTCTCAGGGCATACGCCATGCATGAGAGCTTTGACGCGATCATCGTCGGCGCGGGAATCGTCGGTACGGCGTGCGCCTGCGAACTGGCACGCGCGGGCCTGACGGTTGCGCTGATCGAGCAGGATACCGTGGGCAGTGGCGCTACGGCTACCGGGATGGGGCATATTGTGGTGATGGACGATTCTCCGGCGCAACTGGCCCTGACGCGCTATTCGCAGACGCTCTGGGATGCGCTCGTGGCAGATGCGCCCGAGCAGCACGAATACAGCCGCTGTGGTACGCTCTGGATCGCCACGGATGATGAAGAAATGCAGGCCGTTCGTGCGAAACAGCGCCTCTATCGAGAATATCAGATCGCGAGTGAGCTGCTCGATGCGCACCAGATCTACGATCTCGAACCGGAGCTGCGAGCAGGCCTGGCGGGGGGACTCCTCGTGCCAGGAGATAGCGTCGTCTATCCGCCGAAAAGCGCGGCTCTCTTGCTCAAACAAGCGCAACAAGAGCGAACGACGCTGATCGCTGGGAGTGTGACGCGTCTGCAATCCGGGGCAGTGCAGTTGCACGATGGGCGCATGCTGCATGGAGGAGCGATCATCGTCGCCAGTGGTATTCGGTCGCGCGACCTGCTCCCCGATCTCCCTTTGTGCTACAAAAAAGGGCATCTGGTCATCACCGACCGCTATCCCGATTTTATACGCCATCAACTTGTCGAGGTTGGCTATGTGAAAAACGCGCATGCGACAAGTGGGGATTCGGTCTCGTTCAACGTGCAACCGCGCAGTACCGGTCAGATTCTGATTGGTTCTTCACGCCAACTGGACGATGCCACGCGCAGCATTGACTTCGCACTTTTGAGCAAGATGCTGGCACGCGCCAGCGACTTTCTCCCCAGGATCACTCAACTCTCCTGCATACGCACCTGGACCGGCTTTCGCGCCGCCACCGACGATGGCCTGCCGCTGATCGGTCCCTACGCTCAGGAGGAGGGCATATGGGTTGCCACGGGACATGAAGGTCTGGGCATTACCACGGCTCCGGCCACGGCTCACTTGCTCGCAGCACAAATGCTGGGGCAAGCGTCGGCAATTCCCTGGGAGCCCTATCTACCGCAACGTACCATGCAGAAGGAGGAACATGTCTGAAGTTCACCTCACCATCAACGAACACGAGATCAGCGTGCCCGCCGGAAGCATCGTCGCAGCGGCAATCGCGCTTGCAGGTGTCACGGGCTATCGGCATTCGGTACGTGGCGAAACGCGTGCGCCCCTGTGTGGCATGGGAATTTGCGCGGAATGCCGGGTCACGATCAACGGGCAGCCTCATCGTTTGAGTTGCCAGACGATCTGCGAAGAGAACATGAGGGTCAGCACCACATGAGACGACAAGATTTCTCTACGCTCGTCATCGGAGCGGGGCCTGCGGGACTGGCAGCGGCGACAAGCGCCGCTCTGAGTACGAAAAACGTTGGCCTGCTCGATGATAATCCCCTGCCCGGCGGTCAGATCTGGCGTCAGGGCAGTGCCAGTTCACCAGCAACTCAGGCCGCAAGCTGGTTCGAGCGGTTGAGAACCAGCGCAATTACCATCATCCCACAGGCAAGAGTCGTCGCGCCCCTGAACGAGCAGGCATTACTCGTCGAGACAGCGAACGAGACGCTCGAGCTACACTATGAGCGGCTGATCCTGACAACCGGAGCAAGAGAGCGATTTTTACCATTTCCTGGCTGGACGTTGCCGGGAGTGATGGGAGCAGGTGGCTTGCAGGCGCTCGTCAAGGGCGGATTACCAGTCAAGGGCAAGCGGATCGTGGTGGCAGGCAGTGGGCCCCTGTTGCTCGCCGTCGCCTCGTATCTCAAAAGCAAAGGAGCGATCATTTGTGCCATCGCGGAACAGGCACCCTGGTCAAAGCTGAGAGCGTTCGGCTGGCATCTCCCGTTTCACGTGAAACAGCTCAGGCAAGCGGGGGGCTTTGGCTGGCATCTGCGCACTGTGCCCTATTATGTCGACTGCTGGGTCACGCAGGCTGATGGCGTGCAGCAACTTGAGGCCGTCACATTCCATCATTCTCGCCGCACATGGACCATCCCCTGTGACTATCTGGCCTGCGGTTTCGGGCTGGTACCCAACAGCGAGCTGGCGGAGGCGCTGGGCTGTGAAATGGTCCAGGAAGTCGTGCGGGTCAACGAATGGCAACGGAGCAGTTGCGAGCAGATCTATTGCGCGGGTGAAGTGACGGGCATCGGGGGACTGGATCGCGCGCTGATAGAGGGTCGGATTGCAGGCTTTGCGGCCAGTGGACAGATGGACAGAGCGCGCAGATACTTCGCGGCGCGCATACGCGCACAACGCTTTGCCGATTTACTTGCCGAGACATTTCAACTGCGTGACGAACTGAAAACGCTGGCGCACGCGGACACGCTTGTGTGCCGTTGCGAAGATGTGCCCTATGCAGCAGTCAGTCAGCACAAGAGCTGGCGGAGCGCGAAGCTACAGACGCGTTGCGGCATGGGAACCTGCCAGGGGCGCATCTGCGGTGCTGCGACGGACTTTTTATTCGGCTGGACCCAGGATTCCCTGCGCGCGCCACTTGTGCCCGCAACGGTCGCCAGCCTCATTGCATCAGGCGAAGAGGAGACAGCGAGATGAACGTCAATTGGCGCGGGGTCATCCCTGCCATCACCACCAAATTTAACGAAGACTACAGCATTGACCACACCTTTTTTGCGGAACATTGCCGCTGGCTGGTAGCGGCTGGCTGTACCGGACTGGTCCCGCTGGGCTCGCTTGGCGAGGGAGCGACGATGAGCTTTGCGGAAAAAGTGAGCGTGCTTGAGACGGCAGTAAAAGCCGTAGGAGATCGAGCGCCGATCATCCCCGGTATCGCCTCGCTCTCGACGGCAGAAGCGGTCAGTCTGGCTCAGGCAGCCGAGCAGATTGGCTGTAACGGATTGATGGTGCTGCCACCTTATGTCTATTCTACGGATTGGCGTGAGATGAAGGCGCACGTAACCGCCGTGCTGCGTGCGACCTCGCTCCCCTGCATGCTCTACAACAATCCCGTTGCCTACAAAACCGATTTTCTCCCGGAACAGATTGCCGAGTTAGCGCAGGAGCATCCCAATTTTGCCGCGGTCAAAGAATCGAGCACTGATGTACGTAGAGTTCGCGCTATTCGCGCGTTACAGGGCGATCGCGTGAGTATTCTAATTGGCGTCGATGATGGTATTGTCGAGGCGCTTGCAGCGGGCGCAGTTGGCTGGATCGCCGGATTGGTCAACGCCTTCCCTGAAGAGTCCGTTACACTTTTCCATCTCGCCCGGCAGGTTGCTGATGGTCAGGGAGATCGGGCAGAGCTTGAGCGGCTCTACACGTGGTTCCTGCCACTTTTGCGTCTGGACACAGTACCGAAATTTGTGCAATTGATTAAACTGGCACAAGAGATGGTCGGGATGGGTAGCCGTCATGTGCGCGCTCCCCGTCTGGAGCTGGTCGGGGCCGAATTGGCAGAGGCGCGGCGAATTATTCAGTATGCGCTCGAAAATCGACCGTAGATAAGACCTCCGTAGAGGCGCGGCTGGTTTGCGTCCGATACGCATCAAACGAAGAAAGGTGAGGTATTCAAAATGGCCGGTGGGGCACGCGGATCGGCATAAAGCCCGATCCCTACCTCAGCCTTTCTTCGAGATGGGGAATCATATGTCCCCGCGCCACACGAGATCCGGCCCGCAAAACAGAACAGGTAGGGGCAGCGGTTTTTTATCCCTGCCCGCGAGCCCCACCGACCCTCTCGCCCCTCAGGTTGATGCGTATCGGGCGCAAACATGCTGCGCCTCTACGGGATATTCGTGTCAAGGCAATATTCGCGTTCAGACAATATTCGCGTTCAGGCGATATCATAGGCGAGATTTGCCTACGTCGCTCACGCACAAAATGCAGCAGACGAACCAGAAGGGGACGGCGAGCAAATACAGAGTGTTGATATAGAACAGGTTCATGCTCAGCACGCCAATGAGAGTGAGCACGAGTATGATAATACCGGCGGCTACAGGGCGAGCGAAGATCAGGAATGCGGCTGCCCCGGTCAGTAGAGCCGCGCCGAACGCGACCCAGCCAGCCCAGTGACGAGAACTATAGGCAATATCGCCTCCAACCATCACAAAAGCAGAAATCGCACAGAGCATCCCTATACTACTGCCAGCTAACCCGACAATACAGGCCAATCTTCGCATAAAATCTCCTCCTGCCTTCTATAAACTCTCATCAACCTGCTTCGTAGCATAGTATAACTCATTGCTTCATCTCTATAATTTTACGATCAAGTTCATATCTCATACGCCATTTATCTCCCTATACGACGTTTCATTCTATAGATGATCCGTTTCGTCTGAATGTCCAGCAGGACATTGTACTCTTTCTGTCAACAAGTATAATGAAATATATGCCTGCTTATCGTATCAGTAGTGTTCACCTTTCCACACGATTGCTGTTTTTTTTATCAGTAACAAGGACAAGGAGACAAACGTATGACAGCTCCATATTACCTCGCGATCAAGGGAGATTTTGTTCTTGTAGGGAAAGAGCCAGATGGCGACTCCGTGCGTTTCGTAGCCCACACACCGAACCTCTTTCATCAACTGCATCGCGCGTATCGCATCAAACTCTCGCGTGATGGCAGCATCCAGTTGCGTTTCGAGGGGATCGATGCACCCGAATTGCACTATGGCAATGAAGCGCAACCGCTAGGAGCAGAGGCGCGCGATACGCTCTTAAAGCTGATGGGCTTTACAGATGTCGAGTACGCCCCATCGCAACCAACACGTGTCACCAGTGCCGAACCAGCGAGCATTCCAGGCACAATCCTCTCGCAAGCGGCAGAAGCCTATGGTCGCCCGATCTCCTACCTGTTTCTCCATCAAGAGTTCACCGATGGCAGCTGGGTTGAGATCGACAAAAACCTGTTGCAACAAACATTGAATGCTCAGATGCTACAAACCGGCATGGCCTATTACCTGGGGTACACCTCTACGCCCCTTGCCCATCGACAGCAATTGATCGAGATCGCAAATGAGGCGCGTTCGGCGCATAAGGGCGTATGGCAGGAAGATACGACGAGCGATTTTGTCTTGAACAGTCAGAGCGACATTGATACCACAGGACAACTGATCTATCCCAAGCTCTTCCGACGTGCCACAGACTACCTCAAAGCGGTCGATAAAGGATTTTCTGGCAATCTGGAGGACTGGATTCTCTCCGTCTCACAATCGCCATCCCGCAACGAGAATGACGCCGTCGTGCTCCACAATACCACCGAGGTCCATCTCAGTGATCTTTTAGAGCAACGCAACAGTCACGTCATTTTCCAGGCAGATCTCCTCGATATCACTTTTGTCGAGAAATAACAGCACCAGCCTGAATGCGTTTTTCTGCAAAACGCATTCAGGTGATACGGCTTTATCTGAGGCAATTTACACGGGCGGATTAGCACAACTTGGATTGAGAACCGCCTTCACACTGGTCGTATTGAGATTTTGAGGCGTCACAAAGGTCACGCCAGTATCTTCACTCTGGATGCTTGCTTTGTCACGGATCATTTTCACGACGGCATTCACACCATCATAGCCCATTTTGAAGGGATTTTGCACGACAAGCGCTGAAATCAAGCCCTGTTGCACATAGGTGAGCTCATCCGGGGCCGCATCCCAGCCAATGATCACGATCTTTCCCGCTTTACCGGCCTTTTTTATGGCCTGAGCTGCGCCAATCACACCCGGCTCGTTGGCGGCAAAAATGCCATTGAGATCAGGGTGCGCACTGAGAATATCTTCCGTAACGCGCAACGCCGTATTGGTGTCGCTCTGGCTATACTGGGTGGCAACGAGCTTGAGATTGGGATATTTCTTCAGCCCATCCAGGAAGCCTTGCGCTCGCTCGTCATTGGTTGCGGAACCGGCGAGGAAGGGAAGAAAGGCAATTTTACCGGAATTATGTAGAGCCTGGGCAAGTAGATCAGCAGCTTTAGTGGCAGAGGCAACGTTATCGGTGGCAAAAAGTGGAACGTTTGCGGGCTGTGGATCGGTGCCCGAATCAATGTTCACCACAGGGATCTTCGCCTGTAGCGCCTGATTCGTCTGCTGTGTCAGAACCTTGGCATCGGTGGCGGCATAGACAATACCATTCACGCCCTGCGTGATATAGTTCGTGAGCATGTTCGCCTGCCCGGTCACATCCGTCTCGGCCGTCACGCCATCCCATTGCATACTCACATTCTGCAATTTAGAACTCGCACAAACCGCGCCTTGATGCACAGATTCCCAGTAGCTCGCCCCTATGGCCTTGGGCATCACCAGGATCTTGACGGCCTGGTTCGCGCCTCCACTCGTATTATTCGTGGGAGCAGTCGCGTTATTGTTGATCTGGACCTGACCACAGGCTGCGATGGGAAAGACGAGAAAGATAAACGCAACGAAGGGTACTATCCGCGCAAATGATCGCCACATTGCAATCTCCTTCTTTCTTGAAAATAGGCGCTCAAATAGCTGCTAAAAGAGGCAATACTGGAGCACATCCTACACTGTTGACACGCTTCCCACTGTACAGGCATCCTGATGTTTGTCGCATCACGCTCCTTTCAGATCAGATCAGCAAAGGGAGAATAAGCTGGACCACAGCATCCAGTCCTGATTAAGATTTATGCAACGCTGGTTAAGCGTCGACGGCGGAATTGATCCCAATACACGGCGATCCAGATCACGACACCGATAATCACATCCTGATAGAACTCGTTAATATTGAGCAGAACCGCGCCATTGCGGATCAGAGCGATGAGGAATGCGCCGATCAAGGTGCCGATAATGGTCCCCTGGCCGCCAAACAGGCTCGCGCCACCAATCACGGCCGCCGCAATAACGTCCAATTCCAGGCCAATGCCGAAATTAGGTTGTCCTGAGACGACGCGTGAGGAGGCAATCATACCGCCAAAGCCTGCCAGCAAACCCTGCAATACATAGACAACTATCAATGTAAAGGCAATAGGGATACCCGAGAGACGCGCCGCTTCAGGATTGGAGCCGATGGCGTAGCTATGGCGACCGAGCCGTGTACGCGCAAGCAGGAAATAGGCCAGCACGGCAACGACGATCAGGACCATCAGGGGAACAGGAATACCATCAATGCTGCCCTCACCCAGCAGAGCAAAACTTTCCGGCAGACCATAGACGCCGACCGCACCCGTCGTGAGATAGACCAGACCGCGTACCACGCTCTGCGCTCCCAGCGTCGTAATAAAAGGGCTCAGATTTGCCTTTGTAATCAACAGGCCATTCACCAGACCCAGCAAGCCCCCCACCAGCGTTCCCCCCACAACGCCTAGCGGCCAATCGAGATGCATACGCGACATAATCAGCGTGCCGACCATACCACCGAACGCCGCAGTAGAGCCGACCGAAAGATCGATGCCCGCCGTAATAATCACAAAGGTCATGCCGATAGCAATAATCGCGGTCACCGTGGTTTGCGAGATGATATTGAAGAGATTATTAAAGGTCAGAAAAGCCGGTGAGGCCACCGAGAGCAGGACAAATACTACTATCAGCGCGCCCGCCGCCGTCAATTGCGCTACGACGGTCGAGAGATGCTCTTGCATGCGCTGCATAAATGATTCATGAGCTTCTGGCTCGCTCGCCTGCTCGGGGCCAACATCGGCCGTCGAGCTTGTCGTCTCCTTCATAGCGCTTCAACCTCCCTGGCTCCGGTAGCCAGCGCAATTATGCGTTCTTCCGAAAACTGCTCACGCTGCAATGAGCCAACAATGCGACCTTCACGTAGGACCAGGATGCGATCGCACATGTTCAGTAGTTCTGGCAAATACGAAGAAATCAGCACAATCGCGCGTCCTTCCACTGCCAGACGACCAATCAGCTCAAACACTTCAGCCTTGGCACCAACATCGATGCCGCGCGAGGGCTCATCAAAAAAAAGGGCACGCGCCCGGGTCTCCAGCCAGCGCGCGACGATCACTTTTTGCTGATTGCCGCCCGAAAGCAGATTCACCTGCCGCTGAATTGATGGCGTCCGAATGCGCAAGCTATCACGCGCACGCAGAGCAATGCGCTTTTCCCGACCGAGATTAAGCACACCAGCAAACGCCGGAATATTGGCAAGCGTAATATTCTTGTCGATGCCGAGCGTCAGCGCCAGCCCATCCTTCTTGCGATCCTCCGTGAGATAGCCAATGCCCGCATCGATAGCGCTCTCAGGCGATTTAATCCGCCGCTTGCGACCATCCATCCAGATACTCCCGGAGTCGAGATGATCAGCACCAAAGACGGCACGAGCAAGTTCCGTACGACCCGCGCCAACTAAGCCCGCAAAACCCAGGATCTCGCCTGCATGCACCTCAAATGAGCAATCCTGGAGGACGTGACCACGTGTGATATGTTCCGCGCGCAGCACCACCTCGCCGATCGTTGCCTCAGGTTTGGGATACAGATTCGCGATATCACGGCCCACCATCAGCAGAATGAGCTTCTTTTCGTCGATCTCTGCGCGTGGCAGCGTCGTGACAACCTGTCCATCGCGCATCACCGTGACCCGATCGCCGATGCGAAAGATCTCCTCCAGGCGATGTGAGATGTACAGGATCGCAATCCCTTTCGCCGTCAGATTGTGAATCACCGCGAAAAGCTCTTCGATCTCCTGTCCCGTGAGGGTTGCCGTAGGCTCATCCATGATCACCAGACGGGCATCGATCGCGAGAGCTTTGGCAATTTCCACCAGTTGTTGTTCAGCAACAGAGAGTGTGGAGACAATACGATCAGGGTTGAGACGCAGACCGATACGTTGAAGCAGTTCGCGAGCACGTTGCCGCTCGCTACGCCGATCGATGAAGCCGAGACGCATCGGCTCACGACCAAGAAAGATATTCTCTGCGATTGAAAGATGAGGGGCCAGGGCGAATTCCTGATAGACCATCGCAATACCAAGCGATTGCGCATGAGCCGGACCAGAAAAATGGACGGCCTGACCATCGAGCAGAATCGTCCCTTTTGTGGGACGCTCCACCTGCGAAAGCAACTTCATCAGCGTCGACTTGCCAGCACCGTTTTCGCCCGCTACCACATGCACTTCCCCGGGATAAATATCCAACGAGACGTCATTGACGGCGAGGACACCAGGGAATTGCTTGGAAATACCTTGCAGTTGCACGACAGGATTTTTTTCAACAAGCATGACGTTTTTTCCTCTGCACTTTTCCTCCTTGACAAGCTCGAAAAAAACGTTTATTTTTGTATACAAAATACATAATACGTTATAAATAGAGAAAAGTCAATGAAAAGCATTTATTCTCCATAAAAAATTTGTTCTGATCATAGAAAGCGAAATCGTAGTTCAAATGTGTATTCGTATTCTAACAAGATTGGAGCAACGAGCATGGCTTCCTCGATTGAACCAGAGAAGACGAACGAAGATTTCAGCACGCAAGAAATCTCTGCGCACTTGAGCGCCGAAGTATTTGAAACACTCTGGGGACACAGTCGCAATGCGCTTCCCAGTGCCGTAGATTACGCCTATGAACAGATCTGGAAACGCCTGATATTTTCTAACGAGCAGAAAGAGCAACGCTTATCTGATGCCGCGCTGGCAGAAAAGCTCGGGGTGAGTCGTACGCCCGTGCGGCAGGCACTGGAGCGTCTGGTGCAGGATGGGCTGGTTCGTTCTGATCCACGGCGCGGCTTCTGGGTACGCACGTTTACGGTTCAGGATATTCATGAAATCTATGATTTACGCGGCGCATTAGAGGTTCTGGCTTTACGTCTGGCCGCTCCTCGCCTTGATCCAGCCGACCTCATATCGCAGCTCGAGCTCATTCGCCATATCCGTGAACGACTGGAGCAGCAGCCAGTCTCGCTCTTTCTGCAATGCGATTTTCGCCTCCACGCCCTCCTCGTTCGCGCCTCAGAAAACAGCCGACTGATCCATTATCTCTCCGCCCTGCGCAGTCAGTTCAGCATTTTTCAGATCAAATGTACGCGCAATCCTCTGCGTATGAATCCAACACTCGATGATCATGAACAGATCCTCATGGCTTTGCTTGAGAACAATATCGATAAGGCCGCATCGCTGCTTGCCAGCCATATAGTTCATTCTAAAGTATATGTGCTGGCTGACGTTTTTGGCGAGCAAGAAAGTAATACATGAAATAGCGGGGTATACATTCAACAAATAGAATGCATACCCCGCTATTGTCAGGAATACCCTGCTCACTTTTTTAGGAGAAGCGCCCCAGATAATTATGCCTGTGGGGCCACATCGCCAACTGTGATCGTGCGGGCGGTTGCGGTGCCGCTACTCTGCGCCGGACCACCGGCAACCGTGACGGTCTGGCCCGCAGTCAGATCGCTGGCGCTACCGGTAGTCTGCTGCATAAATGTTGTGCTACTGCTCAGATTTACCGTAACCGATTTGCCGCCCTGATCCGTGCCAACCAGTTGATTATTCTGCAATTTGGCATTGCTCAGGACCACGCGGCCGCCAGCCCCTGCTCCGGCACCTGGGTAAGCGCCAGGGGTGCCACCAGGACGTGCTCCCGGCGTGCCATTCGGAGCACCGCCACGAGGACCATTTCCCCCGGCAGCGCCTGAGTTGGCTGCGTCTGAGACCACCAGCGACTGAGCGGTGTACGTGCCATCGCTTCCCTGCTGACCCATCACCATCACTATTGTGCCACTGGTGCCAAGGGCCGTACTGAGCTGATCTTGCGTAATCTTCTGGCTCTTCATAATGCGCGCGCTGCTCGCGTCGAAGGTCTGCGTAGAACCATCGCTCAATTTGACGGTCAACGTCTTTGCAGAGGCATCATAGGAACCGATTGTCCCGGAAACAGGTTGGAAGCCACCTCCCCTGGGAGCTGAAGGTTGGGTCTGAGTCGTAGTCGAGCCCGAAGAGCTTGAAGTCGAAGTTGAAGATGTCGTTGACCCACTACTACCACACGCTGCCAGAATTGCAGTTATTGCGAACAAGAGAAAAGTAACACTCGCAAATGTTTTTAGCGATGTTCGTATCGACATTTTCCTTACATCCTTTTATATATATAGGAAAACACGTAACAGTGGCACGCTCAATTGTGCTGGTTTTTCTTGCTCTCAGAGGCTATTTTTCGTTGCACAGTTTATGAAGATTTTCTCTGCACGCAATTGCGGAGAATATTATATGAGCAAGCATCTACGTTATTGAGCGAGCAACTTGTGTCAGCGTTCTCCTTCTCAATAGCCCAACTATAGCAGGATCAATGTGAAGATCTTATAAAGAGGTCGTCAAGTTTTTGTTTGCTTTATGAGTGAGGGGATGCAAGCAAGCAGCTATGAGAACATGCCGTAATTCATCCATGTTATAATAAGAGGGAAAAAATAGAGAACTATGAGGAGCATCTACCTTATGACCGTATCTATTGTTGTCCGAGCAATTGAAACTGATGCCGAACGAGAGCGCAAATTTTATTTATCAGAGATCGCTTTCTCGACAAATCCTTCGCCCGAGAACGTCACTTTCTGGCAGAATTATGTAACGACGTTGCCCAACTATCGCCCGGAGCAGATCCGCGCAGCCTTTAAAGGAGACTTACAGGTCGGAGGCTGTGATATTTATGAGCGCGTGATGCACATGGGAGAAGCGCGCCTGGCAACCGGCTGTATCGGCTCGGTCAATACCGATCCCGAGCAGCGCCATCAAGGAATAGCCTCAGCGCTGATGCGCGACGCCATTGCGTATGCGCGTGAGAAACGCTACGCGTTCTTGATGTTGGATGGTATCCCGAAGTTTTATTATCGCTTCGGCTACACCGATATCTTTGACGCTACGATGCAAGATGTAGATCGTCTGGCAATCCTTGCGCAACAGCCGAGCAGCTATACTATCCGCGAGGCAACCATAGAAGATGCTCAAAGTATCCTTGATCTCTATAAAGAACAACAGTATTCTTATACAGCCAGCTTTACACGTACATTAGAGATTCAGCAGCATGCTCTTCAGAATCGCATGGCAAATACTGCGCATCTGCTGGCCTGCGATGCGAGTGGAAAAGTGCATGGGTTCCTCTCCCTGGGAAAAGAGGCTGACATCCACGCAAGCGAATTGCTCGCCGATGATTGGCAGGCAACGCTGGCCCTACTCCAGTATCACGCGAAGCAGTTTGCCGAGAATGACGCACCAGCCACACTGCGCTATCTTTTGCCTGATAACCACCCTATTACCTATCAGCTCATCGAGCATCTGCAAATACCGGACACCAGCAATGTTGGTGGACCAAACACGTTCGGGTCTGTGCTCAGTCAGAGCTACCACCACCGCCACACCGGCTGGATGGCTCGCATTATCGATCTCCCAGCAGTCGTAGAGGGAACGCTCCCAGAATGGCAGGCACGTTGGCGACGCTCGCTCGCCCACTGGTCCGGTGTATTGCGCTTCGTCATCGATGGAGAGCCCTTTGCACTCATCATAGATGGCACGCAGATCAGCATCGGCGAACCGGTAGAGCAGAGAGGCCACATTCTGCACTTCAGCCAGCAGGCTTTCACACAGTTGCTCTTTGGCTATCGACCGATTACGTGGTTTCTGCAAGAGAATGAAACAAAGGTCTCGCCAGATGCCCTGGCGGCCCTGAGCATCCTGTTTCCGATCAATCATACTTTCATTACGCGTTCCGACTATTTTTAAATGCGCATCAACCGAAGAATGGGTGAGACATGCAAGATGGCCGGTGGGGGCTACGGGCCGGGATGAACCACGGCCCCTACCTGTGGCATTTTGCGCGTCGTATTGTGTTTGGCAAGGGGACGCTGATATGGTCTCATCTCTCGAAGAAACGCAGAGGTAGGGATCGCGCTTGATGCCGATCCGCGTCCCCCACCGGCCATCCTGGCCCAGAAGGATTGATCATGATTACAAGTATTCATTGCAATATACACGAGCACATCTTTACTCAATCGACCGGCATGGACCAGATTGCAGAGCAGCTCAATGATCCCAAACATATTTTCTGGCTTGACGTACAAAGCCCAACTGAGCAGGAACTGAATGCCATTGCGGATACATTTCACCTTCACCCCCTCGCCGTCGAAGACGCCAGCCATGAGCATCAACGTCCAAAAGTGGAAGAATATGAGAACTTTTTCTTTCTCGTCTTCCACGCGATTTATCTCAACCCGCCACCTGAGCAAGAACTCGACATCAAAGAGCTGGATATTTTTGTGGGAAAAAACTACCTGATCACCGTTCATACAGAACCTGTCCAGGATCTGGCAGAAGTTGAGCAGCGCTGGAAACGCAACAACACAAATATGGAAAAAGGGATTGGCATGCTCCTGTATTCGCTTCTGGATACAATTGTCGATAACTATTTTCCCACGATCGACGCACTGGTGGATCAGGCTGAGAATCTTGAAGATCTCCTGTTTGCCCAGAAAGGATTTGTACGCGAACGCCAGTTGACGCTGGACTTGCTGGCGCTGAAGAAACGGTTCTTAACACTTCGCCGCATTATAACGCCCGAACGTGATGTGCTCAATGTGTTAACCAACCGGGATAACCCCTTCTTTACAGACCATACTACTATCTATTTTCGCGATGTCTACGATCACATCACCCGGCTCACCGACACATTGGATCTGTACCGCGATCAGCTCAGCACGATCATGGACGCCAATCTGTCCGTCGTATCGAACGAGTTAAACAAGGTGATGCGCACCCTGACGGCGATGTCCATTATTCTCATGTTCGATGCTCTCATTGCTGGAATTTATGGCATGAACTTCACGAATATGCCTGAGCTGCAATGGCACTACGGCTATTTCGCGGCTTTGCTCTTCATGGCTGTGGCAAGCGCACTCCTTATGCTCTATTTCCGGCGTCTCAGGTGGTTCTAACAAAAGAGGAAGCGCGCTGAAATTTTCGTGTGCTATACTACGCAACAAAACACATGGTCGTCGTCACGGCGCTTTCTTGTATCCGCGCCCTATTGAAGAATGGCTGTATTATGGACCGTTTAGAGACCTTATTTGCTTTACAGAATGAGCTGGCTGAGATGTATCGTCAGCATCGGCCAGAGGGCTTTTATGCGCAAGAGCCAATGACGCGCTGCACAACCTGGACGCGCGCGCTAATTCACGAGGCATGCGAGCTAGAGGACGAATTCAACTGGAAGCCCTGGAAAAATGGCAAGGATCTGGACGCCAACCGCGACCGTCGCCTGGATGAGACGGCAGATATTCTCCACTTCTTCCTGCAACTCGCCCTCGACCAGGGCTTCAGTGCAGACGAGATCTTCGAGGCCTACCAACGCAAACACGCGGAAAATCGCCGTCGCCAGGAGAGCGACCCGGCATATGCGCTTCAATCCCCACTAAACGGGTCAGGCAACAAGGACAATTGATGCTCCCCCCCGATCAATTCCGTAGCGTCGCCGCTTGTCTGCGACCGGGTCGACGACGAGAATCTCCGATCGGAGAGCAACCCAGGTCGCAAACAAGCGGCAACTCTACAACGGGGAATCGATGAGGACGAAGCCGTCATGTCACGTACACAGGCGGATTCCCCTTATCTCCGTGACATGACGGCTTGTCTGCGCCAAATCAGATATACATCTTTTCGCATGGCATTCCCAGCAACCTTTTCATGCAAAAAAGCGAATCTTGCAGCGCCCCTTCAGAAATCTCACCATCCGCCGAATATATATAATAGGAGCAAAATGCCCCTCTCACATCGCTCACAACCCAATAACCGGATGAGCTATGGTGTAGGGTCAAAATCCGATCATCTCCGCATTCATACAGGCAGTGTCGCCTGATGCTGAGGCAGTGTCGCCTCGATGTAGGATCAAGACTCCCATCATATCGGCATTTGTGTAGGGGATGTAGCATTTTTCACAAAATTCTCGTAGCGCGTCACAAAAAGAAAAGCGAGCGTGCCAATAAGGAAAACGGACCGGCCAC
>DATJHM010000045.1:0-34773 GCA_035493895.1 Ktedonobacteraceae bacterium
CTAGTGGAAAGAGGCTAGATTTCAACACCTCTTTCCACTGGAATTTCCTCCCTCAGAACATGAATGTCAAGCTATAAATCAACGGCCAACTACAGCAACAACTACAGCAACCCCCACAAACAAACCAGGAAACTAACCACCTTTCACAAACAAAATACAGCAATTTTAAGCTCAGAAAGGACCAGCAAGGACAACCACAAACAAGCTGTTCCAAATCCCGTATGCGCTACCTGATCAAGATACAAGAACGCTCCAAGCGGCCTGCAAAGCCATTCGGAGCGTTCTTGTTTTTGCAACTGTGCGGTAAATGTAGCAACGCTAGCGCTTCCCTGCGGAACGGGGACGCAAGAAGAAAACCGTTTTTCCACAGGCAAGCGTTTCCAAACGAGAATATGTTGGGAAACGCTTGCATCATGCGGACGTCAGGAAATATACTCTTCAGAGAAGTGTTGGGAAACATCTCTCCCCTTTTTCTGGTGAGGAAGCACAATGGCAAAAACGAGACAGGCAGGGCTAATCTGGTCACAGGAAGATCAGCAGTATCTCTGGCGTGACGAGCACTCTACGGACACGATTGATGTACGCGGGAAGCCGGAAGCGTGGCTCAAGCGACTGGCAGCATCTACCTCGTTCTCTTTTCAGGGACGAGAGGGACATCTCACGCTGCACAAAGAAGCGCGACCGCGGGGAGGAGATGGGTACTGGTACGCCTATCGACGCCAGGGGAAGCGCACGGCCAAAAAGTATGCCGGGCGTACGGCTGATCTGACCGCTGCACGCCTGGAACAACTGGCCAGCGCGCTCCGGTGTTCACCAGAGCAGATACACCACCAGGACACGGCCAATGGAGATGCCTGCGGATCAGGCGATGGAAGAGATCGGCAAGCAACAGCTATGGCTAGACAACATGCAGACAGCATAGCATCTGCACTTCAGATTCCCTTGCTTGTCCCCAAGCTCCATTTGCCCCCGCTACATCCCTCGCTGGTTCCGCGCGAGCGTTTGCTGACGCTACTGGATCGTGCGCTGGAGCACAGGCTCACGCTGGTATCAGCGCCCGCAGGCTTTGGAAAAACGACGCTGGTGCGTCAGTGGGTGGCCGAACGGAGCACGCAGCCGCATGTTCCGCCAGTTGCCTGGGTTTCTCTGGATAGAGGCGATAACGATCCAGTGCGCTTCTGGCGCTATCTGCTGACCGCCTGCCAGGTTTTTGGCGATGATGTGGCGCGGGAGGCTCTGGCGCTTTTGCTGAGTATGCCACAGCCGCCTTTTGAAGCGTCTCTTACCGAGATGGCCCTGACGGTGTTTCTGAATGCGTTGGTCCAATGTGAGCAGGGGGGGATCTTGCTGCTGGACGATTATCATGCCATCACCTCCCCACGCATTCAGCAAACGATGACCTTTTTCCTGACGTATCTACCTGCCAGCATTCACGTCGTTATTATGACGCGCAGCGATCCACCGTTTGCGTTGGCCCAGCTGCGTGCGCGCAACGAACTCAGCGATGTGCGTGCCGCTGATCTGCGCTTCTCGCTAGAGGAGACGTCGGCCTTTCTCCAGCAAGAGCTGTCTGTTTCGCTCGTGCCGGAGATTGTGCAGCGCGTCGATGCCTATTTAGAAGGCTGGGCCGCCGGACTGCGCCTGCTGCTGCTTATGCTGCGTGAGTCTGCGCTCTTGCAAGAGATCGAGCCGCTTTTGCGGATCTTCGCGGGCGGAAAACCGACGCTGCAAGACTATTTTCTGACAGAGGTATTCAATACGCTGCCAGAACCCTTGCAACGCTTTGTTCTGCAAACAAGCGTGCTTACGCGTTTGACAGGACCGCTCTGCGCAGCGATTACGGGTGAACGCGAGAGTGAGCGTATGCTTGAAACAGTGGCCCGCGCAAATCTTTTTCTCGATCCGCTGGGTAACGCTCCACTTGATGCGTCACCGACTCAGCAGTGGTATCGATATCATGGGCTCTTTGCGGAGGCGATGCGGGCCGAGGCGCGACGGCGGCTGGGTGAGGAGCAACTGCGTGCGCTCTCCGCGCAGGCCAGCCGCTGGTATGAGACGCATCAGCTCTATGCGGAGGCGGTCGAGTCCGCGCTCTATGCGCAGGACTACCCACGTGCGGCCGTCTTGATCGAATGTATACTACAAGATCCGCATGCCTATTATCAGGCCAATGAGTATCACACGTTATACACGTGGCTGGAACAACTGCCTGAGGCGTGCCTCGCCGAGTCACCCGCTCTCTGCCTGGGATATGCCCGGGCGCTCTTATATCGGGCAGACACATGGAGGCTTTCTCAAGCCACGCTGGTTCTGCTTGAGAAACTGTTCCAGATGGCAGAGGAGCTCTACCGGGCGGAGTGCGATCTGCCGCGACTGGGAGAGGTCTTTGCCTTTCGCTCGCTGGCCGCCTGGAGGCGCGATGATGCCATTGAGGCCGCTCGCTATGCCCGGCAGGCGCTCGCCTGGTTATCAGAAGAGCAGCAAACCTGGCGCGCCCTGAGTCTCGGTGTAGTGGGAAAAGTTGAGCTACTCTACAATGGGCGTGTGGATGAAGGTTATGAGAAGCTGGAGGAGGCCCATACGCTCTGTGGGGCGACTGACCATCGCCATTTCAGGCTCAGACGTGCAACGGTCAATATGCTTGCGCGGGCACTTTTTGAACGGGGAGAACTGCATCGTTCCTGCGAATATTACCAGGAGGTGCTTCATGAGGCCAGAGAGGGGTACGTCCATAGTGATGACATGGCGCATGCCTTATATGGCCTGGCACGCATCGCCTATGAACGCAACGAGCTAGAGATGGCCCGGCAGCAGGCGGAAGAGATGTTAGCCATCGGCCAATATCTCGCACTGGAGCTTCACGAGGTGCAGGCAACCCTGCTGCTGGCTCGTATTCAGCAGGCGCAAGGCGAGACAGCAGCCGCTCGTCAGCGCCTGGATGCGCTACTTACCCGGCTACCCGCCACGCAACTGGACCCTGCATGGCCGTTAGCCCGCGAGATTCTGACCTTGCAGGCCCAATTGGCACTGGCAGACGGTGATCTTGTTGCCGTGCAACGCTGGATCACTGGTCTGGATCAGGCTGATAGGAGGCAATTTCCCTTCACTAGCGACCAGGAAATGCTGATGCTTGCGCGCGGGTATCTGGCTCAGGGCAGAAGAGAAGTGGCACTTCGGCTTTTGCGAGACCTGGAACGCACAGCCAGGGAAACGGGGCGCAGGCGCAGTGCCTTTGAGGCGCAGGCGCTGCTTGCCCAGATCTACGCGGCGCACGAGCAACCGGAGCAGGCCCAACGCATCCTCCTGACGCTGCTGGCACAGACCTGCCTCGAGGGATATCTGCGTCTCTTCCTGGATGAGGGAGAGGCAATGGCGGTTCTCTTGCGCTCCCTCGTGCTGCACGTACGCGAGCAACCTGTACGTGCCTCTCTTCAGAGCATCATACGTGCCTTTCCCAGGTCACAGGACCTGCTGGCGACATCTCCTGCCACGCTTCTGGCCGAACCATTGAGTTCGCAGGAGCTACGCGTCCTGCACCTGCTGGTCCCTGGTCGCTCCAACGCCGAGATTGCACACGAACTGGTCGTCTCCGTCAATACGGTGCGGAGCCATGTGCAGAACATCTATCGTAAGCTCGATGCCCATAATCGCGTAGCGGCTGTCGATGTTGCTCGTCAGCTCCATCTCATTTCATGAGACATGATATTGCAAACTTTTACAAAACAGGGGCAAAAGATAATCTTCGAGAAGGGCTGCTTTCATTGTGTCGTGGTGCGCCCCAGAACATGATTTTCTTCTGATCACATTGGTGGTTATATGCCGTGCTGATGTTTCCCAACGGCTCCCCTACAATCATGCAACCGATCATCTTTATGGATGATGTTGGTTCGCCCTCCTGGAAACTACACTGTTGAGAGACGCACACAGGTGCGTCTTCTACGGAAAAAGGGGTTTCAAGGAAGTTCCATATGGACCAGAAAGACAAGATCCATGCAACTTCTCTACATTTGACCTGGAGGTGGTTTTCATGATTGTCGTTACAGCTCCCACTGGCCTGATCGGCCAGCAAGTTCTGAACAACCTGCTCAATAGCGACGAGCCGATCCGCGTGATTGTACGTGATCCTTCTCGCCTTCCCGCGCACATACGTGAGCGCGTCGAGATCGTGCAAGGATCGCATGGCGACCTCGACGTTGTCACCCGGGCGTTCGCAGGTGCGCACTCCGTGTTCTGGCTGGTCCCACCTGATCCGCGTGCTGAGAGTGTCGAGGCCGCCTATGTAGGCTTCAGCCGACCGGCGGCCGAAGCCATCGTACGCCACGGAGTCGAGCGCGTTGTGAGCATCTCGGCTCTGGGACGCGGAGTGCAGGTGAACGCTGGCTATGTCTCGGCGTCACTCGCTATGGACGATTTGATCGCCAGCACCGGAGTGAATTTCCGTGCCCTGACGATGCCCACGTTTATGGACAACATCCTCCGCCAGGTCGGCTCTATCAAGAGTCAGGGAGTGTTTTTTGACCCCACCTCCGCGGATCTCAAGCTCCCGACCTGCGCCACACGCGACATCGCAGCTGCCGCCGCTCGGCTGCTGCTCGATCACAGCTGGAGTGGACAGGGCCACGTCGCGGTGCTCGGTCCGGAGGACCTGTCGTTCAACGACATGGCACACATCATGTCGGAGGTGTTGGAGCGACCGATCCGCTTCCAACAAATTTCTAGCGAGGCCTTCAAGGCCATGCTGCTCGAACATGGAATGTCCGATGCCATGACTCAGGGCATGCTTGACATGATGATGGCAAAGAACGAAGGTATCGATAAAGCCGAGCCGCGCACTCCCGAATCCACCACTCCCACGAGCTTTCGCCAGTGGTGTGAGGAAGTGCTCAAGCCAGCCGTCCTGGCCTGAGCATTACCGCAAACGAAAGGACCACTAGATGACTGAAGTCGCAACGAACAAAGTGCCTCAGCTCTCCAATGAGCAAATCAATGACGTGTTGCAGCACGTTGCCGATAGGTTCGGCCAGTCGCAGCGGTCGCCGGTCTTGCACTCGCCCTCAGAGCAGAACCTCGACTACGAGAATGTTACCTTGTGTTGCGCACAGGCATCGGGTTCGCAGCCAGGGACCCGAGGGAGTGGGCGAAGCATGTCCGCATCCCCACGTTCCTCTACCAGGTACACGATGACGTGCTGACGCAGCCGAGCGATGTACAAACCATATTCGACAATATTCCCATCGCCGAGAAGAAACTTCACTGGATCTACGGCACCACGGCCCGCCTGGACGGCTACCTTGAGTTCCAATGCCACCCGCAGCCGATGCTGGAGTGGTTCGAGAAATACATGTCCTGATCCAGTCTATTCAGCAGCCCGCCTTGCCTCCGCCGGGCGGGCCGCAGCGTGCCTTTCTATGTTATTATTAAACACATCTTTTCTCACATATAGCCCTTTCTTTCCTTTTCTCATATATACCACATAGATATTGCCAGCTATGATACACTTTTTTTAAATGGTCTCTACCATTTCCAATCAGCGAACTGAGAGGCGAAAGCGTTCATGCATCCTACGTCCCCTTTATTGAACACCAGACTGCATCGACCTGCCATCACATCTTACCTTGTGCCACGTACGCGCCTGATCCATCGGCTCTCAAGCGGACTGGAAGGGCGACGGCTGACGTTGCTTTCGGCGGCGGCGGGCTTCGGGAAAACCACGCTTCTCTGTGAGTGGCTTGACTCGCTGGCAACGGCGCGCTCGGCCTGGCTGGCGCTCGATGAGGGTGATAATGATCCAGCTCGCTTCTGGCGCTATCTGCTGACCGCACTGGCAACACTCTCGCCCGGCCTGGATACCCAGCTTCTGCCTCTTCTCCCAACGACGCAGTCTGATCGCTATTTTCTGACAATGCTGGTGAATACGCTCAATTCGACCCTGGATCACATGACCTCCCCGGCATTGCTGTTTCTCGACGATTATCATGTGATCACAACACCGACGCTGCATCAAGCGCTGGATTTTCTGGTCGAACATCTGGAACATCTGCATATTGTCATCTCGACCCGCACTGATCCGCCGCTACGCCTGGCACTCCTGCGTGGACGGAGACAATTGCTTGAACTGCGCAACGCGGACCTGCGCTTCACCACTGAGGAGAGCACCATCTTCTTGCGTGAGAGTATCCATCTCACGCTTACGCCGGAAGAGCAGACACTCCTCTACGCACAGACTGAGGGCTGGGTGACTGGCCTGCATCTGGCTGCACTTACCTTACAGGATCATACCCATATTCCGCATGTCTTACAAACGCTGAGGGGAAGCCAGCGCTATATTCTGGAGTATCTGACGGACGAGGTACTCCAGAAACAACCGGAGTCAATCCGGACATTCCTGCTCCACACCTCCATCCTGGCACGACTTTCGGCACCACTATGCGATGCGCTTTGCCCACAGACGAATAGCCAGGAGACGCTCATCCTTCTGGAGCAGAAAAATCTCTTTCTGATCCCCCTCGATGCTGAACGCCACTGGTTCCGTTATCATCATCTCTTCACCGATGTCCTCAGCATACGTTTGCGGCAGCTGCCGGATGAACTGCGGAACGAGTTACATCTGCGGGCCTGCGATTGGTACGCGCATCATGGCTACGAGCGGGAAGCCATCTATCATGCGCTGGCAGCACGACATTGGTCGCGCGTGATGAGCCTCCTTGAACCGATCGCACGCGCGTTGATCTGGATCTATGGAGAGGTGATCACGGTCCTGCGCTGGATAGAACAGATTCCACTGGATCTTGTACGCACACGTCCTCGTCTGTGTTTGATCTATGCCTGGCTCCTTATCTTGAGCGGCTCGCAAACGGACATTGAGACCTGGTTAGATGCTGCTGCGTCCGCACCTCCTGAGACCCTGCCGTTCATAGAGGTCGATCCCTACCAGCACATGTCACGCGCCACAAGCACCGTGCATAGCCAGATCAGTGTCTTGCAAACATTATTAAGTGGCATGCGTGGAAATATTGAGCAAACACTTGTACTCTGCCAGCAAGCATATACGCATCTTATGCCCGAGGATCATATTCATCTGGCGGTGGTACAAAACGCGGAAGGGCTGGCACTCCAGGCGCAGGGACAGGTTGAAGCTGCTTGCACCCGGTTCCTGGCCGCCAGCCAGAATATGCTGATGCAAGGCGTGGGTTCGTCCGCAAATATCTTTCTCGATGATGCAGCACAATCACTGGTGATCCAGGGAAAACTACACGAAGCCTGGCAGGTCGCACAACAGGCAACGCATCTGGGAAGCACTCCTGATGGGCCCGCATTGCCGAATGCATGCTATGCCTACGCCACTCTTGCGAGCATTCTTTATGAATGGAATGATCTGGATGGCGCGCTTGAGGCGATTACGCAGGGGATCACTCAAGGCGAACAAACAGGCAATACCGATTTTCTCTGTTCCGGCTATCCTGTATTGATGCAGGTCAACATTGCGCGCGGCTCGCTGCTGGAGGCACGGAGGGCTCTCACACGCGCGGAAGAGGTGGCCCGCAAACGCGATATCGCGGTGAAATATGCGCAAATTGCCACCGCACGCGTGTTTCTCTGGCTGGCAGAGGGGCGGCTGGAAGATGTGGCACACTGGCAACAGAGCCGCCAACAACAGAAACAACCTCCCCCGCCACTCCACGCAGAGATGCAGGCGTTGCTCGATGCACGCTATGCCCTTTTGACGCAACGACCACAGGAGGCACTGACGATCCTCGATTCTCTCCTGCCAGCCGCAGAAGCTGGCAAACGCGGAGATCGTATTCTGAAAATCCTGCTGCTGCAAACCCTGGCCTATCAGGCGTTGGAGCGCGATGAACAGGCTGGCGCTTGCCTGGAACGTCTGTTACCACTGGCTGAGCGCGAAGGGTATCTGCGCATTTTTCTCGATATGGGCATGCCACCTGACAAGCTCTTCACCTACCTCCCCGAACATCTGAAAACGTCTATGACCGTACGTGCCGTCCTGCGCGCCTGGCGACAGCCTTCTCTGACTACCACTCTCCCCACACATGAGGATCGACCAGTTCCACCATTAGTGGAGCCACTCAGTCCCCGCGAAATGGAGATCCTCCACCAGATTGCCAGCGGAGCCACCAATCAGGAGATCGCCGAGACGCTGGTGATCGCGCCAAATACGGTCAAGCGTCACATCAGCAATATTCTGGGCAAACTGGGTGTCAACAATCGCACACAGGCACTGGTCCAGGCACGCAAAATGGGACTTCTCTAATCCTCTCGTATCCCAGGAATACAACCGCGAATACAACTCTGGTAGTATTCGTTCTATGCTCCACCCCACTACACTACGGCATAGAGAGATCACTACTACTGAGAAGCAAGAGAGAAGGAAATATACGATGAATACCACTCATGAGGCGCAGGAACTCGCCTCAACCGCACCGCGCAAGAAACCGATTTCTCGGGGCATTATTCCCTGGATTATCATGACCGTACTGGCGATTGGCATTACGATCTATGCCACTCCATATATCACGTTCAACCCTGCGGTGAGCCGTATCCCCTTGAATCCCGCTGCCGCCTGGCACTTTACCATTCACGCGATTCACGCGATTACCGGAGGCACTGCCCTGCTTGTCGGTCCCTTCCAGTTCTTAAATCGCTTCCGCGTGCGCTATCCCGCCGCTCACCGCGTCATGGGACGCATTTATATGATCTGTGTTGCCATTGGCAGTCTGGCAGCTCTCTATTCGGCGTTTGTCTCGCTCGACGGTTTCGTGGCTCAGGTTGGCTTCGTGTTCCTGGCAATTATCTGGTTCTATAGCGTCTTGCAAGCCTATAGAGCGATCCGGCGCGGGAATATCCAGCTTCACCGTATCTGGATGATACGCAACTATGCCCTGACCTTCGCCGCCGTTATCCTGCGCATCTGGCTATTCTCAGGTATTGCCTATCTTGTCGCAACGCATAACTATCATGGTTCACCCACCTACACGCCGGTCTATGTAAGCGCCGTCTGGTTCTCCTGGACCTCGACGCTGATCTTCGCTGAATGGTTCATCAATCAGCGCTTCTTCCCTTCGCGCTCCCGATAGGACGCGAACGAATGATGTGAGCAGGCGTGTATCCCCAACAAATTGTTTTAGTGATGGGTTCTGTATACTAGTAGTATGGAAGCAGTGTAACATTTTTTGTACTCTGCTTTTCATACGCTTTTCGGCTGTCCTGGTAACATAAAAAGAGAGAATGGGAATTTGATGGGAGAGAAATACCAACCTGACACTATCAAGCACTTTGCACAACAACAGCTAAAAATGCTTCGTATACTTCTCCACTGGTTTATGATTAGCCTGCACAACATTAATCCCAGCTGGTTTTCATGCGTGATGGGAACTGGCATACTGGCAATCTGTATTATTCTGTCGCCAGTCGATGTTCCCTTTATTGAAGGATTAGCCACTGTTCTCTGGATCATGGACGTTTTTCTGCTGATCGCCCTCTCGTCGCTCTGGATTGTGCAGAGCATTCGCTATCCGATGCGTTTGCAGGCGAGCCTCCATCACTTTGCCAATGCACAGAATTGGGGAACACCACCCATGGCCTGTTTCACGGTGGCAAGCGGCTTTGTGGTCATTGGCCCTCAACTGTTCCCTCTTTCGTTTTGTGTGCTTTGCGCGCAATTTCTCTGGCTGGGCGGGGTGGCGGGTAGCCTCTTCTCCGCAGTGGCCGTGCCCTACCTTATGTTTACTCATCATGAGCTTACAACAGAACATACGTATGGCAACTGGCTACTCCCAGTCGTACCTTTAATCGGAGCCGCTGTGCCCGGTGCGCTCCTGACGCCGTACTGGCCGCGCATTTTACACCAGGAGATGCTTGTTCTGAACTATGTACTCTGGGGAATTGGGATTGTCCTGGCGGCGATCGTGATTGTGCTCTTCTATTCGCGCCTGGCATACCATAAAGTTCCACAAGGATCACTTGTGACGACCTTCTGGATGGTCATTGGCCCGGCCGGGCAATCCGCGACGGCGATCATGGCTCTGGGGAAAGCGGCCGATGAGCATCTTCTGCTGGTGGGCAGTATACTGCACAAAGCGGGTATCGCTTATGGTCTGGTTGCATGGAGCTTCGGCATGTACTGGCTTGTGCTGGCGATCCTGGTCACGTTGCGCGCGGTACGTATCCATCTCCCGTTTCATCTGGGATGGTGGGCGTTCATCTATCCCGTGGGGACACTGACAACCGGGACGTATGCGTTGCATGAGCGTGTGCCAACGCACCTCTTTATGCTTGGAGGCATTGTGCTTCTGCTCCTGCTGGCAGGCTTATGGGTCCTGGTCTCTACCAATACGGTACGTCATATATTACAGGTGATGAGCAAAATCCCTTATGGGCATGCCTACGCCTGTTCTTCGCTAGAATGAGACTCTCACTCGTGGAAATACGTGTCTCAAGCCGTCTCCATGCTGGCTTGAGACACATTTCTCATGAAATAGCTATTCTCCTGTAGCTATCACGTCAGCGTTACTTATGCCCTATGAGTGTCTGGAATACGGCGTTGTACGCTGGCTTTTTTTGGAAGTTCTCGTCAAATAGCAGCGCGGCACCATAGCCGGGGAAGAACTGTGGTATCCACGAATCCCCATCGTAGACGCCCCACGTCGTAATATTGTTGCAGCGGGCCACCGCAAGGCATGCCGCGACGACGTTTTTGTAGTCGGTGGCCTGCTGCTGAAGATCCGCGCTGCTCGCTGGTACTGGCATACGGATGTCAAGCTCGGTGATCTGGACGGTGACGCCGAGTTGCGCAAAGCGCTGCAAGTTGGCCTGAATATCCGTCGGGAGCTGACCGACGATGAAATGCGACTGGAAACCAACACAGCCAATCGGCACGCCATGCGCCTTGAAGTCTTTCACCATCGCGTAGACGGCATCGCTCTTTGCGTTGATCCCCTCAATATTGTAATCGTTGTAGCACAGAAGCGCATGAGGATCAGCTACATGTGTCGCTTTGAACGCTTCGGCAATGTAGTTATCTCCAATCAGTTGCTCGAAAGGCGAAGCACGACGGGTGCCATCTTCGTTGAACGCCTCGTTGACGACATCCCAGGAGACCACTTTGCCCTTGAAATGACCCGCTTCCCCGGCGATATGGTTCTTCATCGCCTGCAACAGATCACTACCAGTGGTGATGCTGCTGACCCAACCGGCAAGCTGACTATGCCAGACCAGCGTGTGACCACGAACCGTCATGTGGTGACTCTGGGCAAAACTAACAATGGCATCGGCCGGAGCGAAGTTGAACGTATTACGCGTGGGTTCGGTCGTGTCCCATTTCATCTCGTTGCCGGGGGTGGTACCGGTGAACTCAGTACTCAGGACGTTCGAATACTGCGTATCACTCAGGACATTGCTGGTCATGGCGGCCCCAAAAGTACGCCCCTTTAAAGCTGCTGCGGCCCCGAGCGTGGTAGGGGCGGGCGCATTGTGCGCGGAAGCGGGAGTTGGCAATCCCCTGAAAAGAAAAAATGTGCCAGAGAGTACGATGAGAAGTAACGCCGGTGTACCCACGAAAAACCATTTTCGTGTGAGGCTATGAAACATCCCTGTTTCCTTTCTACTCTGGACAACCCTGTTTACGAAGGACTCTTCCATTATGGAACAATACGTCTTTGCAAACGCTTGCAAGGACATGTAAGATTTATACACTATACACCATATTTATGTCAAATTATCGAATATTGGATTTTCTCTTGAAAGTGGGTAAATCGCTCGTTATGCACACTATAAATGGCGTAGATAATGCCTGGTACCTATTCAAGGAGGTCAAAAATGAGAGCACAAATTATTGATGAATGGAAGAATGGAAATATATGCGTCATGATGTCGCCTCTGACGAGGATTCAGTACTCAGCTCGACTGTGTCCGTTAGCGAGTCAAGTAAAAGGCGATGAGTAAATCTATAGCCGCCGCCAAGACGCTGTAGTAAGATACGTGCTATTGCATCATCCAGAAATCGGGACGCACGCCAGGGAAAAATCCGTGCGTGCCAAAGCAGCAAACGAATAAGATAATGCCTCCATGCAGCCAGCCCACCCGTGATCATCCACATAAGGATACTCCCTGCAATAAAGAGAGGCCAGAAATAGTTCAACCCGGTGATCAGCCCATAATTCAACCCGTACAGCCCATTTCCCACCACATTACTCACCCCCCCGCTCAGCACATTCATCAGTCCCCAGTTCAATCCATTACCCAGTATCCCCACACCCCCAACCGTTATACCACTGATAAGACCAAGAAGCAGGCTGTTACGCAGTGACTGCCGAATTCCTTGATTGGGTACCCGACGGTCCTGATCTTCTATCTGCTCCTGCTCAATGCTTTGATAGAGAGCTAGCAGTAGCCAGTATTCAACCCGACACTAGGCCCAAGCACCAATGCGTTGTTCAATCCGTAGCCTAATCCATTATAGGCTAGCCCAACACTTAATCCATAACTCACTCCATTGCTCAGTCCGACAAAAGCTGTGACACACCCGATTATCAGAAGTGTGAGACGAACATGGGTAGATGCAAATAGGCGACTTCTCAGATGTCGCCATGTCCAGGCAATATGTTCCGTAGGATAAACGGCTCCCTGGAGATACGCAAGGATCACACTGATCAGTATGCAGGTCAGCCCATAGCTCAACCCATAACTTACCCCTATGCTCATGCCCTCGATTAGCCCCTCGCGTAACGCAATATTTAGCCCAACACCTAACCCAACGCTGAGCGTGATGAACAAAGTGGCCATCATAGCATACCAAAGATAGACACGTCGAGCAAAAAGAATCAATACTTCCCACCACTTTGCTCGCGAGTGAGCTAGGGGTGAAGAATGACGAGATATTGGCCTCAGGAGCATTTGGAGCAGGAAGCTGCCGATACTAGTGGGGACACCAACGATGAGCCCAAAAAGCCATTGCTCGTTGAGCGTTGCGCCAGATCTCCATCCCAGGCTACATCCGACGATCAATCCGACACCAATGCTGATACCAAATATGGTCTTCCACGTTCTCCGTGTCTTCGCCGTATCATGAACGGTGTCATCTACTACCAGCGGACAGAGAAGCCCACCCAACATCCCTCCCAGTGTCACTGCCAATATTATCTCCACAGAAATGTTCATACTACTGTTCAAAAACAAGAAAACGGTGAGCATGCTCACTAAAGCGCCAATCAGAACAGAAGGTAAGCGAACTCCAAAATAGTTGTAGATACGTCGTTGGTGGTTTGTAAGCCAATCCAGTTGTATTTGCTCCAGATAGAAAATAGGCTGGTTGTGTGTACGCATCTGGTGCGCCAACCAGCCTAACCAGAGACGTGTCTGGTAGAGCGGATAACGTTTTTGATTCCCCTTGCGCTCCACCATACGTATGATGTAGTCGGTCCAAATCTGCTGTTGGAGTTGCTCCTGTTGTTGTAATAATGGACTGAGGGAGACTCCCTGATAGGCCAGGATCACAATATGTAACATCAAAGGTGTGGTGATCACATCCCTCAGAGCAGGGTTGTGCATAAACTCATGATGCACTGTCCTGGCTACGTCACCCATTTGTACCAGGTAGAGCTGGATCTGTTCGCTGGTAAGCGCCTGCACGATGACAGCGCTCTGAAGCACAAGATGCAAACTCTTCGATGCTTCCTCATACTCAGATTGGCGAGAGCAGACGACCAGGGGCATCTGAAAATAATCACGATGATACGTATTGATTGCTGCAATACACGCCGGGCGTGCCGTTTCTTCCATCTCATCCAACCCATCCAGGAGCGGCAAAATTTGACGGCTGTCGATCCAACGCTGGGCAAGTTCTCTGGGGATAGCATAAATTTGTGCGATCTGCTCGGCGAGCCAATGCTGAAGGGGTGCACGCTTTATGGCCCAGGATGAAAGCGGTATGATAACTGGCAATGGTTGAGACACATCAGCCTCTGCACGGATCACAAGTTGCTGTGCCAATTCTACCAGCAACGTGGATTTGCCTGCTCCTGGCTGCCCCAGGATGAGGAGTTCTTGCATGGCCTCCTCATAGACATGGAGAATCGAGGTTCCAGGAGGTAGGAGTTGCTCCTGGTGCGTGGTAGTACGAAGCAAGCGTAGAGCTGTGTTTTGTACTGCATCCGGTTTGTGTGCCAGACCCAGTTCCATCCGCATCACATCCTGGAGAGATTGAGTAAATATTCCCTCATAGGTGTGCCGTAGTCGCTGAAGCATACGTGAACGGTTCTGCGCCTGGGTCGATTTTTGTTGCGCCTGATGTACAAGTGGCTCCGAAACTGGACGGCCAAGAATACGACGTATGGCACGTACACAATCCGCAAAAGCGGATTCGGAATCAGTCCATTGTGTTACGGGGCGGCCATTAAAAGGAAGGCAGGTGAAAGTTGCAAGTGGCGTCTCTTGCCAGATCACTGGACGCAAGAGCAAAGGGATAATTTGTGCGTGACCCTTGAGAGCGCGTTCCATCAATGCATAACACTCATCATCTATGAAGAAATCAGCGCTCAACAAGAGAACAATGAAATCTGCCTGCTCCAGATAATCATAAAACTGTTGAAGGCGAGAGATTCCTGGCTGGAAATGCTGTTCGGAGCGGACGGCCAATATCCCATTTTGCGTGAGCGTATGCAAGTGTGCTTCCCATTGCTTCAACCACAAGGTGTCTGTGGGAGCACAGATTGAGAAGAGTACTGTAGAATGTTGCTGTTTCTGTTGCATAGAACAAGAAGCTATCTCTTGATATCCTCATTACCTTTACCCTGTGTAGTATAACGTCTTTTTCTACAAATTGAAACAAATATATCCTTCATTTGTTGTGACACATGCAGGTATGTTTGGTCCTCTCTTCACGATTTGAACTTTGAAAGTGGCTCTAGCTGCTTTTATCGGGGGGATTCTCATTCACGCCGAGATTTGCTACAATGGGCCAACTGTAGAATTGTGTGCATTGTATGCTGTTCCGCTTTTTGCCTTGCGCATTTTTTTTTGCTATAGTAGGACTATAAACTCTCTGGGATCTCCAAGTATCTATGATCCCCCATGAGTGATACAACACATAGGAGGACTTCCAAGGATTTATTATGTACAAAAAGTTCCTATTCGCAGTATTCGGACTTGCGCTGCTCACCGTTTTGTTTGCCAGTTGCAAAATTACCGATACATCTGTCTCGACCGGGCCTACCATCAAAATGGGTTCATCCACGTTCGCATCTTCTACTGTTATTGTCCCGAAAGGCGATACACTGACGCTATTTGATTCGGCCCCTGCTCCCCATACCGTCGTCAATGGTCGTTGGAATGGAACCCAGCAGGATCCGCAAAAAGAAGCCGGTGCTCCCACCGTGAACGTTTCGTTCGGTGGCAATGATAGCAAGACAATTGGACCTTTCACGACGGCGGGCACCTACGATATCTATTGCACTATCCACCAGGGCATGAACCTGACCATTACCGTGAAATAATTTTTGCACGCTCGTGTTCTCGTTCGCTTATCAAATGCGGTTTCTCTGTTACCTATTTGTCAGAGATCTGATTCCCGAAAGGAAGACTGGTAAAAGATATATATCGGGAAATCGCATTTGTTTTTCTGGCCGTTCCATCTCTGATAGATATTCCCTTCCAGGGAAAGATAGTACTTCAGGACCGACAACCTTCGCAGAATGACCCCTCTCGTAATCGTTGTGTTATACTCCTACATAATAGATTTTCTCGAAAATAAAGGTGTTTCAGGTCTATGCTCTCTCTTAAAAAACGACGTTTTCTGGTTGTACAATGCAGTCTGCTGACACTCTTTTTTCTGTTCAGCGCACTGCTGGTTGCGTGTAGCAGCGGGCCGAATACGAGCGCGACAACAAACTCTCCCGCGCCTACTCTCGCGCTTCAGATGGGCAATACGGATGTTTCTCCTACGCCCACGCCTTTTCCTTATTCGTGCGGAGCCTGGGCAACCCAGACGACCCCTCCCTATGGCACTGACCGCATCGGGATCAATGCAAAGTTTACCAAGCTGGTGAATGGTAATCCCCAGGGGATTGATGGGGCGACTGCAACGGCAACTGTTCTCTGGCCCAATGGTACAACCGACACGCAGTCCGTCCAGACGACGTTCGATGGTCTGGCAGTTTTCACTGTTCAAGCCGGGAACCATAGCGATGCCATTAATAAAATTACGCTGGTGACGGTCCATTTCGATAAGCCGGGCGTTGCGAGCTGTGATGTTGATAAGTCCCGCGCCGCCTTCTTTACCCTGGTTGCAGTGACGCCTACCGTCTCGCCTACCGCCACCGGTACACCACAATCTACTGCAACCCCTAACAATAACAACAATAATAACAACAACAACAATAATAATTAGCCGACTCGCGGCCGTTCTGTGAGGGTGGGGAGCTCCACCCTCATATTCTCGTGCGTGCCATCGTTGACAATGCAACCTCTTGTGTGCTACGCTCTTCTCAGTTGAACTCATTCCCGGAAACCATACTATACCATCGCGACCCCGGCTCTACTACTTTCACAACACGGTTTTCTGGTTTCCAGGTGGTACAACAATGAGTTCTTGCATGAGTGTTGTAGTGTTTTTTCTCTTTACTTACTGGCTGTTGTCGCGTGCCTTCTCTCCCACAGCAGGAAGAGTGTGCTATGTGCACGCGCTGGCTAGATGGAGGAACATCAATGGCGGCGAAACGCGCAATTACTGTTACGGTGAATGGACATCGTTATCAGTCAGAGGTTGAACCACGCCTGTTACTGGTTCACTATTTACGCGATGTGTTGGATCTGACCGGCACGCATATCGGTTGCAATACCTCCCAGTGCGGTGCCTGCGTGGTTATGCTCAACGGTGAAGCCGTCAAGTCTTGCACGGTGCTGGCCGTTCAAGCGGATGGCGCAGAGGTAACGACGATTGAAGGTCTGGCTCCTGAGGGTGAGCTCCATCCCATTCAAACTGGCTTCTGGGAGAAACATGGTTTGCAGTGTGGCTTCTGTACCCCAGGCATGATTATGGCTTCGTACCAGCTGTTGAAAAATAATCCCAATCCCAGCGAGGCAGAGATCCGCAAAGGCCTTGAGGGCAATATCTGCCGCTGTACCGGGTATCAGAATATCGTGCGCGCTGTTCAGCATGCCGCTGAACAGATGAGCACGACGACCTCCGAACCCGTCGGCGCTGGCGATTAACGACGACTCCATACCCGATTGATGACTGCATGGAAGTGTTCTGCTTCAGCGTTCCTTATTTGCTTTATTTGCATCTCTCTACGATAGAGAAAGGATATGCGTCTCATGGGCATTGCAGCTATGCTTGGTACGCCGATTAAACGGCGTGAAGATCCCCGCTTGATTACCGGGCAGGCAACGTACGTCGACGATATGAAGCTCGTTGGCATGCTTCACATGGCGGTCCTGCGTAGCCCTTACGGCCACGCTCGTATTCTCCGTATTTCTACTGAGGCCGCCCGCCAGCATCCTGGCGTGGTGGCTGTGTATACGGCACAGGATTTACAGGGGCTCGTTGGCAATATTCCTGTTGCCGCCCCTCTTCCTCCCCATATTACTGAGGGCATGGGCTGTCGCGGCCCTCTTGCGTCTGAAAAGGTTCGCTTCTTTGGCGATCCGGTCGCGGTGGTGATCGCTGATGATCGCTACACGGCCCGCGATGCTCTCGATCTCATTGATATCGATTATGAGCCTCTCCCGGCCGCTATCGATATCGAGAAGGCGATGCTTCCCGACGCGCCTCTTCTCTACGAACAGTTCGGTACCAATATCGGTGTCTCGGTCCATCCTGACACTGCCGATATTGACCGCGTCTTCCAGGAGGTGCAGGCAAACGGCGGCGTCATTGTCAAAGAACGCTTTGTCAATCAACGTCTGGCCCCTTCTCCTATGGAGACGCGCGGTGTGCTGGCCGAGTTCCGCAAGTCTGATAAGACGTTGAATGTCTGGAGCTCTTCGCAAATTCCCCATCTCTTGCGCAACTACCTGGCGGAGCAGATGCATCTTCCTCAACATCAGGTTCGCGTGATTGTCCCTGAGGTGGGCGGCGGCTTCGGCTGCAAGTTGAATATCTATCCTGAAGAGGCACTGGCTGCCTTTGCCGCGATGAAACTGGCTCGCCCGGTGAAGTGGATCGAGAGCCGCGATGAAAGTCTGGCGGCAACGATTCATGGTCGCGATCAGGTGAACTATCTGGAGGTGGCCGCGGACCAGAATGGAAAGGTGCAGGGCCTGAAGGTCCATGTTCTCTCCGATCTTGGTTCCTATCTCCAGTTTTTCACTGATGTCATTGCGATTGCCTTTACGCTTCCGATGATCTGTGGCTGCTACGATATCCCTGTGACCTATGGCTCGTGTGATGCCGTCTTTACCAATAAGGCCGCTACTGATGCCTATCGCGGGGCTGGTCGTCCTGAGGCAGCCTATCTGGTTGAACGCTCTATGGATCTGGTTGCCCGCGCACTGGGCAAGGATCCGGCGGAGGTTCGCCTGACGAACTTTATTCGCCCTGAACAGTTCCCATATAAAGTGTCGACTGGCGCACTCTATGATAGCGGCAATTACGCTCCTGCGCTACGTAAGGCGATGGAGCTGATCGGCTACGAGCAGTTGCGTCAGGAGCAGGCTGAGAAGCGTGCCAGAGGCGAGTATATGGGGATTGGCGTCTCATCGTATGTCGAAATCTGCGGCATTGGCCCGAAAGGGATGACGCCCTTTGGCCTGTACGAGAGCGCTCGCATGCGTATCGAACAGACCGGCACGGTGATGGTCTATACCGGCTCTTCTCCCCATGGTCAGGGGGAGGAAACAACCTTTGCACAAATTGTCAGCAGCGAGTTTGGCATTCCACCGGAAGATGTCGTTTTGCTGCATGGCGATACGGATTCTACGCCTGAGGGCCGTGGAACCTATGGGAGCCGCACGACAGCGGTGGGTGGTACGGCTGTCTTCCAGGCTGGTCAACGCCTGAAGGAGAAGATGAAGGCGATTGCTGCCCATCTGCTTGAAGCAAGCGCGAGCGATATTACGCTGGAGGATGGCCGTTTCTCGGTAACGGGCTCACCACAAAAGTCGCTCTCATTCCAGGAGGTGGCGGCGGCTGCCAATATGTCGAACACGCTTGCCCCTGGCATGGAGCCGGGTCTGGAGACCACGGTCTTCTTCGAACCTGAAGCCTGTACTTTCCCCTTTGGCACACATATCTGTGTCGTAGAGATTGATAAAGATACGGGTGAACCGACGATTACGCGCTATGTAGCCGTGGACGATTGTGGACGACAGCTCAATCCTCTGCTGGTCGCGGGTCAGATTCATGGTGGTATTGTGCAGGGTATCGGACAGGCTCTCTTTGAAGAAGTGGTTTACAATGAAGATGGCCAGTTGATGACGGGCACATTTATGGATTATGCGATGCCCATCGCTTCTGAGCTTCCTTTCTTTGAGCTGGATCATACGGTTACACCAACGACGCTGAATCCTCTCGGTGTCAAAGGGGTCGGCGAGGCTGGCACGATTGGTTCTACGCCTGCGGTCTCTGCGGCGGTCGCAGATGCGCTCAATGTGGCCCATGTCGATATGCCGTTGCGATCTGAGAAGCTCTGGCGCTTGATTCATCAGCAGAACGGTACGAAATAGTGGTACAACTACAATGTGCGCAGATGCGCGTCACTATTTCGGTTTGCAGGGGGTAGTATAAGCCTGCCCCCTGCGGTAGCCGCTATTTCGGTTTGTAGGGGCAAACTCAATTGACCCCATATATGAGCCGCCATTTCGGTTTGTAGGGGGGCAGGCCCGACTTGCCCCGTACATTAGAGGAGGAGAACATGTCTGTCCCAGCAATATTTGATTACCATCCAGCGCAATCCCTGGATGAGGCGATTGCTCTGCTTCAACAATATGGCGATGACGCCAAGGTTCTTGCCGGTGGTCATAGCCTGATTCCTGCGATGAAGCTCCGTCTCTCGCAGCCAGCGCATCTTATCGATATCGCCCGTATCGACGGCCTCTCTTACATCCGTGAAGATGGAGATGTGGTGGCTATCGGGGCAATGACGACTTATACAACGCTGGCTAAGTCTGATCTACTTCGTCAGCGCTTCCCGCTTCTGACTGATACCGCTTCGGTGCTCGGTGATCAGCAGGTGCGCAATCGCGGCACGCTCGGTGGCAGTATCGCACACTCCGATCCGGCCGGTGATATGCCAGGTGTTGTGCTCGCGCTCAAGGCCACGATTGTTGCTAAGGGACCAAACGGCTCACGCACGATTGCTGCCGATGATTTCTTTGTGGGGACGTTCGAGACCGCTCTGGCTCCCGATGAGATCCTGACCGAGATCCGTCTACCGCTTCCTGGCGCACATACGGGCAGTGCTTATATCAAGTTGGAGAATAAAGCCTCCCACTATGCGATTACGGGCAGTGCCGTTGTGCTCACACTGGATAATGCTGGCGTTTGTTCGGCGGCCAGCCTGACCATCACGGGTGCCTCGACGCAAACAGTTCGCGCCACAGCCGCTGAAGCCGCTCTGGTCGGTAAGAAACTGGATAGCGCCGTCATTGCTGATGCTGCCAGCCATGCTGCCGATGGGATGGAAGCTGTCGCTGATATTCATGGGTCCGCCGAATATCGTCGCCAGATGACCAACGTTATTGCTCAACGTGCTCTGCTCAAAGCGCTGGAGCGCGCCCAGGCATAATCTGGTATTTCTGCAAGGAGGGCTCACGGGATCTTTTCTCGTGAGCCCTCTCGTTTGAGCACCGACCGCTTTGGCCATGTCAATCGCTATCTGATGCTGACGAAGAGCCTGTTCCCCGAGGCGCGGGGCTGAGCAATTGAGTACCTTGCGTCAACTGATTCGATCGGTGTTCGACGTGCTTGCGCTCTTTCGTTCCTATCTCAAACCAGCCGATAGACAGTACGAGCCGCTCTTCGAGAATGTGCTTCAACAAGAACTGTACACCCTCCTCTTGAGATGGCTCAAGCAGGTCCCATCAGAGGTTCCTTTGCCAGAAGAGGTGGGAGAAACCACGGCGCTGGTCATCAGTTGGGCGATCTTGGGTCCCGCCACGCAATGGAGTTGGGGAGATCAAACGGTTTCAGCAGAAGAGATGACCCAGCGCGTCTTGAGCGTCGTGATTGCTGGCTTGTCACCCGTCACCACTGTTGCTTGACTGGCATTTTAGGAATCGGGGTAGCGCTCCAGATCAGTAAGCTCTGTTTGCTGGTAGAGAGAAATTGCTTGCCCTCCGGGAGGGACTGTCGCAGGTTGGTGTGGGCCTGTGCTTCCGTCGAATCGGGCCACAGGAGAAAGGCCAGGTGAGAGCGGCTCTGGGGCGCAGTCCGGTGCAGGACGAGATAGGCAAGCAACGATTGTACGCGAGGGATAGTGACCGTTGTGTTATCCGATAGCAGCAGAAAGTCACCCAGTAGATGAATATGGAGCGTAGGCATCACCAGAGCATCCTTTCGCAAATGCGTCTACTACTCATCTCATAGTTTGCGCAAGCGAACCTCTTGCACGCCATGATCGCGTCCCTTTTTCATGATCAGATGGGCGCGACCCCGTGTTGGCTCGATATTCTCTCGCAGGTTTGGACCATTGATACGCCGCCAGATGCTCTGCGCGGTCAACACGGCTTCTTCAGGTGAGAGCTGGGCGTAGCGACGAAAGAATGAGGCGGGATTGCGAAAGGCGGTCTCACGCAGCGTCAAAAAGCGCTCAATATACCATTGCTCGATATCTTCTTCACGTGCATCAACATAAATTGAGAAGTCAAAGAAATCGGAGACGAAGAGGCGAGGAGCTTTGCTGGTGCGGGTATGGCGCGTTTGCAGGACATTCAAGCCCTCGAAGATAAGGATATCTGGCTGTGAGATAATTTGAATCTCATCGGGCAGGATATCGTAGGTGAGATGGGAATACTGTGGCGCATGCACCTCGGCCTGACCCGATTTGACATCAATTAAAAATTGTAATAGTTTCCGTACGTTATAGCTTTCGGGGAAACCTTTGCGCTCCATCAGTCCTTTTGCTTCCAAAACGTGATTGGGATGGAGAAATCCATCGGTTGTCACCAGATCAACGTGTGGATGCGTCGGCCAGTCAGAGAGCAGGGCCTGGAGAATGCGTGCAGTCGTGCTCTTGCCAACCGCGACGCTGCCTGCGATACCTATGACATAGGGCACTTTCTGCTCTACTTCGCTGTGTCCATTTTGCAGGAACAGGTTAGTAGCCGTATGCAATTTTTGCGTGGCGGCAACGTAGAGATTGAGGAGACGCGATAACGGGAGATAGATCTGAGAGACTTCGTGTAAAGAGATGCGTTCGTTGAGTCCTCGCAACGATGCCAGTCGCTCTTCTGAGAGCGTCTGCGGCATCGAGGCACGCAATTGTTCCCATTCCTCGCGCGTAAATGATTGGTATGGAGACTGATGATGCTCGTTGATTGTTGATTGTATATTCATACTTAAATTCTCTTACCTGGCTTCCACTATGACACAACAACTCTCGTGGCGTAGCATTCAATCTATGAGTGCAGCAATGTCGATAAGTCTCATACGCTGTTTTGGATAAGTATAGAGTACGATTACTATCTTGCAGATCGATCACAGCTAAGGTTTATTCTATTTCCTTTGTCAAGAGCATAGCACGTCGTTCTTCTTGGGAACAAAAAAACAGATTTGCTTTATCCAGGCTTATCTCTGATCCGCAAATAGGAAATGTGGTGAAGCGGGAACTATTGTTCAGGCGATAACGTTACTCCTCTAGAAGAAATTGTTTTCCGTCTCTTTTATAGAACATTGTAGAAAACGATCCCATCCAACTTTTTTCTGCGATAAAAGGCTGCTATTTCAGCCAAAAAAACGTAAGGAGCGCATCAATGCCGCAATTACGCCTACCCACACGTTGGAGATTTCTCTCTTCTGGCGGTTTCCTGCTGCTTGTTCTCTTCCTCGCAGGCTGCGGTGGATCAGCAACGAACGCGTCTGTTGCCCCGGTCAGCCATACTAACAACTTCAGTGTCGCTGCCCCGAGTCAGGGTCAGACCTCTGGAGGCGTCGCAAGCAGTAAACAGGCTGCCAGCGTCCCCGATAAACTCAGAATGCCGCAAAATACCTCGGATCAACATCTCATCAAAACGCTGAATGTGACAGTCACAGTCAAAGACACACGTCAGGCCGCGAATGAGCTTCAAGCCTGGATAGGGGCCACTGATCCGCAGGCAACGTCCATTGGTACCAACTACGACGAGGTAAGCAATGGCGTGTACAGCATTACGCTGAACTTCTCTGTCCAGTACACGCTCTATCCAAAAATTTACAGTTACCTCAGCAACTATCAGGCAAAAGATGGTGGACATCTGACCAGCTTAAACGAAACGGTACAGGATGTATCCAACGATTATGTCGACACCCAGGCGCGCATTGCCAACGATCAGAACGAGTTGCAGCGCTTACGCGATCTGATGCAACATACTGGCTCTCTGAGCGAAGTGCTCGCGCTGGAACAGCAAATCAGTGCCACGCAGGGCGATATCGAGACCACGCAGGCACATCTCAACATGCTCAAGAACCAGACAACAATGTATACGGTCAACATCACCATTCAACCACTCAGCTCGGCCGTGCCACCTGTTCAGCCTGACAATGGGTGGAATATTGGACAAACCGCTCGTGACGCACTTTCGGCCTCGCTGGCCTTCGGGCAGGGTCTGATCAGTTTTATCGTCTGGCTGTTTGCCTTCAGTGTCTACCTTATCCCGGTAATCGTCCTGATCCTGCTCTATCGACGTTACCGCTCGCGCCATAAATCAGCTCAACCCGTCTTCTATCGACCTGCACCAGGGCAACCAATCGAACCAATGCACTCTCACAGGCTGCCAGTTGAGCCAACAACGCCACCTCAATCGTCAGTCGAACCACAACCAGTGCCAGTAGGGGCTGCCGTGGAAAAGACCGATCTGCTCGATGGAGAAGATCTCCCATCCTCGCCCGAAGATTAGGCAGAGACGAGAGAATCTCCAACGGCTTGCTTACCACTGAAGGATAGGGATCATTACCATCCCTATCCTTCTTTACCATTATTGAACCAAATCATATACCCGTCACTGGTATCTCAGCGCTTAATCAAGCCGCTCGTGTAAGAACTCAATGGTACGCTCCCAGGCAACGTGGGCAGCCTCAGCGTTATACTCAGGGCGATTCTCCTCGAAGAACCAGTGTTTGGTCCCTGGATACGTATAAACGGTGACTGGCCTCCCCGCAGCCTGGAGCTCCTGCCCCATCTCCGCGGCCGACTCGGCTGGCCTGAAGGGGTCATCCTGCGCGAAGTGGCAGAGGTATGCGGCCGAAGCTCTGCGATAGTCCAGTCCGGGGTAGGAGTCATAAAAGGTCACGACTGCGGCGATCTCCTCGGCCAGGGTAACGGACATGTCGAGCGCGTAGGCGCCTCCCAGCGAGAAGCCGACAAGGGCGAGCTTGCCGCGATCGTCCGCCAGATGGGTTGCGGTGTGTTGGTGCAGAACCTGCATCGCTCCCGCGATGTCGCTGCGCCGCCGCTCCACATCCTGATCCAGTGCCGCGCCCAACGCTTGCGCTTCCTCAACTGCTGCGGTCGTCTTGCCACGGTAGAGATCGGGGGCGAGCGCCACGAAGCCCGCCTCCGCAAGCCGATCACAGACCTGCCGAAACGGCTCTGTCAGTCCCCACCACGCATGCAGAACCAACACTCCTGGTCCGCTGCCATTCTCGGGAACAGCCAGATAGCCACTGATTGCTCTCTCATCAGCCTGAAATTCTCTCATAGTATTCTCCTTAAAAACGCGGGAAATACGATGCTTCAAGATGCAGAAAACATGTGTTGTGTTTTGTACACCGTTGTCTAAAACTTCCCCATTTCTGGTGAGAGGCCCTGAACAATATTCGGTTCCTGGCTCTCTTGACAATTGCCCGGCGCAGCTTGCCGTACAACAATCCATTCTCTCAGGCAAAGGCAAAAAAGGAAGAGGAGAGTGGAGAGGAGTGCGAGATGAAAACAACATGAGAAACAGATTTCGCCCCTCAATACATCAGAATGAGCAGTGCTTGCCGTCAATGGTTGTGCTCCTTATGGTTGAGGGCAAAATCGGGCATATAGCGTGCCAGCCAGTCAGCGAGATCAGGGGGCAAGGGAGCAATAAAATTACACAAGGCATTGTCGGGGAAGTTACGCAGTGTGAGGCTGGCGGCATGGAGGAATTGACGTTGTAGTGTCGCGGCTGGTGTTCCGGGGACAGGTGTGGGAGCGTAGACTCGATCGCCGACCAGCGAGTAACCGGCTGCGGTGAGATGAGCGCGTATCTGGTGCGTACGCCCGGTAATTGGGCGTACCTCTAAGAGCATATACCCCTGTTCACGTGCCAGTACACGCACAGCGGTTTGCGCCTGCTGCCCGTCCGGACCAACAATACACCGTCTACGATCGACAGGATCACGTTGGAGCGGACCGTCAATCACCAACTCGTCCGCAGGCGCAAGCGTTAGCAGTGCAGAAGCATCGCCTGCTTCCGTATGCCCATCAGCCCCCCTCCTCGTAAACGTCAACGGTGCCTGTGGAGTGGCCCAGACGGGAGCGACACATTGAGCCAGCGCCAGATAGCGCTTCTCGATCGTGTGTGCGTGAAATTGCTGAATGATATGTCTGCGAGCGCTTTCCGTACGCGCAAGTGCGACCACCCCGGAGGTATCTTTATCCAGACGATGCAAAAGACAGGGGCGAGGCAAGATCTCCAGCTTTTTCCGCAAAAAGGCCTCACGTCTTTCGCGCAACATCACCTTCACCGCCTCCGGAGCCCCTGTCCATTCCGGATCATCTGGCAAATCAGGGGCCTGCCATGGCTCAACTGGCTGCTGCTGCAAATGGTGCAACAGGGCATCCCAGAGTGTATCTCCGTCGGCGTGCTTATAGGTGGGATGAATGACGATGCCCGCTGGCTTATTCAGAATAAGAAGTGAGTGGTCCTGGTAGACAACAGCAATATCAGTGGTATTCATGGCCGCAGTATAGAGGTTTCCCGTAAAGGCGTCAATGGCAATCTCGCAGGCCTTTTAAAGAACATCACTCCTTCCCAATCGTGGTAAAATGTACAAGTATTTGCCTGGAACATTGAGAAACAGCAGCAAACTCCCAGATAATGAGGTTCAAGCATGTCACATATTACGTATTATGATCAGCCACCCCTGCGAGATCCGGTGGTCATTGTAGCCCTGGGCGGCTGGAATGATGCGGCGGATTCCGCAACGACCGCGCTAAAATTTTTGAATGAACTATGGAAACCAAGCAAAATCGCTGAAATCGATTCCGAAGACTTTTTTGTGTTTACCGAGACGCGTCCAACGGTCAAATTCACCGATGGCATTCAGCGTTCGATTGTCTGGCCCAGCAATCAATTTCTCGCTTTTTCTGATTCCGAACTGCCCCATGACATCATCCTGGTACAAGGCGTTGAACCACAGTTGAAATGGAAGACGTTTAGCCAGGAATTTCTCGATGTGTGCATGCATTTTTCCGCCTCTGAGATCATCTTTCTCGGTGCTCTGCTCGCAGATGTGCCGCATTCCATTGCTGTGCCTATCAGCGGAACCTCCAGCGATGAAACGATTATGGAACGCATGCGCGAGATGGATGTGCACAGTTCGCGCTATGAAGGGCCGACTGGGATGATTGGCGTGCTCCAGGATATCTGCCGCAACGCAAATCTCCCCTCCGCAAGCTTCTGGGCCGCAGCACCACATTATCTGGCCGCAACTCCCAATATTAAAGTGACGGCTGCCTTACTGACGTACCTGAATACCTATCTCTCCTTGAATCTGGATCTGAGCGTTATTCAAAGTGACGCGCTCCGTTTCGAAGAGCAGATCAGTGCTCTCGTCGAGCGCGATCCAGAGGCAAGTGCGTATGTGCACAAACTCGAAGAGCAGATCGCGGAACGGGGAGATGACGATGAGGACGACGATGACGAAGAGCATGGCATTTCTCCGTTTGATACAATTACAGGGACAGGCCCTTTACCCAGCGCCGATTCTTTGATTCGCGATGTCGAGGAATTGTTGCGCAAACAGCGCGAGAATGGCTCGCAACAACAAAATGATGAGGACGAATAAAAAAAGAGCATGAGTAAAGCGTTATACCGTTTGGAAGAGGTCTTTCAACCAGGCTCGGTCGCTATTCTTGGTGCCTCACGTGCGCCTCAGAAGTGGGGGCATGTGGCGGCCAGACAACTCATTGAGGGCGGTTTCACCGGGCAAATCTACCTGATCAATCCTTCCACTTCAGAAATTCTCGGCAGAACAACCTACCCCAACCTGCAAGCCGTCCCTGGTCCAATCGATCTGGCTGTGATTGCAACTTCTTTCAATTTCGTTGAGCAGGCCGTCAATGATTGTATTGCGGTTGGCGTGAAGGGCATCGTCATTATCACGGCTGGCTTTAGCGAGACAGGAGAAGCTGGACGCGCACTGGAACTGGAACTGGTTGCCCGCTGTCACGAACATGGCATTCGCATTCTTGGCAGCAATTGCATGGGCCTGTATATTCAGCGTTCACATCTCAATGCACTGGGCATGGTCTTTCCTCTGCCCGTTGGCCCTATCGGCCTGGTTTCGCAGAGCGGCAATCTTGGCATGTATTTTTATGCTCAGGCGCACCTGGATGGCCTGGGTTTTACGACGTTTGTCAGTCTTGGCAATGCGGTGGATGTCACGTTTCCCGAGTGCATGCATTATTTAGCGGACGATCCACAAACGACGGTGATTGCTGGCTATGTCGAGGCTATTGATGAGGCCACACTGCGCGAGACCGCCCGGGAGATGCATGAGCGTGGACATTACAAGCCAACGGTTATTTTGCTCAGTGGTGCGACTGAGGTTGGCGTACGCGCCGCGCTGGCCCACACGGGCTCCCGGGCCTCGCTCCGTCCCGATCATGATACCAGTCTGCAAGGCAGCGGCATTGTCAGGGTGATCCGCTCCGACGAACTCTTCCCCGTTGCCCAGGCACTGGCTCTGCAACCGGCCACACCCCATGGCGGACGACGCATTGCACTGGTGGGCGATGGTGGAGGAAGCGTGGTTGCTGGCGGTGACGCCGCGATTCGCGCCGGTTTACAGGTCCCTGTGCTTTCCGCAGAGACACAACAACGCTTACGCGAATTGATGCCCGCTCGCGCCACGGCGACCAATCCGGTCGACGTGGCCGGAGCCGCCGATGAGGATCCCCTGTCATTTGCCCACCTCACGGAGGTCTGTTTGCAAGATCCCGAGGTGGACGGCGTGATCATTGCGGGTCTCTTCGGGGGCTATCGCTGGCTCCTGGCCGAGGAGTTTGGTGCGCGGGAAGAGGAGGCGGCTCGTCTGCTAGGCGAACTGGTACGACGCTACCAGAAACCAGTGCTGGTGCAGACGATCTATGCGCGCCACGAGATCCCCGCGTTGCAACTGCTGCGCGAAGCAAGCATTCCTTACTACGAATCGGTGGAAATTAGCTGCCGGGCCATGGCAGCGCTCGCCGAGATCGGTCAGTTTCTGGAGGAGAACGCATAACAATCAGATGCATCCAGTTGATTGGTACACTTTGAGATAGGGACTCTTCGGGTGTATCAGTGCCCTTTTAAAGCCAGATGGATAAGCTAAACGTATAAGAAGTAGAAAAAAGAATGACACTGCTATGAAGGAGGTTATCTTATGCGCTATCTTATCCGTGAGAAGCTCTTCCGCCTTGGCGATGATGCGAGCATTATGAACGAGGCCGGTCAACCGGTCTTTGAGGTGGATGGGAAGGTTTTGAGTCTGCACCATCGCCTGATTATTCGCGACCGCATGGGAAACGAGATGGCGAGCGTTCATCAGCGATTGATTGCACTTCGTCCTACCTACGAGATCACGCGTGGTGGACAGGAGCTTGCGGAGGTTCGCAAACATCTCATCAGCCCGTTTGTGGATCGCTTTACCGTAGATATTCCGGGGCCAGACGATTTCCATATCACAGGATCAATTTTTGAGCATGAGTTTACTATCGAGCAGGCTGGTCAGACGATAGCAACCGCGTCGAAGCGCTGGTTTGCGCTACGGGATACGTATGGCGTCGATATCGCTCCCGGTCAGGATGATGTGCTCATTCTCGCTTGCGTGCTGGCACTCGAACTGGCGGAAGATCAGGAGAGGCGCAAGGACTAACTGTTTGCCAGGCCATAAAAAAAGCTAATAGCTATTATAATCATTATTGCCTTGTTTTATCGTACAGCGAAAGATACACTCAGAACAAAGTTATCTGTAGAGAAAGAAGGCAATAATTATGCGTATGATGCGACCTGTACAGGCGCTTCTTGACCGTCAATATCGTCGTCCCAGCGGCCTGCTCGGGTACTTCGTGGGAGCGCAAATGGTACGTCAGCATGAGCCAGAAATGCAGTGGACACTGTCGCTCCTCTCCTTGAAATCGACGGATCACGTGCTGGAGATTGGTTGTGGTGCCGGGAGAGCGTTGGAAATAGTTACCGCTCAGGTCCCGGCAGGGCATGTGAGCGGCATTGACTATTCTCCAACGATGATTGAGGCGAGCCGTCGACGCAATTCCCGGGCGATTGCAATGGGGCACCTGGAATTGTTCCAGGCGGACGTCATGCAACTCCCATTTGCAGACGCCTCGTTCGACACGATCTGGAGCATTCACTCGATCTATTTCTGGCCTGATCGTGATCGGGCACTGGCTGAAATTGCACGCGTCCTGAAACCGGGCGGACTGCTCGTACTCACATTCTCACCTGGAAAAACAGGCACACAAGCAGTAAACGATATATTGACCATGGTGGAAGAGCAGCAGATTCCCACAATGCGACAACTTGGCTTCAGCAACGTCTCGCTGCAACAGGGACCCGCTTCTCGGCAATTTCGAACCAGTGCCGTCGCAGGGCAAAAGGAGCGTGCTAGTTAAATTTCCGCTGCATTCTCTGCGTGATGGCGTAGGCTCCACGCACGATACGCTCGATTAACACTTGCGCGGTGGGAATATCGTGAATCAGGCCCACTCCCTGTCCGGCCCAGACAAAACCTTCTTCGAGCGCTCCCTCTAGAGCCGCACGAGTGTTCACCTGGCCGGAAATGTAGGGGAGAAGGCGCTGGAGACGCTCTTCTGGAGTGGCATGCGCTGCTTCGAGTTCGGACTCTATCTGGAGAATCCGCTCCACAAGTCCCCGCCTGAGCACACGAGCGGGACGACCGAGGGTGCGCTCAATGATGACGGTATCCGTCTCCTGCGCGGCCAGCAATGCCTCTTGATAGCGTCGATGGGCATTGCTTTCACGCACGGCAACGAAACGCGTGCCCAGCTCGACCCCTTCCGCACCCAGCGCCAGAGCTGCCGCCAGACCACGTCCATCGGCGATCCCTCCGCTGGCCAGCACAGGGATATGCACCGCCTCAACGATGCACGGCGTCAGCACCATTGTGCCAATATCGTCGCGCCCCAGATGTCCCCCGCCCTCGACGCCAACCGCAATGACCGCATCTGCCCCCAGGCTCTCCGCTTTACGCGCCGCACGCACCCCTGCCACCAGCACCATTATGCGTACCGGAACACCGCTTGTCTGGATACGACGTATGAGTGACTCGGGATTGCCGCCGGTAATACTGATCACAGCGGGCTTCTCCGCAAGTGCCACGTCGAGAAAGGCATCAAGAGGGATGTGCCCGATAGGAAAATTTACCCCAAATGGCTGCTCCGTGAGCTGTTTCGCGCGACGAATATCTGCACGAAGTTCTTCTGGCGTCGCAAAGCAGGCACAACCAATCTGACCCAGCCCGCCTGCGTTCGAGACTGCCGCCGCCAGTTCCGCGTAGGAAAGATGCGCCAGCCCTCCCTGGACGATGGGGTAACGAATACCTGCCAGTTCGGTAAAACGTGTATGCATGCGCTCAGGCAATATCGACATGAGAATCCACCCGCTTTCTTTGCGTTCCCCTGGATGTGTACCGCTTTTTCTTGTTGTATCATACGCGCGGGTAGATTCTCAAGTGCGTGTCTTGCTGACCGACGTTAATGCCATGATGGTATCAACAGGGTAATCATAATAAAACAGGCCAGCACGATAGCTGCGAACGTCAAAAGCAGCCCCTTGCGTACGTAATTGCCCGTCACATCGTGGCGTCCGGTGACGTCGACCGATAAATAATCTTCATCCCAATCCCCGAAGGCATGGGAATGACGAGATGCGCGGTGACCACGGAACATACCATGGGTATAAAGATACATGTTCACGATGATGCCGCACGTTAGCATGAGCAGAAAAAAGATCAAGGAAATAACGAATGCAACCATAACCACATACTCCATCTATCAACCTGTCCACTCACGCATGCCATTTTCAGCACAGGAAATCCCGTGACCGGTAGCGCTCTTCTGTCACAATGATGCTGTTCAGGATGCGCTCCGGCCTGGTTTTGTGCTGGCAATGGCATGCATTTTCATCTCTGATTGAGAGATGCGTACTCTCTATGTACAATTATACGAGTCAGTGGTTAATGATGAAGCTGCATTTTAACTCTTCAAGACGTACTATTCATAGTACTACTATGACTCTACGAATTTTACCACCTCTTAAAAATTGAAGGGCAATTTTATCGCCTGCTTGATGGTGCAAAACGACACGTTGCAGATCTTTTGGCTCGCTGATCGGCGAACCATCTGCGGAAATGATGAGGTCCAGGCGCTTGATCTCGGCTCGCTCTGCCGGACTGCCGGGCCGTATCTCCAGAACCTGCATGGCATACTCCTGCGTCAGCCCAGAAGAACGCTGCTGCGCCGCATCCAGCTTTGCGCGCATGCCTCCCACGCCCAATGAGATGCCTCTGGTTGGCTTTGCACGTTGCTGATTGATGCGGGCAATTGCCGCTTTGACGGTATCCAGTGGGACGGAGAAACCGAGTCCCTGGGCCATTGGCATCATAGCCGTCGTAATGCCGATGACGCGACCAAGACTGTCGACCAGGGGACCACCAGAATTGCCAGGATTGATGGCGGTATCGATCTGAATCAGGTTGGTCATTTTTTTGACCCCGGGTGCCTCCAGCGTGCGATCAAGGGCGCTGACCACGCCAGCCGTCACCGTCCAGTTCAAACCATAGGGATTACCAACCGCGATGGCAAGTTGACCCACTCGCAAAGGCGCACGAGCCAGTTCCACCAACGGAAGATGGTCCGCACCGATACGCAAAACCGCCACATCGACATCTGGTTCGCTGCCAAGCAGGCCCGCATCAAATGTGCGACCATCGGCCAACGTGACATGAATCCGTTTTGCCTGATCAACGACATGCGCATTGGTGAGGATCTGACCATCGGAGGCAAAGATGAAGCCGGAGCCCAGCCCACCACTGTTCCCCGAAGGACCACCATAGCGGCGATAACGGCCCCCGCCACGCTCAATATCAATACGCACAACAGCAGGGCCTACACGCTCAGCCGCAGTAGTGACGGCGTGCGAGTAAGCATCTAAGGCTTGAGCATCCTTTTCGTATGTACTCATAGAAACGCACACTTTCTGTGGAACCCGTGCGCCGAGCTATCTGCGAGATGACAACTCAGAAAACTTGATACCTATCTTATCACATAGAAGAACTGGAATGCCAAAGTGCTCTTACTTCTCTATAGAATTACCGCTTTTGCCACATTGCGTAAGAATAGAATGGTAAAACAAGTGATTTCCAGGGATGGGAGGGATTTATGATTACGCCCATAGATGAGCTGTTGACGGACGATTCCCAATTTCGCCAGTGGCTCATGAGCAATCGAGCTGAAATCGTCGGATATGTCGATGAAGGCGAAGGCTGCCCTTTGGCGAACTGGCTTTTTGAGTGCACTGATCAGACCTATCATGTTACGAGAATTTATTATGGCATGACAGGCTGCAATACTGTCCTTCCTTCCTGGGCCAGGGACTTTGTTCACCTGCTTGAAATGCTACCTGCGCAGACGGCTATCAATGGCCGGGATGCCCTTGAGCTTCTTGATGGCATCCTGGCTCTTGAGCTTCTTGATGGCATCCTGGCTTACGCATATTGAGCAGCGAAAAAAGCCAGCTTACAGATCCTTATGTTCTCTCTCGTTCTTCATCGATTGAAAAAGCCCAGCCATCTTAGTGCTCCACGCACAAATTTAGCAATGGATGGAGCCTGTTTCCACCTCATGTTCAGCAACAGAGCAATTTTCTTTTGTTGAGCAGAAAAGTCGAGGTAATCATGTGACGATCCTCTTCAGCTATGCGTTGGTATATATAGATAGAAAAGAATCTGAAAACGCTTTTTGAAGCCAACAGACTCATAGTTTCCATCCAAATGGCAATAATAAGCTGTCAGGCATCGCCGCTGTGACGCAATGTAACAAACGCCAGGTCGTTCGTCGTTGTCGAATGATGATGCTCAATTGAGCAGAAGATGTTCCTTGGTGCTGTGGAAAAGGTTCGTGCGATAGAAACAAGGAGACATCATGAGTTGGTTTAAACGACGAAAACGTCAGGCGGCAAAACCGCCCGCTGCTGTACTTCAGGCCGCATGTCAGGTCTATGACCTTTCGCCAGAGCGACTCTGCACCTTTCATGCAGAAAAGGTTGAGGCACTCGCTGATAATATGTGGGTCGTTACGCTCTATACGCAGTCACAGGCCATCGTTGCCTATACGCCTGAAGACGAAGAAAAAACACTGGCCGCCCCCTGGGTCGATGAGCCAGTATTAGCGCACTAATCATCTCTGTTATGAAGAAGGATTGCTGGTAAAACACTGGCGATCCTTCTTCTCGTTTGGAATGTTGCGCTATGGAGCAAGCACATACATCTGGAAGAGCGAGACTATTCCGTCTTCACCCCATCTTCGCGCATCTCATCCAGGACGACGGCGATGGCGATGACAAATGGAGCGTCAACGCCATTGGGAACATCGACGGTATATTGATCGCCGAAGAATGCGAACTCCCGGCTAATATGGCCGTAGATTCGGGCATACTGATCCACCAGCTCGAAATCCCACGCTTTGAAATCGCCACGCAACTGAAGCACCGAGCCATTGGCGCAGTCAATTTCGAAGAAATCGTTGACGAAATCGGGTTCTTGCTTCCTGCGAATCGTGGCTATTTCGGCGTCATGCTGATAAAACATGTATTGCTTCTGGTAAGTGAAAACCTTTTCTTTGATACTGAAGATTTCCTCGTCGCTATTGCGGTCGTAGATGCGTAAGTAGTCGCCAATGCGCAGGAAGCTTCCTTTCACATCGAAGACTATATCCCCTTTATCGTTACGGACAATAAAATCATCCTTGATGGTCAGAAAACGTTCTTTGAGATGGTAGCGCACGTTGTTCCTCCTTGCTCGCGATGCCGCGCCTATCCTACGGTATTGAAGCAGAAGCATATTCCTGCTAGTATACCGCAGTCGCCGATCATGTGCAAAGAGGCAGAAGATCACGATTGCTGGATGGAGAAAGGCTGGCCTTTGCGATAGATCGCTGGCGTGCCCTGATGATAGAGCGTTGCCTCGCCCTGCCCATAGACCTGCCAGCGCAGCAGACGCTCTTCGGCCACATCGTCAATGATCCCCGTTCGCTCATCAATGCCCAGGAGCACGATCTGCGGAAGTTGCGCTGCCAGTTGTGCAGACCAGCCTTTCCCAAAGGTGTTATGATGAGGCAGCACACAGGAGCCCGC
>DATJHM010000046.1:0-29904 GCA_035493895.1 Ktedonobacteraceae bacterium
ACGTTGAATGGTTGAGAGACGATGCGCGATGGCAATAACGGTGCGGCCCTGCATCAGCGTTTCGAGTGCCTGCTGAATCAGGCGCTCCGCTCGCGAATCCAGTGAACTGGTCGCCTCGTCCAGCAAAAGATAGGGAGCCTGCCGTAACAGCGCGCGCGCAATCGCCACCCGCTGCTTCTCTCCTCCCGAGAGACGATAGCCGCGCTCACCCACGATCGTATCCAGCCCATCCGGCAGACGCTCGACCAGTTCTTGTAATTGAGCAGCAGCGACCGTAGCCTGCAACTCATCATCGGTCGCTTCCGGGGCCCCATAGCGCAGGTTCTCCCGTAGCGTCGTATGAAAGAGAAATACCTCCTGTGTGACCACTGCCAGACGCTGGCGCAGATCCGCGCTGGCAATCTGACGCAGATCGATACCATCCAGAAGAATCTGGCCCGCGCTCGGATCGTACAGCCGCGATGCCAGCGAGAGCAGCGTCGATTTGCCCGCCCCACTGGGACCAACCAGCGCCGTCAACTGTCCAACCGGAGCCTGGAATGCGATCTCGTGCAGAACGTCCGCCGCATTGGAATAGTGAAAATTGACCTGCTCAAATTCGATGCCTCGCGTCGGCGTTGCGGGCAAGGGGGTAGGCTGTAGCGGTTCCTGTAGCGTTGGCTTCAGATCGAGGACCTGAAAGATGCGATCGAAAAGCGCCATGCCGCCCATCACCGTCGCATTCGCGTTCGCCAGTGAGGAGGCCGGACGGTAGAGTTGCGCCAGAAATGCAGCGAATGCTACCACTGTCCCCAGCGGTACCTCATGCGAGATCACCAGGAACGCGCCGTAGCTATAGAGAATCGCAGGACCCAGCGCCGCCAGACCCTGAATTGCCACGCTTGCCCATTGGCCGAGAAGCGCCTGCTTGAGCTGCGTCACGCGCACTTCTTGATTGGCAACCTCGAAGCGTTGTTCTTCGCGCTTCGCCGTCCCAAAGCTCTTCACCACCAGCGCGCCCGAAAGACTGATCGTCTCTTCAAGAATGGTCGAGAGATGATCGAGCGCTTGCTGCGATTCCGTTGTGGCGTTGTAAGTGCGGCGGCCAAAGTAGAGCATGGGGAGGGCGAAGGTGGGCAGGGCAATCGCCGTTGCCAGGGTGAGTTGCCAGTTGATCGTCGCCATAATGATCAGAGAACAGGCGACCGTGATAAAGCTCGTCAGCGTGCCCAGAAAGGACTGGGTGAGAACGCTTTGTAGGGCGGCGGCATCGTTGAGAAAACGCGAATGGATCTCGCCCGCGCGCGTCCAGGTGAAGAAGTCCAGTCCGAGCGAGAGCACATGTTTGTAGAGCTGTTCGCGCAGGTCCGCGATAATCCCCTGAGCGATGATCGCGCTAAGATAGTTTTGCAGCAATCCCAGCAGAGAACCAAGCAGTGGGATCAGAATCATGAAGATGCCCAGCAGCACAATCTGGCGAATATCGTGTTCGGGAATAGCTGAATCGATGAGCTGGCGCAACAGCAACGGGGGGAGGAGGCCGGTCGCCACCGTACAAAGCATCAAAATTGTGCCGCCCAGCACGTGCCAGTGATAGGGACGCAGCGTTTTTCGCACACCGCGCAGCGTACGGCGCAGATCCGGGCGACCCGATTGAAGATAGCTCAGGGTCCGTTGATGCTGCATAATCACGCCCATACCCGGGCCCATCATACCTCGACGATTATACATGGCTTCCTTCCAGCATACATGCCCGTGTAGAAGGCGCTTGCTTGTCTGCGCCAGGGGTTCAGCGCAGACAGACCGCGTCTCTACACGGGTATGGTACGTATTTTATTGCGCTACACGTGGATAGAAGAATGCGCCAATCAGGATCAGCGCGATCGTGACTACAAACACGACCAGGAAATCAATTCCCAGGCCAGCGGTCGATCCGCCAGGGAGCATCATCGAGCGTAGCGCCGCTACTTCGTAGCTCAGAGGATTGCTTCTGGCAATGACCTGTAGCCAGGGGGGCATAATGCTCACGGGATAGATTGCGTTGCTGGCGAAAAAGAGCGGCATCGTTAACACCTGGCCGATGCCCATGAAGCGATCTCTTGTCTTTACCAGGCAGGCAATGATCAGAGAGAATGTCGAGAAACAGGCAGAACCCAGAATAACGATCACAATCACGCCCAACAGGTCAAGCGGATTCCAGCTCATCTTTACGCCCAGAAGGAGCGAGAGGATGTAGATGATAATAGCCTGTGAGAGTCCGCGCAGACCGGATGAGAGCGCCTTTCCCAGCACAAGGGCCGTGCGTGGGGTCGGGCTGGCAAGAAACTTATGGATAATGCCCAGATCGCGCTCCCAGATGATCGAGATGCCTGAGAAGATCGCGATAAAGAGCACACTTTGCGCCAGGATGCCAGGGGCCATATAATCGAGATACGGAACGCCGCCCGTAGGGATCGCTTTCAAGCGTGTAAAGACCTCGCCAAAGATGAGCAGCCAGAGTGCAGGCTGGATCGCACGCGTGAACAGATCGGTCGGATCATGGCGCAACTTGCGTGCTTCGAGGCCTACGATCGTCATCGTCTTCTCGATATACCTGGCGACAGGCGTAATGAAAGAGTCTTTCTCCTGAGGCAGAGAATGAAGCGTGGTATTAGCCGAGTCGTTGTGCGGTGCGGCGGGTACGTGCTGTGTCACGGAAAGAACCTCCTGATTCCAATGTATTGCCCGTAAATTGAGCAAAGACTTCGTCCAGGCTTGCTTCTGGATTGCCAATCGCCGTTTTGAGTTCGGCAGGCGATCCCAGGGCAACGACCTTCCCAAAGTGCATAATCGCGATACGATCACAGAGATTATCGGCCTCTTCCATATAATGGGTTGTCAGGAAGATCGTCATGCCGGTCTCTGAGCGTAGATCGCTCAAATGATCCCAGACTGCCTTGCGGGCCACGGGGTCTAATCCGACCGTTGGCTCGTCGAGAAAAAGCACCTCAGGCTGGTGTAACATCGCCTGAGCCACTTCCAGACGGCGGATCATGCCGCCAGAATAGGTGCGAACCAGCTTGTCGGCTGAATCGTGCAGGCCCATGAAATCCAGGGCGTTGCGGGCTTTCTCCGCGCGTAAGGGACGGGGAATGTCATAGAGGGAGGCAAACACCATGAGATTCTCGTAGCCGCTGAGCGAACCATCGGCTGAGAGGGCCTGCGGTACATAGCCGATACGTTTGCGTGCCTGCATGGGGCTCGTCGTGACATCGGCTCCCACCACATAGGCCTTGCCTGAAGTAGGTGGCAGTAAGGTCGTGAGCATTTTGATCATCGTACTTTTGCCAGCTCCATTTGGGCCGAGCAGTGCAAAGACCTCACCTTGAGGAACTGCAAATGATACCTGATCAACAGCCGTGTAGTTGCCGAAACGTTTGACCAGCTTTTCTACCTCAATTACGTTCTCTGTCATTAATCGCGATCCTTTGTGCTGAAAAAAGGCTGACAGGTTGTTCGATATGTTCCAGCATGCTTTCGAGCAACCGTTGTAACTCGGCCTGATCCTGTTGATTGAGCGGAGCTAACAGTTGTGAAAGGAACGAGCGACGCCGCTGTTGCCAGGCCTCAATCTGTTCGTGCCCCAGATCCGTCAATATCACGCGGACCATACGTTCATCATCGCTCTGACGCGTGCGCGTGAGCAGACCCGCCTTCTCAAGACGTTTGCAAGCGGTCGTAGCCGAGCTGCCAGTGACGCCGAGCGCCTCCGCAACTTCGCCAATACTGAGTGTGCCCCGGCGGCTCAACAGTCGAAGCAACCAGTATTGCTCCGGCGTAATTTCCGCCCGATGGATTGGATGGGAAGCGCGACGAATGGTATGATAAAGTGCCAGTAGATCATCGATCAGATGCTCTGAGGTCATGGCTTCTCTCCCTCTTACTCCACACAAAACAACATAGATTTACTAGTAATTATATTGACTGTCAAGGTAAATTGTCAAGTACGCGTGGAAACAGTTGACGAACCCGAGGCCTGCGAAGTATGCTGAACCTATCACCCAGGTTCCCATCTGACCCGCGCGGACAGGCATCATCTCTCTTGAAGAAACAAAACAGGTAGGGGCAGGGCTTTATGCCTGCCCGTTGTAACGGTATGCCTGCCCGTTGTAACGGTATAGAAACCGTTGGAAGAAACAAAACAGGTAGGGGCAGGGCTTTATGCCTGCCCGTTGTAACGGTATGTCTGCCCGTTGTAACGGTATGCCTGCCCGTTGTAACGGTATAGAAACCGTTGGAAGAAACAAAACAGGTAGGGGCAGCGTTTTCTGCCTGCCCGAAATATTTTTTAAGGATGAGAAATATGGATACGAGCAACCTGGTGGCAATCGACGTACACACCCATGCGACGATCTCGCAGCGTCAACCCGAAGATCCGGCAAAGAAAGCGATGCAGGAGGCGGCGGCCCAGTATTTCAAGGAAGAGGGACCTCGCCCGACCATCTCCGAAATCGCAGCCTACTATCGTGAGCGCAAGATGGCCTGCGTGATTTTTCCCGTAGATAGCGAGGCCGGGACCGGCGAAGTGCGCGTCTCAAACGAAGAAGTTGCGGAACTTGCCGCTGAGAATGCCGACGTCATGATCCCCTTTGCCAGCATCGAGCCTGCAAAGGGCAAACTGGGCATACGGGAGGCGCGGCGGCTCATCGAAGACTTTGGCGTGCGTGGCTTCAAATTTCATCCCTCGCTACAAGAATTTTATCCCAACGATCACAAAGTCTATCCGCTCTACGAAGCCATTGCCGCCGCACGTCTGCCCGCGCTATTTCATACCGGGCATACCGGCATCGGGGCGGGCATGCGGGGCGGTGGTGGCGTGCGCCTCAAATACTCCAATCCGATGTATCTGGACGATGTCGCCGTCGACTTTCCCGATATGCCGATCATTATGGCTCATCCCTCGTTCCCCTGGCAGGACGAGGCGCTTTCCGTCTGTTTACATAAACCTCAGGTCTATATTGATCTCTCGGGCTGGTCGCCGAAATATTTTCCACCTCAACTGGTGCAGTATGCGAATACGCTGCTCAAGCACAAAATACTGTTCGGCTCCGATTATCCGGTAATTACTCCTGATCGCTGGCTGGCAGATTTCGAGAAGGCAGGGTTCCGCCCTGAGGTACGACCGTTGATTCTCAAAGAAAATGCCATGAAATTATTGCGCCTTGGAGAGGCTATCTCATAATGGCGCAGCCAGTGATCTGTGATCTATCCCCGTGAATATCTACGGGGATAGATCACAGATCGCAGTTACGCGTGTCGTTGTTGCTCGCGCTCTTTGAGGACACGACGCAGAATCTTGCCCGAGGGATTGCGCGGTATCGTGTCAATCACCTCGATCTGACGCACGTTTTTATATGTCGCGATCTGCGTATTCACCCACTCCAGTAAATCGGCCAGGTTCAGATTTTCATGCCCTGCTCTGAGTACAACGAACGCCTTCGGGATCTCTCCCGCTTCATCGTCCGGTTGCGCGATGACGGCGACATCGGCAACGGCAGGATGCTCCAGGAAGAGCGCTTCGACTTGCGCAGGGGCCACACTAAAACCTTTATATTTGATCAGTTCTTTTTTGCGGTCCGTGATCGTCACATAGCCCTGCGCATCCTGCCAGCCGATATCCCCCGTATGGAGCCAGCCATCGCGTAGCACCTCTGCCGTCGCCTCCGGCGCTTTCCAGTAGCCCTGCATCACCTGTGGACCCTGCACGAGCAGTTCGCCCTCTTCGCCAATGCCGAGTTCGACGGTGCCGGTCTCAATATCGACGATTTTCTGGCGCGTATCGTGAATGGGGAGGCCGATGGTCTCGACTTTGATCAGGCGTTTATCATAGACTGGATTAGAATGTGTGCCCGGTGATGCCTCGGTCAGACCATACGAGGTCATGACCGTGACGCCCGTGCGCTCCTCGAAGCGCCTCGCCAGCGGAGGCGGAACCGGTGCAGCACCACACTGCGTATAGCGAATGCTGTGCAGATCGTACTCTCTCAAGCGCGGGTAATCGCTGATGACGGCCAGCACCTGCGGAACCGCGTACAGCAGGGTAATGCGCTGCTCCTGAATGAGATCCAGACATCTGGTAGGCTCAAAGCGCTCCATCAGGACCATGGTTGCTCCGGACATCGTCGCTGTGCCGATGAGCATAATGCCGTAGATATGATAGAGCGGTACAAAGACCAGCATACGATCAAGCGAAGTGATGTGCGCGGTCGCCAGTGACTGGCAGGCATTGTACACGAGATTCTGCTGACTGAGCATGACCCCTTTGGGCATCCCTGTAGTTCCACTGCTATAAGGGAGCGCGATAAGATCGTCCCATGCCCATTCTCTGCGCGTCAGCGAGGGCAGCGTATCCGCCTGTAATAGCTCACTGAACGCATAGGTATCCAGCGGATTCGTCTGTGCCGTATGATCAACGATAATCACGTGCTGCAATGTCTGCGTCTCAGCACGCGCAGCTTCTACCAGCGGAAGGAGACGTTGCTGCACTATTATTGCAACGGCCTCGCTATTGCTCAACTGATAGAGCACTTCACGCTCTCGATAAGAAGGGTTCATCGGGCAGGCAACAGCGCCAATGCGTATAATCGCGAACCAGCTGATCACAAACTCGGGACAATTTGCCATCAGCAGGCAGACGCGTTGCCCCTTTTGTATGCCCAATGCCTGGAAAGAAGCGGCCAGGATCGTCACCAGCGCATCCAGTTCGCGGTACGTGAGATTTACTTCATCAAAGAGAAGCGCGGTATGTTCGGGAAATTGGCGAGCGGCATGGGTCAGCATTTCGTCGTACGGATAGGTAGGGTAGGCCAGAGGTGGGCGGAAGAGTTCCATTCGCAAATGGAGCTGGGCGTGAGAAGGAGAAGAGGTAGCATGTTCCATGAATCTCTCCCATTGCAGTATCCTCAACATGGACCGTGAAGAAGAGATGTTCTCAACCATTTCACACGTCCTTGTATGAGGAGAACAGCGTACATGAAAACCTAAAATGTCAATTGTAATGTAGCAGGTCGTATTACTACCTGTTACATTACAATTACTGCACTTTTTAAGCAAGCCAGGGAAAGACCAGGATGAATGTGCGCGCAGAAATTAGAGCCAGGGAATCCTCAGGAGATTGATCACGCGGCGCACCAGGCCGGAGTTCATCTCTTCCATCTTGAGCAGGCGAGCAGTTACCAGAAAAACGGCAGTGCCAGCACCTAGCTCAATTATCACTTTTGTAAGAGCCATAAGAATGCCGGGAATATAGAGCTTTTGCATGCTGGTCGTGTCAAGCATATGGTCGAGCGGTATCCGGAGAAGAAATACCGTGATCGCCATGGCACCGGAGGCCAGGAGCGCGTATACGACAAAATGTGTAAAATCGCGCAATTCAAATCCACCAATGCGCCGGGCAAGAAGGTGGAAAAGCACGAACGCTTCAAACGTGCCAGCGATAGAAGTAGAAAGAGCCAGGACGCCCATACCCCATTCGATGCCAAAGGTCGCCAGATTGATCAGCACAACGCTCAGCGCAATTTTCAGAATAAACTGAATAACGCTGATTGTGACCGGCGTTTTGCTATCTTGCAGGGCATAGAAAGAACGTGTCAGAATCTCCACTGCCGCAAGACCGGGAAGGCCGAGGGCAAAGAAGAAGAGCACGACCGAAGCCAGTTGCGTGGCCTTGAAGTCGAAATTGCCATGTTCGAGCAGAGCCTGCGTGATGGGGAACGCCAGAACCGCCAGACCAACGGCAGAGGGGATCGTCAGAAAGAGAATACCACGCAAGGTTTCCATAATAATAGCGCGTACGCGTTCGAAACGTCCCCGCACAGCATAGTCGGCAAGGGTCGGGAATGCGGCGGTCGAGACCGATGAGCCAAAAAGCGAGACAGGCAGAATCAGAATGGAAAACGCCTGCGTATATGAATTAATCAAGCCTGTACTCAGCAGCGAAAGCAGTGCGCGATCAACGGTGGTACTGAATGAGAGCATCACTGCATTAATAATACGCGGGACCATCTGGCGTCCGATCTGGCGCACGCCGGGATGACGCCAGTCAAACGCAAACGTATAGCGCATTTTGACCTTAAAGAGGCCGGGAATCTGCACTCCTACCTGCAATATCGCGCCAAGGACGACACCCCAGGTCGCCGCGTATGCAGCCGCTTCACTGGGAGAGCTGGAACGCGTGTGGAACGTCATGAAAAAGCCGGGAACCAGGCCAAGGATCAAACCAACGTTATACATGACGGCACCAAGCGCGGTATGGGTAAAATCCTGTTTGGTATTCAGGACCGCGCCGACAATCACACCCGAACCCAGGACAATGGCCTGGAGCAGCATGATCCGGGTCAGCGTCACCACAAGAGCGACCTCGTTGGGACGGCTATAGAGCGGCACCAGGACCGGGGCCAGGAAGGTCGCAATGATCGAAATCACGATCATCAGCACCACGGAAATATTCAGCGCGCTGCTGGCGATATGCCAGGCTGTCCTCTCATCGTTATTTTTCACCGCATACTGCGTAAATACTGGAATAAATGCAGAGCTGAGTGCTCCTCCAGCAATTACCGTATAGATCAGGTTCGGGATGATGTACGCCAGTAAATACGCTTCTCCAGGGATGCTTGGGCCAAAAATATAGGTAAAGAGAAATGTCTGGAGCAACCCGAGAATACTACTTCCCATAAAGGCTGCACCGATCAGTGAAGAGGCACGGGCAACTTTTACACGCTGCAATGCCGTGGTATTCTGCGCTGGCTGAATTGCGGGCTGTAACCCGGAGTTTGTGCCGGGGGCAGCCTGACGACCGGAAGGCGGCATATAGGGCGGAACGGGATACGGCCCCGAGTGCGACTTCTCAGGCGCAGCCAGTGGGCCAGAGGGTCCTCCTGGTCGAAGGCCAGCTCTCTGCTCCTGCCCCTTTTGTACGATGAGCGCGGTGATATCCGGCCCCTTCTGGCGCTGATCGCGGTGTATACGTTGCTGACGAAGTTGCTGCAAACGTTCCTGACGTAGCCGGGGCAGAGACTGTGTAGGCTGCGGCATGCTGATAGAGTGAAACTGGATACTCTGACCGTAGCCGAGAGAACTGCCCATATCCATTGTCAGGTCAGGATGATAAGCATCAGGCGGCAATGGTGCGGACGGGTTATACTGCTGATTAAACGGCGAGACCGGCGCACGATTATAGGGCGGTTGCCCGGCAGGCGGTTGCCCGTAGCCGGGAGGAGGCCCCACAGGTGGCTGCCCGGTAGGCGGTTGCCCGTAGCCGGGAGGAGGCCCCACAGGTGGCTGTCCAGGTGGTTGCCCGTAGCCGGGAGGGGGTCCCGCAGGTGGCTGCCCATAGCCAGGAGGGGGTCCTGCTGGCGATTGCTGAAAATAACCAGGAGGCGGCCCGGCAGGCGACTGCATAGGTGGTTGAGGATAGCCAGGAGGAGGCCCCGCAGGTGGTTGCTGAAAATAGCCAGGGGGGGGCCCCACAGGCGGTTGTGCAGGCGACTGTTCCTGATCATATGACCAACCTGAATATGGTCGTGGGGGCTGAGGCCCCTGTAACGGTTGTTGTTCGTCGTTTCTCACTGCTATCCCTTTTCATCAGTACTGCTCAGCATTGTACAGTGTAGTTGGGGCTTAAAGCAAGTTATGGGCCTATTGGGGGTGTGGAAAAGATGGTCGGCGATCAAGCCGCTACCTGATCGCCGACCATCTTTTTATATACTCCGAAATCTATCGCTTTGCCGCTGCGAAGAAACTGCGTGACACCTGGGGCGTCACTGCAATATGACGCAGGACCATAGCCAGGCTGTTTGTCAGGCAGAAGAGAAGACGAGGCATTTATGACAAATCTATGACAAAATGGAGCGGCAGAATTCATGAGTTGGTCATCTTTTGTCATTATACTGTGTTTATTCCCGTAGATCACGAGCGGGTGAATACAAGAAGAGATAAAGGAGATTTATATGCACTGGGGTTTTAGTTTCTGGCCCATGTTTCCGTTGTTATGGATAGGAATTGTGGCGTTTTTCTGCTGGAGTGCGTCTCGCCGGTTCGGCTGGCGAGGGAGACATGGACCGTTTGAGATGCATGGAGAACCGAACGCGCTGGAGATCTTGCGTCGACGTTATGCACGTGGCGAGATCGATGGCGCTACCTTCGATCAGATGCGCGAACGTCTGGAAAGTTCTGCCCAATCTCGCTATTAAGTGCAGAAGGCATTTTGACCCCTTGCCCTGTTGTTCTGATCCGAACTCGCCAGGCTCTGACGGGGTTGGCCCCTCGCTCTTATGATAATGTTGAATGCGCCAGATAACAGGCAATTTTGGAAAACGTAAATGAATAGAATAGATGCAAAAAGCACGTATTCTTGAACAGCGCTGATGATCTGTCGCTTCTGGCAATTCCCTGTCTGAAAATCACCTTATGTCTGTGGTTTTCAGACAGGGAATTTTTGCTTCTGACCTGCTTTTTCGGAAGAGAAATAGTTTTTTCTGGACAAAGAGCAGATTTTTCATTTCTTCTTATTTCTCATCAAAAATACAGTGTTTTTTGCGTCTTTAGTATAAACCATGGGAACGACCACCTTGCGATTATTGAAGCGCTTATTGTTTTTATGGAAGAACTATCCAGATGTGGCTCTTTTCCGCAGGTTTGGTGATCTCTGTGATAAGATACGAAAGGAAGGTGCAGGCTATAAGCGTATGTCAGGAAGATCTATTGTGCTGCTAAAAACGACCTGTTTTGTTCGCGTCTGCTTTTGAGGAGGGTGGATGAAAACTCGCTTTCGTATGCGTTCCTGGCTAACTGCAAGTTCGCTGGTGGCGCTCCTGGCTTTGTTATTGAGCTCCTGTGCGGCTCAGGGAACACCCACAACGGCGCAGAGCACGCCTGGCTCCACGACTGCCCAGAAAGGTGGGACCTGGGTAGATGATCTTTATAATGAGCCAGACTCGTTAATCCCCGATGCTTCAGTACAAACCTTTGCCGCCATCGTTGATCAGACGATCTATTCCTCACTTTTTGTCGGGGATTCCGCTGGCTTGATCCATCCAGGACTGGCTGCGGAAATGCCTACGACGCAGAATGGGGAGATCAGTTCTGATCTGAAGACCTGGACCTTTAAGCTGCGTCCTGGCCTGAAATGGTCGGATGGTCAGCCGCTCAATGCTGATGATATTGAGTATAGCTGGCGTCTCTGGATGAATCCGGCTTTTGCGGCTGCTGATACGGTTGCTTTCCGTCTGATTACTTCTACCGATATTTCCAGCGATAAGCTTTCCATTACGTTCCATCTGAGCGCCCCGTATGCTCCCTTTATTGCCGCCTGGACCGATGGACGCCGTGGTCCAATGCCGAAACATCATTATGCAACGATGGACCCTGCGGCAATTAAGAAGACTGAGAATCTCAATCCTCAGGTGGTGAGCGGTCCCTTTATGATGTCGGAGAGCAAACCTGGCGATCACTATACGGTTGTGCGCAATCCAAACTATTATCTGAGCGCGCAGGGTCTGCCCTATCTGGATAAGATTGTTTTCCGCATCGTGCCCGATCAGAATACTATTTTGAAGGATCTGCAATCTGGCGTTGCCGATTCGGCGTGGTTCCTGGATGTGACGAAGATGCAGGCCTATCAGGGGCTGACCGATTATTCGATCGTGACGAACCCCTCGGCCAGCTACGAGGCCATTCACTTCAATGGCAACAATCCCATTTTCAAAGATGCCAAAGTGAAGCAGGCGATTGCTATGGCGATCAATCGCGATGAGCTGGTCACGGTGGCGCGTCTGGGACAGGCTCAGCCTTCCTGTATTGATCATGGGCAGGCCTATCATCCTGGCTATCAGGCGGATGTCGTCTGTCCGAAGTTCGATACGGCTGCCGCGAATCAGTTACTTGATCAGGATGGCTGGGTTTTGAAGGGGGGCGTGCGTCAGAAGGGCAATCAACAGCTGGTATTCCAGTATGCTACGACTGCGAATAACCGCTGGCGCGAGAAGGATGAAGCGTTGATCCAGGCTGATCTGGCGAAGATCGGTGTGAAACTGGTGATTAATAACTATCCTTCCAGCACGTTCTTTGGTCCCTTCTTGAAAGGTGGCAAACCCGGTAACTACGATATGGCCGAGTATGCCAGTTCTTATGTCTATGATCCGGATGGTGCGGTGAACTTCTCCTGCAACCAGATCCCTCCTCGTGGAGGCAATGTCAATTTTTATTGTAACCCCCAGCTCGATCAGCTCTTTACACAGGAGGTGGCGACTTCCGATGCGGCAAGCCGTCAAAAGGTCTTCGATCAGATCCACCAGGTTTTTCTGACAGATTTCCCGGTGGTGGTGCTCTACAATCTGATCGATGTGGAAATTGCCAAGAAAGGTACGCATAACTACAAACCAGGTCCCTTTGGCGCGAGTGAGACCGTGAATGTCGACCAATGGTGGTGCGATAATGGAAAGTGCCCGCACGTGTAAGAAGGAGGTTACAGGACAGGGGGTTTCTCTGTCCTGTAACGGCTGGAAATGAGGCATCACCTATGGGTAGATATATTATTCGTCGTGCTTTGCAAGCGATACCGCTGCTTGTGCTGCTCTCAATCTTTATGTTTTTGCTGATCCATCTTCTTCCTGGTGGTCCAGAGGCCGTGTTGGATAATCCGAATCTTGATGCAGCCGGTCAGGCTGCTCTGCGAGCCAGCTTTGGTCTGGATGATCCTTTGCCTGTTCAGTATTTGAAGTGGGTCGGCAATGCCTTGCGTGGCAACTTTGGCTTCTCGTTTGCCACGAGCGAACCCGTTTCAACGGTCATCGTTGAGCATTTTCCTGCCACATTGGAGCTATTCAGCGTTGCGCTGCTGGTGGCGCTGCTGGTGGCGATTACGATTGGGACCGTTTCAGCGATGCGTCAGGGAAAGCTGACGGATTATACGTTGACGACGGTGGCTTATTTTGGCATTTCGATGCCGATCTTTCTGCTTGGACTGCTCATGCAAGAGGTCTTTGCACGCTATCTGCAATGGCTTCCACCATCTGGTATCTCCACTGCCGGGGTGACGTTTGATCCATTCAACTCTGTCCTGGATAACGTGCTGCATCTGTTGATGCCTATGCTGGTTCTGACTCTCACGTTCGTCGCATATTGGAGCCGCTATATGCGCTCGAGCATGATTGAGGTGAGTAAACAGGATTACATGCGTACCGGGCGGGCCAAAGGGGTCGCTCCTGTTCCTCTGCTGTTGCGTCATGCACTACGCAATGCTCTGCTCCCTTTGATTACCGTCGTCGCTATCGATTTTGGCTCGGTTGCTGGAGGGGCTGCGATCACGGAAGGGGTGTTTGCCTGGCCCGGCATGGGTCAGCTCTTCCTCCGCTCGCTGAATACACGCGATTATCCTGTCTTGCTGGCTATTCTGGTCCTGAGCGCGGTCTTTGTGATTTTCTTTAATCTGCTGGCGGACATTCTCTATGCCGTGATGGACCCGCGTATTCGCTATTCCTGATTTTTTTGTGAAGGAGTGCATGTTATGGATACCTCTGAGCAGGTGAATACACGTCAGGATGAGGATCTTGAGCCTCTCCTGGAGATGACGCCCGCGCTCTCTCAGCAGCGCCGTAGCCAGGGACGCATTGTTTTTGAGCGCTTCATCCACAATCGTTCTGCGACGATTGGGGCCATTTTTTTGATTTTACTCTTCTTCTTCTGCTTCCTGGGACCGATCGTCCTGGGTCACAGTAATACTGACCAGCCGGATCTTCTTGCGCCTTCTTCCGGTCCCTCTCTGCAATATCCCTTTGGGGCCGATGATCTGGGACGTGATCTATTTGCCCGTGCGGCGATTGGCGGACGCGTCTCGTTGCTTGTGGGTCTGGTGTCGATGCTGGTTGCGATCTCGCTTGGTACGGCGATTGGCGCGGTTGCCGGGTACTATGGCGGAGTCATTGATAATGTGCTCATGCGTGTCACGGATGTCTTTCTGGCGGTTCCGACCTATCTCTTGCTTTTTGTTCTCTCGGCCTCTTTTATCAGTAATACCAGCGCCATTACTTCGACCTTCTCGATTATCTTACTGATCGCTTTCTTTGGCTGGACGACGTCTGCACGGTTGGTACGGGGAGAGTTTCTGGCGCTCAAAGAGCGTGAGTATGTCATGGCGGCGCGTACGATCGGGGCGAAGAATCTACGCCTGATGGTCTATCATATTCTGCCGAACGCGCTGGGACCGATCGTTGTGAATGCGACGTTGCTTGTCGGACGCAATATTATTCAGGAATCGGTGTTGAGCTATTTTGGCTTTGGCGTGAAGGTTCCTTTTCCAAGCTGGGGCACATTGATCAATGATGGTCAGGGCTCGCTGGATATCGATCCCAAGCTGGTTTTTATTCCAGGCGTGCTGATCTTTCTCACTGTGTTGAGCTGTAATCTGGTCGGTGATGGTCTGCGTGATGCGCTTGATCCGCATATGACCGAACGCTAACGAAATGCCTGTGTGCTGAGAGAGGAGTGATCTGTGAGCGATTATCTGCTTGAGGTGCAAGATCTCAAGACCTATTTTAAGGTGAAGCATGGGCGGGTGCGTGCGGTCGATGGTGTCAGCTTTGCGGTAAAACCCGGCGAGAAGGTGGCAATTGTTGGTGAGAGCGGTTGTGGTAAGAGTGTGACCGCGCTCTCGATTATGGGCCTGATCCCTCAGCCTCCGGGTGAGTATGCTGGTGGGAGTATCCTTTTCGAGCAGGAAGATCTGCTCACGCTCCCCGAAAGTACGCTGCGCCGCATACGTGGTGGCAAGATCGGGATGATTTTTCAAGATCCTATGACCTGTCTGAATCCTACGATGACGGTTGGGAAGCAGATTGCCGAGGGACTACGCATTCATTTAAAGCTCAGTAAGGCTGAAGCGCTACGACGTGCCAGCGCGCTATTAGAGCAGGTAGGTATTCCTGCCGCCGCTGAACGCGTCAATGCCTTTCCACATCAATTTAGCGGAGGCATGCGCCAGCGTGTGATGATTGCCATTGCGCTCGCCTGTAATCCGCACCTCCTGATTGCGGACGAGCCTACGACTGCGCTGGATGTGACCGTTCAGGCGCAAATTCTGGAATTGATCAATGGTGTCTGTCAGGAACTGGGAACGGCATTGCTGCTGATTACGCACGATCTCGGCGTTGTCGCGGGGATGACGGATCGCGTGGTGGTGATGTACGCGGGCAAGGTCGTTGAGGAGGCTACTACTGATGAGCTTTTCGCCAATCCGCGCCATCCCTACACGCAGGGGCTGCTTGCCTCCGTGCCGCGCCTGGATGAGGCCCGTCAGAGCGAGCTGAAGACGATCGATGGTTCGCCGCCCGATCTGCTCAATCCGCCGACTGGTTGTCCCTTTATGCCACGCTGCCTCTATGCTCGTAGCCAGTGCCGCACGATGCCGCCGCTTGAGTCTCTTCCCGGGCAGGCCAGCCATCACAAGGCCTGCTGGGTGGATATTACCGATCCCAAAGAGCAGGCGTATGCAGCTCGGCGCAGGCAGGCGCGTCTCGAGCGTCTCCAGGCGGCGCAGCTGGTCAGTGTCCAGCAGAGTGCAGATGTACACTAGTTTCAGTACCCTCAAGCGGGTCGCCAAAGGATGTTGTTCCTGCTGCCCCCGAGGGAGAGTATATACACGAAAAACGAGCAGGTCAAGTGTTTTTGCACCAGGAGTATGATGATGACCGAAACGGTGACTGAGCAGGGGCCTCTGCTGGATGTGCGCAATCTCAAGATGTATTTTCCCCATACGCGTGGTCTGGTTTTTCAACGCGTGGTCGGGCATATTCGCGCCGTCGATGATATTAGCTTTCAGATCGAGCGTGGGCAGACGCTCGGGCTGGTCGGGGAGAGTGGCTCGGGCAAGACGACGATTGCCCGCACGCTGGTACGTCTCTATCAACCGACCGAGGGTTCTATGCTCTTTGCAGGGCAGGATCTGGCAATGCTGCAAGGTGAGCCGCTACGCAGTATGCGCCGCCGCATTCAAATGGTGTTTCAGGACCCCTATGCCTCGCTCAATCCGCGTTTTACGATCGGTGCGCTGATTGCCGAGCCCATGCATATTTATACTGATCGGTCAAAACCAGAGATTCATGAGCGCGTGCTTGAGCTGTTGCGCGTGGTTGGTCTGCGTCCCGAATACAGTGACCGTTATCCGCACGAATTCAGCGGCGGGCAGCGTCAGCGTATTGCGGTCGCTCGTGCATTGGCTATCAATCCCGAACTGGTCATCGCCGATGAGCCAGTCTCGGCTCTCGATGTCTCTGTACGTGCCCAGGTGCTCAATCTTCTGCAACAGCTTCAGCGACAGTTCTCCCTGACCTATCTCTTCGTGTCGCATGATTTGAGCGTAGTACGCCACGTCGCCGATCGGATTGCGGTCATGTATCTGGGGAAGATCGTAGAGCTTGCCGATCGCGATGAACTCTACACCGCGCCGCAACATCCCTATACTCGTGCCCTGCTCTCCGCTGTTCCCATTCCTGATCCGCAGGTGGAGAAGCAGCGCAAGCGTACTATCCTGAGCGGCGACCTGCCCAGCCCCCTGAAAGTTCCGCAGGGCTGTCGCTTCCACACCCGCTGTCCTATGGCCCAGGATATCTGCCGCGAGGAAGAGCCGCTTTTCGAACGCAAGAAGGGCCGTGAGCACTACGCCGCCTGCCACTTCTCCGAAAAGCCCTGAAGCCCATTGAGTACTCGTTCAGAAAAAGGAGTAGCCCGTTGCTCTTGTCCGCTTGGAGGTTCGTCCTGGCTGTCTCGAAGTGCTTTCTGTTTTCGCCTCCCCTTTCGACAAGACCCGACATTTTGCCCTCCCTTTTTCAGAGCGAGACTCATTCAACTACTCTTGCGGGGCTGTGTTCTCCCAATAGATACGAACGATGTTTCGGATTGGCGATAAGTCTATCTCAGTTGAAATGATATCCCCGGGTGGTCCTTGAATGGGAGGACGTATACCGAACAATGTTTCTATATACCTCTGGCTTGTTGCAGCTTGTAACAGACCTCCAGGGTTCGCATGGCCGTGTCTGGAAAAATACTCTTGCAACATCTGGTTCCCTGCCTTAATAGTTCCCTCACAGAACGGCTGCGAAACATCGGGGAAACGGTTTACTTCGGCAATTAACAGACGCTGAAATGCAATACTCTCTGCCCAGATCATAAGTTGCAAGAGCCGCGCAAAAAAATACGTGAGTGCTTCAATTGGATCGTTCGAGTAGAAATCAGGCTCCCGAATTTTGCCCGCAAAGAGACGTGTTGCAAAGTTTATGACTTCTCTAAAGAGCACCTCTTTGCTGCCAAAATGATTGTACACAGTTCTCTTTGAGGCATCAGCAGCGGCAGCGATCTCATCCATAGAAGTGCCTTCATATCCATAATGAAGAAATACATATTTGGCTGCCCATAAAATTTTGTCGGCTTTGGAAGTCAGAGAGAGATCTGGCTCAGGCTCAGGAATAGAAATACCCATCAGCCGCTCCTCCTTTCTCATGAAGGGCTTGACAAATTACACTGTACGGTGTAGTGTAATCGGTGTACTACTCAGTGTAGTGTATACCATAACGTGAGGTTTGGCTAGTTTGTATGTACCGTCACGTTTTTGCAACTATGCCTGTACACGGCCTGAGTGGTCGAGAGGATGACCGTAGATGCGGCGCAAAAATGTGACGCTCATCCATACAAACTTGAAATTGAAACATTTATACAACCGATGCCGAAAGGACTATCCAGATGCAAGCAATGGTCATCATGCGATTTGGCGGGCCAAAGGTCTTTGAGGAACAAAAAGTCCTGTGTCAAGAGCCACTGGCCCATGAACTCTTGATACTCTCCTGGAGGTGGTTTTCATGATCGTCATCACTACTCCTACTGGCCAGATTGGCCAGCAGGTTCTCGACAACGTCCTTACTAGCACAGAGGCCATCCGCGTGATCGTGCGTGATCCCTCCCGTCTGTCCCCGCGTGTGCGTGAGCGTGTCGAGATTGTGCAAGGATCGCATAGCGATCCTGACGTCGTCACCTGGGCGTTCGCAGGCGCGGACACGGTGTTCTGGCTGGTGCCCCCGGACTACCAGGCTGAGAGCGCCGAGGTCGCCTTTGTCGACTTTACCCGACCGGCGTGCGACGCTTTCAAGAGCCAGGGGGTCAGGCGGGTCGTAGGAATCTCAGCCCTCGGTCGTGGGACGGCTGTAGCCGGGAACTCGGGGCTGGTGTCAGCGGGACTGGTGATGGACGACCTGATCGCGAGCACTGGTGTGAGCTACCGGGCGCTGACGATGCCCTCGTTCATGGACAACATGCTCGAACAGGTCGGGGCGATCAAGAATCAGGGCATGTTCTTCTCTCCGCTCTCAGGGGACCGCAAGTTCCCGACCTGCGCCACCCGCGACATTGCCACCGTCGCCGCCAGGCTGCTGCTCGATCACTCCTGGAGCGGATATGATAGCGTCCCGGTGCTCGGCCCCGAGGACCTGTCCTTCAACGATATGGCACAGATCATGTCTGAGGTGTTGCAGCGACCGATCCGCTTCCAACAAATCCCTGGCGAGGCATTCAAGGCGACGCTGACCGGACACGGGATGTCCGAGGCAATGGCGCAGGGCATGCTCGATATGATGGTGGCTAAGAACGCAGGTCTCGATAACGGAGAACTGCGCACCGCTGAGTCCACCACGCCCACCACCTTCCGCCAATGGTGCGAGGAAGTGCTCAAGCCAGTCGTCCTGGCCTGAGTACCACTGCGACGGAACAGCATGCATACATACGCCATGGGTGCGCAATGGCCCATCGGCAACAGGTAGGTAATGATCCGATCAGGACCTCAGCGCCCCAGTTCGCGCTTGCGATCGCTGGCTCACATCGGCGATCGCAACCCACGGGGGCGTGGCCTGGTCGAGATCGGCCTGGAAGCATGCCACACAAGGGCGGTTCTCACATCAGGGTTTGCTGCTGTTTTTATGCTACCAGAGAAATCGGTTCGTTTATAAGAAAGGAATATTCATGCAAAAAATTACTCTTGAGGAGCATATTCTCCCCCCAGGTTTTGAAGTGCCAGCTGGACTAAAAGCGATGACCACTCCAGAGTATGTTGCGCAGTGGACAACGCATCTCAAAGATATAGAGCACGTTCGTTTGCCGGGGATGGATCGCAATGAGATCGCTTTACAGGTACTCTCACTCTTCCTTGGCCTGGAATGGGAGACAGATACTGCCGCTGCGATCCGTTATGCCAGACAGGCCAATGACAGCATCGCTGAGATTGTACGTCAATATCCGACACGCTTTGCTGGCTTCGCAATGCTTCCTCTGCAAGATCCTCATGAGGCCGCTCTTGAACTGGAGCGAGCCGTCAAGCAACTCGGCTTCAAAGGAGCACTGGTCAATGGGCATGTCAATGGAGAGATGATAGATGAACAGAAGTTTTGGGTGGTATGGGAACGGGCTGAAGCGCTAGGTGTCCCTATCTACTTGCATCCTGGTAGAGTACTGGTTGGGCAGGTCAATAAGATCTATCAAGGATACCCGGAACTCATCGGGGCAACCTGGAATTGGGGCTGTGAGACTGGTACATATGCTCTCCGACTGATTTTTAGTGGATTGTTTGATCGGTTTCCTCGCTTGACTGTCATTTTAGGACATATGGGTGAGATGCTGCCTTTCGTGCTCTGGCGTCTGGATTCTCGCGCCAAAATCTCCGCTGGCTCCAGAAACCTCTCTTTGCTGCCTTCAGAATATATCAAAAGGAATATTATGATTACGACGAGCGGACAATTCGCACCAGAGCCACTGATCTGTGCGATAAGCACGCTTGGTGCAGATCGTATTCTTTTTTCGGTTGATTATCCTTTTGAAAGTACCGAGGAGGCTACTCAATTTATTGAAACTGCACCTATCAGTGAGGCGGATAAAAAGAAGATTTGCTTTTCGAACGCTCAGCGCTTGCTGGGTCTTTAAAAGCAATTGAACGGTAACAGTGGGGATATGCGTCATGAGTCAGAACTGGCGAATTCATTGTCTTTTTGACAGCAGGATGTGCGACGGGCATAGAAGTGACTAACAAAAGTGTGGTAACTACTTACAGAAACGATCCAGAATGATCCGCATCTCAAGCAGTTCCTCTCGTTGGTACATAAGCCCAGGGCTCGTCCATTTTGGGGATCAAGGATGCGCCATGGTGTGAAGGTTCGAACACCGCCGCGTTCCATCGGTTGAGATAGAACGCGGCCAATGCATGTCGCGTGGCGACGTGACGCGAGTAGTTAGAACTGGTGGCGGGTCTGGCTGCGGCCTATGGTGATTGCGAAGACCTTCCTGAGTTTGACGGAGAATACGAGGTTCGAATCTGCGAGAACGCGTTGTTCGTCTTCATCGTAGAGGTAAAAATAACCGTTACGTACCTGATATGGCCAGCTTCCATCCCACTTGGTCGCCCACACCGAGGCTAAGCGTTCGAGCGTGCCCTGGTCGGTGATTTGCACGGCGTCGCCCTCAACCACCACGGTGAGTCCCCCTCTCTGGTTGCTGCCGGTCGTCAGAATGACGTGCGGATTTCCACGCAGGTTGATCGTCTTCTGCGCGGTGTCGGTAGCGGTAAAGTGGATGGCCCCGTCGTGCCACACGGCCACGAGCGGCGTGACGTGAGGGCGACCATCGGCCCGCACTGTTGAGAGCCAGAACAACTCGGCTGTTTCCAGTACCAGACGCGTCTCCTCCCATGACGTGACCTCTCTGTCTGGTCCGCTGTGTCGGGTGTTGAGTGTTGTGATGGGTTCGTTCATCCTCAGAACTCCTTTCAATCGTTTCGTCCTTCTCGCAGAAAGCGGGAATGTACCAGTCTATTCTCTTTGCGCGAAGGAAAACTGGAAAGGCCAAAAACGACGCGATGCCTCCAAAGGTCAGGATGCTCGCTACCGCTTCATCAATCTGTCTTTCAGATGAAGAGCTTACTTTGCTCCCTTTCTTTAGTATCATCGGCTCATCGCTCAAAGAAAAAAGGGTTCCATTTTCTTTGGTCCAACAGAGCCTTTCGTTCTCCTGCTTGTCCGATAGATAAGTGTGAGTAGAAATATGACGCCACCAGATTCAAATCTTCGTTTAATTTGCAACGAGCTGAGCCAGCCTATCAACCTGATCGAGGCTCGGAATACACGGCCAGAAGAGCAGCTCATCCATGCCGATCGCGGCGAATTGTTGCAGCTTCTCTTTGACCATTGCGGGCGTAGATGCTGTCGCGTTTGCCACGACCTCTGCCCCCGATCCCATGAAGGCATAGTAGTTCAGGAGGTAGGTCGTGATGTGCTCTCTTGCCCCCGTCCCGAGTCCAAAGTAAGCGACCCCCACGAAACGCGGCCTGCCAGCTCTTCCCTCAGCGTGCCAGAACGCTTCGACGCGCTGATAATTTTGTCGCGCAAGCTGTGGATCGGGCTCACTGCTGATATAGCCAGTCTGCCAGTGCGCGATTCTTTTGAGCGCCGCATCGGCGCGTCCCCCGATCAAGAGTTCGGGGCCTCCTGGCTGGATCGGTGTCGGTCCGATGGGGCCAACCTCGTCGTTGAAGGGCTGTCCCGACCAGACGCGCTTCATAATGGCGAGCTGTTCGTCAAAATGCTTTCCTCGCCGCTTAAATGAAGAGGGGGCGGCCAGATAATCGTCCTCTCTCATGCCTATGCCCAGACCCAGCGTGAGGCGACCCCCTGAAAGTGCATCGAGGCTGGCGGCCTGCTTGGCAAGCACACCGGCATTATAGATCGGCGCGAGTAGCGTTCCGGACAGCAAACGAATACGTCGCGTGATGCTTGCCGCAGCGGCCAATGCGATGAGCGGCTCGTAGTTGGGGTAGACCAGACGCCCAATCACGCCAAGGCTGGTGAAAGGGCCTGCATCGGCCTGTCGTGCCCAATCGAAGAGCAATTCTCCTGCTACTCCCGGTATTGTAGATGGTAAGCCGATACTGACTTGCATAGTCTCTCCTGATTAATAAGAATGTCTCGCAAGCATTTTCTGTTTTTTAACGAGGATGCATGCCGCCATCAACGGAGATCGTCTGGTTGGTCATGTAAGAGTTTGAGACGAGCATCATGATGATCTCAGCGACGTCCTCCGGCTTCCCAAGCCTGCCGACCGGGATACGCGGCGTGAGCCTTTGCTGATCTTCCTGGTTGCCAGCAATCATGCCCGTCTCTGCGATGAGCGCGGGTGCGACGGCATTGACGGTGACGCCGTGGGGTGCGAGCGAAGCGGCCAGCCAGTGCGTCAATCCCAGCATCCCTGCTTTAGAGGCGGCATAGTGAGGCCCGATAATCCCGCCCGTGAACGCTGCGACAGAGGAGACCAGGATGATACGTCCGAACCGACGTTCGCGCATGCCCGGAGCTACTCGCTGGGCTAAGAGAAATGCCGAGCGCAGATTGACGTTCATCGTCTGCTCCCATTCTTCCAGTGAGACCTCTTCCAGTTTGCGAGGATGCCCGCCACCTGCATTGCAGATCAAAAGATCGACAGGACCAAGTTGCGCCTCTGTCGCATCGACCAGCGCCAGTATCTCGTCTGGCGAGCCCATATCAGCATGTACCGTGATCGCCCTTCTTCCCATACGCTGTACCTGTGCGGCAACGGTGAGCGCAGCCTGCTCTTTCTGCCCGTAGCAAATAGCTATATCGGCTCCGGCTTCTGCCAGGCGAAGAGCGGTGGCATGGCCGATTCCACTGCTTGCCCCCGTAATCAGAGCCACATGTCCACGAAGGTTCATGACTTTCTCCTTTAGATTGCACAACTCTTCTGAATTATCGGTGAACTCTTCGCCTGTTTGCAAGCTGAAGCAATCAGTGATGAGATCTATCTAAGGAAGAGATGGTTCAGAGCGTTCGCTCATATCAGAACTCAAGCCGTTATCGGCCTGTTTGACACCTACTACAGACGCAAAAGCGGCAGCACATAAGCTGAGAAGCACAACCACGCCCAGCGCAATGCGCAAACTCAATGCATCCGCAGCAAAGCCAATGAGGGCGGGCCCCACCAGAAAGCCAACGTATCCACAGGTGGCGACGGTCGCGATCGCCGTTCCTGAAACCTGTTTTGACGTGCGACCGGCTGCACTCAGGACGAGGGGAAAGATGACAGAGAAGCCCGCGCCAACCAGACCGAAGCCCACCAGCGCCAGCGGAACCCAACTGGCGAGCAGAGCGAGCGTGAGCCCGCCCGCAGCGACGATTCCTCCCAGGCGAACCATCATCGCCGCTCCAACTCTGTTCGTCAGCTGATCTCCAATTGACCTTCCTATAGCCATAACAATAGAGAAAGCGGCGTATCCAGTTGCGGCCAGGCCCATGCCTGCGCGCATGGTGGTGTTGAGATAAACGGCACTCCAATCGGCCATCGCACCTTCCCCAAGCACCACGCAAAAGGCTACGAGACCCAGGGCCAGCAAGATTCGTGTAGGACGGGTCAGCGTGATCTCTGTTTTCTGTGCATCTGTACGCGCTGGCAACAGAAAGCGTGCGATTGAGAGTGTCAGGATACAGCCAAACAGTGCAATCCCTAGAAAGTGCGGTAGAGGAGCAATATTGCGAGCCGCCAGCAGGCCGCCAAGCAGTGATCCGGCGAGACCTCCTATACTATAGCAGGCATGGAACGAGCTGAAGATAGAGCGGCTATAGAGGCGCTCGACCACTACTCCTTGCGTATTCATCGCCACATTGATTGATCCAAAAGAAGCGCCAAAGAGCACGAGCGTTGCGACCAGAATCGGCAGCGATGGCGCGAACGCCTGGATCGGCAACATCACACTGAGGCACACAGATGCAATCACCGTAACAGGACCGCTCCCCAAACGCGCTGCCAGATAACCCGCCAGATTCATCGATACCAGCTCGCCAGCCGCGATTGCCAGCAAGGCCACTCCCAGCTCTCCCGGACTCAACCCGAGTCTGGTTTGTATGGCTGGAATGCGCGCTGCCCACGAGGCAAACGTCAGCCCGGTCAGAAAAAAAAGCAGGGCCACCGCGAATCGGGCCGAGTGTAGCACTGGCAGCGGTGCCCGGGTCTGGTCCATTGACGACATGGCTGTTCTCCATAGTAGCATGTAGAAATAGTGGAAGCAGGTGGGATCGGTGAAAGATGGTTATACTCCTCTATTCAGAAAAAGTTCTGAGAAAGGACTATTGCCTCTCTTTATCGTATAGAAGTTTTCTCATAAAAGAATACGTAAAAGTTTTTTTAATGTCAAGCAGCACGCAAAAAATGTTTGCTTTGCTATGAAAGATGTATTTCTTAGCTTCGAGCAAAGCCAGATACGTTGTTTGGGACATGCTCAAACAACGTACCCCTGCCGTTCTTTTTATAAAGAAGAGCCCCGTACCTTTGTGGGAAAGATGCGTAAAGCCACCGAATACTCCGCCGCAAACCGTTGCGGCGAGCCAAATTTACTGGTCATCCAGTGATGATATTTCGCCAGGTAGAGCGGATGTTGATCGGCAGAAGGTTCAGAGGCGCTGATCTGGGCGTGCCCGGTAAACACAATGATCCCAATGCCAGTCCCGTAGCCATCAAAATTCAGCGCCACCTGGGGATTCTGGCGCACAAAATCCAGGCGTTTGGCATGCGCCAGATTATAGACCAGAAAATTGGATGCAGTCTCATCCCACCAGAACCAGACAGGTGCGGGTTGAGGCATCCCGTGCGTATCCACGGTGGTAAGCCACACGAGATACTCTTCATGCACACGACGTCGTACACTTATCCCGAAGGTTGTGTTGTCATCTGGAAGTTGAAAGGTCATGGTCTCAGGTCCTTCTCGTATGTATTTATTGCTCTTCTGCGCGGTGGCGCAAGAGCGAACGTCTCGTTGGGAGCAATTCCAATGTCTCTTCTAATGAAGCTCCCCACGTCTGTAAGGCGGGAACAATTGAAGAGACCCACTCCGGGCTGTGTGGCAAAGCGGACTGATAGTTCCTATACGCTACCTCATCTGCGAACGAAGTGAACCAGACGAAGACGTTTTCCCCTTCGCGTATCGGTAGCGCTGGATAGGTGTTCTCGGCCGGTTCGGTGACGAAGTGCCCCAAAGGCGTCGCCCCTGCCTTACGCAGCAGCGGAGTCATGGCGTTTTCAAAGAAATCCACGAATTGCGGGTCAACGGGTGCAACAAAAGCATAGATGGTCACGATGACGACCCCTCCTGCCACCTCTGGGGCATCCTTCATCGGGCGGTTTGTTGGATCGAAGCAAAAACCAGTGGAAACGCGAGCAGGTCTGAGCAAGAAAACGTTGCTCACATCACTGATTATGTCGTTGGCCGCCGTTCGATGCGCTTGCCAGAGTGGGCTGACATGATAGAAATCGTGCAGCGCTGTCTGTCGCGTTTGCATATCAGCAAATCCACGCAACCAGACGAAGCGATCAGGGTCGGTACGATCGCGAAATTGACCGGGGATGAACGCACCATAGCGCTCTTGCTCTTCAATGAAATACGCATCGAATAAAGCAATGAACTCATCGCGTCTCCCCGGGTGGTGAATATATTGGCGCAATTCTATAATCGGACAACAGGTCTTTTCGACATGCTCTGAAGCATGCCTTGCGCTTGTGTTTGGTTCTATCGATGTCTCAGTTTGTGTTTCTTTTGACATGGCTCTCATTCCTTTCAGGAAAGGCGAGGACGAATGATCATTTTGTTCTCTGTGTGATACGTGTCGACTTGACATAAGCATACTATTGAACTATCCTTAAAACAAGAACGCACAATAAAGGTAGATACTGTCCTGAAGGAAAGTATGAGTACACATGTAGAAGCCCGCTTCTTTCAGTGTCCGGTTGATGCTGGGCTGGCATTAATGGCTGGAAAGTGGAAGCCGCGTATTTTATGGAAATTATATCGTTACCAGATCATGCGCTTTAGTCAATTTAAACGAATGTTACCCGATATCACCGATAAGATGCTCACTCAGCAGTTGCGTGAATTGGAAGCGGACGGGCTGATTACGCGGAGGGTGTATCCCGTGGTTCCACCCAAAGTCGAGTACACGCTCTCCACCTTTGGCAAGACGCTCGAACCGGTGATCGCAGCCATTGCGACCTGGGGGGAAACATATGAAGAGGAGATTCGATTTCACTTAGAGTCACAAGACGCTGACCCGCATGAGATAACATCTTGAGAATCTCTTGCGCTTAGAAAGTTGATACAGAAGGAATAATGATTCAGCTTACCTCTCTCTACCATATGGCTGAAGCCGCCAACTGGCCTGCGATCAAGCGCGATGGTCTGCACAGCGCCAGCACACTTCTGGATCTTGCGGGCATTCACGGAGAGGATCGGGAACGGCTGGAGAAGCACCAGCGATTGACGCATACCGAGCTTCCGAACGGGGTTCAGCTTCGGGATCAGCGGCCCATGCCTCCGACCGCCCTGGCAACCTGCTTGATCGGCATAGCCCCGTCTGAATGGTACGCTCTCATTAACGCTCGCGTCTTCTTCTGGCTCGACCCGGCGCGACTCAATCGACATCGAGCCGCCTGTGGCAGCCGCTCGCAGGTGGTATTGACAGTGGATGCGAGCAAACTGGTGGATGCCTACGCTGAGAAGATTGCCGTAACCCCAATCAATACAGGAAATGCTCGCCGCCGTCCGGCCAGGCGGGGCGTGGCAACCTTCGTTCCCTACGCGGCATGGGCCACATCCGCCTGGGCCAGCGAAGCAGCAGGCTTAGGCACTCCGGTCCGGCCTTCGTCGCATTCTCCGGTGGAACTGACCGTAGCTGGATCGCTCCTGGATATCATGCAATTTGTTGTCGGGGTGCAACAGTTGGCACCAGGTCAACTGTTCACGCCAGCCCAATAGTTGATCCGGTAGGCTCTTCTCTATGAGCAAAGATCCAGCAGTGCCAGCATGGCAACAGGCGCTGCCGGGTCTCAGGCATTTCAGTCGTCGATTGCCTGGTAGGCCGAGGTCCAGAAATCGAGGCAGACATTCGGTGGTTGAGGAGAAGACCACGCACGCTGCGTCATGAGGATCGTGACCATCTCTTCCTTCGGGTCCGAATACCACGAGGTGCCCATGCCACCATCCCAGCCGTATCGACCGGGTACAGCTGCCACATCATCGCGTCTGGTCACCACCGACATGCCAAATCCCCAGCCGTGGCTGTCGAAGAAGCCTGGAACCAGACCGGAGACCGCTTTCTGCTCCGGCGTCAGATGATCGGTCGTCATCGTCTCGACGGAGAGCCGTGAGAGGATGCGTGCGTTTTTGTGCTTGCCCTGAGAAAGCAGCATCTGCCCAAAGGCGAGATAATCGTCAATGGTCGAAACCAGCCCTCCTGCACCGGATGGGAAGGCAGGCGAACTACTCCATTGGCCACCTCTGGCCTCGTCATAGACGGTGAGCTTCCCATTTTCGGGATTGCTCCAGTAGCTGGTTGCCAGGCGATCGAGCGAGGCTGTGGGCACGCTGAAGCTCGTATCTTTCATGTCCAGCGGCTCGAAGATACGTTCGCGCAAGAACGTTTCAAGCTCCTGACCCGAGGCTCGTGCGATCAACACGCCCAGCACATCGGACCCCGTGTTGTACATCCATTTCTCGCCCGGCTGATGCATGAGCGGGAGCTGTCCCAGACGGTAGATCCACTCGTCCGGTGCGGGCATCATCAATGGGCGCGGCGGTCCCATACCAATCTGCCGGTCATTCGCAGCTTGCAGGATCGGATAGGCGTCTGGAAGTGCCATCATCTGTCCGAAGCCCATGCGGAACGTGAGCAGGTCGCGTACTGTAATCGGTCGATTGGCGGGCACTGTGTCGTCGAGTGGTCCGTCCAGTCGCTTCAAGACCTTGCGCCCGGCCAGTTCAGGGAGCCAGCGGTCCACGGGATCATCCAGCCGTATCTTGCATTCTTCCACCAGGATCATCGTCGCCGTAGCTGTAATGGGCTTGCTCATCGAGGAGATGCGGAAGATGGTATCGTGCCGCATGGGAGTGCTATCGCCGATTGCCTGCGTACCGATCGCATTAAGATGCACCTCGCCCCGCCGACTGACCAGCGTGACGAGGCCGGGCACTTCGCCGCGCTCTACATAGCCGACCATACTATCACGCATGCGGGCGAGCCGTATCCTGGATAATCCACTGCTACTCATCGTTTGTGCCCTCCATGTAGTCTTATTTGTACAACTTGAAATGTTAGCCATAAAGAGTCTACTCTCCAATGGGGAAAAAAGCTTCTCCGATCTTGCTGAACCTTCGGGATAGGTCGTCTGACATGTGCATAAATTCGCCACAAAAGATAGTCGAATTTTTTCAGCAGTGCGTGTCTTTTCCATCTACATCGTTGTGAGATATTTCATTGCGGCATTTCGTATTTCCTTCTATGATTGATATACTTGAAGAGATATAACATAATTTTACCGATTCAGGGAGTTTGGAATGAGTATTCATGCCCAGGAGCTCAAGAAGGAAGAGCAGATTGAGAAGAAGCAGGAACGCCGGAGGGGAAGGGCGTGGAAGTTGTACAAAAACGATCCTGTGCTCTCTTTGCTGAAAGAGCATTGGCCTCTGAGGACGAGTTGGATTGTGGGTTGCGTTGTACTATTTGGCAGCGCAATCTCCTTTGGCTTGGAGGCACTGTCCGGAGGGTTTCTCCATGGTGTCCAATTGCACTATATCATTCGCTTGCTGCTGCAAACATTTGTGCTGTTTCCCCTCACGGCGCTCATCTATCTCTCCTTGCCAGCCTCGATCCTCGAATTGTTTGAGACCTTAAAGGCCAGGGGCGTGATTGGAGAACCAAAAGAGGAGCAATTGGATGAGGAGACCTATGAGGAGGTGTTAGAACGGCTGGCTACCTGGCAGAGCAGCAAGTGGTGGACAATGAGTGCTCTGCTCCTGGTAGGTGGGTATCTGCTCTATCGATTTGGCGTAGTGGATGTGCAGGCCCCCAATAATAATCCTCTCTGGTTACGCTTATCAGTGGCGGCGATCTATTGTATGACATTATATGCGGTGTTTCTGAGCGTCGTGCGGCTCCTTGTGGGATGGGTCGTTTTAAATCGAGTGTTTTCGACCTTTTGGATTCATCTCGCGCTATGGCATCCAGATGGGTCGGCAGGACTGGGGATACTGGATAAGATGCTGGTAAAGAGCACCTGGCTGATGCTCTTACTGGGGATGGCGGTAGTTGCTGTTCACTCGTCCCTCCTATCGGGGAATCCAACCATTTTTTCTCTGACGCAAGCATTGGCGTTAGGGCTCCTGTATGTGGGATTGATCCCAATTCTGATCTTTGGGTGGCTCTGGTTGTCACACAAGGCGTTTGTGGAAGCGCGCGATGCCGCATTAAGGCCGCTGGGTCAACATTTACAGCAAGCATTGCAGGCTATCTTGAGGTCGCAACTGAATGAGGGAGAGAAACTGAAGGCGGAGCTGGATCGGTTGGACGAAATGAAGCGATTGTATGAGCTGGCAAAGGAAGCCTATCCGCTGTGGCCTGCTACCATGGTGCAGATCAGCAGATTTTTGCTTGTGGTTGTCAGCCTTTCGGCCGCAATTCCGGTGGTCACATTCATCGTAAGCATTGTCGGTAGCATCCTGGCGTTCTACAGGCTAACGGGTTGAAGAATAAAGAATGTTGCATTATGGCGATATGTGCAACGGGTTATATACGCGCAAAAAGCTCCCCTCAAATTGCCTCTTGACAAAATAAATTATTCTAATTAGAATAATAGGCATTAGGAGGATTTGCGAAATGGAAAAAGATCACAAAGAGGGAGAGGGCCACGAAGATCCGCTGGGCTTTGCGCTGGGAGCTGCGGCACGCAAACTGGCGAAATTTTACGTCCAGGCGCTGACAGGCCATTCCCTGACGCCCTCGCAGTTTTTTCTTCTACGCCAACTCTGGTTAG
>DATJHM010000047.1:0-10652 GCA_035493895.1 Ktedonobacteraceae bacterium
CTGCTTGCTCACAAAGCTGCAAACCCGGTAAATGGACCGTGGTACTGATACCACCCAGTCCAATGACGCCTATTCCAACCCGTGATTCACGCATAACTTACTCCTTTGTAGCGAAACAATCGTGATGGGAGGTGATGCTTCTTCATCGAGGCGCTGTTTCTCTGCGCCAGGGATAACTGCTGGGCATAGCGTGCGAAAAGATAAAATTCCTCCTTGAATAAGAACAAGATGTTTTGTCGTTGTTTACAATTGGTAAGATAACTTTACCAAATTGTAAACGACAATGCCCCGTTCTGTCAATGCGAAGAGAAGATGGAGGAAAGAGAGGAGAGGGAGGCGCTGCCTGGATCTTCCTTGAAGGATGAAGTGTGACGGAAGAGGGAGACTGTGCTGGCTACTTTGAGCAAAATCACTGAATGGGCCGGGTTCTCAAGTAGGATTGCAAGCGACAGGGTTACCCCTGCCGCTCGGCTGCAAAACCAGACGTGATAGGTGATCACTGTTTACCTTACTAACCACCACTGCTACTGCCACCAGCGCTACCCGCACTGCTACTGCCACCCGCCGTGCCAGCCGTGCCGCCGGTAGCACCCATAGTACCAGCGCCACCCGTCATGCCAGCCGTGCCGCCGGTAGCACCCATGGTACCAGCGCCACCCGTCATGCCAGCCGTGCCAGCGCTACCCGTCGTCCCCATGGTACCAGCGGTGCCCTGTTGGCCGCCAGCATGATGTCTATACTTGTGACCCATCATCTGACCGCGTCCATGATCGCCCATCATCTGACCGTATCCATGACCGCCCATCATCTGACCGTGTCCATGCTTGCCCATCATCTGACCGTGTCCATGCTTGCCCATCTGACCGTATCCGTAACCGCCCGTCCACTTATCTATATGATCCAGGTTCGATGTTTGCGTTAATGACATTTTCTCGTGTGCAGTTATAGTTGTGCTGGAGGATGCCGCAGAGGCATGGGGAACTATGACACTGGAGAGCACAAAAAAAGTAATAAGGAGTACACCAAATGCGAAGGCCCGTAACGTGTTCTGCATAAATGACCTTTCTTTCTTCTCAGGCGGACAATCTTTTTACACAAAGATGACTTTTACGAAGACTGGAGTCCATTCGCACAAATTTATGGGTTGTTTTGCAGAGTAGGCGTTGCTGCTGGGTATGGCGGATCATCTCTGTCGCTTGAAAATATATACGATTTATAGAAATATAAGTCAATAGTGTAATATATCGCTATGTATGGCTGTAGAAATATTTGCTGCCGCATTTAGAGGAATTCAATAAATGTAAAAAATATGACGATTTTCTGCTTATTTGCTATTTGTTACTAACTATATTTTATAATGTGTAATGCGCTATCTGTGTGGTTATTGGTGGTGGTAAGTCAGGGGAGAGAAGCGTGGAAGTTTCAGCGATATTACCTCTTCATAAATGAAATCTACCTTTGGGGCAAATAGAGTACCCCACTCTATTCACATAGCGTGTGAGTGAGTGGGGTACATCCGCTTTTCAGAATCTGATCGAGAGGGGAACCTTTAGCCTTCTCTGCTTAATCGAGAGGCACATAGTCAAACCAGGCAAAATCTGCCGGAGTGGCCCGGTCTTGCCCGTTGCTGGTTGCATACATACCCAGGTAGACGCCGGTAAATCCTCCGGCGACTTCGCTGGAAAGGTAACGCGCTAAGCCTGTTGCCAGCACATGCATGTCCTGGTCTGGCAATGCATAGGAAAAGGTGTATGCATTTGCATCTGCCTGAATCGCCAGTTCAATCGTGTCCGTGCTTACCATTGTACGTGCGACGAGGGCGGAGAGATCGCCAATACGTCGACGCACGATCACCTGAAGTTGTCCTTCCAGGCGTGTAAGCGCTATTTCGTAGTGATGCTGATTGTTCATGAGCACAGTTACACCCGCCTCTTCACCGTCGCGTGCAGGCGTAAATTGCAGATGGACACGAGCACGACATGCAAAATGTTGCTGGCGTCGTCCCACAAACGTCGGTGATCCCTGCGCATCGAGGGTCAGGGCCGATCCGTACAGACGCAGCCAGCCTGGACGTTCGCTGAGTGACCAGTCAGCAGGATTGGGATTGCGTAAGAAATTCCAGTTGAAATGCAATATGGGCGCGTCGAAATCATCACGTGTGGGCTCTGCTGGCCAGATATGCTCAGGCAGCGTCTCCGCATGCATACTGAGATTGACCGTTTTCTCTGGAGAGACCTGAAGCCAGCCATCCTCTGTCCAGGTGACAGGCGCGAGCAGGGTCTCTCGCCCGATATGATGAAACTGCCCATTGTGCGGACGAATACCGTGAAAGACCAGCCACCAGGAGCCATCATGCGCCTCTAGCAGATCGGCATGGCCTGTTCCTTGCAGGGGATGAGTGCCATGATTGCGCTGGGTCAGGATGGGATTATGTGGGCACGGCTCGAACGGTCCCCAGGGACTTTTGCTGCGAGCGAGCGTCTCCATATGCCCGTATTCTGTGCCCCCTTCCGCGATCATCAGATAGTAAAAATCGCCGATATGATAGAGATGCGGTCCCTCTGGATACCGACCACCAGAACCTTGCCAGAGCAGGCGCGATTCTGTCAATTGCTGACCGGTCGTGATATCGATTTCGCATTGATAAATACGCGGCTCGGGCCATTTATCACTGCTCGTGAAGTACACATGTCCGTTCTCAAAGAGGAAGGAAGGATCGATGCCACCTTGCTGGAGAAATAGTGGCTCAGACCACTCGCCAGCGGGATTCTCCGTGTAGACATAAAAATTGCCGCCATTGGAGATATTGGTTGTCACCATGTAGAAACGCCCCTCGTGATAGCGTAGCGTGGGGGCAAATATGCCTTGCGAACTGCGAATATCCGCGAGTGGTACCTGGCTGGTGCGGGTGAGGCAGTGCCCGATCTGCTGCCAGTGAAGTAAATCACGGCTATGAAAGATTGGTACGCCGGGAAAATATTCGAAACTACTCGTGACCAGATAATACTCTTCTTTAACGCGACAAATGCTTGGATCAGGGTAAAAGCCAGGTAGGATAGGGTTACTGTAACGTTGCGTTCTGCTCATGCAATAAGCGCCTTTTCTTCAAAAGAGTTATGAAAAGAGGGCAGGCGAGGGGATATCTCTCACTTTCTGGCCCATACCTTCCTATACTCAGGTTGTGCAGGGTCATTGGTGTAGAGATACTTTGCAATGTGCCCTTTATAATATTGTGCCTCCCATTATAGGTGCAATGCAACAGCTTATGGTTTGCCAGGAAAATACCTTTTTTGTCGATCAGATTGCAGTATCAAAGGGGGAGAAAATCGTCAGAGAGGGCAGTAAAACTGCCCCTCCCTGGCCGATGCTCAGAAGAGATTCCCGGCTTACCCATTACAGGCAGTGCCAGGAACCGTCAGTCGAAGGAGAGAATCGCTGATTCAATTTACGACTTGATGAGATTGTTAGGGTTGATAACGAACTTCTTGGCCGCCCCTTTATCAAAGTCCTGATAGCCCTTTGGTGCATCGTCAAGCGAAATGACGGTGGCGTTCACCGCTTTGGCAATCTGGATTTTGTCATTGAGGATAGCCATCATCAGCTGGCGATGGTAGCGCATAACGGGCGTCTGACCGGTGGTAAAGGCGAGCGATTTTGCCCAACCCAGACCGATCTGTACACCGAGCTGGCCCTTTTTCGCGTTCTCATCAATGCCCCCTGGATCACCAGTCACGTAGAGACCGGGAATGCCGAGGCGTCCGGCGACACGGGTGATGCCCATCAGGTCATTCAACACAGTAGCTGGAGCCTCACCGGCATCCTCGCCATGACCGCGAGCCTCAAAACCGACGCAGTCAACAGCAGCGTCGACGACTGGCTCACCAAGAATCTGCGCGATCTTATCGGGAAGATCTCCACTCTGGCGGAGATTGATAGTCTCACAGCCAAAGCTCTTCGCCTGCTTGAGACGTTCCGTATTCATATCCCCAACGATGACGACACTTGCCCCTAACAATTGACAGGATGCGGCACAGGCCAGACCAACCGGCCCGGCACCCGCGACATAGACCGTTGATCCGGTCGTGACGCCTGCTGAAAACGCTCCATGATAGCCAGTGGGGAAGATATCCGAGAGCATGGTGAGATCTCTGATCTTTTCCATGGCCTGAGCTTTGTCCGGAAACTTCAGCAGATTCCAGTCGGCATAGGGAACCATCACATATTCGGCCTGACCGCCGATCCAGCCTCCCATATCCACATACCCATAGGCAGCACCAGGACGAGCTGGATTCACGTTCAAACAGACGCCAGTATGGCCCGCTTTACACATGCGACAACGGCCACAGGCAATATTAAACGGCACGGAGACCAGATCTCCGACTTTGATGAACTCGACATCGCGTCCAGCCTCAATCACTTCACCCGTGATTTCGTGTCCAAGTGTCTGACCTTTGGGTGCTGTCGTGCGACCACGTACCATATGCTGATCACTACCACAAATATTGGTAGCAACGACGCGTAGAATAACGCCGTGCTCACATTTGCGACGTTGTTCTTTCAGTTCAAGCTTAGGGTACTCAATAGTTTCTACCTTGACTTTTCCTGGCTCAATATATACAACACATCTGTTGCCTGGCATTAGCTTCCTCCTTTGGTAGCATGCACATACCTTTTACACAGGTAAAAGTGACAACCACAACCCGTTTTTGTATCCATACAGGTTGTATCGACTGTTCATGTACAGCGACATCGTTTGCTTGGAGCATCGGACTCAGTCTTTGGTAAGCAGATTGAAGACAGGCTACCGGTAAATTGGAGCACTGCTTCGAATATCTTCGACGACGCTACATATCATGTACTATAGAGCAGTAAAATGTCAATAAGAAATGGATTGTATTTTTAGATATTAAAAAACTGTGATATTCGTGATACATGAAATATAGTTCAGTTTATACTATAAGTCGTTGTAATTGCAAATGCCTTCTGTGTCCTGGCTATTGAGTATCTCGTGCTATTTGAAACGCGCATTTTCTTGGGTGTTGAAGGATGAGCACCCGAGAAAATGACGCATAGTTCTGAGCATAGTCTAGCCAGGATCGCTTCGATAATGTGTTAGCGCGGCGGAAGATGAAAGGTGCCCTCATAGACAGGGACCGTGCTTCCACCGAATTCGACCAGTGGTGATGAGCCATTTTGCCCTTGAATACGCACATGCAGAAAGCTTTGGCGTCCCATTTTCGTCCCCTGCTCAATTACCATGGTTGCCTCCTCATCCTGCAATGCTACTAGCCCATTCCTGACAAGATAAGCACCAAGCGGACCTGCCGCGCTCCCCGTGGCGGCGTCTTCTACAATACTGGATTGGTAGGGCTTTAGCATGCGCGCGAAAACAGGAAATCTCCCTTGCTCATCGATTTGATTCTCAAGCGCAAAAATGTATAATTTGAGCGGCGATACCTCTGGAAAACACGCTCGCAATTGCGCCATAGTGATCTCTACTCGATCCACCAGCGATCTGCTACGTACAGGCACATAGACAAATGCGTTGCCGGTTGAGACCAACTGAATTGGTGCATCTTCAAGAAGATCAGAGGCATGTAATCCCAATGCATTTGCAATCGCCTCACGGTTGCTAAAGGGGGGGTGAAAGGCCAAAGGCGGCAGGGTTGTCCAGAGAAATTGAGGGTGAGATAGCTCCCCTGAAAGCCGAACTGTGACTGGACCAACACCCTCTTCCAGGATGATCTGCTGCGTGCCCGCCGGGAGAGACCGATTGATGGCGAGCACAAAAGCCGTGCCAATCGTGGGATGTCCGGCAAAGGGCAGCTCGCCGGATGGTGTGAAAATCCTGATACGTGCATGAAAGTCGGGTTGTGATGGGGGAAAGACAAAGGTCGTTTCAGAAAAATTTGTCTCTCTGGCAATGGCGAGCATCTCTTGCTCCGTCAGGCCCGTTCCATCCAGAAACACCGCTAACTGGTTCCCGCCGAAAATATGGTCGGTAAAGACATCAACGACGCAAAAGTGATAAGTACGAAAATCTTTGTGCTGCATACGTTTCTCGCAAGAAAACTATCAAACGAATATTTGTGCAACGATTATCACAAATCGCTCATCGCGAAGCAAGAGCCAATCTCGCTGAGCAAGGAAAGTCAATCGCGTCTTGCCTTTAATGATTTTGTCAGAAACTGCAAACAGCGCTATACTTTCAGTGAAAAAAGGACCGGGCAACGCAGCAGTTCTTCTGTTGAATTTGCAGCGGTACAGAATGTTTTGTGTATTTTGTAGAGACAAATCAGAAAAATAGTTTCTTAGAGAAGGACCATAATGCAACCTGCTCATAACGTGTCTGCCGCTCACTTTCATGGAGATCATACTACCAATGGCGAGAGCTATATCGCCGCTTTGCAAACGACTATTGCGCAATCTCTTACTCCGCTGGTTAGCCAGATCGACGAGCAGGGGATCTATCCGCGTGCTTTTATGCGCCGTGCAGGTGAGCTTGGCGCTTTTCAACAGGCCTGTCCGTCTGCGCTTGGTGGAAGTGGTGTTGGGCTCAAAGGGAGCATCCGCGTGATCGAAGAGGTTGCGCAAACCTGTCTCTCGACTGGCTTTATCACCTGGTGCCAGATCATGTGTGCATGGTATATTCAGAATAGCGAGAATTCCTACCTCAAAGAACAACTCTTACCTGGTATTCTGACGGGAGAGACCCTTGCTGGTACGGGTCTCTCCAATCCCCTCAAGCATTATGCCGGTTTGGAAAACATATATCTCACGGCACAACGTGGCGATGGAGGATATCGTATCAATGGGGTCGTCCCCTGGGTTTCTAATATCGATATTGATCACTATATTGCCATTGCCGCAAAAGTGGAGGCTACCAGTAGTTATATCATGGCGATGATCCCCGCGAATACCCCCCATCTCTCATTAGGCGATGGGGGACATTTTATTGCCCTGGAGGGGAGTAGCACGTATAGTTGTCGCTTTCGTGATACCTTTGTGCCCGATTCGTACATCGTCGCGGACCCTTGCATGGAGTTGAGCAAGCGCACTCTGCCAGCGATAATTTTAAGCCAGACGGGCTTCGGCCTTGGTCTGGTTGGTAGTTGTATTGCCCTGATGAGACAGGCTAATCGCACCAAAGGCCACATCAATTCGTTCCTGCCAGATCAGGTCGACGATATTGAGGCAGATTTGCAAACAACGCGTCAGACCATTTATCAGCTTGCCGAGGAGATCGGTTGCGGTGAACGTCCGTTGAGAGCAGACCTCTTGAAGGAGACAGTGGCGACACGTATCGCGATAGCAGAGCTTGCGCTGCGAGCTTCACAAGCCACCATGCTCCACCTGGGAAGCAGTGGATATCGCCTGCATAGTGTTGCCGAAAGGAAACTTCGCGAATCCTATTTTATCGCGATTGTCACGCCTGCACTCAAGCACTTGAAAAAGATGCAATCTGGAATGAATGGATGAAGAGGCGCAACTGGCGTTGTTGGCCGCTGTTCGTACCTCCGAAATTTTTTTCCACGATCCCCAATCACCAGGGGCAGAGAACGAGCCCTGCCCCTGTGGTCATGATGAGAGACCGATCAATGAATACGACCTCTATTTCCTATAGACAAGTAACAATAAAGAGCCGATCAGGAGAAGTGCGCCGATGATGCCTGTGGGACCGAGTTCCTCGTGGAAGAGCAGCCATGCCAGCGAGGCAGCGGTGAGAAGCTCGCAGAGCGTGATGATGCTCGCTGCTGTTGCCGAGATCGAACGCATTCCGGCCTGGAAGAGACCGTAAGCCAGGGCCGTTGGCACGCACCCCAGGTAGAGCAGGAGGAACCAGTCGCGCACGGGATAGGCAATGACCAGTCTGACTGGCGTTGTAATGCTGAGCAACAGTAGCAGCATTGCGCCCATCCCAAAGGCCACAAAATTGATCTGTACTGCATGGTAGCTGGTCGTGAAGCAGCGTCCCAGCAGAATAAAGGCCGCATAGCCAGCAGCAGCAAGCAGCGCAAACCAGATCCCCGCCATAGAGATGCCTGTTTGCTCTGCATGCGAGCGAGCTGCAACAATGAGCACCGTCCCTCCTATTGCGCAGACCAGGGCGAGTAGCGTCGAGAGCGTCAACTTTTCGCGTATCAAGAAGGTCGAGCAGAGTACGACGATAATCGGGGCCACGCAGAGTGCGAGCAGCGTCGAAATCGTCACGCCCGCGTAGGCAATGGCCGCGTTATAACTTGCCTGATAGAGCGCCTGCATGATGCCCATGAGCAGCATCACTCCCAGGTCCCGCAGTTTGATGTGGAGAAAGCGGCGGCCGACCAGTCTCAAACTGGCAAAGAGAAAGAGTGGAGTCGCTATCCCCAGACGAAAAAAAGCCAGCGAAAGTGCATTGGTGGCTGTATGCGTATAGATGGCCTCGTTGGCAACTCCAACTGTCCCCCACAGGATGGAGGCAGTGACAATCAGCCAGAAATCGCGGCGAAATGAAGCGTGCGAATGCATAAAACATCCCTTCCTCGAGAGAAAAACAATGGCGTAAAAAGTTGTAGGGGTATCGAGGGCAGGGAGCGAACATAGGAAAGAAAACGCGGACCCCGAGGTGCGCGCTCAAGCACGAAGATGGTGTCGTTCAGCCTGCCCTAGTGGGTGGCGACGACGGGAGGGGGTAAAATAGAATAGGTGCAGTAAAAAACGCGATCAACCACGATCAATCTATCCTTTGCTTTGCAGATACGATCGGCAAATGCCTTTCTAGCATCTATTGTAACAGAACATGTACGTGTTGCCAAGAGGGGTGTATGTCGCATTGTCGCTTCCGTCGGTTGTTCTTCCAGGAGAATAGTGTGAGGCAGATGGGGATTGACCCCCGACGCGGTCTCTCCACCTGGAAAACGCACCTTTGAAATCTCAGCTTTTCTCGCGTTATACTATAGCGCCACCTCGCAAAAACTGTGAGTTTTGTTTCGTCATGAAAAGTAACGGTTTAGATGATTGGCGCTGCTGGTTATTGGGAACCTCTCGCCTCTTCTGTCTTCTCACCCAACAGCTTCAAACGTTGTAATCGTTCCTGTTCCTGTGCTGCCAGCCAGGGATCATGCTGAAGCTTCGCGTATGCCTGAGCGAAATACGGTTGGCTCTCTGCCGCCCGGCCTGAGATGAGCAGGCATTCTGCAATCTCTTCGAAAACATAGCCGTCCTGTTCCTCTTCGCTTTTTTCCCATTCCGCAAGCAGTTCCAGTTGTAGCGCGAGTGCTTCTGTTGTGCGTTGCAAAGAACGCAGTGTTCGGCCCACACACCAACGGGCAATCCGTATCTCGCGTGCCGTTCCGTGTTCCTGCTGCCATTGAAGCGCTTTCTGGAAATATTCCAGCGCACGTTCATAGATGCCCTCGTCGTGGTATGTCCAGCCCAGATTGTTATACAATGACCCACACCATCCACGCGCTTGCTCGTCGGTTGAGGCTTCAGCAAAATGGAGAGCGGTGTGGTTCCAGGTCGTTTTTTCCGCGAAAGCACTGGCCGCAATCGCGAGCATGTGGGCAGCGTCAACCGCAAAAAAAGCGCCTTTTTCGTGTATCCTGGCGAGTTCCCAGGCCTGTTGAAACCAGATTTGTGCCTCGCCAGGTTGATCTGAAGAGTTGAAGACTCGCCCTCGTTCCAGCAGATAGCGAATAGTTGGTATTACCAGGTTTGTGCTCAACTGGTCTTTCACAATATCGAGTGTGTGCTGCGCCTCCACAAACTGTCTTTGCAGTCCCTGGGCACGTGCGATCTGTGTAAGTAGCTGCAAGTGATATGAGGGATCATGGTCGTGCTCTGCCTGGGGAAGCAGCTGCCGAAATGCCGCTTCTGTCTGGTCCGGGCGCTGGTAATCCCACAAGGCATCAAAATCTAATTGGGACATGCTTCTTTCTCGCTTTCCAGCCGTTGTGGCTGGCTTCTAAAAGAGTTTATTGGTTCTGGTTTATTTAGAACCAATAAACTCTTCTTCCTTCACATAACAGAAATGGAATGGGCCTGGTCAGCATACTACGAACCTGCTTTGGCCTTCTCACGTTGGGGCATCTCTGAATCGGTTTTCTGTTTCTGCGATGTGGGGGCATAGCCGATCAACAACAGCAGAATCAGCAACGGAGCACTTCCCAGGAGTGCCAGTCCCGCTATCAACCCAAAGCGAGCGGCTAGAAATCCCACGAGAGCTGGTAGAGCGGCGTCAAAAGGAGCACCCAGGCCGGTGATAGCGCGAACCAGACTGGAATGGCCCGGTAGTTGTGCGTAGGTCTGGGCTTGAGCGATAGGGTACCAGCCTGCGGCACCCAGTCCGATTATTCCCATCGCCAGTCCCGCCAGCCAGATGGTGTGTGTCGTCAGTAGCAAGATCATGCCTGCCAGAACAACCAGCGCCATCCCGGCCAGCAGGCGCTCGGGGTGCTGGCTCACTGCTCGTCGCAACCACGGAAGGCGATCGAGCAGCGTCAGTCCGAGGAGCGTACTCAGCAGGGAGCCTGTGAGCAGTAAGCCAATCGTGACCTCGCTGGCATGTAGCATATCGCGCAAATAGAGCGCGACAAAGCCGAGCAGTACTTCGTCCACCATGGTCGGGATCAACGCAAGCAGTCCCCAGCGCAACAACTGAGGATTGCGTA
>DATJHM010000048.1:0-91143 GCA_035493895.1 Ktedonobacteraceae bacterium
TCGTCAATGATTTGACGGAAATAGGACGAAAAGTCTCAAAAATGATGAGAAAAAGGTCGAACTATTCTCCTGACTGAGCGAAAATGGGCGTAGGATGGAAGCAGTGCCAGCCAGGAATAGGGGAAGCGCGAGGAGATGCACAAGTGGTACGCTCAATATCCTGAAAAGTTAGGGAATCGTTTCCCTAACTTTTTCTTGCCAATCGATAATGTGGGGATGTCAGTGGGCATAATATTTCTCCACATGAGAGAATATCAATCCGCGTGCCCCCCGGCCATCTCGCCCATCCGCGTGCCCCCCCGCCATCTCCTCCCTGCATTATCCTATTTTGTTATAGAATAGAGCTGATAGCATGAAAAAGCATGCTCATCTTGAAAGAGCATGCTTACCGCAATGATGGTAGGTGCCCTCTTGAGGTGCAGGAAGTGCGCAGAAAAGGAATTCGTGTAGTGACGTACAATCCCTATGAACATTTGCCTCAGGTTGCCTCTTTTGAAGTAACCAGTAACGACGTGCGAGAAGGTGAGGAACTCTCTTTGCCCCAGGTCAGCGGTATCTTTGGTGCGGGCGGTGAGGATATTTCCCCTCAGTTGTCATGGAGTGGCTTCCCGGAAGGAACGAAAAGCTTTGTTGTCACCGTGTATGATCCTGATGCCCCTACTGCAAGCGGTTTCTGGCACTGGGCGGTCGTGGACATTCCCGCGAACGTGACCGAGCTCGCTCGTGGCGCTGGCGACAAAGAAGACGGTTCCGGACTTCCGGCGGGCGCGTTCCAATTGCGCAACGACGGCGGCGCGCCTCGCTTCGTTGGCGCAGCTCCGCCTGTCGGCCATGGGAAACATCGCTACTTCGTCGTGGTGCACGCGGTCGATGTTGCGTCTCTCGGTATTGGCAAGGACGCCACACCCGCATTTCTCGGCTTCAATCTTTTCTTTCACACGCTCGGCCGGGCGACGATCGTTTCCTGGTATGAAAGGTAGTCTCTTCTCTCTCATCCTCACATGAACAGGGGCGGAACGGTGATGCTCAACATCTTGCACTTAGATGTTTGAGCATCACCGTTCCGCCCCTGTCGCAAACGCTCTCAATTAAGAACAGCCAAGCTGCAATAATTGTTCACTGCAACAATACGTGGAGCTTGGTGCCGCAGGCGTTTGCGCGTTGACATAGTGGTGAGAAAAGATGTCTGCATACATCTTTGCAACCATCGGACCAACGTCGAGCCCTCCATCGCCACCATTCTCTTTCATCGCTACGATGGTCAGATCCGGCAGCTGATTGGGATTGCTTATGGAGTAGGGGGCCTGCGTGATCATCCACGCATTGGCGGCGGGAGTTCCATTCGTGCTGACCTGACCGGTGCCGGTCTTGCCAATAATTCCCCACGGCGAGTTGTAGAGATCGGGCACAATCGAACCTGAACCACAGCGCGCTACCCCGTACATCGCCTGACGCACTTCCGTTGCCGTCTGCTGGCTCACAGGCGAGCTGAGCTCCTGAGGCGTGAAGGACTGAACAACGCTGTTGCTTTTATCGGTGATTTTCGAGATCAGTGTTGGTCGCATCAGCCGTCCATTATCGGCGGCGACGTTATTAATCAGGGCCATCTGCAATGGGGTCACGTTATCGTAGCCCTGACCGAAGGCATCCTCCGCCAGCGCATTGTCGGCCAGCGACTGATTATTTTTCAGCACGGTGCTGGTGGCAACAGGCAGATCAAAAGGAATTTTCTGGCTGAGATACAGACGTTTCGCGTAATTAAGCCAGGTCTGCTGCCCGATATTGACCCCGATCTGGCCATAAATCAGGTTGTCCGAGTGGGTATAGCCATATTCGGTCGAAACCGGGAAATGGAATGTATAGCCTTGAATATTATTGCCAATAATTTGCTGACCATCAATGTAGAGGGGACCCATGGCATGCTGCTGGTCAAATCCCTGGTTCAGCGTCGTTTTGCCACTATTCAGGCCCGCCATCAACGTTACCGTTTTAAAGACTGATCCCGGGATAAAGAGCCCCTGGGTAGGACGTTCCAGGAGCGGCTGTTCTGTATCATTTGCCTCCTGATTGTAGTAGGCAAGATTATTGACGTTGAGCTGGTTCACAAGCGTATTGGGATTGAACGTAGGACGGCTCACCATTGCCAGAATTGCCCCTGTCTGTGGGTCCATGACGATAACCGCCCCACGATCGCTTTGAAAGGTATTGTCATTATCGATCTTTACGTAGGTATCGAAATCCTGGTTGACTATTTTCTGAATGCGCTCATCTATGGTCAGATAGAGCGAATCTCCTACTGGTGGCTGATGAAGCGTTTGATTCACCAGGTTTTCCAGGCTGCTCGTTCCTACCTGCCCGGTGAGGTAGTTATTATACTGCTGTTCTATGCCTGTTGAACTATATTGGGTGCCAGCATAATACCCGATGAGTCCGGCCAGGGATGGATCGGTATAGCGGCGAACATAGCCACATCCTGTCCCCGTATCTGTAGGGACCGATTCTGCCAGCAGCACGCCATTGCGGTCATAAATCTTCCCGCGCACAGGCACGTTAGCCGGAAGGCAAGAACGAAGATTGTGAATATTACTGGTCACCTGCTGTGCCACTACGACTTGCCAGTAGACAAGACCTGCACTGGCGGCAATGAAGAAGGCAACAAATAATATGGCCAGTTTGCGTATATTTGAGGCAATATTCATGTGACTGCTCGATTTCTATTGTCTGATGCCAAGAAGAACCTGGAGAGATATTTGAGCTCCTTCTCAGTAGTGTGATCTTTTCTCTTGTAACTATACCATGTCTACTATTATTATTCCAATGGATGTGACTGGCATTGATCATATCAGGAAATACTACATATAATGTAAAATTATGCAATATTTTAAATATTTTACGCTTTTGGCTCTGGAGCCGCTCAAGCATAAGAAGCTTCGCCTTACGAATATTGTGCCTGAATTTGAGGCACAATGAGCATTGACAACGAATCGTATCTCAACTATATTACGTGCATCGGATTTATCCGATCAGCTCAGGCGTAGCTCAGATGGTAGAGTGTCTGCCTGTCACGCAGAAAGTCGCAGGTTCGAATCCTGCCGCCCTGAACTGTCGGTGGGGGCGTGGTGCAGCGTAAGCATTGTACCTCCAACTTGTACAGGACGCCGGGTTGAACTCCTGGCCGCCTCCACATCCTGTCCTATCCCCTGGTCTGCGTTGAAGCGATTAGTATCTGAGAGATAGATAGATATAAGTATGCCCGATGAGATAGTATCACCGGCTCTTTTCACGGAAGCCGCCAACATGGATACGTTCCCGGCGCGGCTCACTGCTCTGGCGCGTTTTGCTGCCCTCCAACCCCTGATCGCGGCGAACCCGGCAACGCCGCCCACAACCTTAGAGCAGCTCAGTACGTCCACCGATCCTGGCATACGGCGCGCAGTGGCTCAGAATCCCAATGCATCCGTACAGACGTTGTGCCGTCTGGCAGGCGAATTTCCCCAGGAATTTTTGCACAATCCCATTATTCCCCTCCTGAGCATGACCCGGCCTGCCTTTGTCAAAGATCTTCCTCTCCTTTCCTGGGCAAGCCTGCTCAGATTCGAAAATCTCTCTCGCTCGTGGCTGCAACAAATCGTGACGGATAAGAGCTATGAGCGCAATCGGTCTCCTATCTTGCGGCTGGTGCAGTTGCATGTGACCCAGGCAGGCAAAAAGCCCGAAGCATGGCGATTTGAGGCGACGCACGCGTTGCGGGCATATCGACAAATAGGGAAGTTTCAGCAAACGGTGGGATATCAACCAAAAGCTACTCCCCTTGCTTCCATTCATCAACAGGCTGAGATAGATATATTTCTCTTGTTGGCTCTGCTGTGCCCTCAATGTGCCCCGATGTTGAAAGAGCAATGGACCAATGTTGTACACACATCGCCTGATCGTATCGTGGGCGCGCTATCTTCGTCTCTGGCGATAAGCAGTAAAACGCTGTCTTTGCTCTCGTTTGAACGCAATGTGCCCGTACTCTGCCAGGTAGCTCGTCATCCGCGCACACCCGCGAATGTTCTGGTGCACCTCGCAGGTCGTCGTCTTTCATGGGAAGTGCGGTGCGCCGTCGCCAGCAATCCGCATACTCCATTGGAGAATGTCTATCGGCTGCTGTCTGACAGCAAGCGTGTGGTGCGCCGGGCTGCTGTCTCGCATCCCGCTCTCACGCAACAGGACTACGAAATTCTTGCTCTCGATCAGGAGACCTCAGTACGTGCTGCTCTTGCCAGAGTGCCCCGGATCGGACTCGATTTGTTGAGCCAGCTGGCCCGTGACCCCGCGCCAGCCGTACGAGCCGCCGTTGCCCGCAATGTGAAAATCAACGTGGAGACTCTTACCACATTAGCACATGATCCCGAGCCAGTAGTGCGCGCTGCGGCCGCCGCCAACTCGCGTCTTCCGGGCGAGATACAGAGCATGCTGGCTACCGATCCTGAAGTTGCTGTGCGCGCCGGAGTGAGCGGGAATGCACGTTTACCTGAGTCGTGCTTTGCCGTGCTCGTGCAAGATCCCTCGCCGCTCGTGCGTAAACAGCTCGCCGCCAATTCGCGCCTGCCCGTCCAGCATCTCGAAACACTCTGGCGAACGGGCAATGCGGAGGTCTGGCAGGGGGTCGCACGCCATCCTCAGACCGCTCCAGAACTGCTGACACAACTGGCGCAACAGGGCGATGCACGTGTGCGCGCAGCCGTTGCCGCTCACAGGCAGACGCCGCTCGAAGTGCTCTATGCCCTGGAGCAGGAAAATGTACGCGAGATCTGGCAGGGTCTGGCTATGAACCCGAACGCGCCGCTTGACATCCTGGAACGTGCGCTTGCTACACCGTATACCGATCTCTGGTATCGCCTCTTCAACCATCCGACGATGCTGCGCAATCAGCGTCGTCCCTATCTCACGCTGCTCGCGAGCAAGCTCCAGCAACTTATGGTTGCAAACAGCTTTCCGAACTGGCTGCGAAAAGTCGTATTCCAATATTACACCTCATTTCCCGCAACCATCATGGAGCCGTTTGCTAGCTCTCCTCACTGGGAAGAGCGCTACCTTGCAGCTCGCCATCCGCAAATAGCAGAATCGCTCCTTGATACACTTGCTCACGATGGCATCTGTTATGTCCAGGCCGGTGCACAGGACGCATTGCAACAGCGCAAACTCTCTCATAATCTGAAGCATTGACAGCGAATGTGCTCTCGATTATAGTAATGCCATCGACTTTGTTCGATCGGTGCGGGTGTAGCTCAGATGGTAGAGCATTGGTTGGCTAAACCGAAGATTGCAGGTTCGAGTCCTGCCCACTCTGCGCTGTTGTGGGGGCGTGGTGCAGCGGCAGCATCGTGCACGCAAAGCACGGGAGGCCGGGTTCGATCCCCGGTCGCCTCCACATTCTTCCTATTCTCCCCCTTTTTTTGCCCCGTTTTGGGATAGAGACGTTCGTTTTGGTATGATAGAGATGGGTCTCAGAGGGACTTTTTCGTCTCTCGCCCGTATATCATAAAGATGACCTATCGTTGGCTCGATAGTGTGCACATTCAACCCCGCAACAATACGTATGCTCTTTCCGTTTGTTCGCTGTTGCTGAAAATGGAAAGAGGAATGGCAAAAAATCTCTGGAGAGGCTGCATATGGTTGATTACATAGGACGACAGCTTGGCAATTATCGCCTTACCCGTCTTTTAGGCAAAGGCAGTTTTGCGCAGGTCTATCTTGGGGAGCATATCTATCTTGGTACTCCGGCGGCGATGAAGGTGCTCAGCACGCAGATGGCGGACGATCTGGATGTGTTTCGCACAGAAGCTCGTACTATCGCTCGTCTGATTCATCCCAATATTGTGCGCGTGCTGGAATTTGGCGTGGAAGGCACCATTCCGTTTCTGGTGCTGGACTATGCGCCCAATGGAACGCTTCGTCAGTACTACCCCAAAGGCGTGCCTCTCCCCTTGCCAACGGTGGTCTCCTATGTGAAACAGATCGCTGAGGCATTAGCGTATGCCCACGGTGAAAAGTTGATTCACCGGGATGTGAAGCCGGAAAATATCCTCCTGGGAAGAAATAACGAGTTGCTTCTGAGCGACTTTGGGATCGCTCTGATGGCGCAGACGATGCACGATCAGAATATGCAGAATGTGGCGGGTACGCTGGCCTATATGGCCCCTGAACAAATCCAGGGCAATCCGCGTCAGGCCAGCGATCAGTATTCATTGGGCATCATTGTCTATGAGTGGCTGACTGGCGAACGTCCCTTCAATGGCTCGTTCAACGAGATAATCTCGCAGCAGCTCTCTGTTCTCCCTCGTCCCTTGCGCGCAAAGGTTCCGACGATTGCCCCGGCCGTTGAACAGGTGGTGTTGATGGCCCTGGAGAAGAATCCTGATCGACGCTTTAACAACATCCGCGCATTTGCCTTTGCCCTGGAGCTGGCGAGCCAGCTCAATGCGTCTGCCTCTGACGTCGCCGGTAAGCCTGCCGGAGTTGGCGAGATCTCCCCCTCCTTCAGCAAGCCCCAGGGCGATGAAAGAGCCGCGATTGCGCCGACGATTCTCCCATCTCCAGCGCCTGTATCGCCAGCAAACAATGCCGCGCCTCCGACGATCCTTCCACCCCCTGAACTCCTATCGCCAGCGAAAAGTGAAGGCCCTGTTGTGCGCCCTGTCGCACCCCCGCCATCAGTACCCACGCCGCAAACAAAACCCGCGGGAACGCTCGTCTCCAGTTATCAGGGACATCCGAACGAAGTATGTTCTTTATCGTGGTTCTCCGGTGGCGTGCGCATTGTGTCGGTAAGCAATGATAAAAGTGTGCATGTCTGGGATGCTATGACGGGCAAGCAGTTCCAGATCTACCAGGATATCGCTGATGCCGTGGGTGTCATCGCAGGCTCACCTGATGGCTCACGTATTGCCACTGCCGGATCTGATGCCCAGGTGCGGATCTGGGATTTTGCCACGAATCGTCTGGTAACCACATATCGTGGTCATGTCGGAAGCACCATTAACGCAATCGCCTGGTCGCCAACGCAGCAGCAGCTCGCTTCCGCCGCTGCTGACGGCACCGTACACGTCTGGGATGCGACGACGGGGCAGACGCTCACCATCTATCGTGGTCATACCGGCAGCGTCAATATGCTGGCGTGGTCGCCCGATGATCCTTCGTCGGCGCGTATCGTTTCCGGTGGCGACGATGCGTCAGTGCAGACCTGGAATGCCTCCACTGGCAGAAGTATTGCGCTCCACCGCAGCCAGGGGGCGAAGGTCATGAGTGTCGCATGGTCGCCGGAGGTATATCCCATGTCTCTCCAGACGAGCTACTCGGCAAGCATGCCCACGAAGGTTCCCAATAGTGCCCGGGTCGCGTGCGGGAGAGCAGACGGAACGGTACAGATGTGGGATACCACCACAGATCGCGAAGTATTAAGCTACCGCTACAATGCCCCTCTCTCCGTCGTCGCATGGTCGCCGGATGGGAGGCGTTTCGCCTATGCCAGCGAAAACAAGACAGTAGAGGTGTGGGACACCATGACGAATCTCAAACTGGTAACCTTCTCCCATGCCGCTCCAACCCGCGTCATGGCCTGGTCCCCCGACGGAAAATACATTGCCTCTGGCGGTGGCGATGCAACGATACAAGTCTGGGTTGCCCCATAAGCGCTCATCAGTAGGGACGCCATGGAGGCACGGAATGGCGTCCGGGTAGCCAACGAATTCTCAGGCACCGAAGACGAGAGCAGCAACAAAAAACCAGCCGAATCGCAGCCCAGAAGCCCAATGAGCATTGACAATAAATCTAAACTCAACTATATTGCATACATCGGATTCGTTCGATCGGCGCAGGTGTAGCGTAGTGGCCTAACGCAGCTGTATATCCCGCAGGAGATCTCAGGTTCGAATCCTGTCGCCTGTGTCGCATAGTGGGGGCGTGGTGCAGCGTCAACACAGTACATCCAATTGGTACATGACGCCGGGTTCAACTCCCGGTCGCCTCCACAGTTCATCCATTGCAAAACTCTCCTCATCGCAGCCCAGAAGCACAACAAGCATTGACAATAAATCTAAACTCAACTATATTGCATACATCGGATTCGTCCGATCAGCACAGGAGTAGCGTAGATGGTAGCGCGTCTGCTTTGCACGCAGAAGGTCGCAGGTTCGAGTCCTGTCTCTTCGTGCTGTCAGTGGGGGCGTGGTGCAGCGTGAGCATCGTGCAGCCAAAAGCACAGGACATCAGGTTCAACTCCTGGTCGCCTCCACACTTCATCCACCGCAAAACTCCCCTCGTGCCACCTCAGAAGCGCAATGAGCATTGACAACGCTTTTCCCCTCAACTATATTACATGCATCGACTTTGTTCGATCGGCGTGGGAGTAGCTCGGGTGCTAGAGCGCCTCCTTGCCAAGGAGAGAGGTCGCAGGTTCGAGCCCTGCACACTCAACGTCGTCGTGGGGGCGTGGTGCAGCGAAAGCATAGTACGCTCATTAGTACAGGACATCAGGTTCAACTCCTGGTCGCCTCCACATTCACCCGAATATCTTATGGCCATTTATCCCCGCATTCTTGCCAGACCGATCTTGCAGAGATTTCAGCCAATAAAAAAAGAATTGAGTGGACTATCATGACGCCAGAAGCTCTCTCAAGTTTTTTGCATAAGCTCGTCGAACATCGTCTGATGTTCAGTACTATGATCTGGGGCGCGCCGGGCATCGGCAAATCGAGCATTGTCGCGCAGACTGCGGCTGCCTACGAGATGGAGATGATCGATCTTCGCCTCTCACAACTGGCCCCGACGGATCTGCGCGGCTTGCCCGTGGCTGACAATGGTGTCTCGCGCTGGTATCCGCCCGAATTTTTGCCGCGTGAAGGCAAGGGCATTCTCTTTCTCGACGAATTGAATCTCGCTCCTCCCGCGATGCAGGGGATGGCGCAACAGTTGATTCTGGATCGCCGCGTCGGGAACTATACGGTTCCCCGGGATTGGTTTGTCTGGGCCGCAGGCAATCGCAAAGAAGATCGTGCCGCCGTGTTCGACATGCCCGCGCCACTCGCCAACCGCTTCATCCATCTCACGGTCGAGGCGCACTTTGACAGCTTCAAATCCTACGCCCTCGGACAGCACATTCACGAGCACATCCTGGCGTTTCTCTCTTTCCGTCCCGCATTGCTACATAAGCTCGATCCACAGCAGCCTGCCTGGCCTTCGCCTCGCTCGTGGATGATTGCCAATCGTCTATACAAAGTGGGCCTGGATATCTCGCATGTGGTCGGCCAGGGCGTTGCCGCAGAGTTTGCCGCTTTTCTCAAGCTCTATCAACAGTTGCCCAATGTCACTGAGATTTTGCAGGGAAACGGCGACAAGATTGGCTTCCCCGATGAGCCATCGCAGCGTTACGCCCTGACCGTTGCTCTGACTATGCGCGCCACTTCTCTGCAAGAAAGCTATCTGGCATTTCAATGGATGGCTGCGCATGCCGGACACGAATGGATACAGCTCTTTGCTACCGATCTCTTCCGTCAGGCTCGCGCACGCAACGAACTGGGACGTCTGGCGACACTGGTGCAGCGCGATAAACGCTTACAGCAAATGTTCATTGAATACATGAAGTTGCTGGAGGAGCCCGACGCGTTGGAGGAAGCCGATGAGCAAGAATGATGCTTTTCAGCGCCAGATTTCCGCCGCGATCATTCAGTTGCGCCTGCATTCGCCGTTCTTTGCAACGCTCGCGCTGTTCGCCAGGATTATTCCCACGCAAAACTATCCCACGGCGGCAACCGATGGACGCGATGTCTTTATCAATCCAGATTTCTGGCGCGACCTGACGACCGCTGAGCGCCTGGGCTTGCTCGCTCACGAAGTACTGCACGCCGCGCTCCTCCACGTGCCGCGCCTGGGCCGACGCCATCCCTTAACCTGGAATATTGCAGCCGATATTGTGGTCAATGGCATCATTCTTGCTCAGGATGGTTTTGCGCTGCCGAAGGGGCATCTGCGCTATGCGCAGCTTGAACAACTGAGTGTGGAGGAAATTTATCATCAGATCCAGGCAAATGCCGACGTACGCAAGCTTTTGCTTCCTCTGTTTGCCGATCTGCTGTTGCCCACAGAAGGACTCTCTCCCGACCAGTATGCCGAACTTGAGCAGCACTGGAGGCAGGCCTTACGCCAGGCCGAAACGCTGGTCGAAGTGCTGGGACATGGCACGCTGCCAGCAGGCTTGCGGCGCGAAATGACCCATCTCAGCCCCTCTCAACTGGATTGGCGAGCCTATCTCTGGCGCTTCCTGGTGCAAACTCCGACCGATTTTGAGGGCTTCGATCGTCGCTTTGTGGGTCAGGGACTCTATCTGGACGCGCTCGCGGGGGAGAAACTGCGCGTCTTTGTGGCGGTCGATACCAGCGGCTCTATTGGCAGTAAAGAGATTGCGCAGTTTCTCGGCGAGGTGCAGGCCATCCTGGGTGCCTATCCACATCTGGAGGCCATCCTCTATTATGCAGATGCTGCCTGCTATGGTCCCTATGAGCTGACCCCTAACTCAGAGCTTCCCCCTCCGGTGGGTGGCGGCGGCACCGATTTTCGTCCGTTCTTTGCGGCCGTTGAGACGACCCTCGATGCTTCGTCTCATGGCATCTGCATCTATCTGACCGATGGCTATGGTACCTTTCCCAGCGTACCACCCTCATTGCCCGTGCTCTGGGTCCTCTCTCCCGGCGGGATAAGCATCGAATATGTGCCATTTGGGGAAGCGGTACGCCTGATTCCCGACGTGTGACCTGCGCGCCTCGCTTTCCCGATCTGTTTTGTATTAGCGGTTCCGTTCGCTACGTACGAAGACTGTCGTCTCGATAGAGAGAAAGAGCACGAACAGAATCCCGATGACCAGCAGATTGATGAACGGATTGAGCAGGACAACCTGAGCGTATTCTGATCTGCCCATATAGAAGATACTACGGACCAGATCGACGGTGTAGCGCATCGGGACAAGCTTCGAGAGGATGTCCAGATACCAGGGGAGATTGCGGACCGGCAGAAAGACGTCTGCCAGAAAGAATCGCGGGATGACAGTGAAGTACCCCACGGCTGAAGTTATCAAAATCCATCTATTGAAAATCTTGATGTGCTCTTGCTCCTGCAAGTGTAGCCGGAGAAAGGATGAGAACCGGCATCATCCCCGCAGATGAGTTACCAGGAACCACATCGGATAGTAAAAAACGAAAAGATAGACAATGACGTTTGACTAAACAATCCAAATCCCTCTATGGATTGAAAGCATGTACGTCCACAAATTCATGCCGAAGAACCAATTTCGCCCGAACCCTTCAGAAATTTCATTACCTGTCGAATATCTATAACAGAAGAGGAAAAATCCCTCCCACCCCGTTCTCACAACAACGATGTCGCCTGAAGAGAGACAGTGCAGCATCCAATAATGGGGGAAAGTGTAGGACTGGCGTAGGGGGCGTGTAGGCGTGAGATTCCCATCACATCGGCATTTGTGTAGGTTATGTAGCTTTTTAGAAAAAAATCTCGTAGCGTAAAAAAATCTCGTAGCGCGTCACCAAAAGGATCCCAATTCCCTATCATCTCACCTCTCACCATCTCCTGTAGCTCTGGTGTCGAGGCGTGTAGGGTCAAGATCGCGATCACATCCACCCTGGTGTAGGATGTGTAGCCCTGTAACAACTTGTCATAACGAATCCACCCATTGGCCCGGAGAACCCATACCGGCATCGACACGCGTCGCGCCCCCGCAGAGGTAGGGATCGGGCTTTATGCCGATCCGCGAGCCCCCCGGCCATCGCGCGCGACAAATCTGTTGAAAACGAAACAAAAATCTATATTTCACTATATTTTCTAAAACTAACTGCTAATACGTTTGATACAGAAATAGGTACATAGTATTAGTTTCTGTACAAAAATGAATAATATCCCTATAATAAGTGGATATTGCCCCTGTCTATCAGTAACCCATCAGGAGGACGTCCTTTATGTTATCGTGCTGGAACTGCCACGCGGTATTACCAGAGGGAGCAAAATTTTGTGGACGCTGTGGAAATAAACAAGACACGGCAGCGTCTGTTCTACCATCTTCTCTTCTTACCGTTCCCCACTCTACTCAACTTGTAGCAACGGACCTTGTGCATCATGATCAACCTGTCGCAACGGACCTGCATCATGATCACTCTGCCGCTCCCACTTTTACCATCTACTCGGCCGTTTTGCCGATCAAAACCTGGCTTGCAGAACATCGCGCGACCATTGCCGCAAAACTTTTGACGGTCCTTGTGTATGTCAATACCAGGCGCAATGAAAACAGAGAGCTTTTTGAAACCAATAGCGGAAGAGAAACTCCTCCGCTCGAAGATCGTTCCTGGGACAAAGTTGCCTTTATTGCCGGGCTGTATGCTCGCTTTATGTGGCGCTATGAGTTGAACGCCGAACAGAAACGCAATCTCTGGGATGCCTTGTGCTGGTCCGTGCTCTATGAACGAGCTTTGCGCCCGAAGATGGCTGATGCCCGCTTTGCCGAACTGGTTGGCTTTTTTAATGGCTGCGCCGGGGATAGCGAATTCTTCGCCTATATGCTCCTGAGCATGCCGCTCTTACTTGAATATGTTGATACTTCCAATATCCACAAACTCCTGACCGCCAGTGAACGTCTGGGCAACTCATCGGATGTCGTGCATCTGCGCGCATTACTTCACCAACGCCTCGTTATGCCTGCCGATGTGGATCTGGAGTCAACTCAATTGACGGTGCTGGCCGATCAGCCCGGCCCGAGACGTGAGTGGGCGCGTATCATTCTGGCTATTGAACATCTCTGGCAGTTTTTAGACAAAAAACGCGAGAGCAGTAATCAGCGCGCGCTGACCTTTGCCCGCGAAAATCCCATGGACTCGACCACTCCTTCGCAACTGGCAACGCTGGGCGGGGTGATTTGTCGCAATGTCGTCTTTCGCTATGCTCACAATAGTACGTTACCTGGCAGCATGCTGACTGCTGAACAATTGGCGGACGCCATCGCGCTGGCGGAATACTCGATACGCTATAGTTCAGGTGATTATATTGGTAAGGCCGAATATTATTATCTGCTCTTGAGCAGCTTACGCGATCTGCGGACACATGTACTCTCGGCCGATGTGCTCGTGAGCGCGCTGAAACGCCAGTTCGCACCCGAGGGATTGGCCCGAATATCGGAATTCTCCTGGTCCGATCTCCTCGGCATCGTGACGCGCTACCTGAGCGAGTGTCGTCTGGCGGAAACCATTGATGTGGTGGAGGTGGAGTCCTGGATACGCGCTCTGGCTGATCTTGCTCCTCAGTTTCAACTGGAGGCGCGCAAGGTGTTTGTGAGTGAGGTGCGCCAGCATGGCGTGCGCGACAGTATGGCTTTGCGTGCTTTGCAGGGCGAGTCATTGGAAATGGTCAGTGAAACACATGACAGGGGGCCACTGGCGTTTCTCGGACAGGAGCGCTACAAAGAGCTGCTGACCTGTATTCGTACCTCTCGTCTGGATCGTCTGGGCGAAATTCTGCGTGAGGCGCGCCCGAAACTTTTCGCCGAACTGAGCCGTCTATTGACCGATCAGAAGTTTGCGGAGATTCTCCCGCCCCGACGCTCATTGCGCATACGTGGTCGCAATGCCAATGCTCTCGATCGCTTTCAGGAGGCAAAAACGCTTATTCAGAGCGAGAATGTCGCCGAGCAACAGGAGGGACTTGCTCTCTTCGAGCGAGCTCAGGCTGATACTGCCCGCGAATATCAGCCCGTTGCACGCGAATGGCGTCTGTTCGCGATTGCCTGCGTCCGGGCGCGCTATCAGGCGGTCCCGCTGTGGGAAGAGGATCGCTGCAAGGGCGTTGCGTCCTGGGAGGAGATCTGGAATCTGGCCGTCTTCTATGTTCATGTTGGCAAGATCGATCAGGCGTTGGAATTGCTGGTGCCCGGCGTTGAGCGGCAGCGAGCCCCTTTCTCGCATCTGCGTTTTGCCCTCTATTGCAGCGTGCAGATTCTCGGACAGGGGTCACATTCGCAACACGAGAGCATCGAAGCCGCCGAAACGTTTCTTATGGAGCATCTGAAACAGTATCCCTTGCCGGAATGCTATCTGGCATGGTCTTTATTGGTCAGTGAACGCGAGAGTGTTGATCGAGCGCAAAGTACAAACAATATGATGAAGCAACTGACGATCCTGACCAAATTTAACGAGTTGCTTGACCATCCCATCCTTATCCTGAAGCCAGAGGAGTCGGTCAGCGATTCTGCCCTGGAGACATTTGAAAAAGAACTCCGTCGCCTCGATCTGGACGATGTCTGGCGTTTCTGGATTCACGACTATGCCCAACGCAACCGCTATAAATTCAGTGCCTGGCAGGCGCTGAGCGATGCGTACGAGCGCGCGGGCGAAAGTACCGGAGCTGAAAAGTCCCTGAAACATGTTGCAGATACGCAGCTTGATATGTATCTGAAGCAGCGCGAGAAAAGTAGTGCTGTTGTCTCTAATCTGCTGCATCTGCGCAATCATCTATGTAAGTTGTTCGATTTTTATCAACGTCAGGGCCGTTTATTGGACGATGATGTCTTTGCCCGCTTTAAGCACTATCGCACGACTGTCCCCGAACTATGGCATGAACGGGAGAGTGCGAATACGAAGTTGATCAAGCAGACACGTCCTCTGCTGGAGAAACTGGGGCGAACAGGCAGCACAAACGAGTCTTCTGCAACTCAAGCCCCACAGAAAGCCTGGTATGCGCTCGCTTCGGAGCTTACGACTGTCCAGGAAATCGCCACTCTGAAGAGCTTGCAGGCGCGCATACATACCCATGTCCATCTTCTGACGGATGCGCAAAAGCAGGGTCAGGACGATGTTGCGGGCGTCCTATCGCTGCTGGATGATCTCTGCTCACTCGAGGGTACCCGCTGGCGTCACGATGAGCTGTCGCGCGAGGTGGAGCGTTTGAATAGCGCCATCCAGGAGGTTGGTGCTCAAATAGAACAGGAAGCCGCTCTCAAGCCACTGAAAGCGTTGCTCGAAACATTTCGTCGCGTCTTCAAACGTTTTAGCGAAATGCAGCATCTGGCACCGGAGCTGGAGATCGAGCCAACTCCGCTTGGAGGTGGCCTGCCTGATGATATGCCCGAGACTGCGCTGGTGATCCGCATTCATAATCCCGGCCCTGGCAAAGTCAGCGATCTGCGCATCTCCTGTACTGAGAAGGGATTGACCGCCTCGCAGGGCGAAGTAACGCTGAACTGTCTGGAGCAGGGAGAGAATGCTGTCGTCGCTATCCCTGTGCTTGTGCAGGTGCCCGCAGAGGCAATCCAGCTCGATTTTCAGATTACGTTGACCTACCAATGGGGGATTATCAAGGATATGAGCTGTATCTGTCCGCTCAAGGTTCGGCTCTTCAATTTCCACGATTTCTTACGCCAGCATGATATTCACGATTATGAGCTGCCCAATCCGTACATTTTCAATCGTCCCATCGACTTTTCTGAGGATGATCACCGTCTCTTCCAGGGACGTGAGAGCGAGCTTGCGCTGATCCGCACGATCTTTTTCAAGCGGCAGATGACCGGCGCTCCCCTCTATTTCCACGGGATTCGCAGGGTGGGAAAGACGTCGCTACTCAATCGCATTGTGCTGGAATTGCGGAAAGAGGCGTTCTTTCCCTGCGTTGTCGATCTCAAAAGCGTGAAAGCCGCGCAGCACCCGTTAGAGGTCACGATCAACAGTTTTACACAGAGCATCCTGCGCGATGCGCAAAGTCAGGGCCTGGATGTAGAGGGTCTGGAGTCTGTGGGAGCGAGCCATCCAGATCCGCTTCTCGGCGTTGAGCGTTTCTTCGCGGCGCTGCGCGAACGGACCGGTCGACTCCAGCTTGTGCTGCTCCTGGACGAGTTCTATCTCCTCGTTGCCGAGCGCACGACGCCTTTGCTGGACCTGTTGCGCCATATTCATCAGAGTGGGATGATTCTCTTTATTATGTCCGGTTGGATGCGCCCGGAACCGCTACGCCGCGCCTGCCCGGAGACGCAACTCTTCCCGCTCACAGAAAGGCCGCTCGATTTTCTCTCAGTTCACGCTGTTCGTCAGGTACTGCTTGCGCCGGTTGCGGGCTATGGCATTGAAATTCCTGATCATACCGTGCAGCGTGTCTTCTGGCAGACTGCTGGCAATCCTTACCACGTTGCGCGCATGGCCTATGAAGGGGTGGATCGGCTCAATGCCCAGCATCGCACCGTGCTGGCTCCACAGGATATCGATGCGATCGCCGAGCGTCTGGCCAGCGAGCCCGCCAACTTCACCTCATCGTTGTTCAGCCCCTTAATTCTCAGTCCGGAGGAACAGCGTGAGGCGATCCGCTTTGCCAGAGGTTTAAACGGGAAGCGTGACTATCTCGACTTTGCGGAAGCCTCGCGCACATTTGATCTGGACATTATTCGTGGGTTGGAAGAGAAATATATTCTTGAGTACCTGCGTGATGAGAAGGGAGAGCGTCTACGTGTGCGCAGCAAGATGCTGGCGACGTTCCTGGGGAGTCGTATGACCGAGCCCATCGTCCTGCCGCCGCCGCCATCCCATGAGAAACGCGTGGGATTATTCGTCGATTACGAAAATCTCCGCCCCCTCATGCCCGCCAGCATGACGGCCAGGGAGGTCGGCGAGATGCTCGTCACCTATGCTGCTCGTTTTGGCGAAGTCGTCTGTTGTTGGGCCTGTGCTGATCCGCGCAACATTCGCGATCTCGCCAGCGTCAAACTCGAACTGGAGCAGGTCGGTTTCCAGCTTCAGACGCCGAGCGGTGAGCCTCAGACCGGGCAATCCAGCAAGAACCTGTCGGACTTCGTGCTCATCGAACGTATCATCGACGAAAGCACGCACACCGATCCCAGCATCTATATCATCGTCAGTGGAGACAAAGATTACTACGAACGCATCAACACGCTTCTGAACGGAGGTTGTACCGTGCGTCTCTGCGCCTCCATCAGCGCTGGCAATCTGGCCGAGAAGTATCATACCCTGGAGACAGAACGTCATCAGTATCAACTCGCCGAAGGCAAACCAGAGCGCGATTTCTTTATCGACGATCTGGATGCCGTCTTGAAACTCAAAGTGAACAACCCGTAGAGTCGCCGCTCGCCTGCCCTGTCACGGAAAGAAGGTGACGCTCCCATCATTTCTGACCACCATCGTGCCCAGTAGGGACGCCATGTCGAATGGCGTCCGCCCCCACCGGCCATCTCGCCCTTCTGCACACATCGGGATCGCGCTTCCTGCCTCTCCAATACGTATCAACCTGAGGGGCAAGATGGCCGGTGGGGGGGCGCGGACCGGCATAAAGCCCGGTCCCCTACCTCAGCCCTTCTTCGAGGAGTGGGAGCATCGGTGCCCCCTTGCCAAAGACGATACGACCCGCAAAACAGAACAGGTAGGGACCGGGCTTTATGCCGGTCCAATACGCATCAACCTAAGAATAGATGAGCCATTGGAGATGGCCGGTGGGGCACGCGGGCAGGAACAAACCCATTGTGGGCCCCGGCCACGACGTTGGTGACAGTAGAGGCACAGTTCCGCTGCGGCTCCACCGTGCCTCTACTGATCCATTGACGAGGTGAGGGAGTGCCTGCGAACTCGCTCGATTTCCCTGGCTCCGCCGCAGGAACGCGCTAGGATCGGTGCCCTTCGCATCCAACCACGAGCGCGAAAAAGCTGGTCGCTCTCCCTTTGGCCCTCTCGCATACCTCATCCTTTCTTAGGTTGATGCGTATTGACCGGGCTTTATGCCGGTCCGCGGCCCCCACCGGCCATCTCCAATAACTCACCCTTTCTCTGGTTGATGCGTATTGGGCATAGACCCGCCGCGCTTCTACAAAATACTGCGCATGGTCATTTGCTGACCTGCGTTGCGAACCCTACAACATAGCATAGAGGGTACCCATGCCACCGGGTACCTTGCAAATCGTCTACCGCACCTCAACCTCACTTAACTCTGCCTTCGCCGTTACCGTTTTGTGTGCAAACACAAAACGCGCAAGCAGCCAGTACAGGACACCGCCGACAATGAAGCCGGTAAAAACGCTCATATCAGAGTTGTGAAAGAGCTTTGCGAGCGGCCCCACAATCAAAGTAGAGTTTAACCAGAGCGCAGAAGCAATCATACCCACAATCTGCGCAATGATCCCGGCTGGATTGATGCCGCCTTGATACCAGTAAGGGCCTCCCAAGCGCGCAAATAATCCTGGAACATCATAGATATTGTGGCGCATCCAGGCGTCCATCAGATAGATCGCACACCAGGGAGCCAGGAAAATAATGAGCAACGAAAGGAATTCGCCATACAGCGTATTAAAGCTCGAAGAGAAAATCGCAATCGCCGCCAGGACCGTACAAATCACCATATCGACAGTCGTGGCCTGCCAGCGTTTAAGTGGTAGCCCCAGCGCCTGCAAGGTCAAACCGGAAGAGTACAGATCAATGGCATTCACCGCCAGCATGTTCACGCAGAGCAGCAGTAAATAGGGGACAAGAAACCAGCCAGCCAGCGCTGATGGTAGCCCGGAGATAGGATCAGAGGCCCCCGGCAGGCGTGTTGCAACGGCCGCTCCCAGGATTTCGAGCAGTACAGCAGGGATCATTCCTCCAAGAGAAGAAGCCCAGATGACTGGTCCGGAGCGCACCGTTTTCGGCAGATAGCGCGAGTAATCGCTGCCCGTATTCGCCCAGGAGATACCGCCTCCCGAGACCATCAGGGCAAATCCTACCGTCATCGCCGCAAAAGAACCGCTTTGTCCTCCCGAGAGCTGCACTTTGCCTGCAACCATCACGGCTACAATGATGAAGAACAGCAGGAAAATCCAGGCCAGCACCTTTTGAAATGCCATGATTGCCGCATGCCCTACGGTCGGGAGATAGATCTGTACCGCCGCAACAACGAGGATCACCACAATCTTGAACCACGCTGCATCGCTAAACGTTATGCCAACCGCATGCGTCAGCGTGAGAATGGCAATCACGGCCAGCGCTAAACCAGAACCTTCAAAACCAATCAGTGTGCACCAGTTAAAAAAGGAGAGCAGGCGTCCACCATTAGGACCGAATGAGGCGCGGTTAATGGCAAAGGTCGCAGTCCCCGTGCGTGGTCCCTGAATGCTGGTCAACCCCAGCAAAAAGAAAGCCAGGTTTCCTACAAGAATAACTCCCAGGCTCTGATAGAAAGATAATCCCAGGGAAATAAGCAACGCACCATTGATAATATAAAATACATTCGCATTGGTTCCTAGCCAGAGGAAAAAGAGGTCGCGTGGGCGTCCCCGCCGCTCATTTTCTGGTACGACTTCGATGCCGCGCTGTTCAATCGTACCGCTCTGCGCTTCTTGTTCTGTCGCCATTAGCTCTGTAACTCCTGTAATTGTCGTAGTTCTTGTAAAACGGGGATGCGCTCCAGCATACCAGGCTCAAGGCGTTCCCAGACGACATGCCCCGGTTGATGTCCATATTCTGCGGGGACGGTAATCGTTTGTGTTGGGGTCACAATGAGATCAACGCGCGTATCGAACACGGAACCGGGCAGGGCGACTTCAACTACCTGCACATCATGTCCCGCGCAGACAACGGTCGGGTTCTCGGTCAGGCAGTGCGTCTCAGAAAACATGGCCCATTCCAGGTCGAAGTAGCCATGCCCTTTGCCAAAGCGGACACCTGACGTGCTGATGGCCGATGCACCTGTTACCAGCAGATCGAACTTGCCAAGCGCCGCAACTTCTGCCAGTCCGAGGGGCAGCGCAAAACGATCCATGCCGTCCAATGTCGCCGCCCAACCATAATTTTGCGCTGGAATACGCGCCGGATCGATATAGAGAAACCCACGTGCGATGCCATATGTGGACATCACAAATCGCTTCCCATCCTCCATCGCTTTTCGGCGCAGCACTTCCAGATTGTTGTCCGGTGTGATAAACATCAATGTGCTATTCTGCCATGCGGGAAGTTCCTGAATACGTCGTGCTCCATCCTCAGAACCTTCATAGTCAGTAATAAACTCTGCAAAGTTCCAATGAAAACGCGAATCCGGTCGCGCCACCTTGCGCAAGGCTTGCCAGACGTGCTCGCGTATCGCCTCCTTTGTGAGGAGATCCGCAGGATGCTGGGAGTTTCTGTCTGATGTCATAGTTATTTTATGCTCCTTGATAGAGAGAAAATAGAGGACAATTGCTCCTTCTTCAGCGTTTGTTTGTTCTTCATTTGAGCCGCCGAGATCAAAAATATCTCATGTGGGGATAGCCAAATGTTTCATCTTGCGTGGTGTACTTCAGCGGCGAAGGAGGTCGTCAGTGTGATAAGACAAGATGGTATCCTGATTTTACTCATTTGATCTTGTTGTAGAGTATAATCAATGTCTCTTTGTTCATTCTATGGATGATATGCCCAAAAAATAGGCACCGTAATTCAACAATTCACACAAACATGCCACACGACTCCTCAGCAGGAACTCATCCGCCGCTCAGACGTCTTCTTCTATGGGCTGATGCATATACCAGCCCAGGAAAGAAGAAAACGATGAAAATACTACACTGGGGATGGATACTCTTGTTGGGATTCTTGCTTGTCGCATGTGGAAAAACGCCTCAGCAACCGACCGCACTGCATGTGTTGCGTCCTGCCAGTCAATTCCCCGTCTTTGGTCAACCGTTCCCTCGTCTGGAACGCACCACTCATGATACAACAACTATCCAACAACTGTATGCCGCTGCACAGGCCCTTCCGGTCGTCGATCTGGGAAAGGTCTACCATTGCCCTGCTGACTTTGGCGTGGTCTACCAGCTGGACTTTCAGGCTGGGAGCGACCTGCTCCAACACATGGATGTACAGGCCAGTGGCTGTCAGTGGGTCCATCTGAGCTCCACTGATGTTCGTCAGAGCAATGCTGCATTCAGCCGTCTCCTGGCAAGCACGATTGGTATCCCTTCGTTGCTGCCAGTAGTGAAGCATACCTGATCACAGGGAGGTGTTTTTTTGTCTCTATCCGGATCGTCCACGCTTTTCCCTGCACTGACAAAACCGTTTTCGCGATATGCAGGGAGAATATACCTGAAGCGCGTTCGCGTTTTGTGCTATTCATGCCCATGGCTCTCACACATTGTGCATGAGAGCCATGGGCGTGAATGAAGCAAATTATCGATTGGGTGTAAGGTGTACGGTCTGCGTTGGATAGGCAAATTCGATGTTTTCCTCAGAGAAAGCAGTGATGAGCTGAAAATTAATGGCCTGTTGGATATCCATGTAGGTGTTATAGTTTCCCGATAGGACATAATATACAACTTCGAACAAATAGGCTGAGTTCCCAAATGAAAGCAGATGTGCGCGATCGAAGCGTGTATTTTCGGATGCGGTGATAATGTCCCGTACATGGTGCGGAATCTTTTCTAATTTCTCGAGTGGCGTTTCGTAGGCCACGTTAAAAGAAAATACGATGCGCCGCTCTTGCATCTTTTTAAAATTTTGAATGCGTGTAGAGGTCAGCTCACTATTGGGGATAACAAGCTCCTCGCCTTGCAAAGCGCGGATACGCGTGGTTTTGATCCCTACTTTTTCGACGATACCCATCTGCGTACCGACGATAATAAAATCATCTTTGACAAAGGGCTTATCAAAGTAAATGGCGAAATAACTAAATAAATCGCCAAGAATGCTCTGCACGGCAAGAGCTACAGCGACACCGCCAATGCCAAATCCTGCAACCAGTGATGTCACATTGATTCCCAGGTTGGAAAGGATAAAAAGCAAGCCAAAGGCCCAGAGGCTCACTTTGACGATCAACTGGATCATGTCTCTGATGTGTGCGGCACTTGATCCATTTGCTGCCTTTACTCTTTGCGCCACGCTATAATCAAGGAAAATCAGCACGACGGTCACTAATTGATAGACCACGCTGATAATGAAGATCGCATCGATGATCTTGCGAATGGTCGCATGGAGAACGAGAAATTGTATCGCAATATAGAATGCAATAACAATATAGACAGGGAGCTTTATCGATACAAACATCGAGACGATAACGTCATCAATGGTGTTTTTTGTATGTTCTGTCAGGGATTTGAGCCTGTTGAGGATAATATACTTGAAAACAAGGGAGAGACTGAGCGCTATGAGAAAGGCCACCAGCGCATACAAACAGTTGGAAAGGGTATTTCCCAGGACCATAAAGATAAAGAATCCTTTCTAAAGACCTGCTTCGAGAGGAGAAAGACAGATAGTGAATCAAAACAGCGCCCTGGACAGACAAATAGGACCCGATGGTGTCTTGGCCCCAGGTAACGCATGTTCTGATTGTATAGTATGCCAAAAAGTCGTAGGAAAGGGAAGGAAGAAGCCCAGAAGTCCAGGACTGATAAGGTTTTAGTGACGATCAGCTTGCATCATCTGAGGTCCAGACTCAATCCGGGATATGAGAGAGTGCCAGCAGTGTTTCCATATAGCGGGAAAAGGCCGCATAGGGACCGACAAAGGGAATTTCCTGTTGCAGGGTATGTAGTTGCTCAGGCGTGAAGCCTCGTGCGTGCAGATTGTGCAACCAGACCTGCGCTTTTTTGATACGAGCGAGATCATTTGCTGAAAGCGGTTGATCCGGTAGACCTCGCCCGTAGTTGTAGCGACGCACAAGATCTGGATCGAGAAGATAGGAGCGTAGCAATGGCAGAAGGATGAGTTGTAGCGCTTCCCCACTGACGCGAGGCTGGAGAAAAGCGCTCATATCCTGCGCATCAGGTAGCGTTGCCGTACTCATCGTGTGCAGCAGGCGGTTACGAGCTTCCAGTGCCGTACGCACAGGATGGAGCAGGTGCCCCTGCGCATCCAGCCGTATCTCGTCAAGTGCGCCAATCAGCGTTGCACCGTAGCCCAGGCGACCCACCCAGCCCGTGAGCGAAAGCTCTTGCGTTGCGTTCGCCTGCTGAAGCCAGGATTGTCCCAGCGTACGATCAATGGGCCAGCGCAGCCAGATGCGGGGAGGCGTGACTTGCGGATCGAGAAAGAGTAGCTCGTGCGTGGTCTGCAAGATCGCTTCGAGAAATGCCTCCTGCTTCTCACGGCGATTAGTCCCGATAATCCAGATATCCAGAATCCCAGCCTGACGATAGGCGTTGTGGCGCTTGCGCCATTCCTCGATATCCAGTGGAGCGCATTGAAATTCAAGCGCCCAGCAGCGATCATCGCTCTGGCGCACGAAAATATCGGCGATGCGGTTCGGTTCTGGCAATCGTTCCTCAAGCGAGATCGTCGCCCTGGGAAATTGGGTATGGAGCCAGTGGGCCAGTACCGACTTCCCGCGCATATGGCGCAGCGATTCGCTCTCTGTGCTCCATGCGCATTCGCCTTTTTGATGGGCAAAATGCAATTGCGTACGCTTCTCGGGTCCCCCACGGAGATGTACCACCCCTCGACAGTTGGGACAATACAACGTATGCGCGCGGGACCACTGCTGCAATTGCGTCAGTTGTGTCTCTTCGGCAACGATCGGACTGGCATCAGGACCATAGGCAACGAGCATAACGCATTCTCAAGTTCTTGAATAGAGTTGTATACTGACAAACATCAACACAATCTCTTGATCTGGTACCAGGATATAAAAAAACTATACCATAGAAGCACTTTCTTACCAGTGCGTTGCGACAGGCCTTTATTCCATGTTATTCTGGTGCATCTACTTCTCTCCTGTCCTGCGTACGAAAAATTGTCATCATGATCATTGTAGTAGGAATAATAGAAAGAGCCCATGATCTGGGCTTTCCGTCACATTGTTGTGTGTGTCTATGGCTCTTGTGCGTAATGCGTGATGGAGGTAGAGGTATAAACGTGGATATAAGTAGATCAGAGAATGCTAGGAAGGCGCGATATGACTGATGTTGTGAGTTCGTCGGGAAATACACGTTTGTTTCGTGTTGGCGTATACGCAGTGATTTTTGCTGGCACGAAGGTGCTGCTGGCGTTGCGCCGGGATATTGCGTGGTGGAATCTTCCTGGTGGCGGTATGGAGCCAGGAGAGACGGTGGAGGAAGCCATGCGTCGTGAGGTGAGAGAGGAGACGGGTCTGGAGGTTGAGGTCGAGAGTCTGGTTGGTGTCTACTCCAAACCACAGAAGCAGGAGGTCGTGTTGACCTTTCGTTGCCGCATCGTGGGCGGACACTTGCAAGAGACGGATGAGTCGCGAGAATGTCGCTTCTTTCTCCCAGGAGAGATGCCAATGAATACGCTTCCCAAGCATCGGCAGCGCGTCGAAGATGCATTGCAAAACCGACCTGAAGCGATCATCCGGACACAGAGTAGCACTTCGCAGGAAGATCAGCTGTTGTAGCGATTTTGTCCGGCATGATATTATGTTGATCAAAATCGCTTTAGACTACAAAACTACAAGGAAAAGATCTGCCATATGCAAGACATTCGTCTCAATCGTTGGGCTCATACCCTTGTGCACTATTGTCTCTCGCTACGTGCGGGCGAAACCGTTGCGATCTATGCCACTCCCACGGCCTCTCCCCTCGTCGAGGCAGTTTACCGCGAAGTATTGCGCGTGGGAGCTTATCCGGTCCCGGTGATTGCGCTGGAGGGTCTGGAGGAGATTCTTCTGCGCGAGGGTAACGATGACCAGCTCTCGCACATCTCGCCCGTGCAGGAATTGCTGGCCGAACGCGCCGATGCTCGCCTCTCGATTCACTCTCAGAATAGCCCCCACGCACTGAGCAACATCGATCCTGCTCGCGCTGCCAGACGCCATCGCGCCTCCCGCAGCCTTGCCGGTACCTCACAACGCCGCGAACAGGCGGGCGCGTTCCGCTGGTGTCTGACACTCTACCCCACCAATGGCTATGCTCAGGATGCCAATATGTCGTTAAGCGAGTTCGAAGAGTTCGTCTTTGACGTTTGCTTTCTGAATGATCCAGATCCTATCGCGCGCTGGCAAGAGCTTTCTCAGCAGCAGCAGCGCCTCGTCGACTGGCTGGTGGGGCGCAAGCAGGTGCATATCGTCGGCCCGGGCACCGATCTCACGCTCTCTATTGCTGATCGGCGCTTTATTAATAGCGATGGCAAACGCAATTTCCCCAGCGGCGAGTTCTTTACGGGACCCGTTGAGAACAGCGCCAATGGCGTGGTCCAGTTTGCGATTCCCGCTGCCTACAATGGTCATGCCGTTGAGGGCGTGCGTCTCGTCTTCCAGGAAGGCAAAGTGGTGGAAGCCAGTGCAAGCCAGGGTCAGGACTTCTTGCAGCAAATGTTAGAGCTCGATGAGGGTGCGCGCTATCTGGGCGAGTTTGCCTTCGGCAACAATGTCCGCGTCACCCATGCCTCGAAAAACATTCTGTTCGACGAGAAAATGGGTGGCACTATCCATATGGCGCTTGGGAACGGCTATCCCGAAACCGGCAGTCTCAACCATTCCGTACTGCACTGGGATATGATCTGCGATCTACGTAGTCAGGGCGAAGTCTGGATCGATGGCATTCTTTTCCTCAAAGATGGGAAATTTGTCGTTTAAATAGATAGTATTTTTTGCAGGGGATACAATACTATCAGTATCCCCTTGCAAAACAGGAATGAGGAGGAGAGCGGATATGGATCTCGGTCTGAAAGGCAAAGTTGCGCTTGTGCTTGCCGCGAGTAAGGGATTGGGACGCGCCAGTGCGCAGACGCTTGCGTCTGAGGGTGCATCTGTCGTGATTGGCTCGCGTGATAAAGACGCGCTGGCGCAGGCAGCACAGGATATTGAGCATGCGAGTGGGAGCAAAGTTCTGCCCATTCCTGTGGATGTGACGAAGCCAGAGGAACTGGAGGCGTTTGTTGCGGCCGCGCACCGCGCGTTTGGCCGCATCGATATCCTGGTGAACAATGCCGGTGGTCCTCCCGTCGGAACATTTGACTCTTTTAACGATGCTCAATGGCAGGCCGCATTCGAACTGACTCTCCTCAGTGTCATACGCCTGACGCGCCTTGTGCTTCCGTCTATGCGTACAACTGGCAGCGGACGTATTATCAATATCGTCAGCACATCTGTGAAGCAGCCGATTGATAATTTGTTGCTCTCGAATGCGATCCGGCCTGCTGTGATCGGGCTGGCAAAGTCGCTCTCGAACGAACTTGCTCCCGATAATATCACCGTGAACAATGTTTGCCCTGGTCGCATCCTCACGGATCGTTTGCTGGCAGGACATCACATGCAGGGACAATTGGCGAAGGGCGTCAGCCCGCAAGTGGTGCTCGACGCGATTGCGCAGGATATCCCTCTCAAGCGTCTGGGCAAGCCCGAAGAGTTAGCCTCTCTGGTCGCATTTCTGGCCTCGGAGCAGGCGGCGTATATTACAGGCACGACGACGCAGGTTGATGGAGGGCTCGTACGGTCACTGTTCTGATTGTTTCCGTTTATTCACTATACTTGACATATTTGAATATATGTTCTATATTACTCTATAGTTCGAAAAAAATCACACACTACTATCGTGCGGCGTATGTTTGCTTTCTGCTCTCCAACACGTGAGCGCGATAGTATCCGGTCGTGCCTGTTTTACCAGGATGTTTCTGTCTTTTCAATGCTTGCATGATACAATGGGCTACTTCGCGATATGGCACTATGCCAGAAAGCAGGGTTGTGATTTATGTCTGATGATATGTATACTCCGTGGGGAATAGTGCGGGTAAAACAGCAGCTTGCGGAGGATGTGTTTCTGGTGCAAACGCCCGACGAGCAACATGGTGGTATTCTGATCTCTACCACCAGAGCCGAAGAGATCCTCAGTGATAAAGCGCGTACGATCGGCCAGATCTGGCAGGAATTTCTGGCATTTGAGCAGGAATCGGCGATGATGGTGGTGTTCTATGAACATCCCGAACTCTATCCATGGGTTGAGGAGGATTTGACGGCGCGTTTTGCGGAGGAGAGTGTGCGCGAGGGCTATCCTGGCTACTTTATCGCGTGATCTGTTTCCACCTGATAGTTTCTTTGAAGCGATCGAAGGCCGTTTTCGCCAGGAGATAACATTCCTGTCCGGTAATTGGCATCGATCCCACCTGTACCTGAATGGCATGTGCTGGCAGCTCTGTCAGCTGTGCGCGCCTACATTCATGCTCAGGCGATTGCCATGCGTAGCCACTTTTCATTGCCCAGTTGAGATAAAAAATGCACTCAATCAGGGCCATAAGGGCTTCCCGGTAATCGCTGGGTTCTAACTGGTACTGGCAACCATCGTTTAAGTTGTAGAGAATCAGCTCCACAGGCTGACATAGGGACATTGGAATTTCTTGAAGTAAGCCGCGCGCCTCTTTGTACTGCGCGTTTTTGTTCCAGCGCGTCTGAAATGCGAGCCAGTAGGTCATGAGCTGCATTGCATGCGCGTGGGTAGGTTGTATGACTTCATTCGTCTCCTCCTCTTCCTCCGTGAGTTCCGCGAAGAGACCCGGGAGACTGGTCGCCGCTTTCTTTTTCCCACCCAGACCTTTTTTAAATTCGATAATCGCCGGTATACCCTGCTGCTTGCGGGGGTCCTGTCCCTGTTCATGGCGCAGACGAATCTGGTCAAACTCTCCGATCAGGCAGACATAACCACCTCTATCTGGATGCTCTGCAAACGTGTTTTTTGTCGAGATCAGCTTGCATTGGAAGCGCTCCGAAGCGGTAAAAACGGTCGTATTGGTTTTTGCCAGCTCCTGCTGATAACGGAGGATTGGCGCGCTTATGGTCGTCGCGAGCGTCCTTTTATCGTAGCTCAGCTCATTGAAAAATATCGCCAGATTCATCTTTCCGGCCTGCTGCAATGCCTGAAGAAGATCCTGCTGGATAAATCGTGCAAGTGCATCAGTATTATCGAGTAGACGTATACGTAGATCTTGTGCAAGCGGACCTTTCTCGTCGTGCAGCACGTTCACGATGGTATGGAGAAGGGTGCCTACCATTCGTGGATCCGGGCACCCTTTGCCAAAAAGCGTTGTCTGTCGCGCTTGCATCATTTGTGTGGGCTCTTTTGTGCGCTTCTTTCGCTTTTGCACCAGCATACACCATGGGCATTCCAGGTAAGAAGCGAGCGAGGAATAGCTGACGGGACTGAGCACAAAAGGGTTGCGCACACGCTGAATTTTGAAGAGATTGTCGTAATTGAAGCTGACGGAGAGGGGAAGAGGCTGAGATGCCGCCTGAGCAGCAGTCAAAATGTGTGGAGTACCGATTAGCTTGCCTCTTTTCTCATTTTTGGCTGTCCTTGCATAGTGAGATCTTACAAAGCAAAACTCCGACTTCAGCCTATATTTCAACTATAACATAGAAATGCATACTATGTCAAGTTATATCTTTTATGATTATGATGCTGTTGCAAAATTGCTGTTTATGTAGGTCGCGAAATGAATAAGTGGCACGAATCTACATGAAACTCTCTGAAAATTATATCATTTATAGATGGGCTGTATGCGTAGCGGCGGGGTTGATCTCCAATGTCACGTAGATAACGTCTGTACCCGGTCAAACGTCATCGCCCCCGTTCGAACCGCTCCCCAGGCTCGCCCGGAACGCGTAGTACTCAGACAAATCTCATTGCACCCGTTTGGGCAACCCTCGAAAAGGCTCCCCAGGCCAGTAGGGACGCCATGGAGGCACGGAATGGCGTCCGGGAACTCGCGCGATCCCGTTCGCTCCGCAGACGTGGCGTTGCACCCTTCCACCATTTTGCGTGCCACAGAAAACGTGTGCCATAACGTTTGACGGCGTCCCACTGGTCTGCCAGGCGTCATGGTGTCTTTTCTCCCGCCAGGGACATGCGCTCGAGAAGCTCGTAGAAGGGCGAGATGGTCGGTGGGGGCGGACGCCATTCGCCATGGTGCCCCTACTGAGAAAAGATGCCACGACGGAAATGATGGGAGATTCTCTTTCTCTCCGTGACAGTGCGGCTTGTCTCATAAACTCCAACACATTCATGCCCCAAAAAAAGAATCTCGCAGAGACTCTTCAGAAATCTCACCATACGCCGAATATACCTATTAGGAGGGGCAAACACTCCCTACCGCCCGGCACTCACACCCACGATGTCGCCTGAAAGAGGGACAGTGCAACATCGGCATGGGGACACGTGCAGTGCTAATATAGGGGAGCGTGCCAGGAGAAGATCTCGCTGCAATCGGCATCAGTGTAGGTGATGTAGGATGTGTAGCATTTTAGGAAAAAGCGTGGTAGCGCATCAGTGTAGGTGATGTAGGATGTGTAGCATTTTGGAGATTCCTGTATGGATTTTGTGACATCGCTGCTTGTCTGCGACCGGGCCGATTCCAACAAATTCACGTAGAGAAGGCGAATCTCCGATCAATTTCGTCGCATCCGGTCAAACGTTGCACCCGTTGGCACCGCTCCCCAGGCCAGTAGGGACGCCATGGAGGCACGGAATGGCGTCCGCGAACTCGCGTGATCCCGTTGGCTCCGCAGACGTGGCGTTGCGCCCTTTCCACGGTTTCGTGTGCCACCGAAAATGTGTGCCATGACCTTTGACGGCGTCCCACTGGTCTCTCAAGCGTCATGGTGTCTTTTCTCCCACCAGGAACATGCGCTCGAGAAGCTTCTAGAAAGGCGAGATGGCCGGTGGGGGCGGACTGAGAAAAGATGTAACGAAGGTGGTCAGAGCACGACGGAAATGATGGGAGATTCCCCTTCTTTCCGTAACATTGCCCCAATGCTACGAATGGTGCGCGTAGGACGGATGGTCTCCGCCCTACGCTAAATGTCCATTCAGAGATGAATGTTCTACGGCAGGGAGTTAAGGTGCGGCTTGACCGTATTGGCATAGTTGTAGCCGTTGGAGGCGTCCCAGTTGATGGCCCAGGTCATCGCTCCACGAAGGCCAGGGTACGTGGTCGATGGCTTAAATGAGCCACAATTGGTGCCCAGCTCCAGACAATCAAGCGCGGCATTGACCACCGATGGCGCGATATAGCCACCGCCAGCAGCCGTCGTTGCCGGGGTCCCGATGCCAACCTGGTCCGGACGCAGTCCACCTTGCAACTGAATACATGCCAGAGCGGTCAGGAAATTCTCGGTGCCCGACGCGTAGACGTTGCCATCGCAGCCAAGCATCGTGCCTGAGTTATAGTACTGCATATTGACGATCGTGAGGATGTTCTTGATGTTCAACGCGAGCTGGAAGTAGGAGCCTGACGTCGATTGCATATCGATGGTCTGCGGGGCCAGCGTAATGATCAGGCTGGAACCGGCCTTTGCGGACAATTGCTGCAATGCGCTTGCCATATAGGTCGCGTTGACGCCATTCTCAAGATCGATATCGACGCCATCGAATTTGTAGGTCGTCATCAGCGAATACACGCTATTGGCGAAGTTGGCGGCGCTGGTCGAGTCGGCGACACTGATCGTCCCATTTTGACCGCCAACCGAGATGATCACTTTCTTGCCCTGTGCATGCAGCGTGGCGATATCGCTGGTGAACTGAGCATCGCTATAGCCACCGAGTGCCGACGAGAGTGCCGGGTCGACGCTGAATGTGACTCCACCGGGTTTGGTTGGATCGGCGTTAGCGAAAGCGACGGCGATGAGATCGTAATTAGCGTTGACCGCGCTCAGACGCAAGGCCGTTGCGCCGTTCGTGAAATCTTGCCAGTAACCGGTCAGCACATGTTTGGGCAGGCTTCCACCGCAGTTCGTGCATGGCGTAGGCGTAGCTGTAGGGATTGTTGTGGGCGTTGGTGTGGGGGGCGTGGTAGTAGGCGTGGTGGTTGGCCTCGGTGTGGGTGTATTCGTTGGCACAGGCGTCGGGGTACTGGTGCCTCCCGGGCCGGTGAGTGCTACATCGTCGACGAGGACGCTGGCCTGCGCATACCAGCCATGGACATAAATAGTAACGCTGCTGGTTGAGGCCGTCGTTGTGAACGTATACGAGAGTGCGGTATAGCTGCTGCTGTTGGTCCAGGTGTTACTGTAGTTATTGACGCCGAGATAGGCATAGGGACCACTCACGTAGGCGCTCAAGGTATAGGCGGTGTTGGGCTGGACGCTGATGGTCTGGGCACACTGTCCAGTCGTGGCACTGGTCGGGTTCATTTGTAGCGCGTAAGATCCGCTGTGGACCGGGCTGCCGACGGTCGTGTCGCCGGAATCGCAGGTCCAGCCGCTCAACGTCCCGGTCTCGAACCCTGGATTGGTGGCCAGGTTGTTGGAAGCGGCAAACGCGGGAGATACCGAATTGAAGAACAGGATGGCACCAATGCTCCCAATGAGCAGCATGCCAGTAACGGAGATGAGCATGAGATGACGATAGGAACGCTGCATGTTTAGCTCTCCTTGCGATCATGCGCATAGTCCTCATCCAATAGGGATGAGCTGATCCATATCAATTGCTAATGCCATACGCGATAGGGATAGGAGGGGTGCATAAAAAATAGGCTTTCAGGGGTAATAGCCGATAACGTCGACCGGTATGGCACCAGGCTCTACAAGCAAGAATAGTAGGTTATGGTTATATTGTCAAGTTATCTATACCAGTTGGGCTAGAGATTTTCGAGTGTTGAAATGCTTCTCAACAAAGAGAGATCCATACAATCTCCGTTAATGGCTTGTTAAGCCTGAGATATACGCTTGTCAGGCTTGACGAAAGGATTCTCACGTGCATACTCTGAAAGAAAGTGCAGAAATGCAGAGTGATGTTAGCTCTGGAAAGGCGGGTCTATGAGCACGAATCGTGCCACGGAGGTCATTATCATTGGGGGAGGAGTGATCGGCTCTTCTATTGCCTATTATTTGCGCAAGCGTGGTGCGGAGGTTGCGGTTGTCGAGAAAGGCGTTGTTGCGGCTGAAGCATCCAGTGCCGCAGCGGGTCTGATAGCGCCACTGGATGGGCTCTTCGAATCGGAGGCATTTGCGCGTCTGGTGCTGGAGAGCTGGTTTTCATTTCCCGATCTTATTGCAACGCTCGAAGAGATGACCGGCGTAGGGGTAGAATTCTATCACCCGGGCTCTATTCGTATCGCACGGAAAAGTGAGCACGAACAGGTACAGACGTACATGAAGACCTGGAAGCAGCATAACTTGCCAGCGACGTGGCTCACGGGAGATGAGGCGCGAGCACAGGAACCGTTGCTCTATGCTGGAGCTGAAGCAGCCATTTTTGGACCTCAGGAGGCGAGTCTCAAGCCTGAACTGCTGACCAGAGCCTATGCTGAAGCTGCACGCAAACTGGGGGTGCATTTCTACGAACATACCGAGGTCACGGGTATTGTGCGTAGCGCTTCTCGCGTTACTGGCGTAAAAACGGCCTCTGGCGAAACGATTACCGGTAGTCATCTGGTGATCGCTACGGGAGCATGGGCGGCGCATTGTGGGGAGTGGTTGGATGTGCCTTTGCCCGTGAGCCCTTTGCGTGGTCAGATCCTCGCGCTCAAGCAGCCTGAAGTACCATTGCAACGTATCATCTTTGCCAACGGTATCTACCTCGTGCCGAAGCTCGATAATACCATCTACGTCGGTGCATCACTTGAGCATGCCGGTTTCGATAAAGCGATCACCGCTGGGCGTATCGCTGAACTGCTGACCAGCGCCATTGCGGTCGTACCCTCGCTTGAGGATGCCCCCATTGCGCGCATCTGGGCTGGCCTACGCCCCTGGTCGTCGGATGGCAAGCCCATCATGGGGAAAGCGCCCAACTGGGAGAATGTCACAGTGGCGACCGGTCATGGTGCGATGGGCATTAGCTTGAGTCCGGTGACGGGTCAGGCGATGGCCGAGCTCATCACCACGGGACAGACGCCAGAAATCCTGCGTCCCTTTGGTGTCGAGCGGTTTATGTAAATAAACTGGCAGGGGAAATTGCTTGTTTCCCTGCCAGTTTCGATGTTGCCGATTGCCAATCTGATAGATCGGGTAGTGGATATGCTATGGAAAAACAAAGCGCAGGAGGAATAATCCAGCAAGAACATTTTGCTGATGGTGAGCGCAGACGTCATTACCTATCTCATCTGACAGCGATGAAACTCGATGCGGCAACGTTCTGGGGAAACGTCTTGTGGGGGAGAGATGATCGTATTGTCGTTCCTCTTGTACGTCGCCACATCACCATGTTTTGATGATGTGGCGACGTTTGCCCTGTTACAACAGGAGCGTCCTTCTCTCAAACATATACGTCTTCTTATTCATGGAAAAACGCTAAGCTCGTGGACCCGTGGGCAGCAGGAAGGGTGCCTTCACCGTCGTGAGCAGACCGGCCAGGGCCGTGTACCAGGCAGCAAGGGCCGTCAGAATACCAAGCCAGCCACCAATCATCGTTAATGCGGCGCTACCTGCAAGCGCGCCAATCGCAAGGGCCAGGAACGTAAGAAAAAGAAGACCAAAGACAGTCATAAGAGCGAGGTTACTGCGCAGCGTGCCTATGAACATGAGCCCGGTAAAGATGGCCCAACCAAGTAAAAAGAAACCGAAGGCCGTGTCATTGGGAATCAATTTGAACCAGAGTGCGGCACCCGTGGCGAGCCAGAATGCACCGTAAGAGCTAAATGCGGTCCCACCAAACGTATTGCCAACGCGGAATTCCCACATGCCAGCCAGTAATTGTGCGAGCCCTCCATAAAAGATGGCCAGACTAATCACAACGGTGGCACCAACAAACCAGCCTGCATTTGCCGCACTGAGGACGAACGTTGTCAGGGCAAATGCGGAGAGACCAAGTGGAGCGGGATTGGTCGTTGCGACGACCGCTGTTCCTGTGCTTTCAGCATTGTAAGCAGCTTGAGCCATGACGTATCTCACCTTTCACAAAAAGCAATGTGCCTACATTTCCGTATTTCATTGAATATGCTCAATTTGTGCATCGACAGACCCGATTGTCTGCCTCAAATGGAAACTTGCTAACATTGACTCGAGAGATTAAAAAGGCTCACAAGAGGACGTAGGGTTTGAAGAGAAGTCGAAAAGTACTTTTCGGTGGTAACTCCTTTCTGGCCGATAACGACAGGTATCGTACTATACATAGTATATATTTAATCAGGCAATATTGCTAGAGAGGACGTGTATTTGCTGGATTTATCTTCGCCTTAGGCCGCATCTTTAATGCTGATGCAGAGGACATTTGAGGATTTTTTTGTTTCCCTTTTACTGTAGAGGTAAATAAGTACAATCTGGTGAGATTTAGCGGTCTTCAGTTGTCTCGTTTTACCCATTTTTATGCAACCTTCCTGACTTCTACGGTGTCATAGCTACTAGACAATGCGTTAGGATAGGAGCACTGATGAGTCTATGAGCCAACAAGAGGATCATCTTACGGCCCTTTTAATAAAAGATGTAGATAGCTATTTCAAGCAGTTCGTCGAGACCTATCAACACCAGTTGTATCGCTTGATGTATCGCCAGGTCGGTAGCATGCAGGATACAGAAGACATTCTTCAGGAAACCTTTGTGCGCGCCTATTATGCGTTACGTGACTATGCTGCTCAGGGCGTTTCTCTCCAATATATTCGTCCCTGGCTGTATAAGATCGCCTTCAATGTCTACTATAACAGGTTACGGGCTACAAGGCCCCTGGTACTTCCTCTGGATATGCTGGAAGAAGGGATGTTATTTGAACTGGAGTATCCAGGTCCCGGTCCAGAAGAGTTAGTAGATCGGCAGGAGAGCCTGCGCGAGGTGTCGGAGGCTATCGCTTCGCTGCCTGAGCACTATCGTGTTGTGCTGGGTCTCTATTATGTCGAACAACTCAGCTATCAGGAAGTTGCGGACCTGCTTCACCAGCCTCTGGGTACGATCAAGTCGAAGATTCACCGTGGACTGAATCTGGTACGTGCCGTGCTCAACAATGTTCGTAGAGAGGAGAGAGCACAATGAACGAGAATGAAAACCATCACTTTCATATGCAAGATGAGCAGGCACCTTCCTCGCTTATGCCTGCGTTACTTGCTCGCCTGGGACTGGATGGTTCTGAGCAAGTGCCTGAGCCCTCTTTGGCGGCGTTGAAGATAGCTCTGAGCAGTCCCGAATGGACGGTGCGCATCGATGCAGTACAGAAGCTGGAGCATGTAAGAGACGAGGAGTCGTTTCAACTGCTTCTCGCGGCCTTGCACGACGAAGACGATTCAGTACGCGCCTGTGCGATCCGTGTGCTGGGGAGGCGCAGCGATTCAGCGAAGCACGTCGCGCTTGAGCAACTGGAAACGGCTCTGCATGATAGCGCGTGGCATGTGCGTGAAACAGCCGTTTATGCGCTGGCCGTCCTGGGCGATCAGACCTCGCTTCTGGCATTGAGAGAGGCCCTGCACGATTCCGATGATGCCGTGCGCCAGGCAGCACAAATTGCTATCCAGCGCCTTCAACACGAGGCGGACAAGCGCGAGTCAAGCAAGGAACAGCCTGTCCTGGAGCAGGCCCTCCCCTTATCCCCATCATTTATTGGAGTGTGCTCTCAGCAGATGCGCCGCTTCGTATTGCGCCTGCAATCGCACGCATCCACCGATACAGAAGAGGGTCTGGATATGCTCGAAGAAACACAAGAGGTGGAGACTGAATATCCGCCTGTGGCGAGCGAAAGAACATTCGGGACAAAGCGTCCCACTCCGCCGCGACAGGTCCGGCCACAGCGTCGCCTGATGCGCGTGCTGGAACAGGGGATGGCCGCTGTACTCATCCTGGCCCTCCTTGTTGGATGGTTCGCGCTCAGTCGCTGGTCTCATACCTCCAGCGGATCACCATCTGACGCAGATACATCCTCGCCTGGTAAGCCTGTTGCGACAGTCCAGAGCAACTTTTATGGGTTATCCGGCTGGTCGCCCGATGGACATACGTTCATCTATCAGCATGTGAACACGCAGAAGCACACGTTGGAAGTGGTTATGCTGGATGCAGCCACCGGGCGCTCTACTTTCTATCCTGTGCTGGATGCCTCCTGGACACCAGATGACTACTTGATGGTTCTGGGGGGGCGCTATTTGCTGGCCTTACGCCCTCATGGGGCGAATCAGGCAACAATGGTAATCTGGGATATTATCGGGCATCGCGCTATCACGACGCAAATTGTTTCTGCCCGGCTTGCAGGAAATGGTCAGGTTGTATCGCCCCAGATTATGCCCTCGGATAATGGGCAGAAGTTTGCCGCGTATTTCCCTGATGGAACAGTGGCAATCTGGGATCTTGCCAGCGGCCAGAAACTGGTCACCTGTGAAGGGAACGTTCCGTTGCGTTATCAAGGTCCTGTGTATATCAGGTGGTATAATCACGATCAGGACTTGCTCTTGAACTCTATTGATGGAAGCCAGATTGTGGCGTGGAACGCGACTACAGGGGCTCGTTTATTCAATTTGCACGAGAACGACGCCCCTGAAACGCGCCACACTTTTCCTCAAGTTTCGCCGAATAGCAAATATCTGTTATTAACCACAGGCCATCCGCTAACAGATCCTAAAATGCCACACGCTTCATCATATTATATTTCCGACACCGTAGAAATTCTGGATGCTTCTTCTGGTCAGGTGATACATCGCTATCCTCTCAGTGCGTCATCAGAAGAATTTGTCTGGTTACCCGATAGTCAACGTTTGCTTGTGACAACTGTCCATACCAGTAGCTCCGACACTCCATCTTCTTTAACCCACGCGACGGAGCAGGTAAGTATCTGGAATATCTTCACCAATCAGATAACACCTCTTACTTCTGCTTCTTATGATGGGGTGGACTGGCACACAGCAGATGGTCGGTATATGATCCTGGGTAGCCGCGATGGCCGCTCGCTGAAAATCTGGCAAACGAGCAATAGTCGTCTGATTGCCACGATTGAGACACCCGGAACACCTGCCAGAACAGATGCGTTTTTTTCCCTGGGCAATCAGTACCTGGTCATAGGGCAGAGGGAGAACTTTTCTATCTGGAGTATAGCCAGCGGAAAGTTACTCTACACATATCACGGTCCTACACCTTTTTCTCTTTATGGACAGAGTGGAAGCTTAGTGACATGGTCACCCAATGAGAAGTATCTCTCCATGATCGCAGGAAGCGAGCCTTCGATCGGTTCGGGAAGCCTTGCTATCTGGCGTATACCTTGAGCCTGGCCTTTGTGCCCGTGTGGACGAATATATCATCCACACGGGCAAATAGCGACTATTCAGAACACAACGAGTTCTGAATAGTCGCTATTTGCGAGCTTCTCGCGCCTGACGCATGATCTCGCGCAACTGCCCCACGTGGTCTGTATCGTGGGCGAGACCCAGGATGAAGCGACCAACGGCATTGAGTGCGCCTACTTGAGGAAATGGGATGTAGGCGACATCCAGATGGGGCTCATCGGGCCACGCGTCCAGCATCGCTTTGCGCATACGCCGACTCTCCTCGAGGCGCTGACGTACCTGGGCGATGGTCGTGACGCTTTGCCATGGTGTCTCGTAGCGTGAGCGGCCCTCAACCTCCAGACCACGTGCCAGGACCAGCGCTAATGCCGCCGACTCCTCAGATGAGGCCGTGGCGTGGACGATCACGTGGCCCAGCGTCCAGGCCAGATTGTCTTCCTCAGGAATGCCAAAGGGATCTTTCGCATTGGGGTCCTGCGGCACAAAGGCCACGTCCTGGTCGACGGCATCCTCGACGATGGTCTTCATGGTGTCAATCATCTCATCCGTTAAGGCGTAGAGATCGGCTTTTGTCAGGCTTTCCGCAAGACCTGCGAAAGACAGGGACCCATTTCTGACTGGTGTGAAATCAAGCATTGCAATTCTCCAGTAAAATAATGGTTTGTGATTGGTAAAAATAGGACTATGTTAAAAGGTGAACAACTTTCCTTTTCTGAAAACATTGTACTTGATTGGCCTATTCCAGCATTTCAGTCTGATCCTCATCTCGCATGGGCATTGCTAGATAGTGGCAGAGAGCGTCTTCTTCGTGATAGGGTAGAGATGGGGAGACTGTCCCACGAAAAAAATTGCGAGATGAAGAAAATCGGCGTGAAGAAATCTATAAATATGAGGCGTATCCTCAGCAATCTGTTTATAGCCGCGCTCATCGCCAGCCCATTTTTGTATATCGGTTCCGTCTACCCTGCTACCAGACATACTGCTCTCTTCACGATTTTGCTGGGGTATCTCTCGCTCATCCTTGTGTTTGTTAGCTTGCTCATCGGGCCGCTCAACCTCCTGCGCTCCAGACGTAACCCGGTGAATATTTTCCTGCGGCGCGATATTGGCATCTGGTCCGCCGTAACTGGTTGCTATCATGTCGCCCTGGCCGTTGAGACACGTTCTGGTAGCCAGATCCTCCGCTTTTTCCTCAGAGAAGGAAGTATCGTGCCGCTGTTCACACTCTATGGTTTGAGCAACGATACTGGCCTGTTTGCGACAATTCTGCTTGTGTTGTTGCTGCTGCTCTCGAATACGTTGTCGCTGCGTCTCCTCAAGGGAAAGCGCTGGAAGCAAATTCAGCGCCTGAGCTATCTGCTGACGCTGCTGGCGCTGGCGCATACCTTTGGCTATCAATATATAGATGGGCAGAATGCGCTCTTTTTCGTGGCAGTGATTAGCATGATCGTGCTCGTTCTTATCGGTCAGGGGATAGGGATTGCGCTCGTTCGCGCTCGTCAGAAGCGGGGGTAGGCGTAGAAAAGTGGTGGGGAGGGGGCAGGGCTCATCCATAATGGTTTCATCCCTGCCCACAATGGCTTATCAGCTCCTGCTTTGTGGAAGCTACTTCTTTTGCTGCTGTTCAGCTAACTCTTTGACGCGTTGCACATGGTTTTTGTGGCAGATCACCGTCGTTCCCGCCATTTCGACCACGATCACATCTTCCAGGCCAATCGTAAAGACCTGGCGCTCGGTCGTATTGTAGACGACGATATTCTGGCAGCCGAGACTTTGATGGCTTCCGATCGCACGTACGCCCAGCTCATCTGCGGGGAAGAGCGCGCCATATTGATCCCAGTTGCCAACATCGTTCCAGCCGAGTTGTGCCGGGATCACGACGAGATTATGCGTCTTTTCGAGGATACCATAATCGATAGAGATGGATTGTATCGTCGGCCAGAGCTCTTCGAGCACGCTTGTCTCCGCGGTCGTGCCCTGCGCATCCACAATCGCACTGATCGTTTTTGCCACGGCGGGGAGATGTTCGCGAAATTCAGCGAGAATGCTCTGCACCTTCCAGATAAAAATACCGGCATTCCAGACATAATGCCCATCCTGTAGATAGCTCTGAGCCGTAGCCAGGTTCGGCTTCTCTACAAAACGTTCTGCGTTATGGGCGTTGTGCTCAAATCCCTCGCTGACTTTATCGGCATAGCGGATATAGCCGTAACCAGTTTCAGGGGAAGTGGGAGTAATGCCGATGGTCACAAGATGGCCCTGTTCCGCGAGATCATATGCCAGATGGAGCGTCTGTCTGAGCGCGTCGACATCGAGGATCACCGCGTCGGCGCTAAAAATAGCCATGACAGCCTCCGGGTCCTGCCGTGCAATGGTCTCGGCGGCCCAGGCAATGGCGGGAGCAGAGTTACGTCCCATTGGTTCTTTCAAAATATGCGTGGAGGCAATGGATGGGAGATGTTCTTGTACCAGCCCCGCCATTGAACGACCGGTAACGACCCATGATTGTGCCGCAGACGTAAGTGGTGCCACGCGGTTCAGCGTCTCTTGAATCATACTATTTCCGCTGGGAAGGGGCAGAAATTGTTTGGGAAAGCTAGGAGTACTGAGCGGCCATAATCTTGTACCACTGCCACCTGCCAGGATCACAGCATTAAAATGTTTCAAAATAGAACTCCTTAAATGGCAAACGTGTTGCAAGTGCGATTGTGCTCGTTAAAATTCCAGTTGGTCGCTTACAACCATCGTCCTGTTCTAAAGGCATTGTATAGAGGTTTTTTAATGGTGTCAATGAAACTGTACTATTATTTTAGAGAAGAAAATAGGACGAAAACAAGAGGCGTGCTACCGTTACTCTGTTCGGGCTAACGAGCACAAGTGCGGTAATGCACGCATTCTCTTTTCTCTATATGACAAAACCATGTCCAGGCCAGGGTTAAGCGGCTGTTGTGTCCTTGTTGAGATCTGCTGGTAACTGTGCGCGTCGTGCCATCTGTTCCGGTGAAACGCGATAGACCTCTTTCACCAGACCCACATGCTCGAGCGTCCAGATAATATAGCCCGAAAGATCAAATTGCCACCAGCGGAGACCATGAAAGGCTGAGCGGGGGAACGCGTGGTGGTTGTTGTGCCAGCCCTCGCCCATGGCAAGTAGTCCCACAAGCCATTCGTTGCGGCTCGCATCGTTGGTCTCAAACTCGCGTTTGCCAAATGAGTGGCAGATCGAATTGACGCTCCAGGTAATGTGATGAGCCAGGAAAATGCGCACCAGTCCGCCCCACAAGAGTCCACTCCAGCCACCAATCGCAAATGGTATCAGCAGTGAGAGCACGACCCAGAGGAGAAATGTGCGGCTGACAAACATGACCTGCTGATCTTTGAGTAGATGGCGGCAATAGATCTCAGGTGCGGCCTGCCGATCTTTGAAAAGCCAGCCGACATGCGCGTGGAAAAAGCCTTCCATCGGGCTATGAGGATCGCCCTCTTTATCGGAATGGGCATGGTGTTTCACATGTGTGGCTGTCCACTCAATCGCTGCGCCTTCCAGAGCCATTGAGCCGAGCACGAGGAAAATGAACTTGATGACCGGGTGGGGATTGAAGCTGCGGTGGGTTAACATCCGGTGATAGCCAATGGTAATGCCGAGCGCGGTACATATATACAGGCTGATCAATAGCGCAATATCTGTCTCATTCACTGCACGCATCCAGAGCATGCGTATCGCAAAAACTGTCGCAACAAGGGGACCTATCACAACTACCAGAAGAATGGCCTTATACAGGGTTTTCGAATTCAATCTAACCTCCAAAGCTGATGTCCTGCTTTTGTATGAGGATCATCGCATAAACCACTTTTTATTGCGTGGTAATTAGTAAGAGTGAAGTTTCCTCTTTTTTGTTTCATGAGTTTTGAAAGTCCTGATAGCTCTTCACCTTCTCAAGAATTTTCTTGGTTGATAGTTCAGCACATGATTCGCCACGGCAATCATGTGCTCAGGGGACAATTGCGCCGCATGTATAATAAATATATATGCTGGCCAGGGGCATATTTTGTTCACCCTCTGCTCCTGGCCATACCGTTGCAAGGACCGATCACTACCGTCTACCTGCCAATCGTCAGCCAAAAATCGCTCAAAACAGTTCTAGAAAAGGATCTCCGTGGAGAATTTTGATCAGCAGCAATGGAAACAACCATCGTTCTATGATACCGGGACCTCTTTAAGTTATAGACAAAGCAGCGAATATGCGTATCTCGAGCCAACACTGCCCATTCAACGTCCGCTCAGCCTGCAAGAGCAACGGCTCCGCCAGTTGCGCGAGGGTCGCGAGCAACGCCAGCGACGAACAGTCCCGCTCAAGAGGAGCGGCGAGCTCTCCTGCGGTCTGGTGGAACTCTCCCAGCAAGGGCCACCACGGCGGATCAGTATTGGCAAAGCGGCCTTGCTCATCTCGGCCTCACTGACCGCCAGCCGTTTTCTGGGATTGCTGCAAAAAGCCCTGTTTACCGCGGTCTTTCGTCCCTCAGCTGTAACCGATGCCTTTAATCAGGCCAGCCTTGTGCCGGACCTGATTTTTAATATCGTCGCCGGGGGCGCGCTCATGTCGGCGTTTATCCCTGTGTTTAATGCCTATATGCTCGAGCAAAAAGAGTCGCAGGAGGGCTGGCATGTGGCGAATGCAGCTCTGAGTCTGGTGATGAGTGGCATGGTGCTACTGGCGGGCATAGCAATGATCTTCGCCCCGCAGATCGTATGGCCGTATAATTATAATGTTTCTCCGCAACAGCTCACTTTTATCGCAACGCTCACCCGGATTATGCTCTTACAGTCGGTGATCATGGGGAGCGGCGTGATCGTGACCAGTGTGCTCAATGCGCGTCAGCATTTCTTTTTGCCCGCGCTTGGTACCTTGCTCTATCCCGTAGGCGCGATTATCGGCCTCTTCCCGGGATTAGTCCTGGTTCTTTTACATCACCCGAATGATGTGCTTGCCGTCTATTGTGCAACCGCAGGGGTCGTGTTAGGGGCGCTCTTCATGGTTGGCGTGCAGGTGCCGGGTTTAGTGCGTGTGGGCATGGACTTTCGTTTTACGCTCGATTGGCGTCATCCCGGTATTCGTCAGATGGTACGTCAGATGCTGCCCCGCCTTGCCAACACACTGATGCTCAATTTTTCTACTGCTATCGATCGTATTCTTCTCTCGTTTCTCGTCATTGCCGTGGGATCGGCAGGTTTCACCACCGTCTATATGCTGGCTTTTGCGGTCGTCTCCATCCCGCTCAGCCTCGTCATGGCATTGGGAACGGCGACCTTTCCTACGATGTCCGAGTATGCCGTCACCGGGCAGATGGAGCGCTTTGTCGCGATCGTGCTGGAGGCGTTGCGCAGCATTCTTTTTGTCTCTATTCCCTGTGCAGTCGGGCTATTGATCCTCAATCTGTCTATCGTGCAGATCATGTTTGAGCACGGTTCTTTCACACTTTTGTATGCAGAATTGACTGCCGTGCCCTTGCTTGGTTTTGCACTTGGCCTGCCCGGGAACGCCGCCATAGAAATTCTCACACGTGCTTTTTACGCGCTACGCAATAGTAAAACGCCGGTTCTGATCAGCATCTGGCAATTTTTGCTCAAAATCGTGCTGAGCCTGTTATTGCTCGACCCGATTGTCTGGTGTGCGGAGCATGGTCTGGGGAACTGGGCATCAGGCGTTCTGACGCGACCGTTGCAGGTCGGAGCCTGGGGGATGGCCGCACTCTCACTGGCGACCTCTATTGCGGTGCTGGCAGAGGCGGGAATTTTGCTCTGGCTGTTGCATCAGCAGCTTGGAGGGTTGCATTTGCGTGCGCTGGCGCTCTTTGTGGTGCGTGTGGGCATCGCGACGCTGGCCCTGGCTCTGGCGCTCCTGCTTTCACGCTGGCTGCTCGATATGCTGTTCGTGACGGCCTCTACGAATGCAGAGCAATCGCTTGGAGTATCTGGCATCGTTTTGGTGTTGCTCAAACTGGTCCTCTCAGTCTGTATCGGAGGATTCGTGTATGTACGTGCCGCACGTTTTTTGCATATTCTGAATGCAGAGCAGCTCGGACCTGTGAACAGATTGCTCGTGAGGCTGCATTTATCCCGGGTGTAGAGGCGATGATGGCCGTAGGGATGGGGCTTGTCTCCATCCGTTGCTCGCCGCGGATGGAGACAAGCCCCATCCCTACTAGTCAGGAAAAGGAGAGTGTGGTATGCTTGACGAGCGGTGCGGATAATGCACCCGGTACGTCAGAAATTTGAAATGTAATGTTTTACTACAATTTTTAATGTTTTAGAGCACTATTGTGGAAAACGAAGGAATGCAATCTCCTCAGTCGGAGCAGGGGCCGGATAAACAGTCGGAATATGGCTGGCAGTATGAGCAGAATGACGGTGGTGAGATCTCGCAACCTGTTTCTCCGTCATCTTCGGGCCCCTTACATGCACTATCATCACTGCCACCGGCTCAAACACAACTATCAGCAGATAACGATTCCAATTCTCTCGATCCTGCCAGTTCCCAGATTCAGCAGGGACGGCAGCTACCATTACCTGCCAGCTACCAGGAACCTCTCTATGATATGGGCACCTCTCTGGGATACGGGCAGGGAATGGAGTATCAATACTTCGATGCACCGCAGCCTACCCAACCTATGGCACAATTACGCCAGGAAAGGTTACAGCACGTGCGCGAGGAGCGGATGCGCCGCCAGCAACGGCGTATCAAATCAGATATTACAACGCTGATTTCAGGGAAAAAGAAGGCTGAACCGCCTTTGAACGACGACACACTCTCTGCATCCGTTCCTGTACCGCCAGCCATCAGGCAATCCACGCTCCCCCCGGAAATCCATGTGGGAACAGGTGGGGCAGAGGCAGTTGTGCAACTATCACCATCTTCTGTTCCAGAGCCTCAGCAGGCAAATGGACACGCACGAGGATATGCGCGGGAACATCTTCAACCTGCTGGTCAATCTGTACAGGATACAGGGATGATCCAGAAGGTGCGTGTTGGCAAAGCCGCGGTTATTCTGACCAGTGCGTTTGTTGCCAGTCGTATGCTGGGGCTGGTGCGTACGTCGATGTTTGCCTTTGTGTTCGGTACCAGTATGACCTCGGATGCCTATTTACAGGCATTTTTGATTCCCGACCTGATTTTCAATATCGTGGCAGGAGGGGCACTGGCCTCGGCCTTCATTCCGGTCTTTACGCGCACAATGGTGGCGGAAAAAGATGAGAAGACGGCATGGCATATCGCGAGTTCTGCGCTGAATATGGCCCTGGTGATTATGGTGGCGCTTGCGCTGATCGCGATCGTGTTTGCGCCCTGGCTAGTCCCTCTCTATAATCCTGGCATTCACGACCCTGCTGAACTGGCCCTGATTGCGTCCTTAACGCGCATCATGCTCTTACAGGCGGTCGCGCTGGGTGTGGGTGTGATTATCAATGCCGTCCTCAACGCACGTCAGGACTTTCTGCTTCCGGCCATTGGCACCGTGATGTATAATGTGGGCCTGATCGTAGGATTATTGCCAGGCATTTACTTTGCCTTTCGCAGCCAACGGAATGATACGATTGCAGTATATGCTGCTACCTGGGGCGTGGTGATCGGGGCCCTGTTGCAAGTTGGCGTGCAGATTCCGGGCCTGTTCAAAGTAGGGATGCGCTATACGCCTTCCTTTGATTGGCGTCATCCAGGTGTGATTCAGATTGGCCGACAGATGGTCCCACGTATTATCAATGCGGCGATGCTCTATCTGTCGACGTTTGTTGATCGTGGCCTGATTCAGCTCATGGTTGGCGTAATAATCATCAAAGATACTGATGGTTTGATTACGCAATACTATCAGTCGATGCAGTTGATGCTCTTGCCCCTGGGCATTTTCGGGATGGCAGTTTCGACGGCGGCCTTTCCGACCCTCGCAGAAAATGTCGCCAGGGGGCGTATGGACCGCGTGCGTAGTTCTATTCTGGAGACGGTGCGCAGTATTCTGTTTATGTCCATTCCATCGGCTATCGGCCTGATTGTGCTGGGTTTCCCGATCATTCAGGTTTTGCTCCAGCATGGTCGTTATAGTTTGAGTATGGCGCAATCGACGGCGGTCCCTCTGGCATTCTTTGCGCTGGGTCTGCCCGCGCTGGCAGCTGTAGAGATTTTGACGCGCTCATTCTATGCGATGCGTGACAGCGTGACGCCGGTTATTGTCAGCGTCGCGCAGTTCGTCTTCAAAATTGTGCTGAGCCTGTTATTGATTCATGTTGCCATCTGGGGCGCTCCGTGGGGCATGGGGGCACTGGCCTTTTCGACTTCATTAGCGGGTACGTTGGAGGCAATGGTCCTGTTTTATCTCTTGCATCAGCGTATTGGTGAACTTCAGGTCAGGGTCGTGGTGGCATTCATCAGTCGAGTCGTGGTGGCGGCATTGGCCATGGGCTTTGCGCTGCTGATTACGCGGTACGTCCTCGATTTTATCCTGGGCCTGCTGGCGAATGTCTCGTTCCTGAGTGTCCTGGATACCACGCTCACCCCGACGTTAAAGATCGGTGGAACCTTCGTGGCGCTCGCGAAGCTGTTGCTTGAGCTCTTTGTAGGTGTGTTCGTGTATATCCGTGGGGTTCGTATGCTGGGTATTGAGGAATTGGGGCCGATCAAGCGCGTGCTGGATCGCCTGAAATTATCCTGGATCTAGCAATAGATAGGTGCTTTTTGTATGAAACAGCTTCGTCTCTCTATTATTGGATTTGGTGTGGTGGGTCAGGGGCTGGCCGAATTGCTGGTGACCAAACAGGCGTTGTTGCGTGAGCATTACGGATGTGATGTCCGGTTAGTGAGTGTGGCAAGTGGGCGTCAGGGATTTATCTATCGCGAAGAAGGCCTGGATATTCCTTTCTTGCTGCAGCAGGCGGCGAAAGGTCAGCCGTTTACGCAGCACCCCGGGGTCAAACATTGGGTCACGGCTCTGGAGGGATTGCGTGCGACTGGTGGTGATGTGCTGGCTGAGGCAACCGGCACGAATCTGCGCGATGGGGAGCCGGGGATCAGCCACATTCACGCCGCTTTAACGCAGGGCATGCATGTGATCACGGCGAATAAGGGACCGATCGCATTGGCCGCCAACGATCTGCTGGCATTAGCGCACAAACACAACGTGCAATTGCGTATGGAAGCAACGGTCATGGCGGGCACGCCTGTTCTGAGCACGATTCGCGAAGGTATGGCGGGTGCGAAGGTGCGTGCAGTGCGTGGCATTTTGAATGGCACGACAAATTATATTCTTACTGCCATGGCGAAAGGGCGCAAATATGCGGACGTGCTCGCCGAAGCGCAGGCTCAGGGCTACGCGGAGGCCGATCCCACGGCCGATGTGGAGGGATACGATGTCGTCGCCAAGACGCTGATCCTTTCGGCCGTCGTATTTGGTCATACCCTGGAGCCGAGTCAGGTCAATCGTCAGGGCATCACGGGGGTGAAGATCGAGCACATCCTCAAAGCGCAGGAGGAGGGCAAGTGCATCAAACTGGTTGCCACGCTGCATGCCGCCTCAGATCTGAGCGCTGTGCCTATAGAGGCCCGCGTGGAGCCTCTTGCACTGCCTTTGAGTGATCCTCTGGCAAGAGTGGATGGCGTTATGAATGCGATTACGTTCCAGACGGATACGCTTTCGGAGGTAACCATTATCGGTCCAGGTGCCGGACGCTTGCAGACCGGCCAGGGGTTGCTTGCAGACCTTATTGCCGTTGCGCAACACCACTCGTAATCCTGCAATTAAAACAGGCCCGTGCTTTTCAGCGCGGGCCTGTTTGTCGTCCGCGGACCCAGTAGTGGCACGGTGCAGTGCAACGGAACTGTGCCTGCGAACTCGTGCGATTCCTCAGGCTCCGCAGGCGGTCTCGCGCACCTGCGTTCTCATGTTACGAGCTCGGAACGAGGGCATTCCTCTTTTTTGCTTGTTCCATCCCGACCTCCGGAGCCAGCGAAATCGTGCGAGTTCGCAGGCACAGTTCCGTTGCACTGCACCGTGCCACTACTGAGCTCACTTGGGAGAGAGAGTTCGCAGGCACAGTTCACCGTGCCACTACTGGGTTCAAAGTGCCACTTAGGCGCGGCTACTGGATTCAAAGTGCCACTTAGGCGCGGCTTGTCTGCGTCAGGGGGCGAAAAGTAATGCTCTACAACTTTTGGCGGCAGCATACGTAACAAGTAGTGGCAATAACAATTGAGGCAGAAAAAACAATCACGTATAGGGCACTTAACTTTCTATAAATCAGGAGGAAACGTTATGTTTAGTCTCAATCCCCTGGTGATACTCTTACGCCTATTTCCTATCGGCATTCAAGGCGTAATGGCGCTGGTAACTATCTTCTGGATCTGGGTATTGGTTGATTGTTTGACCAAGGAGCCTTCCGAGGGCAATGACAAAGTTGCCTGGACACTCTTTATTCTGGGAGTGCCGCTGATCGGAGCGCTGATCTACTACTTTGTGAGGCGCCCGGAGCGCATCAAAACGGCTGGACATTAGTTCGGGGTAGGGGCGAGGGAAATGTTCAGATTGCACGCTGCATGAGAGGACATTTCCCTCTTTGATCTGTATTTTTCAATTTATCAATACAACGGACTGAAGCACATTCTCTTCTTCTGTTCTCCTTTTTTCTCCACCCTCAATGGCGCTCTTTAAAGACATAGAGCTGATTCATGCCGGGCACTTCAAACCTCAGGCGTACTTTGCCTACAAAGATGATATCGCCGTGCTGGAGAATCTCCGCTTTGAGAGGAAGCAGGGGGAGTTCTCCCAGTCTCGTTTTATTGCGACTTTTGAGATCTTCAATATAAAAAAAAGTCTTCTCAAAACGAATGCGGGCATGTTGACGTGAGATAGTCATTTTGGGATCGAGCTCGGTTAGATCGATATCGGGACTGAGATTGCGTTTCGGATCGATGCGACCAAGAATGCAGACCGGTTTTGTCATTGGGAACCGTTGCAGCACTGCCCCATCTTTTTCGAAACAGAGATAGGCATAGACTTCCGATTGCGTGGACGGGTCAATGCCACTGTTGTCGACAATGCCTCCTGCGCCATTCGTGGGTACTGCCGGGTGCGTGTCGTCAATGCTCACCTCAGGAATTTCTGCGGTCAGACCAGGTTGACGAGAATCGATTTTTTGTTGCCTGGAAGGACGAAGCGAAGCCTGTAGCTGTTCGAGCGCCTCCAGCAATTGGGTCGCGCTGGTATAGCGCTGCTGTGGATCTTTCTGCAAGGCACGTTCAATAACATCCTGAAAGCTGGCCGGAGTTTCGTGGTTATACTGGCTCATGCGTGGAACCGGCTCGCTACTTTGCATAATGCCGGTCGCAGCAGGATTCAGGCCGACGAAGGGTGGTCGGCCGGTCACCAGCTCAAAAAAAAGGAGTCCGAGCTGATAGGTATCGCTCCAGGGACCACTCTCCTCGTGATTAATATACTCTGGTGGGGCGTAGCGAGGATCGAGATAGCTGATATCGTTGCTATGCTGGCTATAGGTGTACCCCAGTCGTATGAGAATCGTGCGCAGGCCAATATCGTCTACCTGCGCACGATCAACCGTGCCCGGCGTATCGACTGTAAGCAAATGCGGACGAAGATCTAACGCGTGGATCTGCTTTTCATGGAGCGATTGCACGCCTCTCGCCAGTTGCCGGACGAGCTCGAGAGAACGCTGAAGATCGATATTGTCGGTATCCAGCACGTAGCGCAAGGTGACGCCGCGTGGAGGGTCGGTCGCGATATACGCTCGTGTCCCATCGATGCCAAAATCGTGAACCTGGAGAACGTGAGACGAATGCAGCCCTTGTCGTTGCGTGAGCGGTTGCAAGAGTTGTTGTACAAAAGGAATTTGTACAGATGTGGGTAGTCCAATCACGTAGAGACCGACGACATCATTGGTATAGCGATGATAGGCGGTGCAGGCGGTGAGGATAGTGCTGGAACTCATCACCTGACCGATGCGATAGATGTTGCCAACAAGACGAGGATCGTTTTGTGCCATACTCCCCACCTTTTTAACTTTCCAGACACAATACGCATTTTATCATAGATGAATATTTAGCTACTATAAAGGAGTTGTGCAGGCGAGTCAACGGCCTGAAGAATATATTGGTCATAGACCTCTCGTAGAGGCAGGGTGTATCTCCGCCCGGGCGGCAATCATCCAGGTTCGTCCCGCAAGGTGATTTTCGGCCATCATTGGCGGAGATACACCCCGCCTCTACGGGAGAATGGATGAACAGCCAATATCCTATTTCCCGTGCTGCGTTGCGACAATCTCGGCCATAATCGCGAGCGCAATCTCCTCGGGCGAAGTTGCGCCAATATTGAGGCCAATGGGACCATGAATGCGTTGGAGCTGTTCAGGGGTGACTCCGTCGCGCAGCAGGCGCTCGGCTCGCTCTTCACTCGTTTTGCGGCTACCGATCGCGCCGATATAGCCGACTCGTCGTGTGAGAATCACTTTGAGCGTGGGTTCATCAAATTTGGGATCATGCGTCAGCACCGCAATTGCCGTTGCCGGATTGAGATCGCGTTTTGCAAGCACTTCATCGGGCCATGCAACGATAATCTCATCGGCATGCGGAAAGCGCTCGCGGGTCGCAAACGCTGAGCGCGCATCGACAATGGTGACATGATATTTCAACGTTTTCGCAAAAGTCGTCAGGGGAATAGCGATATGACCGGCCCCGACAATAATCAGCGAAGGAGGAGGGGGGAATCCTTCGATAAACACAGAAAAAGTTTGCGGATCGCTGTTCGGCTCCTCAACGGTGTAGGTGCGTGTTTCGGCTTTGCCCGTCCAGATCGCCTGCTCGGCATCGGCGCGAACCAGCGTATCAAGCGCGGTCAGACCGAGAGAGCCCTGCGTGGTATTGTTCGACAACACCAGAAGTTTTGCCCCTACATGTTGTGCGCCCTGTACAACCGTCGCCAGAGCGCTTCCTTGCTCATGCTCCAGACGATCGCGCAATGTTGTATAGAGTGTGCTCATGATGAAAACCCCTCTCTTCTCCTGCTCGCTTTACCAATCCAGCCGCTCGACGAAGACCCGGATCGTGCCGCCACAGGCCAGCCCGATTTGTTCGATATTTTGTTCTTCGGTAATGCCAAATTCGAGCATCTGCGGCTGACCATTTTTCAGCACCTGCATCGCCGTTTCGATGACCGCTGGTTCGACGCAACCACCGCTCACCGAACCGGCGATCTCGCCCTTTTCGCTGACGGCCAGCTTTGCGCCGGGACGACGTGGGGCAGAGCCTGCCATACTGATCACCGTGGCGAGCGCAACCCGCTCGCCACGGGAGCGCCAGGTCTCGATATCCGTTATAACGTCACGCATCGTTCAAATCCTCCTGTAGAGGCGGGGTTTATCTTCGCCTGAGACTCCGCCTGAGACCGTTCCCCCCCGGCGGAGATAAACCCCGCCTCTACAAGGGAACAGGTTGTTAATACGTTTTTCGTTTCGTCCAGGCCTCAACGGCTTTGCGACGAGCGGCTGGATTGCGTTCGGGTCGACTGTCATCAATGGAGGAAAGCAGATTGCCCAGTGTGATCAGACTGTCCAGATTGTGCGAGGGCAGAAAATTATCAATAAAAGGTAATGCTGTTTTCATGCCAATAGTTAATGGACGATAGTCGGGCGAGCCGAGCAGTGGATTGAGCCAGATCAGGCGATGGCTGCTATGCTGCAACCGGTCCATCTCGGCGCTCAGCACATCGGCATCGCCGCGATCCCAGCCGTCACTGATCAGCAGCACCACCGCGCCCCGTCCAAGCACGCGGCGCGACCATTTATTATTGAAGTAGTGCAGAGCATCGCCGATACGCGTGCCACCGGACCAGTCCTGCACCGATTTCGAGACATCGCGAACCGCATCATCGACATCGCGCTTTTTCAGTTGACGTGTGATGCGCGTCAGGCGCGTCCCGAAGACGAATGTCTCCACGTTCAGCAAGCCATTCGAAATGGTATGCACAAAATGGAGCAGGAGCCGGGAATAGAGGCTCATCGAGCCGCTGATATCGCAAATGATGACGAGTGGGCGTGGCTTATAGCGTGTTTTGCGCCAGCTCAATTCGATAAATTCGGCACCGTATTTCAGATTGCGTCGTATGATGCGGCGCATATCGGGATACGAGCCGTTGCGGGCGGGCGATTTGCGCCGTGTCGGGCGCATGCCGAGATTCCAGTGCATCTCCGCCATGAGCCTTTTGGCTTCCTGCACCTCATCCCAGGTGAAATTCTCGAAATCTTTCTTACGCAGTTGTTCGATGGCGGTAAAGGCCGTTCCCTGAGCGTCGCCATCGTCTTCGTTCGCCTTGTCATCGCGTTTCCCCTTGCGCATGAGACGATCTGTATGATGCATCTCGAGGCGAGGATCACGGCGGGACTCGTTCGAATTCATGTGCTCGGCCAGCCGCTTCCGCTCAGAAGGAGGGAGGCGTATCTGTCGTTCATCGCGGCGAGCCGGACCTGATTTGCCCTTTGTATCCTTGCCCTGGCGATCGCGCAGATACCAGTAATAGAGATACAACTGATCAAAGAGCGCTTCCTGCTCATGGCGTGTCAGCAGACTGCACTTGAGCGCATTGTAGAAGTCCTCTTTATTCTTCGGATCGATATAGCGCAGCGTCTCCGTGAGGTCCAGCATCTGGCGTGGTCCCACGTGAACGCCAGCCTCCCAGAGAATATGCCCAAATTCGGTTAAGCGATACAGCAGGCGTTCGCCACGTTCAATATCGATAGGGCGCATCTCAAGAGGGCCGTCGCTATTCTGTTGTGGTGAGGGCATCGTCATACGCGTTTACGCTCCCCGAGCTTTTTGCAGCATCTTGTTAAAATCGTTGCCACCGGCCTTCAGCACATCATCCTGATATTTGAGCAGAGCGCCCAGGGTATCGCGCACCGGACCCTCTACCAGTTCGGTTTGACTGAGTGCCAGCAGCGAGCCAATCCAGTCCAACGTTTCGGCAACGCCCGGGGCCTTATAGAGATCGAGCGTACGCAGTTCACGCACAAACGTACAGACCTGCCTGGCTAGCTGCTGCGGGGCCTCAGGCATGCGTGCCACCACAATCGAATATTCTTTTTCAATCGTGGGATAATCGATCCAATAATAGAGGCAGCGGCGGCGCAGGGCATCGTGAATCTCGCGAGTGCGATTAGACGTAATAATGACAAAGGGAGGCTCTTTAGCTTGGATCGTGCCCAGTTCAGGAATAGTAATCTGGAAATCGGAAAGTAATTCCAGCAGATACGCTTCAAACTCTTCATCGCTGCGATCAAGTTCATCGATAAGCAGGACCGGCGCACTGGGGTTGGCGGGATCGATTGCTTGTAGCAGTGGGCGTTGCATCAGGAACTCGGGTCCGAAGATCTCTTTGAGCTCCTCCTGGCCGCCTGCTTTGCTGGCCTCGGCCAGACGAATATGCAGCATCTGTCGTGTATAGTTCCACTCGTAGACGGCAGTGCTGATATCAATGCCTTCGTAGCATTGCAGGCGAATCAACTTCGTATTGAGCAGAGTGGCCAGAACTTTTGCAATCTCTGTTTTTCCCACTCCTGGTTCGCCCTCAAGGAGAAGGGGTTTGCGTCGTTTGAGAGCCAGGAATACCGCTGTTGCCAGGCTGCGGTCGGCAATATAGTCATGTGCGAACATTGCACGTTGTACATCTTCAATTGTATTAAGTTCCTGATCCAACGGTAGCCTCCCCAGATGAAACTAATGCCTCAGGCATAGAACGATTGTGTGTTTCTCCTATTTTAAGCTATACAGAAGGGTGATAGCAAGGTAGCATTGGCGTGCGGCGCGATTTTGCAAGAGATCGATTGTCGTAAGGTCCTGGAAGCGAGGTTCCCTGGTTGAACTTCTTTTTCTCTTGCTCTATGATATAAAGAAGATTAGATGGGAGATATAGACGCACGTATGCCAGAACAGAATATTTCGCATGAACCGGGGCAGGAGGATGGCCTGCTCGATCTCAATGAAATTATGCATCGTTTCGGGATAGACACCTGGGAGAACCTTGGTCCCGATGAAGATGCGCCGGGTCCGAATCTAAGCGTACTGGTGGAGATTGAGGGGCGGCGCTATGTGCTGCGTGAGCGTCCTGAGGGGATGTTGGAAGAGAATCTCGCGCATCGTTATGATTTTCAGCACTATCTTCAGCAGGCGGGCATTCCTTTGCCTGCGTTCCATTTGACCCCACAGGGCGAAGCGGCCGTGGCCCTGGGCGAAGACTATTTTGAACTGCAACAATGGAGTGGGGGAGAACGCTTTAGCTCGTCTGGTCCGCGCAGTCTGGATTGGGTTGAGCATGCCGGTACCATGTTGGGACGCATTCATGTTGCATCGCAGGCATATACCGGCCATATGCATCGCTGGCCCTCAGAGGTGCATATCGGCGGGATGGTACAGAGCTGGCTTGGTTTAGCGCGTGCCAGGGCCGATGAGATTCAACCGCAGGCCGTTTCTGTCGCGCTCAACGATTGGGTCGAGCAATGGGAGGCGGTGCTGCCCGCAGCGATGATGTCGATCGGCTCCAATCGCAATCTGCCGGAGTTTCATATTCATGGCGATTATTATCCGTTGAATCTCCGCTTCAATGCTTTTGGTGTGACGGCAGTGCTCGGTCTGGAGGCTTCTCATTGGGAGAAGCGCATTTTCGAGGTGGCATACGCCCTCTTTTCCTTTGGCGCGCTCTCCTGGCAGCCCGATGAGGCATTGACGCATCCCCTCACCAAACGTGGTTTTGAGCCGGAACGTGCTCAGCGCTTTTTGCAGGCCTATGGGGAACTCTGTCCACCGTCTCCCGGAGAGGCCGCACTCCTGACCGATGCCTTGCTGCTCATGGCTCCCATCGCCACGATCAACGGCCCCCTGGAAGATCTCTTTTATCAGCAGGGTCTCCCTCCCGAAACGCTGATCGATGATGTGATGGAGCGTCTCCATTGGGCAGCCTCGCTTCCCGCATGGTTGCAACGTACACGCCGCGCCCTCACGGACATGTGGTGATGATGCACGTAGTTGCCAGATGAACACGTAACCCATAAGTACATACAAGCAACAAACGAAGCAAAGCCCATGCTGCAAACATTCCTTTACAGGGGAGAGGCATACAGCACCGCCTACCTGTCATGTTGCTTCGATGTGATTCGAGGTTCGTACATGTTTCCCAGACGAATTGGGGATGCATGATAAAAATTGTAAAAGTGCTACACATCCTACACAAAGGTGGATGTGATCGGGATCTTATCCCTACACGCTCCTACACCAGAGCTACATGAGAGGGTGAGAGGTGAGATGATAGGGAACAGGGATCTTTTTGGTGACGCGCGACAAGATTTTTTTACGAAAATGCTACATATCCTACAGAAATGCCGATGTGATGGGAATCTCGCTCCTACACTCCTCCCTACACTAGCTACACATTCCCCATATTGATGCGACACTGACCCATTAGCAGGTGACATCGTTACCATGAGAGCTAAGAGGGAGGTATTATTGCCTCTTCTGTTATAGATATTCGGCAGGTCGTGAGATTTCTGAAGAGTTGATGCGAAATCTGGCAGCGGCAAGCGAACGCAGGGCGTGCCAGCGTGGCAAGAAAACGTGTAACTCCGGGTGCGCCGCGTCTTTCTGATGGCATGAAGTGAGCAACCAGTCCTCCAAGGGGCGAGAGGGGCAGAGTGGGTCGCAGGCACAGTTCCGTTCCACGTCACCGTGCCACTACCGGGTTTATCTGTGCGTAAAGGAGAACCTATCTTTGGGGAAGAGTGGTGAGGAAGTGTTCGTGTGGGCGGCTGTTGGGCTAGCTCTTCCGATCATCCCAGATGGCCCTGAGTAAGCAGGAAAACTCCCAGTATGATCAGCAAGAGGAGGATAGCAATCAATAGAATGATGGTGCGGGGACCGATAGCCAGGAATGAACGGTTGGTAGACTGCCCCTGATTTTGTGTAGGGGCAGGCGAATTCTGCCTGTTAGTGCCTGAATTTGATGGTGTTTGCAGGGATGGTGGAGCCTGAGTGGCCGTAGAGCCATGCCCCGCAGGTCTCGTGCTCGTCTGTTGTGCTTGATAGTGCGCAGGCGATCCGGCATTGCCTCTCTGGGCATTGCTTTTCTGTGCATGGTTGGCAATCTGCTGTGCCATCACCTGCGGATTGACGATCATCGTCTGGTCTCCCATGTCAGCTTGAGAGCCGGTAGAGCCAGTGGAAGGGCCAGTCTGCGGCGAATTCGTTTGCGGGAAAAGCGAGCTGCCACAACGTGGGCAGTAGGTTGCCTGCGGGCTCACTGGCGTGTTACAGCGTGGGCACTGGGTCGTAGAAGGCGCGGTCGGACGCTGGGCCTTATTATCCAGGGAACCCTGTGTGTTTGCTTGCTCTTTGGCAGCTTGCAGAGCCTCGTAGAGCATTGGCAGATCTGGCTGTGTGCTGTGCGGATCAACATCGCGTGCCGCCCCGGATGGTTGTTGCGGTGCTGGGAACGCATTGATCACCTTCTTCAGATCCTGAGACAAATCAGCCACAGACTGATAGCGATCTTTGGATTGCATGGCCATCGCCCGCTGAATGATGCGGTTCAATTGCTTGAGCAGATCTGGTGGCATTGCGCCTAACTGTGCAATATGGCGTGAATGGCGTGGTGCAGTCCTGGCGGGCCGATTGGAGCCCACGCGGAATTGACGCCCTCCAACGTCAGGTTTTTCCTCGGGAGGATTATTTGCCAGAAGCTCCTGTAGTGTTGGCAGGTCAGGTTTTTTATTCTGGATGGCTTGATTGCGTGTTGAGACACTGGGAGGCTCGTGGGTTGTGAGCGCAAAATAGAGGGTGCCTCCTAATGCATAGACATCGGAGCGGGTATCGGTGCCGCTGCCGCCCGGGTATTGTTCCTGGGGGGCATAGCCGGGGGTGCCCTGGTGGCGAATGAAAAAGAGCGTGCGAGCGCCATCAGCGGCGGCTTTCGCATTGCCCAGATCCACCAGGATCGCGGTTCCACTCGAAGTGATGCGGATATTGTCGGGTTTAATGTCGCGGTGTATGACGGGCGGATACTGATTGTGCAGGAACGTGACAGCTTCACAAATAGAGATGAGCCATTGTAGAATGCGCTCGATAGGAACGACTTCATTGCGTTGCCGGGTCATGCGAATAAGATCGGTCAGATCGTTCCCTTCAATATAGTTCAGAACGACATAATAACGGCCGCGTTCCATGAATGCATCCTGGAATGCGGGAAGGCTTGGATGATGAAGCTGGCTCAGGACAGTGGCCTCATGCTTTAACTGTTCTTGCCCGCTGGCTCCTGTCACAAGATATTCTTTGACAGCACATTGCTGGCTGCTCGTGAGGTTAGATGCCAGATAGACATGTCCAAAACCTCCACTACCCAGTACCCGCTCGATCCGGTAGTGTCCGTAGAGTATTGTGCCCGGTGGAACCGTTTCTATCATAAGACCTCCCTGGAGACCCATAGACTTTCTCGCTATGGGGGGAAACAAAGAGGCCAGCTGGCACTCTCTGTTTGATCTTTCCCCTTACGGGGGAGCATTTTTGTGACGGGGAAGGCTCTAACCCCTTCATCTCACTCAGCCCGCTTGCTGTATAGGGCTCTCAAGCGCATAGCGAGGCCAAAATGATAGCTTGCTCGGCATTCCGCGTTGCTTTGCAAGCCTGTAATCGCATTATACACTAGTTCAAAGAACATGTACATGTGACAAGCCAGATGTAGGATGTTTTTCCGCAGAGGATTGAAGCGATTTCTCCGACAAATACTTTTTAATCCTCCACCTGCGGAATACGCTGTAATGGCTGTTTCGATGGAAGAAGACGGGCCTGTGAAAGAAAAGCCAGGTCATTCTGTTTGTAGACTCGTAGATACGTCAGCGTCTCAGCTTTCTGCACTCCAGAGACTTTATAGAGTTTTTGCGTCAGAAACTGTAAAAAATGATCGCTATCCTGGCATACCACTTCAGCCAGGGCATCAAAACGGCCACTACAGAGTATTAAATAGATCACTTCCTCAAATTGTGCTATCTCTGCCATCGCAGCCAGGAGGTGTTCGCCCGCAATATGAATGCCGAGCATGCTGGCATGACTGAATCCCATTTTCATAGGATTGGTGACGGCTACGATCTGCATTACCTGTGTATTGATGAGATGGGCTACTCGTTGTCTCACACTGGCCTCTGAGATGCCAAGATCGGCAGCGATCTTGGTAAATGGACGACGCCCATCTAAACGGAGTGCTTCGATAATCCGTTGATCGATTTCATCTGTTACATTTTTACTGCTATTTTGATCCATAGGTACACGTATCATATCATGCCTGCCTTGAGGGTGCAATCCTTTGCCGTTTTGCTGTAATCTTGCTCTGATTCTCCTGTTTATGCTTACATATAGAACGGAGGACATGTGTCTTTTACGAGGAAGAGAAAGGATGCCCGATCAAATGCCCCCACGCACAGGCTTTGTTTTTGATGAGCGGTTCCTCAATCATGATACCGGGGTGAAAGCTTCGGTGCAGATGCGAGGTCGTACCTTTGAGGTCTCGCCGGTTGCTCATTATTCGTCGCTCTATATCACAAAACGGATCAAAGAATTCTTTGATGGTTCTGGCTTAACGGCACACATGTTTCCTATCCCGGCACGTGCGGCAAGCGAAGATGAGCTCGCCATGTTTCACACGCGCGAGTATATTGCTGGTATCCGTGCGTACGCCGCGGGTGGCCCTGCCTCTGGACCCTGGGGAGAGACCGATGAGGATACTGTGGTCAGTCCTGGCACTTTTGAGGCGGCTCTGTATGCTGCTGGTGGTGCCCTGAACGCGGTCGATGCAGTAGTGGAGGGCAGGGTACACAATGCCTATGCCTTGCTTCGTCCTCCCTGTCATCATGCGACGCGCAATCAGGGGCTGGGCTTCTGCATTTTTAACAACACCGTGCTCGCAGTTCTCCATGCTCGGCACAAATACGGTCTGGAACGGGTAATGATCGTCGATTGGGATGTGCATCATGGCAACGGGACGCAGGATGCTTTCTATGAAGATGGCAATGTGTTATTTGTCTCGCTGCATCAGGAAAACTGGTATCCGAAGCTGAGCGGCGAACTGGATCAGGTAGGGAGCGGCTCCGGGGCTGGTACGACAGTGAATATTCCCCTTCCTCCCGGCACTGGTGATAGAGGGTATCGAGCTGCCTTTGAGCAGATTGTATTGCCGGTGGGCCAGCAATTTCGTCCGCAACTGCTGATTATCACGGCTGGTCAGGATGCGAGCTGGCAGGACCCGATTGCGCAGATGATGCTCACGATGGATGGTTATCGTGATCTCTCGCAGATGCTTGTCGATTTTGCCGATCAGGTCTGTGATGGCCGTCTGGTGATGCTTCAGGCTGGCGGTTATAGTGCCATGTATGTCCCCTATTGTACACTCGCGGCGGTAGAGCCTCTGGTAGGCGTGGATCTGGGTCTGATTGATCCAGATGTGGATACTGCAGAGGTTGAGCGGTGCAAGACGGTATTTTCGCAGGATACGCAGCAGGCGCTACTGGCTGCGCAAGCATGGCATCAGCGTTGGTGGAATATTTAGCTGCGCCTCTACATGTCTATGTCAGATATTCCTGATAGAGAAAGTCTTTGAACGCCTGCGCCGCTGGTGAGAGGGTGTGTCTGTGCCGAATGATGAGCTGGAAAACACGCTGTAAGGAGAAGTTTGTGACAGCAACCGCTGCGAGACGTTTCTCGGCTATTGCACGCTCAACGGTCAGTGGCGAGAGAAACGCGATGCCGAGTCCGGCCTCAACAGCCCGCGCCACGCCCTCGCCGCTTGGTAGCTCGAGTACGACATGGGGAATGATACCTGCGGCGGCAAGCGCCTGTTCTACGAGCAGGCGGGTTCCTGAGCCCGGTTCGCGCCACACCATGGGTTCGCCAATCAACTCCTGTTGCGTAATCGATTCTTGCTGCGCAAAGGCATGTTGTGGGGAGACTACGAGGATGAGATGGTCATGCTGATAGGGGATATGCTCCAGTTGCTCATCCTGACTTGAGCCTTCTATGAGTCCCAGATTGAGCGCGCCAGTATGCACATGATGAGCGATAGTGCTGGTATTGGCAACCTCTACATGGAGATGAACGCCTGCATGCTTCTGCGTAAAGCGAGCGAGGAGAGAGGGAAGGGCGTACGTTCCGATCGTCAATGTTGCGCCAAGCCGTAATTCCCCGGCGCGCGCCTCGGCAAATTCGGTCATATCATGCTCCAATGCCGCGACACTGGTCAGGAGATCACCAGCACGCGCCGCAAGAAAACGGCCCGCTTCGGTCAACTCCGGCTGATGACCAACGACCTCGACGAGCTGTAATTTGAAATGTCGCTCCAGGGCTCGTATCTGCTGAGTGACGGCTGGCTGTGTCAGGAAACGTTCTTCGGCAACCCGTGTAAAATTGCCCAGCGCGGCCAATCGCATGAACGTTTCCAGCTGGACCAGGGTCAGACTCATAGATCACTCCTCTCTATCCAAAGAAAAAATTTGGATAATACTTACAAAATCTACCTGGACTTATCATACCATATACGATACAGTTACTACTATAAATTGGGATATGAACCTGCTGGAAGAGGAGATGATACGTCCGGACCCGTTAGCGCCTGGTCTCGACGGCACCGCTGATGGTGTATTAATGGATGGCGAAGGGCGTCCCGTACCGCATCTCTGGACGCTCGGTCCTCTGCTGAAGGGACGCCTCTGGGAAATAATTGCCGTGCCAGATATTCGTGGGTAGGCTGAGAAAGTTGCGTTGAGTGTGCTACGCGTGAACGAAAGAGAGTTCGCATGATGCGCTTTCATTTTATATATGAATGCAGCAGCGTTGAAACGAACTGTTTCTCTGCTGCTGCCTGGCCAATGGACAGAAAATGCCTGGTCATCCAGAGCCCTTCAGTCGACCTCCCTGCTTCTTCAATCTGTATTCTTCTCATTTTCTACGCGAAAAAACCGGACTCCGTGATAATCTCCTGAGATGGGAGGAAGGTGGCTTCGACGACGGATTTGCCTGTGCGTTGGAGATAGTGCTGGACAACACGATAACCGATGGCGTATCCGGCAAAATCAGGAATGCCAGCTTTGGGCTGCCCCCAGGATGTGGCAATGGTATCGCCGAAGATATAGCCGCGCACCGCATTGAAGCCGCGCACCTCAAGCGCACCGCTAATGACGCGCCGGGCTGTGGCCAGTTCCTCCTCGTTGAAATCAGTGACAAAGTAGCCGACCAGTTCCTCTCCAAAGAGCTCAGCTGCGAATGCTTCAGCCAACCCTTCGGCGATGATATAATCGGCAACGGTGACCTGCATGGGCAGGAAGGGCACGATCTTGAAACGGACGTTGTGGTTGAGCTCATGAACCGATGCTGGCCCGACGCGGGGCAGCGTATAGTCGTTGGTGAGGCTGAGCGAGACCATGAGATAGCCTGGGAGGCCACCAAATCCCGCATAGCCTCGACCGGGAAGATTGCTATTGTGCCTGGTGAGGACCACCGCACAGTTGATGGTATCCAATCCAATGCGGGGGGCTACGGAGGCGAATGCAGCCACACCCCGTTCAAGTGCAACTGCGAACCTCTGCCAGGCCCCATCATCGGTCAGTCGCCTGACCATGTCCTCAATGAGGGGACGCTGCTCGCCGTCGAAATTGATCGTGTCCCACTTCTGTGGAATCACCAAACTTGGAAGAGGATGGACCAAAAAGGGAAGAAGGCAGCGGTTTCTGTATACATTGTTATGGTATGATATGTGCTGGAGGAAATATAAAAAAGATCCTCTCTGGCCTTCTTTACGATGGAGAAACGGCAAGGAGCATATCATGAACACGTTTGCCCATCTTCACAAGAGGAGAGCGTTGTCCTCCTCATCTTCGTTTACCCACAAGTCGCCACCACAACACTCACTCACCACCTCGCTAAACCAGCGGAGTGCTGGATCTACGACTGCGTTATCGGCCTCTGCTGATTCAGGAAATGCTCCTGTTGCATTTGATCTTAGCCGTCTGCCTCTTTTTGCACAGCGTGAGACCAATCCTGCGAACGCTGACGTGGACCTCCCTCGACAGAATGAGGCGGGCGCAGAGACCCCACTCGCACAGCGCATCCGTGCAGCTATTGCTACAGGTGGTCATCCCCTGGAAGGTCGTGTACAACGTCGGTTGGAGCAGGGATTGGGCGCGAATCTCTCGGCGGTGCGTGTGCATAGCGATGTCAATGCGAGCACACTGGCGCGATCGGTGAATGCACTGGCCTTTACCACGGGTCGTGATATTTTCTTCCGGTCGGGCATGTATCATCCTGACACGCGACGGGGGATGTCCTTGCTCGCTCACGAGGCCACCCACACCTTACAGCAAGCGGCGGGTCCTGTTTCCGGCACGCCAGGGGCAGGTGGTATCAACATCAGCCAGCCAGGTGATCGTTTCGAGCGGGCCGCATCTTCGGCTGCCAGACAGATTGCCGCCGGGCAGGTAGCGCCTATGCGAGCTGCATCTGTGTCGCGTTCGGCTACTGGTGGGGTTCCCCTGACCATTCAACGCGCCGTCGGGTTCGAGGTCGAACTCAATGTACCGATCAGCCTCTATAATCCAGGGATGAACGATAATCTTGCCGCGAATGTACGTCCCCAGAATGATGATTGGGCCAATGCGCGTGTTCCTGTACCATACAAGCAAGTTGCCTATTCGCTGAAGCGCAATAAAGAAGAGCCATCGACCATTTATACAGATGCGCATCTCGCAGTTGTGCCGGATATCGGCAACGATTTCGTCTCCAAACAACGCATGGAAATAGTTACAACCCCCATCGATACCACCAATGCCATGAATATTACGGCGGAAATAGCGACGTTGCAGGCAGAAATGCAGACATTCTACAACCATATTCAGCCTAACAATCCTGACACTGCTCGCTTTTTGCTGCCGAACGGGGCTGGCTCTGAACAACGTGCAATGGTCGGCATTCCCACGAGCGCCGATCCTATGGGCGTGTTCCTCCCGGCGAGCCGGGCTAAAGTCAGTTTTGCTGGCATTTTACAGGCGACGGCAGGGGTCTACACACATAAGCTTGTGAACCTGCATACCGCGGTGGCAGAGGGAAATAGTGGAGCGAATCCGGCGTACTATGCCGCGCTCCAATCCCCAAAAAATAGAAATCAAACCATTGCTACGAATGCGAAAATGATTGCTAATACCGTTTACACGGACACGAATGCAGGCACTCTGCGGAAATTCAATGCTGAGAATGCGCAGGCTGCTGAAGCCTTGATGGGGTTTCTCACACTGGTTGCAGCATACCTGCTGGGTGGGGAAGCAAGCAGGGTGGAGAGCAGCAATCCGAAAAATATCACCGGACTGTTCTCGCGTAGCGCATTTAGCCGCATACGAACGGATGGATTATCAACAAAGGGTGAGCGATGGGTCTATGGGAATGCGACATTGCTCACCAAGAATTTTGCCACTGCGACAAAGAGAAAGCTTGATGAACCTCTCTACAACGATCCTGGCCTGGAGAATAACACCACGACCGTAAAGGCGTTCCTGCTCAGCGCCTTCACAGATACACACGGTCGCGACCCCTTTACCGAGAATGAGAGCAAAAATCTGCTCGGCCCGGAGAATCTTGGCGGACCAAAGCCGGGAGCCGTCCTCGAATTTCGTCAGATTAGCGGCGCGGGGGGCAATCCAGCAGCCTGGGCCACGAAGATGGAAGAGGTCGCTCAGGACATTCGACAGCTCAATGTTTAAAGGCGTGCCCACTCTATCCAGGAGAGAGCGTAATCACACAGATTCGCTCTTTTCTCTTCCACGCCACTTGTATACAGGGCCACCAAACAGGCGGCTAAACAACAATTTTGTGCTTCACGGTATGGGGACTACTACATCCATTCCCCATACCGTGAAGCACCTATAAGACACATCATTCAAACGGGATCTCTGCCCCCACACAACAGGCATTCACCTTCTCGAAGAAACAGGACAGGTAGGGGCAGGGCTTCATGCCTGCCCGGTGAGGGCGACGATTCCGTTCGAAAAAACGTTTCGTCAAGCGTTCAGGCGTACTCCCAATCCATCTTCTTCAGCAGACTCTGCAATGCTTGCGAGGCACTCTGGAACAGATTCGGACCGCTGAAGCCCTGGAACTGACCCGCAGCTTTCAGATGCGGCTCCAGCGCCAGGAAGCCATCATAGCCATCCTTACGTAATCGTTCCAGCAGTTCGGGCCAGTGCCCTTCCCCTTCACCAGCGGGAACCAGCGTGCCATCTGCGCGCACATCCTTGACGTGCACATAATCCAACCAGGGCAGGGTCGCCTCGTACGCATCGGGATAGGGTACCTGCTCGCATTGGAGATAGTTTGCTGGATCAAGCACGGAGCGGAGAGCGGGACTCTGAATCGCCTGGAAGATATCGACGTTGCGTGCAATCGTATCGCCGTAAATATCTTTCTCGTTTTCATGCACCAGCGTCACTCCGGCAGCCTGCGCACGTTCTGTCAGCACACCGAGGCGGCGTAGCACCTCTTCGCGATAGCTTGCCGGGTCAGCATCTGGCTGGCTGGCGGGTGCATAGAAGGAGAACATGCGAATATAGGCAGTGTTCAGACGTTGGGCGACCGTCAACGCACGCTCAAATTGTTTCAGATGTTCCTCGAAAGCGAAATCGACCGGCACTTTTCCGATGGGCGAGGCAATGGCCGCAACGCCAATCCCATTTGCTTTCAGCGTTTGCCCGACCTCCGCAACCTGTTCGTCGCTGAGCGAGAGCACATTGATGCCCCACACGCCGCGTAGCTCAATAAAGTGAATATGTTCGCGTTTGAGCACCTCGATCTGCTCATTCAGATCTGGCGATATTTCGTCTGCAAAAGCAGAGAGACGAATCATGAGAGTACGATCTCCTTCCCTGTTCTAGCGGCTTCGTAGACGCCGAGAATAATCTCAACCGGATGGCGTCCCGCCTGTGCATCCACCAGCGGTGTGCCATCTTCACGGATCGCCTGGATCATATTGGTGATCTGCTGGGCATGGGTATTGGCCTGCAAAGCGGCGGGGTCTTTAGCTGTCGTGCTATCAGTGCTTGCACCACTTCCCTTCTTGGCCCCGCCGTAAGGACCAAGCTCCTCCTGATCATCGCGTGCCAGATGCAAATAGCCAAGACGGTCATTCTCGATAATGGCAGAGCCCTTGTCGCCGAAGATCTCGATACGCGTGACTGCTCCTGGATAGCCACCTGTTGTGGCTGAAATGGTTCCGAGCGCGCCATTGGCAAAGCGCAGAACGGCCACGGCCACGTCCTCGGTCTCCATCTGGTGTACCAGCGTATCGGTATAGGCCCGGATGCTTTTTACGGGTCCCATTAGCCACTGAAGTACATCAATCGAGTGGATCGATTGGTTCATCAGGATACCGCCGCCGTCCAGTTCCCACGTTCCGCGCCATGCGCCGCTATCGTAGTATTTCTGCGAGCGCCACCATGGAATAGCCGCATTTCCCAGTACCAGACGACCAAATGCTCCCTCTTGCACCAGCTTATGGACCTGGACTGCGGCAGGATCAAAGCGGTGCTGACTGATCACGGCAACCTTGCGCCCGGTCTCTTTCTGGACGCGTATGATCTCAGCAATGCGTTCGTGCTGGATTTCGATCGGTTTTTCGATGATCACGTGGCTACCGGCACGCATTACCTGGATAGCGATCTGACCATGCAGTCCGCTGGGAACGCAGACATCAACCACATCCAGATGTTCGCGTTCGAGCATCTCGCCTGCATCTGTATAGGCGCGTGCGTTATACTTCTCCCCAAGTTTCTGCGCTTTTTCAGGGACAACGTCGGCCACTGCGACGAGTTCTGCATCTGGAATAACCTTGAGGGCCTCCGCATGCAATGGGCCGATGACTCCGCAACCAATGATACCAAAGCGTAGTTTCTCTGTCATAGATTCGACTTTCCTTCAATTCTGGTTCCATTGCGCAAAATATGTTCGATTTCCTGGAAAAAGTGTGATAACATGCCTTCGGCATAGACGCTTGTTTGTTCAGACACTCTCCAGCCATTGCTGGCGGAGTGTTGCAAGCGCAGGACCAACTTCTGCCGCAAAATCGTGCCAGTTGCATTCAATAGAGATGCGCTGGTCGTAGCCACCCTCTCGCAAGGCACGAAGATAGGGGCGGAAATCTTCTCCATGATACCCGGGAGCAGTACGCCCTTCAAGTTCTGCAAGATGGACGTGAGAGAGTAGCGGCACCCAGGGCGGGAGTGTCTCTGGTGCCTCCTGATTGGCGAGCATATGGTAGAAATCTGCCAGCAGGCTTGCACCCGCGTGCGGAACGTGGCTCAGCCACTCGCCGCTCTCGGCGACCGTATTCAAGGTGTTCGTTTCCTGATAGCGAAGTGGTTCGAGCACGAATTGTACATGATACTGGGTGGCCCAACTCACCCACAGTGCAAAATGGTCGCTGATTTGACGGAGCGCATCAGCATGATCGTGGCCGGGGGGACACATTCTTGCGTTCCCACTGCCAAAAACGAGAATACGGACTTCTGCCTGTTCTGCACGCTGCAAGGTGGTTTTGATGTAGCGTTCCAGGCGGGATGCATCAACCGGCTGGGTTGAGGTGGCAACCAGCACAAGGTCAGCGGGCAGCAATGCGTTGGCTGCCTCTACGGGGACCGGCAAGTGCTGAGCTTCGTGCCACAGCGCGACGAACTCCTGGTGTGGTTGCTCGGGTACGAGAAAACGTTGTACGCCCTCTTCCAGGTAGTCAAAGGGAAATTCTTTGAGCTGAGCTACCTGACGGAGAGGCGCACATATTCCGAATCTCATGGGGTGTCCTTCCACTGATTCTTTTCTCAATAGCAGAAAACCGCTCATACACGGTTGATGTGTACGAACAGGGTAGGATACACAATGCGCTTAATTTGTATTCGGCGCATCTTGTGCTCTTATCTTTAGCATATCATATCAGGACGCTTGTCCGCGACCCTTCTTTGTTGCTAATGTCTATTGCGATCCTGAAGAATCAATGGAAATGTGCGATGCTAATCTCTGTTCTGCATGATCCGTTTAATTATCTCTGTTGCCCCTACTCTACCGTAAGGATATTAACCTGAATTTAAACGATGATTATCTTGCAATTAAATGAAGGTAAAAAATGTAGTGTATGTACTAAATATACGTTGAGGAGATGCAGCATATATACGTTGCGTACATTGTGAAAGCATTGCATGACCCGTATATTGAGCGCAGATAGCGTCAAAAAAAGATGCTATTCATCATCTCTGTTTCCTCTGTTCTGCCTGATGACGTCGTGCACTGGTGGTGTGCGATGGTTGTATTTCTTTTATTCAGTTCTGGTACCCCGGAGGAACCCTTATTTATGAGCGAGATCGATTCAAGTATTCACGAAATTCTCTCCAGCTCTCCCTCAAATCGTCGTCGATTTCTGAAACAACTGGCCAGTGCAGGCGTAGCTACCGCGTCCTTCTCAGCCTTCCTTGCGGCCTGCGGACAGAGCGCACCCACGACCTCTTCTAGCGCAGCGGCGAATCTTACCGGCCCGATAGATTTGCAAACGCTGATCACGAATGCCAAAAAAGAAGGGGATCTGCAAGCCATTGGTATTCCACCAGAATGGGCTGACTATGCCGACATTCTCGCGGGCTATGCCAAAAAGTACGTGCAAATCGATTACAAAGCAGAGGCCGAATACTCCTCAGCGCAGGAGCTGGAAGTATTTAAGCAATCGAAACTGCATCCCCATGGCGATATTGGTGACGTGGGCTTTTCATTCGGTCCTCAAGCCATCGCAGCTGGTCTGGTCACGCCCTATAAACATTCGTACTGGGCCGACATCGAAGATGATTTGAAGGACCCCAGTGGCAACTGGTGTACTGAGTACTGGGGCACGCAGGCTTTTGTGATCAATACCGATCTTGTCAAGAATCCGCCTACATCGTTCAAAGAGCTGTTGGCTGGAAGTTATAAAAACATGGTCGGCATTGATGGCGATCCACGCCAGGCCACTGATGCTTTTAATGCTGTCTATTCAGCCGCTTTAGCAACGAGCGGTAGCCTGAACGATATCCAGCCGGGAATCGAGTACTTTGCTCAATTAAAGAAAAAAGGGAACTTCACCTCTGCGCGTGCCAGCGAAGCGAATATCGCCAAAGGCGAAGTGGCGATTGCGATTATCTGGGACTATCTGGGGCTCGCTCATCGCGACGATTTGAAGGGCAAGCCAAACTTGCAGGTGCTCATTCCTTCTGATGGTTCGATTGCCGGTCCCTATGTCTCGATTATTAACAAGACGGCTCCTCATCCTTATGCCGCACGCCTGTGGATGGAGTATATCTTCTCCGATGAAGGTCAGCTCTTCTACTTGAAGGGGTATGCACACCCGGCACGTTACAAGAAGCTGGTGGCGGATAATAAAGTCCCTGCCGATCTGGCGGCGAAATTGCCCTCAGCGGATCAGTATGCGAATGTCAAGTTCGTTACCGATCCGAAGTTGCTCTCAACGGCTACGAACACCTTGAATCAGAACTGGCAATCTCAGGTCCTTGGTCAGTAGTGTCAACACCAAGCAATGTGTAGGAAGAGTGAGAGAGGGATGCACAAAAAGTCCCATCTCTCACTCTCTTGATAACGTGCCTGCGATCATCCAGAAAGGATGTACGATGAATGATATTGCGGAGGGCAGTACTGTTCAACAAAAACAGGAGCGGGTGTCCATAGCATCACCTCGCAAGGGCGGTATGCGCTGGACGTTTACGCTGGTGAGCTGGCTGGGCGTATGCCCGTTGCTGCTCTTTTGTTTGCTCTTTGAGGTGCTACCGGCCCTGGTCGTGTTTCAGGGCAGCTTTCTTGATAGCAATACTGGTGCTGTCACGCTCGAAAATTATCAGCGTATGTTTTCACAATCGGGAAATTTCCACGCATTCCAGAATAGTATTACCCTTTCTCTGGTGACTGCATTGGTCGGTGGAATTGTGGGCGCGATTGTGGCCTACGGTGTTTTTCGCCTGCGCAGCCACTGGCTACGTCAGCTTATTGTGAGCTTTTCCAGTATTGCCGCGAACTTTGCGGGCGTACCGCTGGCCTTTGCGTTTATTGCCACGCTCGGTGTTACAGGCTTTCTGACAGTGGCGATACGGGCCTGGTTTCACGTGAATATCTATGATCTTGGATTTAATTTGTATACATTCTCGGGTCTGGTCCTGGTCTATACCTATTTCCAGTTGCCTTTGATGGTGCTTGTCACGCTCCCTGCCTTGAGTGGCCTGCGTCCCGAATGGCGTGAGGCGGCAACGAATCTGGGGGCTTCTCCTTACATGTACTGGCTAAAGGTCGCCTTGCCCGTTCTGTTTCCTTCGATTATCGCGGGTATGATGCTACTCTTTGCCAACTCTTTCGGAGCCTTTGCCTCGGCCTATGCTCTGGCGCAGGGAAATATCAATCTGGTGCCGATATTGATTAGCTTTGTGGTGAGTGGCAATGTGAGCCTGGATACCGGTCTGGGCAATGCGCTGGCGATGGGGATGATGGTCATTCTCCTGCTCGTCGTTTTCGTCTACACATTTATGCTACGTCGCATCAGTCGCTGGCAGGGAAGGTAAAAAAGAACGTATGGCTACAACTGTATCGCCGGACAGGTCGCAGCGACGTCTCCGCTTCGGCGTCGATACGCTGTTTCTGATTCTGGCTCTGATCTATCTGCTGGTTCCTCTTGGTGCGATGCTGGCCTTTGGGCTTTCGGGCGATTCTCTTTTTTCCTCGTTTCAGAAAATTTTTAGCGACAAGGATTTTTATAATACATTACTGACTTCTCTGGAACTGGCGGTAACGGCAACGCTCCTCTCTCTCATCTTGATCACGCCGACAGCTTACTGGGTGCAGATCCGTCTGCCGAAGCTGCGTGTGCTTCTGGAGATTCTGTCCCTGATCCCTTTTGCGGTCCCGGCTATTGTCCTCTCGCTCGGTCTGCTTGAGGTCTATGGCACGCCAGATACGCTCACGGCGATTTTTTCTTTCGGGTTAGTCCCTCTGTTGAGCGGACCGCCGTTTACGATTGCCAATACGCCGCCGCTTCTGGCCTGTGCGTATGTGATCATCTCATTGCCGTTCGTCTATCGGCCCATCGATAATAGTTTGCGTGCGCTCAATGCGACCGTGCTGACGGAGGCGGGCCAGAGCCTGGGGGCGAACTGGTGGAATATCTTCTGGCACGTCATCCTCCCCAATATCTGGCCGGGCATGATCAGCGCTGCGCTGCTCACGTTCTCTACGGCCATGGGCGAATATACGCTGGCTTCCCTCTTCGGTATCTATACGTTCCCCAACTATCTGAATCAGGTGGGACAGATGGACCCGCACGAGGCCGCTTCGCTCTCTGTTTTTAGCTTTATTTTGACGCTGATCTGCGTGCTGGCAATCATTCTCCTTCTCCGTCGCCGTGCGGATGCTGCCGGATCAGAGGGCGGTTCTGAGATTGTTGCGATTAAGTAAGCAGATAGATATATGGACGAACGCATGAAAAGGAGCGGCTTATGAGCTTTCTTGTCTTTGAAGATATGGTGAAATATTTCGGCAAGTTGACCGCCGTTGATCATATTTCTCTCTCGATCGAACAGGGGGAGTTTTTGACGCTGTTAGGGCCAAGCGGTTGTGGCAAAACGACGATGCTGCGCATGGTTGCAGGCTTTGAGCAGCCCGATGGTGGCCGTATTTTGCTGGATGGCGAGGATATCACGCAACGTGCGGCGCGGAAACGACCGATGGGCATGGTCTTCCAGTCGTATGCGCTGTTCCCGCATATGACGGCGGAACAGAATATTGCCTTTGGCATGAATATGAAGAAGCTTCCCAGCGAGCATATTCGCAAACGCTGTGCTGAGTTGTTAGAACTGGTCGATCTGGCCGGACGTGGTCGGCACTATCCGCATCAGCTCTCAGGCGGACAGCAGCAGCGTATTGCGCTGGCGCGTGCGCTGGCTGTCGAGCCGAAGGTGCTTCTGCTCGATGAGCCTCTCTCCGCGCTTGACGCGCGTGTGCGTGTCTCGCTGCGTAACGAGATTCGTCGTATCCAGCAACAACTGGCAATGACGGCGATCTATGTCACGCACGATCAGGAGGAGGCGCTGGCCATCTCTGATCGCATTGCGGTCATGGCAAAGGGTAAGGTTGAGCAGATCGATCAGCCTGAGGAGATCTATCGCAATCCGCGCACAGCTTTTGCCGCGACGTTTGTGGGCACGACCAATCAGTTCACAGGGACGCTTGATTCGGCGAGGGAAGGTCTGTGTCGCATCGGGAACCAGCTTTTCCAGATTCCCGCACAGCCCACGCTTGCTGATGGGGCTGTGGTCCTCGTGGTCGTTCGCCCTGAGGAGATTGCGTTGCACGCAACTGACGAAGCGGTGGATACAGCACAAAATGGGCGCGGGAACTATCTGGACGGCGTTATTGAACTGCGTACGTTTCTGGGACCCTTTACCCGCTTCCACATTCAACTGAGCGAGCAAGGAAAATTGACGGCTGATATTCCCAGTCGTCTGGTGGAAGGCTACACGGTGGGACATCGTGTCCAGGTATCGTTCCCCCCTGAAGCCTGTCAGGTATTGCCGTTGGATCAAGCTTCCCAGGCTGCCAGTTCCCTGCTCGAGGTGGAAGCCATCTAACCTCATAGACAATATCGGGAAATTGACACAGGTCATTTCCCGATATTGTCTGCGTCGAGATGCGCCGTCGTGGGTCCTCTGGTGCAGACAAGCAGCACCTCTACGGGATGTGCGTCTATGCGTCGGGGCAAACGATAAATTCTCTTTCCACCTTTTGGATGACCCCTCTCGCCCTGGATATTTTTTATACTGTTCTATAGACTTGTTTTCCAGGACGAGGAGTATACGTATGCTCTACCAGATCAAGCGGCAGGGAAGCTCGCAGGAAGCACCTTTTATCGTACAAGATGAGCAGAATCGCGTTATCTTGCTGACCGATCATGTCCTTATGCGCCACGAACCGTTGATCCTGAAGAATGGGGCAGGCGAGAAGTATGCTTGCATTCTGGAGAATATGTCGGCTCTGCGCGCCACGTTTGATATCTATAAACATCATCATGTCTCTGCCTCAATAAAAAGAACAGCCCTCCCATTGCTGCGCGAACGCTACCTGATTACATTGATGGATGGAACTACGCTGACGACACAGGGAAATGTCACGCTCTATCGCTACAGAGTCCGTCGTGGCAATCGCGCTGTGGCAACTATTACTCCCGCTGCCGGTGCTGAGGAGCAGGGGTATCAGGTCTCTATCCTGCCTGATGAAGACGCGCTCTTGCTCCTCGCCGTCATGATTGTGATTGATATGCTTGCACATGCCGATTGAATAGGAAATATGTCTCTCTCCACGCAGTAGATCCATTCTTGAGTGGAACGGTTCTTTCCTTGCCACCGTTATACTAATAGAGGTAGAAATCTGGTATTGCGTAGATTGCTGAGAGGAGATACGAAGTATGTTGGAGACAACCATTTTACAAACGCTGACGAGTGTCGAAGCTTTGAACGACCAATCCACCAGCGAACATGCTTCGCGGCTGGTCGCTCTGGCTGAAGGGACAGCTCGCTCGCTCCATCTTTCCAACGAGCGTATCTCTCTGCTCCGTCTCGCGGCACGCCTGCATGATATCGGGAAGGTCTGCATTCCCCATGCTATTTTGCAGAAAACGCTTCCTTTGACTGAAGAGGAGTGGGCGGTTATGCGGACTCATACGGAGGTTGGCTATCGAATCCTGATGCAGGCTGGTGGTATTTTTGCGCGGGTTGCGCCGATCGTGCTGGCACACCATGAGCGCTGGGATGGTCGTGGCTATCCTTATGGCCTGTCTGGTCACGAGATCCCTCTTGAAGCGCGGATTATTGCGGTGGTTGATGCGTTTGATGCTATGAGAAGTGAGCGGTGTTATCGGAAATCTCTTTCGTTTCATCATGCTTGCAACGAGCTGATTGAAGGGTGCGAGCGGCAATTTGATCCGCAGGTAGTGGAAGCGTTTCTAGCGATAGTGAACGATTGGCAGCGCGGAATCTCTCTACAATGGAAGCCTGCTGAAGCCGCCGAGGTGCTGATGATGGCATAACAGGCTGGCAGGGCGCGAGAGAAGAGGTGGAATCTGGTGATCTCTGTCTCGGATGTTATTTTTCGTCTGGCCGCAGCGTTAGTGCTGGGTGGCCTGATTGGTATAGAGCGTGAATGGCGTTATCATTCAGCGGGTTTACGTACCAATGCGCTTGTCTCGCTTGGCTCCGCGCTTTTTACGCTTGTTTCAGCCTTTGGCTTCACGGATCTGGCGCGCGTGGCCCATATGCAGATTGATCCGACGCGTATTGCTTCCTATATTGTTGCAGGCATCGGCTTTCTGGGCGGCGGTGCGATTTATACGATGGAGAAAAACGAGAAGGTCAAGGGATTGACGACGGCCAGCGCGATCTGGATGGTTGCGGCTGTTGGCATGGCCTGTGGTATTGGCTTTCTCTGGGAAGCAGTTGTGGCGACTGCGTTTGCTCTTTTTGTCCTCGTCGGCCTCTACTATGCCGAAATCAATCTCTTCCCCTTTCACGTGCGCACCCAGCTTATCCATCTCGACGTCAGCTCAATCTCCGGCCTTCTCTTAGAGCAGTTATATGAACTGTGCGAACAGCATGACGTGGAGATTGAGAAGATCGATATCGTACACAATGAGCCACATGATACTATTGGCCTGAATTGCCGTTTTCAGAAGCCGAAGCAGATTGTACACCTCCTGGCTGCATTGCATGGTCTCTCTGATGTGCAGACGGTGCGTTCCAGTTTCCCCATTGGTGGACGTAAAAGCGCTTCCTAACTATCCCTCTCTGTGTAGACGCATTGTGTCTGCCTGTGCTACAATATCCCTGTTCCTGCGCATTAGTTGCAATTACATTGTATTCGTATATTCGTAAAGAGGGGGATAGATGAGCGCAAAAGCCTTGACGACGGTCGTTGAGAGTTCTCAGATCGATCAGGCGATTTATGCCTGGCTTGACGCCAAAAAACGCCATTCGGGAAGCGAAAAAACCTACAAAGCCTACTCTGATACCCTTTTCGATTTTCGTGCGCTCTTGCGGCAAACCGGGCGCGATTTGGACCCCTTTTTGAATGTGCATGAGAATTCTGAAGAGGCTCGGCGGCACGCTTTTAGCGAGATCGGGCTGGCGGCGCAGGGGTTTGCCGCGCTCTCTGTCGTCGAGAAGCGCAAAGTCTCGGAAGCAACCTATAATCAGCGCCTGGCAATTCTCAGTAGCTTCTACACGTTTGCGAATAAGCGCGGCTTCCTGTTCTGCGGCAATCCTATTGCGAGTGTCGAGCGGGCGCGGGTACAGTCCTATCAGCATGCGCAGCCGCTTGAGGTCGAGGAAGTGGCCGAGCGTATGCAGGCAATTGATCGTACGACGAAGCAGGGCGCACGCGACTACGCAATGCTGGCGGTTTTATTGCAGACGGGCAGGCGTCTCTCGGAAGTGATCGATCTACGCTGGCGCAATGTCATTCTGAAGGGCTCACGGATCACGCTGGTCTTTGAACATTGTAAAGGCGGCAAGGTGATGCGCGATACGATCCCACCGGCCGTGTCGAATGCGCTGCTAGAGTGGCTGACGATGGCCTATGGTCCCCGCCTGCGCGGCCTGCATGGGGATGCTCCGTTGTGGATCAGCTTCACGCGCCGCTCTGTAGTGGACGATGAGCAGCCTGGAGTCGTTCCGCCGCCCCTGACGATCCGTTCTGTTGCCAATATTTGCGAGAAGCACCTGGGCGTCTCCAAAGTCCACGTGACGCGCCACACCTGGGCGCGTACGATGGAAGATGCCGGAGCCAAGGTGAGCGATATTCAGGCGCGTCTGGGCCACGAATCGCTGGCGACGACGGGACGCTATCTCGCCGCTTTGAAGCAAGCCGAAAATCAGCATGCCGATACGCTTGCGGCACGCTTTGGGCTAGCGTAATCCCCTCTGCGAGAGCGAGAGGAAACGACCAAGAATATTCCAGCCGCGTATGCGGTGATCGTGATTGCGGGCAGTGACAATATAGAGCAGCGCATCGGGATTGCAGTAGCGCTGCTGGATGATCTCAGATAGATCATCGAAAGGACCATAGGAGCCGCCCTCCAGCAGCACCATGCGCACAGTTCCATCGCGAGCGCAGGTTTCGTCACGCACAAACTGAACGCGATCCCCGTCGCGATACTCCGGCTCAGGTAGCCGACGCGGGTCAAATCCCTCAGGCCACGCGGTCACTTTCTGCCCCTGCCGGAAATCGACCGGTTCCCAACGACCTGTGCTGTTGTTCCACATTGGTACGGGTAAGTAACGCTCTATCAATGCTCTTTCCTGACTTTGTTGTGTTTTGCTTGCGTATACAAATGCATACCGCATTGTAGCACAGAAAAATCGCTTTTTCAGCGCGGGGGGTTCAGGTCTCGCGGGAATACTGGCTTGCTGTGTCTGGTTTTCATATTTGAATATATTTCCTGAAGAAGATGTTTTTTCATCGGTTATTTCAGCACGTGAGAAGGAAAAATCAATGCAAAAGATGCAAGTAGAAATCTGGTCCGATGTGGCCTGTCCCTGGTGCTATATTGGCAAACGTCGTTTTGAAACGGCATTGGCCGAATTTAAGCATCGCGATCAGGTGGAGGTGATCTGGCGAAGTTACCAGCTTGATCCGGAAGCGCCGCGCACTTCGGATATCAAGGTCAGCGAGATCGTAGCGAAGAAATATGGCATCAGCACGGAGCAGGCGATGGAGGCCAATGCGCGCATTACGGAGATGGGTGCTCAGGTAGGGATCGAGTATCATTTTGAAAAGACGCTCTTCGGTAACACCTTTAATGCCCATCGCCTGATCCATCTCGGCGCAAAGCACAACTTGCAGGGGGCCGTCAAAGAGCGCCTCATGAAAGCGTATTTTACCGAGGGCGCTGCGATTGGTGATACCGAACTGCTTGTGCAGGTTGTCTCCGAGGTGGGGATCGATGCGGACGAAGTGCGTGCGGTGCTCGATAGCGATACCTACGCCGATGAGGTGAGAGCGGATGTGCAACGCGCAAGACTTTTTGGCATTCAGGGCGTGCCCTTCTTTGCGATTGACGAAACGTACGGTATCTCCGGCGCGCAACCGTTAGAGGTGTTTCGTGAAGTGCTGGTAAAAGCCTGGACTGAAGCGCATCCACTCATCAATATTGGTGCCGCCTCGCAGGATGCTGGCATCTGTGAAGATGGGAGTTGTTCGATCTAGCGAGACGGCATGCTTGTTCACATCAGGTTCAACGCCTCTAATGCGTGTGCCAGTTGCGAGCCATTGCTGAAGCGCTTCTCTGGAGTTTTCTCCAGGCAGCGCAGAATGATCTCCTCCATGGCCGGAGGGATAGCCGGATTGAGCTGGCTGGGCGGGAGCGGCGCATTTTGCATATGCTGCTCCTCTATCTCTTCAGAAGTTTTACCGGTGAATGCGGTACGCCCGGTCAGCATTTCGTACATTGCCATGCCCAGAGCATACACATCAGTCGCAGGGAGCACTTCCTCTCTTTGGGTTAGCTCTGGCATCACATAGGGCACGCTTGCGGCCAGATTATCCGTCATGGTGCGGTGCTCTGTCATATGACCCTGGTAGGGGTGGCCAATGCCGAAGCCGGTCAGTTTGATAGAGCCATCGCGCCCTATCAGGATGTTCTGCGGTTTAATGTTTTTATGCACGATGCCGCGACGATGGGCCGCACCCAGTCCCAGCGCAACGTCATGAGCTATGATGACGGTACGATCAGGGGCCAGCATTCCACGTGAAGCGAGATATTTTCGCAAAGAGGGACCTTCTATAAGCTCCATTGATAGCAAATAATGCTCATTGAGCAGGCCATGCTCATACACCTCCACAATATTAGGATGTCGGACAGCTGTTGCCGCCCTCGCCTCGTATTGAAAGCTGGCTATGATGTCCGGGTCACTGTTGTAGACCTCGTGCAGGACTTTGAGGGCCACGTTTCGCTTCATGCGGATATCCCATGCTCGATAGACAGTCGCTATAGGACCCTGCCCTATAGTGTCTTGTATCTGGTATTGCTCATTCAGGAACATCAGATAATCTCCCTCTATTCTTTGCCTGGCGTAAATATGCCGAGAGAATCAGGCAAAAACCACTTCTTATGCCGCAGACAAAATCCATGCTATTATATGCACGATACTTTTGCAAACTTTTCTCTTTATCTATGCGGTGTGGGCGACATAGCGTAAATGCGGTTCGATGAATTGTACTGGTCTTTACCATAAAAGCTATGGTGGTTTAAAAATAATCAAGGAAAATATCCCTTATACCGCAATGAAAAACGTCTCATAATCCATATGCTAAAGGTCTCGCTTTTTCGTTCCTTTTGGGTCATCCTCAAGCAGGGTGCCTATTATTACCGGTATTGTCCGCAAAATCGACTTCTTGTATGCTCGACAAGGTTGCCGGGCGGTATTATACTAGGGGCGAGCATATTTGATGATCAATTTTGTGTCAGGATCCCCTCTCGAAAGAGGGGGACAGGTGGGGTAAAAAACAAGACGCAATGAAAGTAATCTTTCGCAGTAAGGACTTTGCCAGCGTGGAAAGCGCAGGCTATGGCTTTAATAATCGACGCCCCGGCATCTCCTCATGGCAGTACCTGGGACGTGTACAACATCGACAATGGGAAGGCACCTACGAGTGTGTCTGGGAAACTGCTGCCAGCGCAGGTGGCGCTGTGCCGGCTGAGCTGATCTGGACGGTAACGGGCGATGCTCGCCTCTTCGGTCTGGCCGCTGCTCTGAAGTCGCGTGGTTTTCCTGTCGATGTGGCGCAAAATTAAGGGAAAGCTGATCAATGGATACAGTGCTTGAGGGGGACGGAAAACGTGTTTTGTTCTTGATGGCACCAGCTACGTATCGCGCTGGTGCCTTCTTGCAGGCTGCGCAAAGGCTTGAGCTGGAGGCTGTGGTGGGCATTGATCTGCCCGAAAGCCTCGCAGATTACTGGCATGTGCCGCTGGGTGTCGATTTTTCTGATATTCCAGGCTCACTTCGTACGATTATGGACTATGCCCGGAAGCATCCGTTGACGGCCATTCTCTCGGTGGATGATACCGCCAGCGAACTGGCGGCCCACGCATCCGCCGCTCTCGGTCTGGCCCATAACTCTCCTGGTGCGGCTGAGGCGGCCCGTGATAAGTTTTTGATGCGTACGTTGATGTTGGCCCATGGTGTCCCCTGCCCTGTATTTCGTCCTTTTTCTCTGCAAGATGAGCCTGGCTGGATCGCCTCTCAGGTGAGTTATCCCTGTGTCCTGAAGCCTCTGCGCCTGTCGGGAAGTCGCGGCGTGATGCGGGCCAATACTCCTCAGGAATTTGTGCTTGCATTTCACCGTTTGAAACGTTTGCTGTTACAGGAAGGCTATCTGGAGCAGGAGACGAATTTTTTAGTGGAAGATTTTATTCCCGGTTTTGAGGTGGCGCTTGAAGGTCTGCTCACACAGAGTCAGTTGCGCGTTCTTGCTCTTTTCGATAAACCAGACCCACTCGATGGCCCTTTCTTTGAAGAGACGATTTATACTACCCCTTCGCGCCTGACTCCACAGGTCCAGCAGGAGATCGCCGATTGTGTCGCGCTGGCTGCCACTTCTCTCGGATTGCGTGAGGGACCGGTACACGCGGAACTGCGTGTGAATGACGATGGTCCCTGGATGTTAGAGATCGCTGGTCGCTCCATTGGTGGCCTCTGTTCCACAATCCTGGAATTTGGCTCCGGCATGTGTCTCGAGGAATTGATTCTTCGGCATGCGATCGGGGAAGAAATTGCCATGATTGAGCGCGACCAGCATGGTGTGGGGGTAATGATGATCCCGATCCCGGCCGCGGGTATTCTGCGCGGCGTTCAGGGGATTGAGGAAGCAACCGCTGTTCCTTTGATTACGGGGGTGGAGATCACGGCTCCATTGCATCATTCTCTGGTGCCTCTCCCTGAAGGCGCAAGCTATCTCGGCTTTATTTTTGCACGTGGGTCAGGCCCGGGGGAAGTCGAGGCTGCTCTTCGTCGTGCTCATAGCGTGCTTCGTTTTGATATTCGCCGCGAGATTCCTGTGTTGCGCATCTAAATATTTCTGGTGAACCTGACGGTTTCTCTCTCGGGAAAAAATATAATCGGATATTCCTATACCCAAATATACTACTTGATGAGTGTTGTTGGACAATCAAGGTGCAGTATGCGATACTCCTTCATGCATGTATTCTTGGTTCTGATTTGGAGGTTATTTTATGTCTTCTCCTTTTTCACCTACCGGGGGGGTGCCGGTTCAGAGCTGCCAGCAGTGTAATGCGCCTTTGTCCTCACCTGGGGCGATATGTAGTCGTTGTGGATATCAGAATAATGCTATGCCAGCTCAGCAGTCTGAGCAACCGGGTCAAAGTTCTCCAATGGAGAATACCAGTACTTCAGCGCCCAAGAAAGGCCCCATGCAGCAATTTAGCGCTCAACAAGGGGAGCAGGCCTCTCCCTCCTCGGTTCCCACCAGTACGCCTCCAACTCAGTCGCCGGTTGCAGTGAGCGCAGCTCCAAATTCGGGCGCATTCAAGATGCAGGGTGGAAGCGGGCAATATCCGCCCATGCCGCCTCCGCCCGTTCAGGCGCAACCCAATTCGGGCGCATTCAAGATGCAGGGGGGAAGTGGGCAATATCCGCCCATGCCGCCACCGCCCGCTCAAGCGCAACCCAATTCGGGCGCATTCAGGATGCAGGGAGGAAGTGGGCAACATCCGCCCGTACAGCCAGCGCGTCCCGGCCCACCCGGGCCAGTGCAAGCGCAGCCAAATTCGGGCGCATTCAGGATGCAGGGGGGAAGTGGGCAACACCCGCCTGTACAGACAGCGCGTCCTGGTCCGCCAGTTCCACCTCAGGTAAGCGGAGGGCATCCAGTTCCTCCGCGTATACATACTACCGGGAGCATGACTGGAGGCGTAGGTCCGGTGCCCGGCATGGCTCGTCCCATGCCAGGGCCAATGCCGCAGGCCCCGGTCTCAAGGCCGATGCCATCTATGCCATTAGTAGCCCCTATGGCACCGCGCATGCCAGGCGATTTGCTGCTACAGCCAAGAGATACTGCGTCGGAATCTCCCAACTGGATCCGCCTGATCATTACTCTCGTGTTGCTGATGATTCTGACCATTGGCGGATATATGGGATTCGTCAGATATATGCAGGATACTGCGGCAAAGACCGCCTCAAAGAAGCCGGTATCTTATCAACCAAAGGGGACGCCTTTATTTAGCGATAGCTTTACAAGCAATACGTTTGGCTGGAATTTGCAGGCTGACGAGAAGAACTTCGCGGTTACCGTTGGCGGTAGCATGCTTACCCTTGAATGTAATACCAATAAGCTGCTCTGGGAACTGGTCCCAGGTACGCGTACGTACAGCAATTTCCAGGTCGCCTTTGATGCAAAACTTTCAGAGGGCGATCAAAATAACGGTTACGGTGTCTATGTTCGCGGTACATCCAATGCCGATAGCGATCTGGCTACTTACTATCGCTTTGAGCTTTACGGCGATGGTTCCTACGCCGTTTTTAAAGGCTCGCTCGACTCGGCGGGCAAGTCGTTCGAGACCAAACTGCTCGGCTATACGGGTAATTCGGCGATCAATAAAGCCGGAAAAGTCAACCATGTCCTGGTGATCGGGGATGGCTCGAAGCTGACGTTTCTTGTGAACGGGCAGGTTTTGAAGTCCTTTACTGACAGTAGCTATAGCAGTGGGACAATCGCTTTATTTGTCTCTAACCTCCCTCAGGCGAAGCCGGGGGCGCAGGTGCAATTTTCCCATTTTGCGATCTACCCCTACCCCAGCACAAAATAAGCCCGGGATCTAGCAGAAAGGCCATCGCCCACAACGCTGCAAATGAGAAGCGGAGAAGTGGGCGATGGCCTTTCTGCTTATTTCTGCCTAATCCTCGGTGCTAATCGTCCGGGCATAGAGCGCCGGATCGACATTGCCGCCACTGATAACACAGCAGACGCGTTTCCCGGCAAAGCGTTCTGGATTGCCCAGGACGGCGGCCACGGCTAGTGCTCCTGTCGGTTCTACCTTGAGGTTGGCATAGCGGAAGAGACGTCGTAGTGCGGTAAGTGTGAGTGCGTCGGGAACCTCAATAATGTCGGACAGCCCATGTTCAATAATTTCCCAGTTCAGCTTGCCCAGGCTAATCGTGCGCGCACCATCCGCCACGGTTGCGGGCTCCTGCTCGTTAGCGAGGAGCGTGCCAGATCTGAACGAACGGGCGGCATCATTGCCGGGAAGGGGTTCTGCGCCGATAATTTCTGTGCTGCGCTGGAGATAATCTCGCGCAACGGTGATCCCGGAAATAAGTCCTCCCCCTCCCACAGGCGCTATGATGACATCAAAGTCGTTATTTGCAAAAATTTCTTTTCCGAGCGTAGAATTGCCCGCTACGACGCGATAATCGTCATAGGCATGCGCTTGAAACGCTCCTGGATGGACGGTGAGTAATTGTTCCACCCGTTCGGCTCGGCTGACCTGTTGCACATCGATAAGATTGGCCTCTCCACCATACGCCTGTACCGCCGCTATTTTGACGCTGGCTGATGTAGCGGGCATAACGATGGTGCAGGTTTTGCCGAGCAATGAGCTGGCGTAGGCGACTGCCTGGCCAAAGTTTCCCGAGGAGGCGGCAATGATATGGTTCTGGGGAACGGAGGAGATCAGGTTGTATGCGGCCCGAAATTTAAAGCTCCCTGTATATTGGAATGTCTCGCTGACGATGGTCAGCTCGCAGTCATATTTCAGAAGCTCTGGATAGGTCCAGGGCAGCAGAAATGTCGGACGGATAAACTGTGGTAGCCGCTTCCAGACTTGCTCAAGATATTTTGTTGTGAAGTCCGGGGCGTTGGTATAGTTCAGCATGCTATGGCTCCAGTAAAAAAATTTGTGGCTTCGCTCTGAGAATATTGTAGCATGCTGATGGTAGGGAAATGACCGTAAGTATATGCATTTGCAAAGAAAAAAAGACAAAACGAGAGACAACCGTTTCAAGATGCCTCTCGTTTCTGCTTGCGTATGCTATCTGGGCATATCAACCCAGACGGCACCTTTCTGCGAGCTTTCCACGGCTTTGTAGATAAACTGTACGCCTCGCAGGCCATCGTAGACGGTGGGATAGCCGCCCTGAGCCTGTTCGCCGGATTCGACGCGGCGAATATCGTCGATCGCTCCCTTATAGACGTTAGCAAAGGCTTCGAAAAATCCTTCAGGATGGCCTGCCGGGAGGCGAGAGGCGGCCTTTGATTCGTCGCTCATGTACCCCATGTTGGTACGCAGGGTCTGGCGTGGTTGACCATATGGCTTGAAGATCAGGGTATTGGGCTCCATCTGATGCCACTCAAGGCCCGCTTTATCTCCGTAAACGCGCAAGGTCAAGCTGTTCTCTTCGCCCGCAGCGATTTGTGAGCAAGTGAGGATCCCTTTGCCGCCATTTTCCAGGCGCAGGAGCATGTTGGCATCGTCATCCAACTGCCGCCCCGCAACAAATGAGGTGAGGTCGGCGCAGAGTGATGCGATCTTCAGCCCGGTAACATACTCCAGCAGGTTCTCGCCGTGCGTGCCAATATCACCAACACATCCGGCTACACCCGACTTGCTGGGATCGGTACGCCACGATGCCTGCTTGTTCCCAGAAAGCTCCTGTGGCTCGATCAACCAGTCCTGAATGTATTCTACCAGCACCTTGCGGATGGTGCCCAGCGCGCCCTGTTTGACCATGGCGCGGGCCTGGCGAACGGTAGGATAGCCCGTGTAGTTGTGCGTGAGAGCAAAGACCAGTTTGCTTTTCTCGACGAGTGGGATGAGTGTCTCTGCCTCTGCTAATGTGAAGGTCATGGGCTTATCGCAAACGACGTGGATGCCATGCTCCAGAAAGGTGCGTACGACGGGGAAGTGCATGTGATTGGGGACGGTGACCATGACAAAGTCGATTCCGTCCGCACGCTGCGATTCGACTGCGGCCATCTCCTCATAGCTGTTATATGAGCGCTTCAAGTACCAGGCGTCGGCGGAGGCCTGCGCTCGCTCTGGATTGGTGGACATGGCTCCGGCGATGACTTCGGCCTGCCCGTCGAGTTCCGCAGCGACGCGATGTACTGCACCTATGAATGATCCCTGCCCGCCGCCAACGATACCCGCACGTAGTCTCCTCTTTGATACGTCTCGGCTCATAATCTGACTCCTATCTTTTTTGTACCGTCTTATTGTGTACTCTGTTCCAGATAGACATCTGTCATAGATGCCTGACTAATAGGCCACCCCCTGGCGCAGATAAGCGGCGCCTCTACCGGGATGATGGACATGTATGGCTATGGACATCTGTCGTAGGTGCCCATAGCTTGTGTCGCGTTGAAAAAAGATCTGGCAGAGAGATTGTGCATCTGCATGCTCGCGCTCTGCCCAATATCTGTTTAGAGATAGTCCTCATCCCAGGTTTGTGTGCCAGCAGGCAGTGGCTCCGGGCGCTCGCACATGCTTTCCAGATCGACGTGTTTCCCAGCCTCTGAGGCATCATAGATCGATTGCATGATGTCCAGGACATGGTACGCTAGCTCTCCGTTTGCACGATGCAGGCGGCCTGCATTGATCGCATGCGCCATATCGGCGACGCCAATGCCCCGCGAGTTTTCCGTATGCCCATGGGTGAGCGGCACCTCTTGCCATTCACTCTCCCCGGCTCGACGTAAAACAACCGGGCCACCGAAGGTGTTCGGATCGGGGACGCTCAACGTCCCTTCTGTCCCATAGATTTCGATCCTTGGCAGATGATGCGACCAGACATCAAAGCTGGTGATCAGGGTCGCTACGGCCCCACCGGCAAAGTCCAGGACGCCCGCAACATGGGTCGGCGTATTGACATTGATCTTTGTGCCGTACTTGGGCTGGCTGGTGATCAAGCGCTCCTTGTGCGTAATGCGCGCAGAGCCTGTTACGCGGCGCACTGGACCAAGCAGCGAGACGAGTGCGGTAAGGTAGTAGGGGCCCATATCGAAGAGGGGACCACCACCGGGCTGATAGTAAAACTCTGGATCAGGATGCCAGCTCTCGGGACCATGGCTGAGCATAAAAGCGGTTGCGGCTACTGGTTCGCCAATGGCTCCATCGTTGATCAGCTTGATACAGGTCTGGATGCCGCCCCCTAAGAAGGTATCTGGCGCGCTACCGACGCGAAGTTGTTTTTCGTTTGCCAGCGCCAACAAGTGTTTCCCGTCGGCACGCGTGGTGGCTAACGGCTTTTCACTATGCACCGACTTGCCATTGAGTAGAGCGGCCCTGTCCACTTCAGCATGTGCTGCGGGAATCGTAAGGTTTACGACGATATCGATATCTGGATCAGCCAGTAATTCATCGACGCTACACGCTTTAGGAACATTATAGCGTTGGGCCTGACTGCGGGCGCGTTCCATATCGATGTCTGCGCACGCAGCAATGTTGAGTATGTCAAACTTACTGGGGGCTTCGAAGTAGATAGAGCTAATCTTACCACATCCTATGATGCCTACATTGGCCTTTTTTCTGGTCTTCAAAAGGATACTCCTCTTCCTTTGATTTTGTCTACCTTTGATGTTCGCTCTTAAATAAACCTGCGCTTCAGGTTAGGGCTTATACAGATCATATCACGTTTCTTATATCAGCCTCAAATCTCCTTTTGTGGTTGTAGAGGAAGAGAAACGATGAAGGTCGAGCCTTTTCCCTCTCTACTTTCTACCACAATGTCTCCACCATACTGTTTGACAATCTCATGCGCGATGTAGAGTCCCATGCCCAGTCCGGGAAATGCTTTCTCGCGCGCGCTATAAGCTCCGCGATTAAAACGCTCAAAGATTGCCCGTTGATGCTCTCTGGAAATGCCGACTCCATAATCTTGTACCTTGAGCAAGACGTGGTTGTTGGACCTGCTCAGGAAAATATCCACGGTCTCTGCCTGTGGGGAATATTTGATTGCGTTGCTGATCAGGTTGGTGATGACCTGCTCCAGTCTGCTGTGATCTGCAAGGATTGGTCCGTGATAGCTGCTCTCAAAGCGTAAGGTATGGGTAGTGGTAGTTTGTTGCAGGCGGTCCACGACGTCATGGAGCATGGCGTCGAGGTCAAACGGCTCGTCGACAAAATCGAATTTGCCCATCTGGATCTTCGATACGTCCAGCAAATCATTGATCAATCTGGTTAATGTGATGACCTGCGCCTCCATCCTGACCAGATCTCGTTCTGCCTCAGCCCTCTCAGCCCTCTTCAGCCCTCGCTGGAGATGACTGAGCAGCAATCTCAGCGCTGTTAATGGCGTCTTGAGCTCATGGCTGGCAATGCTCACGAATTCGTCTTTTCTCTTCTCAAGCTCTTTTCGTTCGGTAATATCAAGCACAAAGCTAATATATGTATTATTCGACTCGTCTAGCTGTGCCGATCCTATAATCGCCGAGGTGCGACGACCATCTTTTCTCTCGTATTCTTTTTCATACACACGACTGGTTCCGGTCGCCCGCAATTCGTTGATGACCTGCCAGTGAAGGGCGCGAAATTCGGGCGCTGTGATTGCCTCTATGCTTAACTCTCCGCTGAGTAGTTCCTCTCGTGTATAGCCCACGATCTGCGCATAGGTATCGTTGGCTTCCGTGATTTTTCCCTGCATGTTGGCAATGACCATGCCGATGAGGTCAGATTCAAACAATACTTTGAAACGTGCCTCGCTGATACGCAGAGATTCTTCGGCTTGCTTCTGCGCGTGAATATCTGTCACCGTGCCAAACCATTTGATGATCTGGCCCTGGGTATTTTTGAGCGGTACGGCTCGGGCAAGGAACCAGCGGTACTCGCCGGTTTTCCCCTGGCGTGTACGATGTTCAACTTCTCCTGGGGTGCCTGTTCGTAGGGCGTTATGCCAGATGGTCGTGAGGTTCTGACGGTCATCGGGATGGACGAACTGAAGCCAATTTTCCCCCAGGAGCTGTTCTTCCGTCGCACCGGTATAATCCAGCCAACGTTGATTGACATAGTAAATATAGCCATCCAGACGCGCCATCCAGACGAACTGAGGGATGGTATTGATGAGTAAGCGGATCTCTTCTTCGGCTTGCTTCTTCTCGTGGATATCCGTAAGCGTACCCAGCCATCTGATAATCTGCCCCTGTGCGTTCTTCAATGGCACCCCTTGCGCAAGGAACCAGCGGTATTCTCCGGTTTTCCCATTGCGTACGCGGTATTCTATTTCATAGGGCGAGCCATCCTTCAGGGAATGGTGCCAGCCTGTCAGTGTTTGCTGGCGGTCGTCGGGGTGGATGTCATGTATCCAGTTTTTCCCCTGGATGTGTTCTTCCGACACATTGTTATAATCCATCCAACGTTGATTGACATAGTAAACAGCGCCATCGGGGTGCGCCATCCAGACGAACTGGGGGATAGCATTGATGAGCTCTTCTTCAGCTTGCCTGCGTACATTGATGATTGTGCTTGTATAGATGAGATATTCGATGTCGCAGCCAGTCGGTATATAGGGGATGATTGCTACTTCGAGGTCAAGATAGACTGCTTCTCCTGGCCAAACTCTGGCTTCAAAGCGCACGGTTTCTCCGCGCCTGGCGTTTTTGATTGCTTCGCGTAACTGGTGTTGCGCAACGGGAGAGGTAGACCATGAGGGGAATGTATCAAATGGTTTGCCCACGACCTCCTCTCGCCGTATTCCTCCATACTCTAATGGGACATTATTGATGTCCAGCAAGATCCCGTCAGGGGTTAGAAGCCCGATGCATAGGTATAAACTATCTGTGATGTTCTGGAGTATCAGCGCGTTCTGGTAAAGCGTGTTCTGGAGCCACGGGTATTCCGTTTTTTCATGGAAGGACAGGAGCGTATCTTCTCCAACTGGCGAAAGATCCACGGCTAGCCAGCAATTGGTGAGCGGGGAATAATAGTCCGTTTGCAGGGGCGCTCGTGTACGCATAACTTGCGCTATTGCATCATAGAGCGCGACATTGGTCTGCTCCTGGAAGAACTGCCAGATAGTGTTACCGTGCAACTCATCTTTTGTCATCCCGATGCAGACCTCAACGGTCGCAGTGGCATACTGGATGGTTGCGTTGTGGTCGACAATGATGAGTGCGTCAGGTGGTGTTTTAAAGATCTGTGCGAATTGATCTTTCGATGCGTGCATTCCGCTCTCCGTCTACTCTATCTCGAACATGGTATCTTCTGTTCCCTTTCGCATTTCCCTGCGCCTTATGGAGAAGCGGTTTCCCCGGCAACGTGGTGAGAAACAATGAAGAAAATAGTTTCACATAACAAATACCAGACACTATATAAATAAGTAATGCTTCTCGGGCGCGTATTTGTCAAGTCTCTGGCGGGAAAATGCCACTATAAATGCGATAAAAATGGAGTAATGATCTCTATTCGCTAAAAATGGGACGTTCCTTTCTGGCGGTGCTCAAATCTGCCCGCTACGGTTTTGTGCTACGCTCTTTTTTTGTTGCAGATCCATGCTGAAACGTGATTATATAAGAGAGGGTAGGGGAAACAAGTGGGTGTTTTCCCTGTACAAGAAAGGATGAACTTTTGGCTTCTCCATTGCGCGTTACTGTCTGGAACGAATATCGTCATGAACTCTCTGATCAGCGCGTGGCTGCGATTTACCCGAAAGGTATTCACACGACGATTGCTGAGGCGCTCAATGAGCGTGGTGGTGTACAGGTGCGTACGGCAACGTTGGATGAACCAGAGCATGGTTTGAGCGAAGAGGTGTTAAACGCAACCGATGTGCTGGTCTGGTGGGGTCACATGGCACATGGCGAGGTACGCGATGAAATTGTGGACCGTGTTCAACGCGCTGTACTTGCGGGCATGGGGCTGATTGTGCTGCATTCCGGGCACTTCTCGAAGATCTTTCAGCGCTTGATGGGGACCACCTGTAACCTGAAATGGCGCGAGGCGAACGATAAAGAACGTCTCTGGGTGGTTGCTCCCGGTCATCCCATTGCTGATGGCCTGGGGGAGTACATCGAGATTGAGAATGAGGAGATGTATGGTGAGCACTTTGACATTCCTGCTCCGGAGACGCTGGTCTTTGTGAGCTGGTTTACCGGGGGGGAAGTATTTCGTAGCGGCTGCTGCTATTCTCGTGGCAAGGGCAAGATCTTCTATTTCCGGCCAGGTCATGAGACGCTGCCCACCTATCACCATCCCGATGTGCAACGAGTGATCTCGAATGCCGTACATTGGGCCGCCCCGATCGCCAGCGCAACGATTATCAGGGGCAATACTCCTCCTCTGGAAAAAGAGAAGTAGTCGCTGAGCCTGATCAGATGCTCCTACACCCATGTGGCGTAGGAGCATCCCCTGGAACCCCGTAGAGGTGCAGCTTGTCTGCGCCCGGGCTACAAAAACAGCTTTTCAATGGGCGTGACCAGTATCCCCTGCGAACCCAATATGCGTAACTGCTCGATGATATTCCAGAAATCATCCTCCGGCACGGCAATGTGTACCGCGACCCATTCTGGATCGGCGGTGGGGAGCACCGTTGGCGAACGTAAACCGGTGCAAAGTTCGGTGATGGCCGGAACGTTCTTCGTGGGCGCATTCATCATAATATATTTAAACGAGCGGGCGTTCATGACACCGCGAAAACGCATGAGCAGACTGTCGATCAAGGGGGCTTTGGTCTCATCCTGGACGGAGGCCGGGTGCGCAATGAGCAGCGATTGTGATTGCAAGACGGTTTTCAGGGGCACGAGATCGTTCAGCTTCAAACTGCTTCCTGTACTCACAAGATCAACGATGGCAGATGCGACGCCTAATGCGGGCGTAACCTCGACGCTGCCACTGATAGTGATGATATCGACGTCGATGTTCTGCTCTTCAAAAAACTTTTTGGTCGTGATGGGATAGGAGGTGGCGATTTTTCGTCCCGCAAGCTGCTGAATGTTCTCGATGCTGCTCTCGCGGGGAATTGCCACCGTCAGGGTGCAGTGTCCATAGTTCAGCGGGAGCAATTCTTCCACAACCTGCTGCGTCTCCACGACCAGATTTTTGCCCACGATGCCCAGATCGACCACACCTTCACTCACATATTCGGGAATATCATCATCTCGCACAAATAGCACGGTCAATGGAAAATTACGGCAGCTACTGAAGAGACGCTGCTTGTACGCTTCAATGTGCAATCCTGCTGTATGCAGAAGCTCGAGGGTCGATTCTGTCAGACGCCCTTCTTTCTGGATGGCAAGTTTGACGTGTTCTTTTGGTAATTGCAATGTGTTTGTACCTTTCATAATTTTGTATTCCTTTTTGTTCGGGCTCAATACTCCAAGGTTGAATATCTCAGGTTTGTCTGTATTCACAAAAATAAAAAGCGCCTTCGTTCCTCTTCTACAGAGGAACGAAGGCGCTTCGCATAGCTCTGCCTCCGTGGTCCCATCCTCGTTCCTGTTTTGTGCAAACAGGCACTCAGTCCGACGGCCACCAGTCATGAGACGATGGATATCGGCGACCCCAACTGACGGGGGAGTCGGACCGGCGCGTTTATGCCCTTTTTTGTATCATGGGCTTTCTTACGCGCAGCTCTCACGGTGTGTTCGTTCAGGGATCTGTGACCGGCTCTCATCTTCTCCGGCTCTCTGGACACATGATCTTCTGTCTACTCTTCCGCGATCCAGGCGCTTTTCTGTGTTTCTATTTTGTTGTTGCTTTCATTATAAAGAGCCTCGGATCATCCTGTCAACAGAGAAATGGCGCAATCGTTATCATTTTTGTGTATAAAATTACCATACTGCGGTAGCAATATACGCTATTCCGGTACACGGAAGAACGCCGAATTCCCCTCTTTTCATTTGCTTGCCTTTGCTTATGTTTCTCGCAATTTAGGACCGCGATGAAGTTGTAGTAGGATTATCCGCCTATTGATTTCCATTCACAAGAGGTCTGTGATATAAGACAAGTGGTGTGGGCTGCTTATGCCCTTACAACAGTTTTGTTGCATCTCTTACTATGCAAGATCTTTTTCTTTTTTGTATCTCTATTATGTGGGGCAAAATGCATTGTGGTTTGGAATGCTTGCTCGTCGTAAACAGAAAGGTATATTTAGGAAATCATTTATGACAAATCGTATATCTCCGTTCTCAGATACTACAACGCAAGCACTTTCTTCATTGTTCGGTCAACATATGTCTCGTCGCACTGCCCTGGTGGGGCTGATGGGCCTGGTGCTTGCTGGCTGTGGATCACCTACCGGTGGTGATACAACCCGGACATCGCCCTCTCCAACTGCCCCGCCAGTTCAATCCACGCCACCGCCGACCCCGACCCCCGATGAGGCTACCCCGGAAACGGTCGATAATCCGGGAAGAACGTATGTGATTTTTAAGGGGCATCATGGCAATGTGAATGCAGTTGCCTGGTCGCCGGATAGCAAGTATATTGCCTCAGGTGGCAATGATAATCTGGTCCAGGTCTGGGATGCGACCTCTGGTACCCCTCTTATGGTGTATAAAGGCCATCCTGCCGCTGTCTTGAGCCTGACCTGGTCGCCGGATGGGGCCACGATTGCCTCGGGCGGGGGCGCTTATGGCGATAATAAAGATTATTCTGTGCGCGTCTGGACAGCTCTGACCGGCAAAGATTCGTTCACCTATGATGAACATAAGGGTGTGGTCACGATCGTTCGCTGGTCTTATGATGGGCAGCATATTGCTTCTGCCAGTAGTGCTGAAACGTCGGTCCATGTCTGGGAGGCTCAGACGGGCAAAACGACGACAACCTATAGCGGGAATGATGATTCCGTCTCCTCTCTGGCCTGGTCTCCTGATAGCAAATCCATTGTTTCGGGTGTTGCGACGCTGATGTCTGGCGTTATGCATCCTACGGTGAAGATCTGGAAAAGTCTGTCGGGGGATGAGATCCTCACCTATCCGGGCCAGGGGGCCAATGCTCTGGCCTGGTCGCCGGATGGCAAGCTTATCGCTTCGACGAATAACGATAAAATTCAAATCTGGGACGCTGCCAGTGGCAAGGATCAAACAACGCTGCAAAGCGGGAATTCTGCGGTCTTAACGCTGGCCTGGTCTCCTGATGGCAAGTATCTTGTCTCGGGCGGCGGCAGTACGCAATCGGTCGGTAGCGACAATATTGCGCAGGTCTGGAATGTATCCACAAAACAGGCTATTACGACGTATCGTAGCCATCAATTGCCGGTCAGTTCGGTCTCCTGGTCGCCGGATGGCACGCGTGTCGCCTCGGGTTCCTGGGATGGGGTAGTGCGTGTCTGGCAGGCGATTTAATACCCGATAAACAATCACTATAAGCGATAAATCGCAAAAACAGTAAAAGGCTCATTGCGTGAGGATCTATTCCACTCTATGGGTCTTTTAATGTTTTTCTTTGCAGATTCTTACCTGAGAAATGCTCCTCTCTTGCATGCAAATGCGTCATAGATAAGAGTCCATATATAGATTGCTGAGGATTGTTATCCTGACGGAGACTTGATGAGAGCCCATGTGCTGATTGTAGATGATGACCCACGTATCACCGATCTGCTTCGACGCGTGGTTGCATATGAGGGATACAGCGTTGCGATTGCTGCCAGTGGTGACGAGGCATTGCAGCGCACGCTGGAATGTGCTCCTGATATCATTATTCTGGATATCATGCTTCCCCGCCTGAACGGTCTCGATGTGGTGCAGCGGCTACGGGCCGCGGGGGATACTATGCCTATTCTGCTTTTGACTGCCCGCGATAGCGTCGCGGATCGCGTCAAGGGCCTGGAGGTCGGGGCCGATGATTATCTGGTGAAACCTTTTGCTCCTGAAGAACTGTTAGCGCGTCTGAAAGCCCTGTTGCGTAGAAACAAGAATGAGCG
>DATJHM010000049.1:0-9534 GCA_035493895.1 Ktedonobacteraceae bacterium
AAATAGCAATTAGACAGCATCAGCAACAACATGCTATACTGCCTGAGAGGTTCTTCTAGTTTCTCCTCCTGCATGCATCAATGGAGATTGTATTATGACGACGAGTGAACGTAGCACACAAGAGACGAATCCGCTGAGAGGGACGCACGAGAAGATCGCCGAACTACACGCATTGCAAGAGGCAGCCATGCTCGGCGGCGGTAGCAAGCGGATCGAAACACAGCATCGCAAGGGTAAGCTCACGGCCAGAGAACGTCTGGAATTATTGCTGGACCCGGGCAGCTTTAATGAGCTAGACATGCTTGTCACGCACCGGGCCTCAGACTTTGGCCTGGATGAACAGAAGATTCTGGGAGACGGAGTCGTCACTGGCTACGGTCAGATCGAAGGACGCCTGGTCTACGTTTTCTCGCAAGACTTCACCGTTTTTGGTGGCTCGCTCTCTGAAACGCACGCCGAGAAGATTTGCAAGATCATGGATCTGGCGATGAAGAACGGTGCTCCGATCATCGGACTGAATGATTCGGGTGGCGCGCGCATCCAGGAGGGCGTCGTGAGCCTGGGAGCGTATGCCGATATCTTCTTAAAAAATACGCTTGCCTCGGGTGTCATTCCCCAGATCTCAGCAATCATGGGGCCGTGCGCGGGCGGAGCCGTCTATTCTCCGGCCATCACCGACTTTATCTTCATGGTCGAAAATACCAGCTACATGTTTGTCACCGGACCAAACGTCGTCAAGGCCGTTACCCACGAAGACGTATCATTTGAAGCGCTGGGAGGTGCCCATGTGCATAACAGCACCAGCGGAGTGGCGCACTTCGCCTGTCCCGGTGAAGCCGAATGTATGGTGATGCTACGCCAGCTCATGAGCTATCTTCCCGCCAACAACCTGGAAGATCCACCGCGCATCACGCCGACCGATTTGCCCAACCGTAGCGAAGAGGCGCTGAACAGTATCATTCCCGATACCCCCAACAAAGCCTACGACATGAAAACCGTCATCAAATATATCGTCGATGACGGGGATTTCTTCGAGGTCCAGGCCCACTTCGCGCAGAATATTCTGATCGGCTTTGCACGCCTGAATGGCCGTCCCGTTGGTCTTGTTGCGCAACAGCCGCGCTCGCTCGCAGGTGTGCTCGACATCAATGCCTCGGATAAAGCTGCACGCTTCGTTCGTTTCTGCGATTGCTTCAACATCCCTATCATCACCTTCGTCGACGTGCCCGGCTTTCTTCCCGGCACCGATCAGGAGCACAACGGCATCATTCGTCACGGAGCCAAATTGCTCTACGCCTACTGCGAAGCGACCGTTCCCAAACTAACGGTCATCACGAGAAAAGCGTATGGCGGTGCCTACGACGTGATGAGCAGCAAGCATATACGCGGAGATATGAACTACGCGTGGCCGACCGCTGAAATTGCCGTGATGGGAGCCGAGGCCGCCGTCAATATTCTCTTTAAAGATGAAATTGAGAAGGCCGAGAACCAGGAACAGAGGCGTAAAGAGCTGATCGCCGAATATACCGAAAAGTTCAATAATCCCTATATCGCCGCCAGTCGAGGCTATATAGATGAAGTCATTGAGCCAAAGCAGACGCGCCAGAAACTGATCAGTGCACTGGAAATGTTGAAAAATAAACGAGATAGCAATCCGCCGAAGAAGCACGGGAATATGCCACTGTAGAGGCGGAGGTCGACGCCCCTGGCGCAGGCAAGCTGCGCCTCTACGGTTGCGATTTTTCCAGCAGCTCCAGTAATACGCCGTGCGTGCTGCGAGGATGCAGGAAGATAGCACGTCCTTCGGCGGCGAGACGTGGCTGCTCGTCCAGCACAGAAGCGCCTTTCGCCTTCATCTCTTGCAAGGCGACATCGATATCAGGAACTTCAAGACAGATATGATGCAGGCCCTCACCGCGTTTCTCTAAAAACCGGACCAGACTGGAATCGGGAGCCGTCGGCTGAACCAGTTCAATCTCACTACCCCCAGGTCCGCCCATGGGAAGAAAAGCGATTCGGACCTGCTCGCTTGGGACATCTTTTATCGCACTCGGCGTAATCCCCAGCGTATCACGATAGAAAGAGAGCGCCTGCTCAAGGTCATGCACAACAATCGCCACATGATCGATACGCTTTACCATAACGTCTCCTTTGACGATCAATAAACGTCCTGATAGAATCGGTCATCCGGGGCTAATGACCACAACGGGCCAGGCTGAAATCGGTCGATTTGAGCTCCAAAGGCACAACTGAGAACAGACCGATGCTCCGTTGAATAGCGCTGGTCAGCGTGCGCAGAGCCATCAGAGCACTGATGCGCGTCTCCTCGCTATAGTGGAGGAGATCGGCAGCCTGCTCAAACTCGGCCTGAGTCAGCACCTCAAACGAAAGATTGGGCTTGACCAGCACACTGAGATCGAGATCGACATAAGATAAGCGATCAGGCTGAATCACGGCAGGTTGAATAATTGTTGCATAGGTATGTATCAGCATATTTTCGTTATAGAAAGCGCTGAGCATATACCAGCGCTCCGGCCAGAAAAACTGCACACAGTTGCTGCGCAAAGGACGCGTACCCGTCGCCCAGCGCATCGGCGTGCCAGCAGGCAGCCAGAGGCGCACAAGATCATCGTTAGCAAGAGACGGCTGCTCATCGCCGAGCTGGATAGTCTCATCAAGTTTATACGCTCTCCACGAACCGCGCAGCAAGGTATCATAGCTACGGCTCTCCACCAGAAAATGTTGTTGCATATGAGATCTCCCTTCGGTCACCACATCGTACGTAATTGAAACGCAACCGTCAAGCGTACAAGGTAATTAGTCCCATCATAGTTATCGGTATATAAAGGCAATAATGACGAGAAAAACATACTACCGATCATTTCTGTGATACTCTATTGCCTATTCCAGAATAACGGCAATTTACGTTAAGCACAATACTGCATGTTTCATACGGTCCATTTTTGCATCCTACTTATGAAAACGCGAAGAGTACCATAATCTGTTCCAACTTCAGCAAAAAAATGAAAGATGAACACCCTTCTATCATTCTTTATATCTACGTCTCATTGACGCTTCCTTTCTCAGTAGATGTACCCTCTTCAGAATTCTCGCAGCTTTTATTGATGCGCATTTCCTGGCGACATTATTCTCTTTATCATGCTCGATGTTGTATAATGAGGAACGACACGCTCTAATTGAAAAAGCAACATCACAAAGACAAGGTATTCATGCGCTGCCCAACTTGCCAGACAGATAATCCGAGCCAGGCCAAATTTTGTCTTGAGTGCGGAAATCGGTTGCTCCTCTGCCCCAATTGTAAAACCGTCAATCTCCCTTTCGCCAAGTTCTGTATCGAGTGCGGCACGGCTTTGCAAGCGAGAACGATGGTCCCAACAGAGATTGCGCCGAAGCCTGCTAGCGCCAGTATTTCTTTGTCTGAAGCGAACAGGCCACCATCTCCGGCTGCGGAGATTCTCCTGCCTCCGGAAGAACGACGGATCGTTACGATTATGTTCGCGGACATCACCAGCTATACGCCCCTGGCCGATCAGCTTGATCCAGAGGACATGCGTGCAATCCTGACCGGCTATTTCAATCTCATGACCGAGCAGATACGTAAGTACGATGGCACCGTCGAGAAGTATATCGGTGATGCCGTCATGGCCGTTTTCGGTTCCCCCATCGCCCACGAAGATGACCCGGATCGAGCCATCAGAGCCGCTCTGGATATGCAAGAGGCACTGACCAGCTTTAACGAACAACGCCTGCTTCACAGCCAGACGGCCATGCGTTTACAGATGCGCATCGGCATTAATACAGGCGAGGTTGCGATTCCCAACAATGTCAGCTATCCCAGACATGATTTTCTCATCACTGGTGATGCCGTCAATGTCGCGGCACGTCTGCAACAGATCGCGACGCCTGAGACGATCCTGGTAGGGGAGCGCACCTATCTGACGACGCGCGAGGTCTTCGACTTTCGCGCACTTGCGCCGCTCCTGATCAAAGGGAAACCAGAACCAGTCAACGCCTATGTCGTGCTGGGACGTTGCAAGGCCGCAATGACGATCATGCAACATCCACGTGGCATTGCAGGGAGTCGCGCACCTCTTATAGGACGCGCCCTGGAATTGACGCTGATCCATGCAAACTACGCCCGAGTAATTGCGGAGCGGCATCCCCACCTGATCACCATCCTGGGCTCGCCTGGTATTGGTAAGACGCGGCTGGTAAGCGAATTTATCGTACGCGAACAGGAAAAGCAAAAAAGTACTTCCTCGCTGAGCAGTGATAGCCTCCCCATGATCTTAAAGGGACGCTGCCCTCCTTATGGCGAGGGTATTACCTACTGGCCTCTTATTGAGATCCTGCGCTCACTCCTGCAAGCTCAGGAAGACGAGACGATTGAGGCGCTACAAGAGCGTTTCGTCCACTTCGTCGGGGAAGTGCTGAAAAGAGCTGGACGAAGTGAGTCGGCCGAAGAGATTGCGCAAACGCTGTTACGCAGTATTGGGCGAGACCTGAGTGGTAAAATCTTCCGCAGTAGTAATGATAAAAACTGGCCTAAACGCGATTATCAGACGAGCACGCATAGCGCAACTGTGAAACCGAACGGAGGAACACAGGTCGCGCTCCTGAGAGCCTGGCGTGTACTGCTGGAAGCGCTGGCTGCACAGCAGCCGCTGATTATCATCGTTGACGACCTGCAATGGGCCGATGAGGCATTGCTTGACCTGCTGGAATATTTGACGGACCGCATCACCAGTATGCCAATTCTCTTTCTCTGCCCGGCACGTCCAGACTTTTTCGAACGGAGACGCGACTGGGGAGGCGGACAACACAATTTCACCACGCTTGAGTTAGAAGCGCTTTCACGGGAAGAAAGCAACGAACTGGTCGATGCCCTGCTCAACTCTAGCGAGCTGCCAGAGATACTCCGTTACACGATCCTGACGCGCTCCGAAGGAAATCCTTTTTTTGTCGAAGAGATCGTACGTATGCTCATTGACCAGGACATCCTGGTTCGCGCAGAAGATCCACAGGGCATCACGCACTGGCGACTGAACACAGCGAATGAAGCAATCTTGCGTGAAATAACCAGTCCTGACGAAAGTACTGACGAAACACTCACGCCGATACACTCCCTGTTACCGCTCCTGAATGTACCGGATACGATTCAGGGAGTACTGGCCGCGCGTGTCGATCTGCTCAATTCAACCGAAAAGCTCGTTTTGCAGCATGCGGCCATCATCGGGCGAACCTTCTCGCTCTCTGCATTGCTCGAGCTTGCAGCGGGATTGGGCACAGAGGCCATCATGCAAGCCCTGGCAGATCTGACCAACCGCGATTTTGTCGTGGAGAGCAATAAAGCGCGCAATACTATTGATGAAGGAGACGCGTTCAGTTTTAAGCATATCCTGATCCGCGACGTCGTCTATAACAATATACCGCGCATGCGCCGCTCACAGGAGCATACACGCATTGCCCTCTGGTACGAGAGTAAGGATAGTGAGCAAAAAGAGGCCGCCGTTGAATTTCTGGCTTATCACTACCAGCAAGCGCTGGCGAACTGGTCGATAGGCTTCTCGCTGGCCGTTGCGGATACAGAACCGCAGGCAACCGCGATCTCACCGCTCTTGACGCGTGCGGAACTGCGTCGGCACGCGATCAAATATCTCATAATGGCAGGCGACCAGGCACTGCATAGCTACTACACAATTCGCGCACTCCAGGCATATAACGATGCGCTTGATCTGCTGAATGAGAGCGAGAGCAGTCCCCTGGAACTTGTTGAAATGCATACGCGCCTGGGTGATGCACATTTCCAGCATGGGAACATTGACGATGCGTGGCAGGAATATCGACGGGCACTGCGTATGGTAAGCAACGAAGGGCAACCAATTGCAGGGGCAAATCTGCTCGATCTGTATGATCGACTGGCAGAGTTAGCCAGTCGTTGGCGAGGATTATTCCGCAATCCGCCCAATCTGGCAGAGACGCAAATCTACATTGATGCAGGCTTACAGCTACTCGAAGGCAAACCTCTCAGCAGCACCAGAGTCGCCTTCCTCACATACCAGACCTTCTGGTATACACGCGAATTGGAGATAACAACGTCGGTCCACAAACCTGAACTGGCAGAACAGGCCCTGGTCAGTGGACATGAAGCCTTACGTCTGGCCGAAGAACTGAACAATCCGCATATCCTCTCGCTCACGCTGGACGCACTGAGCTTTATCTACACTGGATCTCATCGTTACAATGAAGCGCATAGCCTGCAATTGCGACGGCGAGCACTGGAGAGCCAGTTGCGAGATCGAGGAGAGCTCTATGACCTCTATAACTCATTGGGCTGTACGTATGAATCTATCGCTGACTATCCCAATGCGCTGATGTGGTTCGGACGCGCCTGGAGCAATGCGCAAACGATAGAGAGTCCTCTGCTCCTCCTATTCAGCCTGTCGATGCGTATGCGTACCTGGCGACAGTGGAACCGCTGGGAAAATGCCTGCCAGGTAGCACAGGAAATATTGAATTTTATCGAGCAACATCAGCAGGACAAAATCATCGGTCAGGGCACCGAATTTGTTTTCCTGAAACGTCAATTGTGGGCGCTAGAAACGCTCTCCACCATTGCATATCGCTCAGGTGAACAGGAAAAAGGCGACCAATACGCCAGACAATACCAGCGTCTGATCGATCAGCGAGTGAAAGACTCAGAAGAGGATGCCCGACTCTTCCTGAGCACAAGGATGCATGCCATTCATCTGGCCCAGGAAGACTGGTCCTGCGCTCTGGCAGATTATCAGACCAAATTACAGAGTAGTGAACCTTTCCCCTCACCTGAAGTACTTGCGACGCTTGCGGAGCTCATGGTCACGGCGAAGGCAAACGAAGACGAGCAGGCCACGATGTGTGAAAGGGCGATTACGCTGGCAGAAACCTCGGGAGCACGCAAAAGTCTGGCAATTGCGCTCAGAGCACGAGGGAATATGTTTCTCAAGCAGCAAGCCTGGAGGCGCGCAGAGGAAAACCTGCGCGAGGCGCTTCGTTATTGCGAGCTGCTGGATATCCCCTGGGAACGCGCAAACACCCTTTATCTGCTGGGAGAGCTCTACAGGCAGCGAGCTGATTCCGGCAATAGTGATACAACAGTGACCGACCAACGCGACGCCGATTATAGCAGAGCCCGCTATTATTTCCAGCAGGCGCTCGGTTTCTTTGAATCGCTCAAAGCGCGCCCGAGTATCGAACGGGTTCGCGCCATGCTAGATGCGGACGATAAGGCGCTGGTCTAGAATCCCGGATGGAGATACCCCCTGCTAATATTCCCATAATGAAGAGGTATGCCATAATTGCGTCGAATCCCAGATAGGCCCCATTGTTGGAGGTGAGACGGAGATATGGATATGGGCCAGATTCACTCCGGCTTGCTGTAGGTGCGTATACATACTCTTGCGGGCCAGTTCAGGCGAATTATTGGTACGGCTCAGATGAGAGAGCCAGAGCCAGCGTACGCCATCCGCTCGCCAGGTACGAAGCACTGCTTCAGCCGCCTGATCGTTCGAGAGATGGCCGTTGACACCGAGAATACGTTGTTTCAAAAAATAAGGGTAGGGGCCACGCAACAGGCGTTGCCGATCATGATTCGACTCCAGCACCAGCAGGTCAGCAAGCTGGATTTTCGCCAGCATAGTCGCAGTCACCTCACCGCTATCGGTAACCACGCAGACCCGGCAACCACCTGCGCTCAAAAGATAGCCGCATGGCGCGACCGCATCATGCGAGGTTGGAAATGAAGTTATTTCAATATCACCTACGACACAACTTGCTCCCACTGGCAAAGAGAGATGATTGTTCTGCAACGTTCTATCGAGAGGATCAGCATCAGGCACAGGGATTGAATCTTCGGTAGGATGAGAGATCTGTTGAGCGGTAACAATAGGAGTTAGTGAGCCGGATTCGTTACGCCAGGAGCCCGAGGCAATGCCTTCAGAAATAGCCTCAAACGTACGTGGATCAGTGATTACCGGGACGGTCACCTGCCGCAGAAGAAAAGGAAGAGCAACCACATGGTCACTATGCTCATGCGTGACCAGAACGCCTTGCAGTTGAGAAAGTTGCACACCGATCTGACGCAAGCGAGCGGCAAGAGTGCGGCCCGCGATGCCAGCATCAACGAGAAGCTTTGTCCGTCCCTGAGGACCAGCCTCGATGAGTAATGCATTGCCACTGCTACCACTGGCTAAAGAGACTGCGCGCATGAAATTCTCACCAGATTTTCCTGTAGATGTAATGTGTCATTTATGAAAGGCCCAATAAGCGTTGAGCATTGCCACCCAGCACCAGGGCGATGTCCTCCTCACTCAAGCCGGACTGCCGAATGTGCTCAATGACACGGCGCTGACGAAGCAGGCCATAATCGCTGGCGAAAAGGATGCGGTCCGCCCCAACCAGCTGAGCCGCTACCGGAAAGATCGTCTTGCGGTAGAGATAAGGAGTCGCAGCAGTATCATACCACACTCGGGTCGCCACGCGCTCAATTTCAGGCATGAGAGTGTAAAAGGGAAGACCACCGCCCCAATGAGCGGCAATAAAGCGGATGTCAGGGAATGTGCTGACAAAAGTGACGATATCGGCAAGCGAGACATCACCCTTCCCTGGATATATATGACCTATTGGCTCGCTACAATGCGAAAGCACCAGCAATTGATAGCGTCGAGCGATCTCCATAACGGGCGTCAACAAAGGAATATCGGACAGACGATACCCCTGACCATGCGGCATCAATTCACCGAGCCCGACCATGCCAGCCTGCGCACAACGTTCAAGCTCATGAAGAGCACGTACACCAGCTGTTGGTTGTAAAACGGCCATACCGTAAATACGCCCCGGATAGCGCTGCATGGCATCGAGAACGTAACTGTTGGTCTCCTCAATCAGACCAGGATCGCTCCAACCAAAAGAGAAAGTGACCGAGGCAGCGACACCGGCACCATCCATCTCAGAAATAAGATCCTCAGCAGAGGCCAGAGCGGCACGAGGATTGGCATAGAGCGTATTGAACCAGGGATCACGTGCGCAATAGCGCTCACGATGCTGGCTGATATCTGGCGGAAAGATATGCGTGTGAAAATCAATGATCATAGGCGCTCTGTTCTCAAATCGAGAGAGTTGTTCATCCCTCTTCTTATTCTATCGGCAAGGAGCAACAATAGCTTGAGGGATGCGGGCAAACAATGTCTCTGACAACGAAAAAAAACCAGTATGTTCTCCATACTGGCTCTTCTCTTTCAGCGATCTTCCTGACCCACCATTGAATACTGTATCTTACCTCAATTTTGTTGAGCGCGCCTCCAAGCTGAAGCAGCGAGCGCGCCACAACGCGTGCAAGTGAAACAAGCCGTACGATCATTAGTGTTGCTTTGCTTCGCCTGTTACCAGGTGTCCACCTGCAACCTATCAACCAGATTCTCTTTCTGGGATCTTGACTCTCTAAGAGAGTGGGAGAACTTGTCTTGGGTGCGGCTT
>DATJHM010000050.1:0-18827 GCA_035493895.1 Ktedonobacteraceae bacterium
CCCACACTCAAACGTCCATAGTGTGGACTGCGCATCGCATCCATCGTCTCTAACGTTTCATCGATCAGGGCGGCAATCTTTTGGGCATAGAGATAGAGAGCCTCGCCCGCCTGGGTCAGGTGCGTCTTGCGTCCAATCTTATCGAACAGCTTTACCCCCATAGACTCTTCCAACTGGCGTATCTGCGCTGAGACGGCTGGCTGGCTGAAATGTAATTCTTTCGCGGCCCGGGCATAGCTGCAATGCTTTGCAACCACCTGGAACGTTGCGAGCTGATGCAGATTGATCGTGCGCATGTTTACCTCCTTGTAACAACCAATGCCGTGCACTGAATGCTGTATATTGTACGATATATTTTTCTCCCGCTCTGTTTCAGCAGTTTTTGCATAACAAGAGAAAGACTCATTCTCTGCCCCAAAAATTCATAACTTTATTATCTGCTCGTGACGAACTCATAACCGAAAGCTTATGCATTTCCTCACGATCCTTGAAGTGAAACACTAGCCCTTTCTTAAAAGTATCGGGTATCCTTGCTGTAGGGAATAGTCTCAAGAGAAAAAAGCCACGATAGTTCTTCTTCGTTTCATCGCTGAAAGGGAAAACATCATGATGATCAATCAACATGTTAGCAGACTCGCAATGTCATGGAGAGCCGATCCTCGCTGGCAAGGCATTACGCGACCATACACAGCAGAGGATGTGATCAGGCTACGTGGCTCGATTCATATTGAGCATACCCTGGCGCGCCTGGGAGCGGAGCGACTCTGGTATTTATTGCAGAGTGAACCGTATGTGGCCGCCCTGGGAGCATTGACAGGCAATCAGGCAGTGCAACAGGTAAAAGCAGGCTTAAAGGCAATTTATCTGAGTGGCTGGCAAGTAGCCGCCGATGCGAATCTGGGAAGCCAGATGTATCCCGATCAGAGCCTCTATCCAGCAAATAGCGTTCCTGAAGTTGTACGCAAGATCAATCATGCCTTACAACGAGCCGATCAGATTCAGCAGGTCGACGGTCAGGGCGATATCTACTGGTTCGCCCCTATTATCGCTGATGCAGAAGCTGGTTTCGGAGGGGCGCTCAATGTGTTCGAGATCATGAAAGCGATGATTGAAGCCGGGGCAGCAGGCGTTCACTTTGAGGATCAGCTTTCCTCAGAGAAAAAGTGTGGACATATGGGTGGCAAAGTCCTCATTCCCACAAAGACCGCGATCAAACATCTTGTAGCAGCTCGTCTGGCCGCTGATGTGCTGGGAGTCCCAACGCTCCTGATCGCGCGTACGGATGCTCAAGGTGCCCGTTTGATCACTTCCGATATTGACCCGGCCGATGAGCCATTCTTAACGGGAGAACGGACAGCGGAAGGTTTCTACAGGCTGAAGAGCGGACTTGATACCGCAATTGCCAGAGGATTGGCTTATGCACCCTATAGCGATCTCATCTGGTGCGAGACCTCCGAGCCAGATATAGAAGAGGCTCGATACTTTGCGGACGCTATTCATGCTCAATTTCCTGGTAAATTGCTGGCTTATAACTGTTCACCTTCGTTCAACTGGCACAAGAAACTGGATGAGGAGAGCATCGCAGTATTCCAGCACAAGCTCGCAAGGATGGGCTATGCCTTTCAATTCATCACACTGGCGGGCTTCCACGCCCTCAATCACAGCATGTTTACGCTGGCACAGGGCTATAAAAAATGTGGCATGACCGCCTATTCCGCATTACAGCAGGCAGAATTCGCGCTAGAAAAGTGTGGCTATACGGCGACGAAACATCAGCACGAGGTTGGTACGAGCTACTTCGACGAGGTAGCCCAGGTGATAGCAGGAGGAACGTCAGACACCATAGCCCTTGCCGGTTCAACCGAAGAGGCACAATTCCACTAGTTTTCAGCATCTGGCTGAGATAAGACGCCGATGGGTTGATCGACCCATCGGCGGCAAAAAAGAAGATGGCGTTTTCATATTCGCCCCCTTCAATCATGGTTACACTTCCAGAGAACCGATCAAATGCAGTAACTGCTTTCGCTCACGCGGCTCATCAACAATGGGCACGAGGGCGAGCAACAGTTCATCCAGGCCACTGGCGAGCAGTTCTTGAATACGGCGGCTCACAGTTGCCTCATCGCCACTGATCACCAGGGCACGCGCCAGGGCATCCAGATTCTCCTCATCGCCAGCAACCGCTCCAGCAAAACCCGCTTTTACAAACATCCGAGCGAAGGCATCAAGATGAGCCATCCTTTGCACCTGTTGACGTACTGCCGCCAGCACTGCCGCTTCATCTGTGCTCAAAGCGACCTGCATCAGCGCGATAACTGGTGGGGCAGGGCGAGCACTGCTCTTGGCTCCCGCATGAAGCATGGGAAGCGCCTGATTGAGCAGATAAGGGAGCGGACTCGTGGAGGAGATCGCGCCATCGGCAATCTCTCCCGCCAGATGGAACGCCTTCGGTCCCATTGCTGAGATCAGCAGCGGAATTTGCGCGGTGCGTGGTAGAGTATATTTTACGTTGAAAAATGTCCCGTGGTGATCAACGCTGCCCTCCCATAACAGAGCACGCATAACCTCCAGGTACTCTTTGAGATAGGGCAGGGGCGAGGGCTGTTGCAAGCCATACACACCCTCCATGTAGAAACGATGGCTGGTGCCAATCCCCAGGCGCAAGCGTCCGGGAGCGATATCGTGTACAGCGAGGGCTTGCTGAGCCATGACCAGCGGATGACGTGGGTAGGTGGGGACGATTGCGGTCCCCAGTTTGATCCGCTCGGTCTGAGTAGCAACCGCAGCAAAGACGGTCAGGACGTCGGCACATCCGGCAGATTCGCTTGAAAGCCAGATCTGCTGGACGCCCATTTGCTCGGCCTCGCGTATTCTGCTGATGGTATCTACCGTATCTGTGGCCTGGATATACATGCCGATACGATCACGCAACGACATCTTTGCGACCGCACTTGAACGCGATTGTGCTTCTTTCTCTTCCATAACATTTCCTGTTCTTCTCGTACATTGGTAGATGTTCCCTCCTGCGAACGAAGGAATATCTGGCGATCTATGGACCATGCATGAGGTCTGGTGCTATTATGGAACTACGCTCAGGCTTTAACCAGGAGTGTAACTAAACATAGGTGTAAATAGTAACAGCTTCATTACAAACAGACACGAGAAGGCAGTGATAAAAACATATGACCGAAAGTGTGAAGCGCCGTATAGGACTTGCCAATTTTTTGCAGGCGCGTCGTGCACGTCTGCGTCCAGAGCAATTTAACCTGCCAACGTTTCAAAGGCGACGCACGCGCGGACTCAGACGAGAAGAGATTGCGCAACTGATCGGTGTGGGCGTTTCCTGGTACACCTGGCTCGAACAGGGACGCGATATTCAGGTCTCTGATCAGGTTCTGGAGCGGCTCACGGTGATCTTGCAATTGAATGAAGAGGAACGCAAGCATTTGTTTGCCCTGGCACGAGACGCAATGCCCCCACAAGATGAACGGGACGACGAGTGGCTGGTGCAAAACACGCCCTATCAAACCATTCTCGATTCATTCGTCTATCCGGCCAGACTGGTAGATCGGCGTTTGAATGTAGTGGGATGGAATGAAAGCGCCAACCGAACCTTTAGCGAATATGCGCGCCGCTCTGGCCGGGACCGCAACACCACCTGGTTTGTCTTCACGCATCCCTATTCGCGAGAAATGCTCGTCCATTGGGAACGTACGGCGCGGCAGAGCGTTGCGTTCTTGCACGCGATCCGTGACCAGTATCCCGATGACGCATGGTTAAAGGATTTGATTGCAGATCTCCAGCAAGCCAGCCCCGAGTTTCGCACATGGTGGCCTGAGCATGATATTCTTCTGACGTGTCAGGGATTCGCCGAAATCAATCATCCGCTGGTTGGTCGTCTCGCACTGCAACCAACGACTTTTGTGGTCCCCTCGCGGCCAGATTTGCGCATGATTGTCTATACACCATTGCCGCAAGAAGATACTGATGCCAAGCTCAGAAGGTTAACTGGCAAGGATTTTGCACCATTGCAAGACATGGATGTCAGGTTATAGATAGAGGAAATACGTTCTTTCATAGTTTATACAGCATTACGAGAAATGTGCTCAGCAGGGACGCATTTCTTGTAATGTTACGGCCAGGCTTCCACCTCTATGGTTTCCGGCACAGGTTAGTTGTCGGCGGGGCGTGTGCCCCAGGCGGTCAGGAGTTTCCAGGTGCCGTGGAAATCGGGCTGGTGCATCTCCTGAAGCATTTGCTGATACAGGCTGTCGTAGTTTGGGCCTGCACAATCCCACTTCTGGATGAAGGGACGTAGCGTTTGAAAGAAGTGCTTTGCATCCTGATAGCAGACCTCTCCCGCTGGCGTCCCGGCCCAATATTCCCTGGCATAGCTTTTCGTCTGCACCCGCGGGTATCCCCACAAGGTAAGAAGGCGCTCCAGGTGCGACGTCAGGCCATCGGGAGCATCTGTGAAGAGATGGCCTGCCCGATATAAGGCACACCTGACACGCGCATAGAGTTGGGTCAGCGCCGGACTGGTACTGACCGCGCCAACCTCGAGATCGGTCACGCGCACAACACCAGGAATACGCGCCACCCGTCCCATCTCGGTGAGCATTTTGGGCCAGTCCCAGGTGCGCATAAAGCTCGAACCCAGGCGCATATTGACCAGATCAAAGAAGGAAGTGGGAAATTCGAGCATGTGCAGGGCGTCCATCACGTGAAACTCTGTACGACCTTTGACCTGCTCGGCTTCAGCCTGTGCACGCGCATATTCGACGAGGGCAAGGCTCACATCGACCCCCACCAGCCGAGAAATACGCGGATAGGCTTTTGCCGTATCAATCAGCCATCTCCCGGTGCCACACCCCACATCCAGCACGCGCCGAAAGGCGCTCGGGTCCGGCTGCTCCTGCAAAACGCCCCCCATACTGGCAGTGAGTAGCTGATCCTGGATCTGTAAGCGCTGCATTTCATCCTGATTAGCACGATCCGCCACAAAATAGGTACTTGGCAGCTCTGGCTTCTGGTTCGAGGAGGTTGACATGACTTTGCACTCCCTTCGTAAGCATGCATATCTTTTCAGGGTGTAGATCTACAAATATCAATACAAATAACGAAGAGCCGAAAAAGACACGATTAAGTATAGGGCAGTTCGACGAATCTGGCAACTGCCGACGATTCTTACACCTCTATTGTGCCTCATGCGCGTCATCGAGAGGCAACAAAATGCTACCATCTACGAACAAGCAAGAAGCGCTTCAAAAGAGAGGACGGGTGTGGAGGAAGCTGTTCCTGGCAATCATCGTGAGTGCTGAGTTCCTGATGACTGCCAGGTTCGAGAGTGGCTTGCTCTTGTTGCGCATCATCTGTCAGGTCGATAGTCACGGTCCCAACAGGGAGGACCACGTTGGTGCTCTCATGCAATTTCGCCACGAGGGTTTGAATGAGCGCGGCATCCTCGCTGAGATGATGGCCTTCGTAGACCAGCGATTTTTTTCCGCCATCGATCTGGATTGTCAGCGTCGTTTTTCGGTTATCCAGCCAGGCTTTCAAAGCAGTCGCGACGGCAGAGGAGGAGAGAATACCCGAACTGATTACGATGACGGTCTGGAGAAGAGCGTCTTTCTTCTCAGATACGATGCCATTTTTCGCCGTAAATGGAAGTTTGAAGATATTGTCCATGCCGTCGTTCTCCTGAGAAGTCGGCTAACGCTTAACGATCCACCAGCGAGCGGGTAAGAGTGACGATGGTAACGAAGGTCTGGTAAAGAGTAAGCAACTGATCACTGACGACTTTGACGGTGCGTGGAGCAACCCGCTCGACACCGCGAATCCAGAGGGCCATATCGGCCATGTCGGCGACGAGGAACGTGATCTCCAGTGCAACGGGGAGTTTGAACGCGGGCACGCTCATCTCCTCGATCCTCTCGACCGCACGTCTGGCCCCTGACTGTAACAGTTCACAGGCCAGGTCAGGATGGAGATGCGAGGCCGCAAAACGACCCAGCGAATGTTTGACCACGACTTTTTCAGCCTCTGGTGCGATCGTCTCCGATTCGCGAGCCGTAACTTCGTCGCCGCTGACAAAAAGAATGGGAACACGGTAATGATCGGCGACCAGCGCATTAATCCCCGACTCACCGACAATCTCGCCATTGATACGCACTTCCCAGATCGCGCCGGGATTGTACGTGTGCGAGAGAATGGCGCGTTCAGCACCAATCGAACCATGATAGCTCACAAAAAATACGCCATCGAAGCTGGCATCCAATCCTTCCATCATATACATCGGCTTATGCTTCCCGGTGATGAGCGTGGCTCGACCCGCCAGATCCTGAGGATGCAGATTGCGCATGGTATTATGTGAATCGTTCACGACGAATTCATTTGCGCCCGCATCCAGTGCGCCGTTGATGACCGCATTCACTTCGTTGGTAAGTAAGTATCGTCCCTGCTCATACTCAGCGTTTCCCTTGAGAATCTGTTCCCACGCAACGATCCCACTGGTCCCTTCAAAATCGGTCGAAAGAAATAATTTCATGCGCTGACAATCCTTTTCAATCGTTCTTCTCACGTTTTGGATCAACGTACTTCAGGAGACTACAAATATCAACAATAGCTTGCTCAATAGCAGAAAACGAGATACCATACATGCCAGGCTTCCGCACGGCTTCTACATACATCTGATCATCATCTACAAAGATCGCCTCTTGCGGTGCGAGTTGGAGCATTTGAAGCGCACGTCGATAGATTTCGGACTCCGGTTTTTTCACACCTACCTCAGCGGAAACAACGATTGCATCAAAGAGATGCTCCAGGTGAAAGCGTTGGGTAACGATCTTGCGCACCTGGGGAGTGGTATTGCTGAGCATGCTTTCTCTATTCCGGCAAATGCGCTATGGCTTCGATTTCAAGCAAGAGTTCTTCTCGGGCCAGTCTGCGTACTTCAACAAGAGTGCTTGCTGGTGGATTTTGTGTGTTTATATAGCGGTCGCGGACCTCGCGCAGGGCCAGTAGTTGCGACATATCAATAACATATATGTTCAATTTGACAACATGGGTAAAATCAGCGCCCACTGCGGTCAGAGCTGCCTTGAGATTTTCAAAGACCTGTTGCGTTTGAGCGCGAAAATCATGCGGACCGACGATATTTCCTGATTGATCAAGCGCGATCTGACCGGAGATAAAGACGGTTCGCCCACGTGTTACCTCAACAACATGCGTATAGCCCGGGGGTGTCGCCAGCGTTGATGGATTGACGAAGTGTATATGGGTTGGATGAGTCTCCACTCGTTTCCCTTTCTGCATACACGAATTTTTTGTGTTATATCTCATCCTCTTTTTTGCCTGTAGAAGAGCTTTTTCTACTACGAGATGAGCACTTTTATCAGTATATAACTTCTGATTCGCGAGGAACAATAGCAGAGAAGAGCAAGGTAAGAGAAGTGTTCCCCAATGCAGGCAAGTAATATAGAATCATTAACAGTTATAAATGCACAGAAAATAGTATATAGCACATATTCAGGGTTACAAGCGACATGACTATTGTTCCTCACATCGTCTGTTCAGACGCACATTGTACAGGACAGAGAACATTGCCCCTTCGCTGAACACGAACCCCCAATAATGCAAGACAGAAAACTCACCACACAGGAGGATGGAAATGCTATTGAAGAACAAGAATGCCGTGATCTACGGAGCGGGTGGAGCCATCGGAGGTGCGGTTGCCCGCGCCTTCGCCCGCGAGGGAGCAAAGGTCTTCCTCGTTGGTCGCACCCTGGCGACACTCGAAGCGGTGGCACGGGACATCGCCCAGGTAGGAGGAGCAGCAGAGGTTGCTCAGGTTGATGCGCACGACAAGCAGGCCATAGAGAAGCACCTCGCCGAAGTGGTAAAAACAGCCGGAAGCATCGATATCTCCTTCAATCTTATTGGCCTCGGCGACGCCCAGGGGAAAGCACTGGTCGAGATGACCCAGGAACATTTCGCATTACGGATCGTGAACGCGATGGCTACGCAGTTCCTCACCGCAACCGCCGCCGCACGCCATATGGCGCAGAGCGGATCGGGCGTCATCCTGACCCTCACCGCTCAGGTTGCGCATAAGCCATACCTCAATGTCGGCGGCTTCGGGGTCGCTGAAGCGGCCATCGAGGGCCTTTGTCGCCAGCTTGCACTCGAGCTGGGTCCACAGAACATCCGCGTCGTATGCCTGCGCTCAGCCGGTTCTCCAGACACCCCTGGTGTGGACGAGGTTTTCCGCATTCATGCCGCAAATGCCGGTATTTCCCGAGAGGAGTTTGAGGCCGGAGTAGCGGAGAAAACGCTACTGAAACGGTTGCCGAGACTTGCCGAAGTGGCAAACGTGGCGGCCCTGATAGCGTCGGATTATGCCAATACGATCACTGGCGCAGTCACCAATGTGACGTGCGGCGAAATTGTGGATTAGCAACAAACGTTGCCGTTTTTTTAGTTGACGGAAATGAGAAGCATTTATTCCTGGTATAATAGGAATAAATGCTTCTCATACTATATTTCATTAAAAATGCAGTTTACAAATGTTTATAAATTCTATACTCTATTCATTAATGATCGTCCTTTTATATCTCTTCCTTATGGATTTCGTATGTTCTGACCCACAGAACATCACCCCTTTTGTAGGGGTAACCTATAATGCTTGTAGCGGCGCGGTTTATCTGCGCCCAATAGGCATGAAGTGGAGCGCCTCTCCTCTCAGGGGCGAGAGGGGTGGTGCGAGATCGCAGGCACAGTTCCGTTTCACTCCACCGTGCCTCTACTGGCAAGGGGTGAGAGGGGTGGTGCGAGGTCACAGACAATGTGGATCGAGCATATAGAGAGGAGCAAGCAGTTTATGACCGCCAGGGAAACAGTTAATATTGATACATTGCGTCGGGCCCATGAGCAGCGTAACGCGAATTTGCTGATCAGCTTCTATGCTGACGACGCGTTAATGCAGATTGTTGATCGCAATCATCCACCCAGTGCGCCGCGCGAATTATGCGGGAAGGAGACGATCGCAACGTTTTTGCATGACGTCTGCGATCATGATATGACCCATAAAATGATGGGTGAAGTCGTTGGCAAAGATCGTCTCTCATTTCAGATTGCCTGTCAGTATGCCAGTGGTGAACGCGTGCTCGCGGCATCGACGTGTGATCTGAAAGACGGCAAGATCGTGCGCGAAGTGACGGTACAGGCGTGGGATGAGTAGTTGTCTGGAAGCTGCTCCTGACGTGGACTGCCAGAGAGAAATGCTCAGGGAGACGCGTAGAACAATCTGAGCATTTCTCTACCCATCTCCCAACAGGTAAGGTTTCTCGCGAAGCAATGCACCACCGATTGCTGCCATTGACCCGCGGGCAATACTTTTTTCTCTTATGCATCTGTTGGTGGTGGCAGAATCGTTCGCCGATAGTGCGCCTCAAGAGAAAGAATCAGTTCCTGAAAAGTCCGCACCAACGCCCGATTGCGCAGGCGATAATAGGTTTTCGTTCCTTCTTTGCGCGAGGTGAGCACGTGCATCGTAGACAACTGTTTGAGATGTTCTGAGGTAGTGGAAACTGCCAGTCCTAAATGCTCGGCTATTTCTCCAACTGAGCGTTCAAGCGGAGAAGCTTCTTCATTTTCCAGGGGCGTCAGGCATTCAAGAATATGGCGACGGCTGCTATCACAGACTGCCGTCAAAAATTGATCAATGAACTGCTCGACCGGTGCTGGACGAGCAGGGATATCTGCTGATTCAAAACCCATACTATATATTTCCTCTTTTTTCTTATTGTATGAGAGCATAAAACCCGGTGGCTTGCCGGAGTGATCAATTGCCTATCAGTCAATACTGAAATAAAAAGCATGCCTATTTCTGAATACGTAGTGTTATCTTGAAAAGATGACGACACATCAGGCAAGCAGCAGTTCCTTGATCTGGAGAACAAATATATCTAACTCAAAGGGCTTCTCCAGGCACAGAAGTTGTCGTTGTGCAAGATCAGGCCAGGGTGGACGGGCACTCATGAGGAGCATAGGTGTCCGCGCATATTCGGGTTTCGCACGCAGGGTGTCAACAAATTCGAGACCATTCATTTCTGGCAGATGATAATCCACCACAAACAGGTCAGGCTGTATGGTATGGATGATTTTGAGGGCTTGAAACCCATCCGTGGCAACCACGACCTGATAGTGGGTTTCCTCTTTCAAAACCTGTGAGAGGGCCAGACCGATATCCTCATCATCCTCGACAATGAGCACGGTTTTGATCGGGGAAGAAGCATCCTCTGCTTCCGTTTGGCGAGCGTCTTCCATCGCTTTTCTCCTGCGTCTTTCGGTATTCACCGAAATATTGTTCACTTTTTTTACGATGGAAAAGGAGAGAACGTTTCAAGAGTGAAATAGGGTGCATGGCCAGCACCCTATTTCAACGGACTCACATTACGCCCTGACAAAACGCAGCGTGACAATTTCATACGGTTTGATCACAAACGAGACCTGATTCCCCTGGCGCGGCAACTGCTCGCTGTTTTCCTCCAGCAAGTTGGTAGACCAGACTGCGGCCAGATCAAAGCCAGCCGTAATTGTGATAGGACCACGACGGCGCTGACTCTCGTAGAGGCGCACGATGATGCCGTTACCATCTTCCGCCTGCTTGATTGTTTCAATGACAATATTCGGCTTATCAACGCGAAACAGAGATGGCAAGGAGAACGTTGCTGCGGCCTGCACTTCCCGCTGAGGTGTGTAGACGAGCAGTGGATCGTTGAGAGCATAGGCAGCCCCAATCGTCCCCTCATTCCAGTTTCCTGCATGTGGCAAGAGGCTATAGGTGAACCGATGCTCACCCTGATCTGCTTCTGGATCGGGCATCGTTGGACTGCGCAACAGACTGATGCGAATCACATTGTCCTTAATATCATGACCATACTTACAATCGTTGAGCACGCTGACGCCATAATCGCCTTCGCTCAAATCCACCCATTTCATCGCGCACGTTTCAAACCTGGCCCAGTCCCAGCTGGTATTACGATGCGTTGGACGTTGGACGTTCCCCCATTGCACCTCATACGTAGCCACCGGGCTGAGAATATCCACCGGAAAGGCAACCTTGAGCAAGATATGACGCTCAATCCAGTTGATCTGCGTCTCCACATCCAGGCGTGGACTATTGTAGCTCAGCGAAATGCGCTGCGTATACTCACTGTGCAAAATACGACGCCGAATCTCGACGGTCGCACGCAATGGCCCCGCTTCAACAACGCGGATCGAGGTGGCAGGATCAGCCAGCCACTGCTTGTCATCATAGAAGATATCCACATCCCAGGCATCCCAGCGCATAGGGCGATCCTCGAAAGCCTGGAACTGATTGGCAATCGTCCCCTCTGGCAATACTTCGCGCTCACGCACTTTGTCATAGACGCGTGTGATATCACCAGCAGCGTTCAGCTCAACACGAATATACAGATTCTCTAACGCTTCAGGCGTGGCCATCAAGCCGGTAATTGCCTGGGAAGGTTCACCCTCGACAAGCGTCAGGCCAACGATACTGAGGGAAGCCAGAGTTCCGGCGTCAATCCAGGTCCCATGCTCTGCCGGTTGGATGTAGACACGCTCGCCGCTCAGGCTCTCCTGAAGATACTGCCCGGTTGGTAACTGCTCAGGCCAGAAGGCAAGGTCATTGCGCCTGAACGAGGTCGTGTTCGCCACAAGAATATCACCGGCCACATGTTCGGCAATGGCCTGCAACGCAATATCGCGCACCCCCTGACCAAGTTCGGCAATCTCTGCATACTGCTGCTGAGATTCTACATAGACATCATTGATACTACTGCCCGGTATAATATCGTGGAACTGATTCAGACAGACCAGTTGCCAGGCCCTCTGGAGCGCTGATTGTGGATAGCTATAGTGCTGGTTGAGCAGAGCAGCCTGCGCAGCCAGAAACTCGGCGTCGTGGAGCAGAAACTCGCTCTTCCGATTCGCGCGCTTGTTGCGACTTTGCGTCGTATAGGTTCCACGGTGATATTCGAGATACAACTCACCATTCCAGGTCGGTAGCATCGCGCCGGAACTTTCCTCGAGCTGGCGGAAGAACTGGCCCACATCCCCCTGACGGGTACGAGGGACCGCAGGGAACTCTGCCATCTCACGTAGATTCTCCAGCATCTCACGCGTCGGACCACCACCGCCGTCACCATGGCCAAAGGCGGTGAGCACAGGCGGCACCACATCGCCATGTCCCAGGTCCTTCTGACGAAAATTCGTCCACGTGCCCATCACAGCAGCAGGCGTCACCGTCGAGTTATAGGTGCTGGCATACGCACTGCCCGGCTCAGGTGTCGGGCTAAAATGGGTCAGCACGCGTGTGCCATCAATTCCTTGCCACCAGAAGCTATCATAGGGCAAGCGGTTATACTGGCTCCAGCCAATCTTAATCGTGAAGAAATATTTCAGACCGGCTTGCTTGATCAGCTGAGGCAAGGCCCACGCATACCCAAAGACATCGGGCAACCAGAGCACAGGCGTATCGACAGTGGCCCCAAAATGTTCTTTAAAGAACGAGCGTCCCAACAAGAACTGACGCGCCAGTGATTCGGGTCCACTCAGATTACAATCTGCCTCCACCCACATGCCACCAATCGTCTCCCAGCGCCCCTCGGCCACGCGCTGCTTGATCGCCTCAAATAATTCGGGATGATCCTGGCGAATATAGTCATACAGTTGCGGCTGGCTCTGCGTAAAGTGATAGTCTGGAAATTGCTCCATCAGGCGTAGCACCGTATGGAAGGTGCGCGAAGATTTCCGGCGTGTCTGCCCCAGGGTCCAGAGCCAGGCAACATCAATATGCGCATGGCCGGTTGCCACAACCTCAGCATCTAACGGCGCGCCCGCCTGCGCAATCCCTTCTTTCAGGGCCGCATACGCCTCGGGCACACTCGCATAGAACGCCTCAGCAAAGGGCTCGCGTGTATCCAAGATCGTGAATGCGCGATCCAGCGCGTAGAGCAACTTTCCTCGAGCTGGTACCGCCTCGGCCAGCTCCTGGGCAACGCCGAGCGCGACGCGCGCGGTCGCAATGAAATCGCGCGTCGGCTGATCAATCTGGACCACGGCGCAGGAGCGCATCAGCAATTTCGTCCCCTGCTCGCCACCAGACATGGCACCACCCAGGCCAGTCCAGCCGTGAAGGGCCAGCGTGTGAGAGCGCCCATCACGCCACGTCGGCTTCAACAAAATCTCCTGATGATAGCGATCACAGGCGGCATATGAGACGCCATCGATATACGCTAACCCTTCCGGGTGCACAAAATCACCGGCATTGCCAATTGGCAGATATAAAGCAACGGGCGCATCCTGCTCCCAATCTTCAGGGATTTCAAAATGGGAGCGCAGGACAAAATCCTGACGCCATGCTCCCCAGTAGGTATCTGGCTCAATGACGTCCCAGGCACGATCATCAACGTCAACACTAATCGGAGGTGCCTCCAGGGGACTGGACAACGCGAGAAAACGAAAGGGCGACATTGCCAGTCGACGACGATACACCAACGGCTCAATCAAACTCAGGCGCTGAGAAATTTTCTGGAGCGTCCAACGTATCTGGTGAAACACAAAATACTCCTTAAATACATAATTACTTGACCTTTTTGGGTATTCTGGATATACTTCCTTTTTAGAGGCGATGCGAGCCATGATCTTTCCCGACCCGGTTGAGGGTACTGAAATTAAAGATAGTGTATACCAGTGTACCATATTGGAGAACCACTCTTCACCTGATTGGCTAGCAAATCAGGGATGCATTAAGCCATCGGGCATGGTAGCATAAGCGAGGGAGAAAGCAGTGTTAAGTTGTTGAGATGTTACGCCTACGACTCCCAACAGATTGGCATAGCTCAGATTAGCACCCTTCAGATCGGCTCCCTTTAGATTGGCATAGCTCAGATTGGCTTCAGTCAGGTTGTCGCTGCCCAGAATGGTTCCTTCCAAATTAGTTTTTTCCAAATTGGTTCCAAATAGATCGGCTCTTCCCAGAAAGATTCCTGCCAGATTGGCTCCCGCCAGATCGGCTCCTGCCAGATCGATTCCACCCAGATCGACTCCGCCCAGATTGCCTTCGCTCAGATCAGCTCCCCGCAGATTGGCATTACGCAGAGAGATGACAGGGGATACTTTCTCATTGCCTACGAGAAGACCAGTTTCGTAAAGAAATTGCAGGACTTCTCCTTTCCGCGTTCCGTTGAGTTGGGGAAGCAGCGTCAACGTACGTGCGCGAGCTACTTGACGTACCTCGTCTCCAGGTTGAGAGGTGGCAAGGTGCTCGGTAAACAATAAGCCTGACATGCGATCCAGGTAGGTCTGCAATGCCGTTTCCTGTTGTTGGTCCTGGGCAATACTGAGATCGGTCTGGTGTTGCATTTCGCTGGCGGCCGCCGCTGACTGACTTTGTGCTGCACTTGCCGCTGCTGACGCCTGATTTTGCTGATTGGTAAAGTAGAGGGTGCCAAAGGCAATGAACACGGGGATCGCCAGGACGGCAACAAGTTGTAAGTAGTCCCAGAGAGTTTTGTCTTTGAAACCACCACTTAATACGAAGAAAAGATGGTGCCTGCGTTGCTGCCACGTACGTTGCTGGTTGATGCGTTGTTGCGCCCGGGGAGATAATGGGGGAATCCAGATGGGCGTGCTCGAGGAGTTCGCGTCCTCCTTGAGGTTACCAGTAGCCATAGATGGCCCTCCTTCCTTCCTTGCTTGCAGCATGTCCAGAAACACTGCGTCATTCTATTACATATAGACGCCAGCGAGGTTGCCATCCCCAATGTGACCTTTATGGAGACTCAAGAGTGACACTGATTTTGCTGAAAAAACAGGCTTCCAATCCTGACCTGGTTCAGTCCTTACTTACCTTTGCCGCTAGCCAGAGAAGAAAGAAGAAAAGGGCTATTTCTGTCCTTCATCCTTTTTTAATCATATAAAGCATAGATAAAGATAAGATTCTTTTATCTCTTGATAAGAGATAAACATTTGTGATATGATAGAGCGAGAATAAAGAGCAATTCTACTCTGTCTTTCGCCAGGAACAGCTTCGGCACTTCGCTGCTTCTGTTTTCCCCAGTAAATGCCACTGGACATCCCCTCAGTCGATTTGACGAGGAGCCAGGGAGCAAACTGCGACCATCTGTCATTCCAGAGGCCGTATACAACCCCTGACTTATCATCCCGAAGGGACTATGGATGATGATAACAGAACCCAATAAGTCAACAGAAGTTAGCAAGACCTCCACACACATGAAAGCCATTGTTTATCACAACTATGGTTCACCCGATGTTCTTCAGCTGGAAGAAGTGCAAAAGCCGGTCCCGCAGGACAATGAAGTCCTGGTAAAAGTTCTTGCGGCATCCGCTGCTGCGGGCGACTGGCATCTTCTGCGCGCTAAACCATTCCTGGCTCGCTTCGTGTATGGGCTACTCAAACCGAAACACACGATCCTCGGCGCTGCCGTAGCGGGGCAAGTTGAAACCGTGGGCCGCAATGTAACGCAGTTTCAGCCCGGTGATGAGGTATTCGGGGACTTATCCGCGTGTGGTTTTGGCGCTTTTGCCGAGTATGTTTCTGTGCCTGAAAACGCATTAGCATTGAAACCCACCCGATTGACATTCGAGGAAGCCGCGACCGTCCCTGTGTCGGCAGTTGCTGCCCTGCAAGGTCTGCGCAACCAGGGACACATTCAGCCTGGACAGAAAGTGCTGATCAATGGTGCGTCCGGCGGCGTGGGGACATTTGCGGTGCAGATTGCCAAATCATTTGGAGCTGAAGTCACTGCCGTATGCAGCACAGATAAAATGGAACTGATGCGCTCGATTGGGGCAGACCATGTCATTGATTACACGCAAGAAGATTTCACCCAAAATGGACAGCACTATGATCTGATTCTTGCTGCGAACGGATATCATCCGATTTCAGCATATCAGCGATCCTTAAGTCCCCAGGGCATTTATGTCATGACTGGAGGTTCCACCGCGCAAATGTTCCAGGCCATGCTCCTCGGCCCCTGGCTATCAAGGAAAGGCAGTCAGAAAATGGGGAACTTGCTGGCGAAACCCAACCTGAGAGATTTGATTTTTATGAAAGAGCTGCTTGAAGCTGACAAAGTGACACCTGTCATCGATCGACGTTTCCCATTGCAGGACGTTGCGGACGCTATCCGCTACCTTGAAGCAGGACACGCCCGAGGAAAAGTAGCCATAACAATAGAGTAAATGGAATTAACCCCACCGGGAGCGGTTTTCTCAACCAGCGAATCTCAGGGATACATACCCCATGCCTATAAACATCTTCGTAGAGGCGCGATCCCTACCTCTACGGTTGGGCGAGGTGGCCGGTGGGGGGACATGGATCGGCATGAAGCGCGATCCACGTCCCCTACCCGGCCATCGCGAATAGTCCATCTATTCTTAGGTTGATGCGTATTGGTCGCAGACAAGCCACGACGGAATTGATGGGCGACGTCTACGCTCTTCCTTCACCACCTCTCAAGAGATCGTACAAAAAACTTGAAATGGGCGTGGGTGACTCCACCTGTTGTGCTGTCTTTTTGAAGAGGCCAATATCCTTCAAAGGGATCTTACTCTGGCTGAAAGGCAGCGTTTTCTCGGCAATCATCTTGCCATAGCTCTGATAGATGGGAGCGGGAAATAACGTCTGTGTCAGCATCTCGACCACTGCTTTTGGATCGACTCCGTTTTTCTCGGCCATCGTGAGTGCTTCTCCCAGAGAGCGTGCAGCCGAAATAATCAGGAAGTTTCCGACAAGCTTGACCAGCGTTGCCGCACCGACCTCTTCGCCAAAATCGAAGATTCCCTGTCCCCCCATCGCCTTCAGCAGAGGTCGGACACGTTCTTTGGCTCTCTGTGGACCCGCAAAAGGAATCCAGAGCTGTCGGGCGACCGCGGCCTCAGGTCTGCCAAAGATGGGTGCCTCGATATAGACGCTACCATGTTGAGCATGTATGGCCGCAAGCTTCTTTGACGTTTCAGGCAACACCGTAGTCATCGAAAGATGGACCCCACCCGGTCCCAGTTGCGCTAAAAAACCATCGCTCATGACGACGCTTTCCAGAGCTGCATCATCCCACACAATAGTCGCAACAATCCCCCCGGTCGTCACGACATCAGCTAGTCGGGTCATCAGTTGCGCGCCCTGCGCAACCAGAGATTCCGCTTTGCTCGCAGTGCGGTTGTATACCAGGAGAGAATACCCGGCATTGAGGAGATTGGTCGCCATTGGCAGGCCCAGATGGCCGAGTCCGATAAATCCGATCACTTCACTCATTGTTATCAATCCTCCTGAATGAGTTGCTACTTTAAACTTGACGTTAACGTCAAGTTCAGGATAAAAAAACCTAGTGTTGTTCTTTTTCCTCAAGCCAGCGCTCGAAGCGCTCGATATTGGCCTGTACATCGGCACGAAATTGCTGTAACGCATCGATCTTCCGATCCGCCTCAGCGAGATGCTGGCGCAGGATGGCAAGAACTTTCTGTTTTGGTTGTATGCCACTGGGATCTATAAAGTAGAGGTCGATGACGTCACGTATTTCATCCAGGCTCAGGCCAAGCTTTTTTAACTGATCAATTTTGCGCAGGCGGGCAAGCGTCTCCTCGGTGTAGTAGTGCTGACCGTGGCCTTCACGCTCACCTGGAGGGAGCAAGCCAATGCTCTCGTAGTAGCGAACGGTGCGCGGAGTTACCTCGGCCCGTTCCGTCAAATCGCCTATACGCATGCGGTCATCCATCGCTCGCCTCCAAATGTTACGTTCACGTCATGTTTATAGAGTATACTCTTCGCGAGATATTGTCAAGGATCTTACACAACACATTATAAGCCGTGATGGTTCTGTAAGCATAGAGTCCACTTTTGTGTTGTCTTTGTACTATCCATACATTACACTCTGATAGGAATGATAAATGTAGGTGAAAGATTCCCTTACCTACTACCTACCTCCATTCTATCAGGTGTCTCTCTTGCCCAAAAGCTTTCTTGAAGTCCAATCAATTAACTTTTTAGACATTGCAGGTGCCTGGTGAGCAGGTTTATCCCACAAAAGTCAGGTGATTGTATTTAGGAATCCCTATCGGCAGTCACGGTGACGAGGTTGGTATAGAACGTGCTACCGCCATTGAGGTCCGCTAATCGCTCAGAGGTTGTCCAGTTGACGTTGCGCTGGTCGGGACTAAACTTCGGCCACCAGACCGTTGTTGTGGCTAACACACCGGGCCGTACATCCTCAGTTACGTTGGCGATCAGACGACACCAGCCCCGTTCGTTGCTAATCCGCACGTGTTGGCCGCTGCGGATACCACGAGCTTCGGCGTCGTCTGGGTGGATTTGCAGAGTAGGGGCCTTTTCTTTGCTCATCAGACGATCCTGGTTGCCAAAGGTCGAACTGACAAAGTGATGGGCAGCGGGACAGAGGAGCGGCAATGGTTCATTGCTGGATACCGTTTCGGACACTGGGGTGCCAATTTTTGCTTCTACCTCCTGCTGCCAGCCTGGTACAGGATCGTATCCCTGGGCCTCGGCTTGCGCGGAATATATCTCTACTTTGCCTGATGGAGTGGGGAAGACGCCGTGAGAAAAAGGAATCTGCTCATCAGCGGGGATCGAGAGCGGGGCGAAGCCTTCAGTCTTCAAGCGCTCAAGCGTGATATCCTTGAGGTGCGGTTCGTGAGCAGCCGTTGTCTCCAGTATTTCGCGAATAACGGTATCAGCGTCGTCTCTTAGCCACGAATCGGTGAACCCCATGGCCGCAGCCAGA
>DATJHM010000051.1:0-6354 GCA_035493895.1 Ktedonobacteraceae bacterium
CCTCTCGCTTCTCCGGTACATTGTACTATATGGCCCCTGAGCAGTTCTTCGGGCAGCCAGTCCCCGCAAGCGATCAATATGCGCTTGGCGTAACCGTCTACAACTGGCTGAGCGGCAAGTTTCCTTTTTCCGGCTCCTCCCATCAGTTTTACGCCTATCACCAGGGGACCATTCCGTCCACTCCGCTGCATACCCGGATACCTGATCTGCCTGCTGAGGTTGAGACTGTAGTCATGCGGGCTCTGGCCAGAGATCCTGAACAGCGTTATCCCGACATCATGGCTTTTGTGGATGCCCTGGAAGATGCCAGTCAGGCCAGACCCGATTTTTATGCCCTGCCTCCTGACTGGAGCAAAAAAGCCAGTGCCCAGCTCTGGGCCGATCAGGCGTTGGCGCTCAATGATGCAGAACGCTACGAAGACGCGAAAGAGGCTTGTAGTCGTTCGCTGGCCCTCAATCCCCGTTTCTACGGAGCCTATACGCACCGGGCCTTGCTCAAATTTAACCTCAAGGACTACACTGCGGCGGTCGAAGATCTTACCTATGCGCTTGAAATTGCTCCCGACCAGCGTACGGCTTATAAGTATCGTGCCCTTGCCTATGATAAGCTGAAACAGTTTGAGCATGCCATTGCAGACCTGACTCGTGTGCTTGAATTTGATGATGCTGACTCAGATATTTATAATAATCGCGGATCTGCCTATCAGAGCCTGGGTCAGTTTCAGCCTGCTCTTGCCGATTTTGATCATGCTATTGCTCTTTTCCCACGCTTTGCCCTTCCCTATGCTAATCGTGCCAGCGTCTATCGCGAGCTCGGCGAGCTTCAGAAGGCTATGGACGATATCCAGCGTGCCCTGGAACTGGAGCCAGAGCTGATTCTGGCCTTAAACGAGCAAGCGATGGTTTTTCTCAAACTCGGGATGCGCGAACAGGCTCTGGACAGTATTCGGAGAGCGCAGGAAATTAATCCGAACGATCTTCAGACGTGGGTTGCGCTTGGCGGGATTCACTACGAACTCGAAGAGTATGAGCAGGCGCGTATAGCCTTTACCCGCGAGCTCGAGCTTGATCCTACGCTCGCAGATGCCTGGTATCTCTTGAGTTGTATCTCAGTAAAATTCGAAGACTATCCGCGTGCGATAGCAGAGTGTTCTGAAGCCCTGAAGGTTCAGCCCACCCACAAAAGCGCCTATCATGATCGCGCCCTGCTCCTGTATACCATGCATCAGTATGAGGAGTCACTGGTGGACTTTGAAAACGTGTTTGAACTTGACCCTACGAATACGGAGTACTGGTCCGAATTTAGTTCACTGCTCGTCAAATTGCAGGGGAATGATCTTGTGCGGGATATGTTGTTGCGCGTCATCAATCGCCATCCCACGCTGCCCGAAGCCTGGTATCAACTGGGTTCGTGTTCTTCGTATCATGACCGTTTTGTGGCCGCACATCAACAATTTAGCAGAGCAATTCAGCTCAATTCTAACTACTTTTTCGCCTACACCATGCGCGCTTTGTGTAACCTGGAAACGAAGCACTACAATAGTGCGCTTATCGATTGTCGCAAGGCCAGTGCGCTCGATCCAGGTCACCATCTACCCTGGTATACGCAGGGGAGCGTTTTTCTGGAAATTGGTCAGTATGAGAGAGCCTATCACGCGTTTACGCGGGCCCTCGAGTGTAATCCGCGCAACGTTACAAGCTGGCATAATCGTGCACTTGCCGCCTATCACGAACAGGATTACGCGCAAGCCATCGAGGATTGCACGCAGGTGCTCACTTTGCAAGAGCAGCATGCTGAAGCTTACCGCACACGAGCCCAAAGTCAGCAAGAACTCGCGCATTATGCTGAGGCGCTGGAGGATTATCAAACCTATCTGGCAATTGCGCCTGAAGATGTGGATGCCTGGAAGCAGTTGGGGCGTGTGTACGACGAACTGGGCGATTCTGCTCAGGCATGGGCAGCGTATCAGCGGGCCGCACAGCTAGCGTCCACCGATACGCCGATCCAGTAAAGATTGCTGTCTGCGAACGCGCGGCTAGAATACTTCCAGCGTCGCGCGTTCGCCCTGCATCGTCGCGGCCGCATCTTTGTCGCGCACCTTGAACGCAATCCCCAGACCAATTGCCACAAGCGCAGCACCCGCAATAAATGCGACATGGTAGGCGGTCAGGTTGGCAACGGCTGTCCCGGCTGCGTCAGGATGGGTGAGTCCGACAATACTGAGGACCGTACTCATCACCGCGATCCCGAACGCAGCGCCGACCTGCCACTGCACATTAAACAAGGCCGTTGCTCTGCCCATTTCAGCATGTGTAATCGTGGCAAAGGCGGCAGTTTGCATAGGCAGGAACATATAGGCCATGCCAAAACCCGTCATGAATAGCAGTATACGCATGAGCCATAGATTGGTATCGTTGCCCATGAAGCAGAGAAGCAATAACATAAGCGTTGCCCAGATCAGTCCAGCAACCGTCAGCCGACGTGGCCCGATGCGTGGATAGAGGCGGGAAACGAACTGTGTAGATACGACGACCCCGATGGATTCAGGAAATGTCGTCAGACCAGAAACAAATGCCGAGATGCCTCGCCCTTCCTGTAAATAGAGAGGTGCGACAAAAAGCACACCGAGAAAACCGGCGGCTGCGAACAGGGAGACCAGATTGCAGGTGCGAAAGATATGATTGCCCAGCAGACGCAGATCGATCATGGGCTCTTTCGTGCGCAATTCTATCACCACAAAGAGCACCAGCAAGATCACCCCTACGATGAGACTGCCCAGGATACCGAATGAGGTCCAGCCAAAGGATGCCCCTTCGCTCAATGCATACATCGTCAGCGCCAGACCAATGCCCGCGAGCAGAAAACCAGGCAGATCGAAGCTTCCCGCATCTGGCTCTCGATGCTCCTGTAAATAGACCAGGCCGAATAAGCAGGCCGCGATACAAATAGGGACATTGACATAGAAGACCCAGCGCCACGATAAATGGTCGACAAAGAAGCCGCCGAGGACTGGTCCCGTTGCGGGCGCGATAATCGTCGGGATCATGAGCGTGCTCGACAAACGAATACGCTCTTCTGGGGGAAATATGCGATACAAAATAGCGGTACCGACCGGAATAAGCGCGCCTCCCGCCAATCCCTGCAAGGCACGAAATGCGACAAGCGCCTCAAAGTTCCAGGCGAGACCACAGAGCGCGGAGGCCAGAGCAAATAATGCCAGCACCGAGAGAAACACTCGCTTCGTTCCCCAGCGATCCCCCATCCAGCCAGATACCGGAATGATTACTGCCAGGGTGACCAGATAGGCGACCACGACAATGTCAATCGACGTGCCTTTCATATGAAATTGCTGACTCAGTGCAGGCAAGGCAACGTTGACGATGGTCCCATCCATGATGCTGACGAACATGGCGACAACAAAAATAATACTGACACTTATCTTGGGATCAAGATGAAAGCGGCGCATGAGATAAACAACTTTCCAGCACAAATAAGCACATACGCTTTTGAGTATGATTCAAATCAAGAGGACGATGTACAAGAGAATACAAGAGAGAAAGAGCAGCCCACCACCACAGTAACCACCACCATGCACTGCATTGAACACGGAACTCAAAAATGGTAACTGGATACAAGCAGAAAGAAAGTTTCAGCAAAACAGAGTGGGTCTTGTGGATTACGCGACGCCTGCTCAGTCGGCGGCATGGTGAGGGGGTTTACAACTAGACGCTCCTTTGCACTTTCTGCAACTCACGACACAGCTTGCTAAAAAACGATTTCACGCGATAGCCTTGAGCAACGACTCCACAATTGCGAATATATAACGATCATACACAGCAGGGCTTCTCTTTGTCAAGGGGAAACTCATCCGTTCATCCGTAAAATTCTCGCTTTCATTTCCCCTTTTCCCACCGCAACCTGCTTTCGCTGTTCCACATTCTTATTATCAGAATGTTCCACACTATTATGGAAAACAAGGATTTGACGTAACGCTCTCTATCTGTTATCTTTTTATTTAAATTATGTAAAGTTTACAATACTGGGGAAATCCTAAGCTGTAATAGATCATAGGAGGAAAGAGGTAGCTGAATAGGCTTGCTTATTCGGCTACTATGCTTTCTCGTGGGAGATGCTTATGTCCACTTCAGATCATTCCAACGCGAATTGGTCTTTTATTTTGCCGGAAGGGGGAGCCCTGACGGCGTGGTTACATAGTATCGATACATTGATAACCAGGGGCATAGGTGGCATTCTGGCGGAACGAGGGAACGATCCCTCGGGCTTTCGTGATGTCCTGGATCTTGGTTGTGGGGTGGGAGGATGGGCGATGGCAGTGGCGAGTTGTTCTGCTGATATCAAAGTCGTTGGCGTCGATATTAACGAGCATCTGATGTCCTATGCCCAGATGGATGCACAGGGGCGCGGCCTGGATAACGTCCGTTTCCAGATTATGGATGTGCGACAGCCGTTGGAGTTCCCTGATAACTCGTTTGATCTGGTCAATGCGAGCACATTTTTTAGTTCGCTGAGCCCTGCGGACTGGCCTCCGTTGTTGCGTGAGTGTGCGCGTATCCTGCGTCCTGGTTGTATCTTGCGGCTTATGGAACTGGAGCGTGCGATCACCAATAGCCCGGCACTAGAGCAGTTCTGGGATCTCTATGCGCGTGCATTGTTCGTCGATGGACGCAGTTTTTCCCATGATGGGAAACGCATTGGCATCGCTGTGCAGATGGGTCGCCTCTTACATGAAGCCGGTTTCCAGAATATAGAGCGTCAGGTCCATACTCCCGAGTTCTCTTCCTGGGCTCCGGGACATCATGCCTGGCAAGAGCACACGCTGATTACGCAGACGCTCCTGGAATCGTTCCTGGTGAAAAGCGGTGTGGCGACCAGAGAGGAGCTTGCCCGTATACGCGAGCAGGAAAAGCTCGACATGCTCTCTCCAGATTTTTGTGGGCTGGCACATTATTATACGGCATGGGGAACGAAACCTGTGTAGCCGGAACAAGAAGGAAGTATGACCGGCAGGGGTAGTGGCTTGATGCCCTGCCCTGTGGCGTCAAGGGAGACGTGTCCATCGAACAGAGTCGTGGCCGCCACCGGGCAGGCCATGAAGCGCAGTCCCTACCTGTTCTGTTTTTTCGAGGGGATGAATGCCTGTCTGTGTTCCCCATCGACCCTCTCGCTTTCCACGATGACGTATCTTCAATAGACGCTAATGGAGCAGGTATGAAGCCATAGAGCAGGCACTGCTCCCTTTTACTACGCGAACGCTTTATACTGCGGCAGATTTGCTCTTTTGAGCTGATCCGTAAAGCCCAGCTTATACGAGATCTCACGGGCGCTCGTAACTACGCGGCGGATCATATCCTCTCTGGCGTCTCCCAGCAGAACCGAGCGAATGCCGCCAATCGAGATCGCGGCGCGGATCTTCCCGGTATAGTCGAAGATGGGGGCTCCGATGGAGGCAATGCCCGGAGTAATATCTTCGTCGCTGATGGAATAGCCGTCCGTGCGCATAGCTTGTAGAAGCGTAAGAAAAAGAGCATTTTCTCTAGCTTTACTCTATGCTCCTATCACACATAGGGATGCCCAGCTGCGGCCGGGCATCCCTATGTGTGATAGGAGCTTTTTATTACGCGGTTTTCGGGCCGATCCATACGGTTTGTATGTCACTAATTCTTTGAGGCCGAAGGAGGAGAGTTCGCGTCCATAGCCGCTATTCTCGACATTGTGAACCCTCTCGGCGATCCTGGCGTTCCATGCTGTGTCATCCTTAACATGCTACAATATAATTCTCTCTTACCATAACTTTCGGCATCTCGCAAGATGCCCGGTTCTTGCCGGAGAGATATTAACCAGTTTCTATCACTTTTTCAAACTCACAGGATCTGTATTACTATATATTGGATATGCTATTCACTATGTAGTAATACAGCAAAAGATGAGACAAAATAAGCATGGACAAGGAGGCTGCCAAAAAAGTAAACGATCCATTCCCAATGGGAAGGAAGGTAGCGCGCAAGCGAGGCTGCTACGGTCAGATTGGTCTCTATGACAGGCCAGTATGGCTCGATTTTGATACAATCTGTTATAAGGAACTGGTTGTGACCGGCACCAACGCTTCGGTTCCTGAGGCATGGTTGCGCGCGCGCGAACTTTTGAGGCTGGGACTGGTCAGGAGCGAGGCGATGGTTTCGGGCATCAGGCTGCTGCAAGATTGGCAGGACGCCTTTGCGAAGGTCCAGGAAAAAGGGGCCTGGCAGGTTTTGATGGCTCACGCCGGGTGCCCATTACCCCGTAGAGACGCTGCTTGTCTGCGCCCAGGCGTCGGCCAAACGCGACCCGGGCGC
>DATJHM010000052.1:0-21902 GCA_035493895.1 Ktedonobacteraceae bacterium
TTCATAGAGGCTGTTTCTTACAAATCTCGCTGCTGCTGAACAAACAAGACATATTTTTCTTCCTCGTTTGTTCAACCGATTGGACGAAGAGTATAGCAAAAGCGCGACCAAAAAACGCCGTCCTAAAGAACGTTGTTGCACGCTTGACAAAAGTGATACAATTAAAATGAGAAAAATGGGTTTTTGAAGAGGGTACTGCAAGCATTTTTCCACTATTTATAAAACTTGTTTCCCCCTGAGCATGCTCTCCACAACACATACAAAAGGGATCTCTCATTGTTCTAGCCGCTGAATATGCGCAAATGAGGGTCATCTCGAGCCATACATGCCTGATCACATACAAATGGTATTGGATCATGCAGCGCCTCACTTTTGAAATGAGATACTGCTAACCAGCAGAATGTTCTACTTTTTCATTTTTATTCTTCCAAGCAGTAATTCTCAATTTTTACATTTGACATCGCTATATCATTCATGATAACATTTAAGCACGTTAAACCACTTTTACTGGCAGCTTGAGCAACAGAGAATACTCGTCAAGGAAGAGAATACGATGGCTTCCTGGTTGCAAAACAACGCGCTTGAGCAAGAACGCGTCTTTATTCGGAATACGCTGGGCAACAAGATCATCATATTCTGGCTTTCTTACCTCTGCTTTCTTGTTGGAGCAGGCAGCCTGGCAGGCGCGATCACGACGAACTGGTATATCTCAGTTGGAATTACATTGCTGGGGTGTGGTAGTTCGTGCTGGCTCTGGGCAACCAGAGTGGGCAAGTGGCGCATATTTCTTGCGCTCGGGCTCGTCGCATGCATCCTGACATTTGGTATTACAGCGCTCATGCATCGTTTCACTTATAATAGTTCTCATGTTGATACATTCTGGCTTATTCAGCAACGGGTCTTATGGGTCGGGAGACAGGTCAATTTTGGTTTAATCATTGGCTCTATCGCAGCGACTATATCGGGATTGCTTGGTGTTATCGCATCCGAAACAAATAGCTCTAAGCTGGGCTATTATTTTGTAGATACAGATGCGCTTCTTGTGGTATTGGCAATGGGAACGTGCCTGGGACTCATCGCGGCCTGGGTTCTCTGGCTGATCGTTGGTACGCTGGCCATGTTCTTTAATTGGGGCTACGGCTGGGGCTCAGGCTGGTATATCAGTTGTTTTTTAACGCTCCCCATAGGCGTCCTTGCCTGCGCAGGTCTCGTCGTTGCCATCTATATTACGCTCAGATGGTATCAACCGCTCTGGCTGTACAATATTTTCCGCAAGTAATATCTGCGCGGACCCTGTCTACGCCTTAGCTATAACGCTCGTTCCATTCCCCGCTCAATCTTCATCGCTCTCTGCTGGCCTGCGTTTTATGACGGGCAATTTCGTGGTTGGAGAATCATCCGTACTCTCTTCCTCATCAAGCGGTAAAAGCTCAATATCATCCTCCGTTGCAAGAGCCGCACTCTCGGCAGCAGAGGGAGACACTGAGCTACCAGAATCCGCTCTTATGTCCTCATCAAGAGGAAGCAGTTCGACGCTGTCTTCTTGCTGATTCTCTGCGATATCGGTAAAGAGGTCTATCTGCTGTTGTGGTTGAGGAGAATGGGTTGGAATATCCAACAATTCTACAGCTGCTGGCTGTCCGGCTTCATCCGTTTCAGTCCCCGATGAAGATCTGATGGAGACCTGTGATGGGGCGGGCAAGGCATGTGCTTTTTTACTTAAATGGCGATGTTTAGAGAGCATATCCCGATCATCAATAGGCAGGTAGGAGGCGTTGTGATAGGCCCAACTTGCGGCATCACTATTCATAATGCTGTTGAGATTATATTCCTGATATTGAAACATCCTCCCGATCATCGGTATCAGGTACTCAAGGGTGACGCCCGCAGGAAATGGTCGCCCCTCTACACATATATAAGGATAGCGAATATTGGGGTGCCAGACATTCTTTGTCAGGCAGATAAACATGGGCCGCTCTACGGGGAAATCTAGCCCATAGAGGATCTCGACGAGAAATGGGGATTCTTCTTCCAGACGAAATCCTTTAAATTCAGCGGATTCTTTGTACGTCATACCCACACAATCATAACGTATCAGATATTTTTCTGGCCCTGTATCTGGATAACTTGCAAGATAGTCTTCAGGCGTTAAATAGTTGTGGTACCCATGCGTGAAATCATCCTTTATTTCTTCGAGCGTGGGCGGTTTGTATTTCCCGCGTTGCAGGTGATCTGCATCCTCTACGCTCAGTCGTCCGCAAAGAAATTGAAAAAGACTCTCTTCTGTCTGTAATTTTGTAATGAGATGAAATTCATTCAGGAGACGTCTTTGGCGAGGCTTCATGTTCATGTACCGGGACCTCCATAAAACGGTATGGGATAACATCACCAGATAGCTCAACATAATATTCTTTAGTCGAGGAACGCACCGTCAGTATATCCAGAGGTGGAATGCCCTGTTGGCTCAAGGGAAGGCTCTCCTCATCATCGGCCAGGGTACTGGCGACGGTAATACTCCGTACCTGCCCACATGTTGGGCAGCGCAGTTCAGCGGGTGTGAGTGTTGCATAGGATTGGCTGGTCACGACGTGAGAGCCACACTGCGGGCAATGCAATGTACTGACGATAATTTGCTTTCTCAATACAGTCACCGCCTGACCGAGCCGGGTCTGCAAGAGTGCCTGGAGTTCGCGGATCGACGTTGTGGCGGCACAAAGGGGTAGCTCTATAATATGCTCATAGTGATCATGGGCGGGACAGTCTTCGCGTGGTGAGTATTGTACAGTCGTCATGCGCATCGTCTGTCCGCTATAATACGTGCAATGCCCAATCGACACCGTCTTACCATGCAACATTTTCACGGCTTCCTGTACCTGCATTGCGGCGATGATTGAGGCTGCGGTCGGGGTGGTTGGGTAATGCCCCTGGGGGATCGATGGACCGGCGGGACAGGAATAATTTTGCTCGAGTAACGCATAGTCGGCAGCAGATAAGATGCATTCGTAGCAGGCCGTTCCCTCGATTTGCGAATAAAAGATGCGTACCAGGCCATCCAGCGTATCGAGTGCCCCATCAATCCACGGACGCCCTACTCGCCAGCACGCCAGATTCACTCTGCGCCGCGCTTCTCGATTATCAAGACAGCTCATAATGATATCCATCTGCCGGAATACGCCCAGCCCGACATCGAGCAGATCTTTGTACAGCGGCGCTACTGCAACCTGGGGATTGATTTGCTGGATGCGCTCAGCAGCAACCTCAACCTTTGGACGCTGGACATCCTCTGCGCGAAACAGGACTGAGCGCGCAAGGTTGGAGAGCTCAATCGTGTCGTGATCGACGATGACGATATGCCCCACGCCCAGGAGCGCCAGATTTTTCAACACTTCGTTCCCCAGTGCGCCTGCGCCTATGACCATCACATGCGCCCCAGCCAGCCGTTGCTGCCTCCACCAGGCAATCTGGCGAAGAGACGCGTAACGCTCACTCTCTGTTTGTGTCACCTGGATCGATTTCTGTTGCACATATCACCTTATGCAAAAACTATTCTCTACTCCCAAAAGTAGTAGTCAACACTTCACGTATTTCATATCCGCAATTGGGACACTTCGCCATCTCCAGCCAGCACTGAAGATGGTAAGAAATATTGCAGGGATGTAAAAGCTTACCCGGACAGTAAACGACCGCCTCGTTTCGTTGAAAGGGGACGAAGTCGCGCACCTGATTCGCCGAGCAGGAGAGCCCCTGCTGGATGAGCGGTGAATCAAAGGGGAGCGCCCGCTCAAATCGAATATGCCAGGGATATGCCCCCAGCGAGTCCATAATCACATCATAGTTCGGATATTCGCATCCAGCATCAGGACATTTGCGTGTGGAAAACCAGCACTCACTATGGAGGATCGAGGGATAGCGCGGACACACAATCGCCTCTTCCCCGGCCAGCAATGGGTCACCACATAAGGGACAATGGCCGGAATCTTCCTTGAGCTTGATGATTCTAATCTCCGAAAAAAATAAGCTCGTTTTTCCCAGGTAAATGGCATTGCCATGATGCAGCACTTTCAGCTGCTGAATTGGCACGCCATTCACGCGTGTATCGCACCCACAGAGATCAACCAGGACGGGTTTCAGCGTAAGCTCGCTTCTTGTGACCAGCGCATGCTCTGCACTCATGTAGGGATCGGGCGGCAATTGCAAGCTCTCAGTCTCTGCTGTCTCAGCACGAGGCTCTGTGCCAATATAGATGGTCCTGGCAAATGTTTTCTCTTCCCACTGATTCTGCCGATTGATATAGCGCAACGTAGGCATGGTCTCTCCTCACGAATGTTGATGGACATAGGCAAACAGATCATTCAGTTCCAGACGTATAGACAGATCATCTGTATCCAGATAGGAATGGAGGAGGGTATCAAAGGCCGGATCGCTTTTTTTGATCATCGTACGCAGCATCTGGATGGCAGTAATACGCACGCTGGCATCCTGATCATTTTGTACGACGTGCACGAGCAGCTCGACGCTCTGCACGGTATGCTGCCAGCCGAGATAGGTTACCGCCCGCTTCCGTACTGCGGCCTCAGGATGTGTAAGCGCGCTTTCCCAACGTTGCAACATACGCTCCAGCAGATCTGCACATGCACGAGACGTAACACAATACGCAAAGAGCTGAGGATGAGCAAAAGCCAGAGGATCTTTAAGATCGATAAGCTGCCCATTGAGCTTATACGATCCCCAGTTGGTGATGGCAACCTTTGCCACATGACGCATCGCATAGAGATCGCTCCTGACCTGGGCGCGCGAGAGGGGGGGAGTCTCAATTGCGGCCTGCACCTCTGCGCTTTTGACGACATTGCGACGGGGATTGGGCGGAAGTTGCTGAAAAAAGCCTTCGGGACCAATATCGTGATAGCGCAGATCAAAGCTCAGCAAATTATTGTACAGGTTACTATCAAGCTTCTGGTTCCAGACAGGACCATAGAGCGCTTCGATATTTTTTTTCTTAAAGACCCAATCGGCACGATCAGCCAGGCGCATGGGATCGGCTTGCAGGTCATTAAGCGCCGCCTCCCATTCGCGTATCAGGGCCTGCTCTTCGCTGGAAGCACCAAAACTATTCACATACTGTTCAATCTGCCGCAGATACCAGCGCTGAATTTCAATTGCGCTCTGTGGCCGTCCCCGCCTCATGGGCAAGAGAGCACGACAGGCCGGATCACTGGCGACGGTATGCAATGCCCGTACCGGATTCTCCAGAGCGGGCAGTTGATCAAAAAAGATATCCTCAACCATGCGTAGCACGATACCGGTCATGCCCAGTTTCATCCAGGTCGCCCAACCCGAGACGTTTGCGTCCCCCAGAATCAGATGCAGACGCCACATATCTTCTTCGAGCTGTGGCCCTTCACGCTCATGCTGGAGTTGATGACTAAAGGTCAGTCGCGCCGATTGCATAACGCTGGCTAACTCTGCAACAGTGAATTTTAGATCGCGCGACACATCAAAAATACTGCGCGCTTTGCTGGTCTCATAGTTCGCCTCCTGTGTGACCTCATCAGCCCGTTGTGAGATATGGAAGTCTACACTCCGTCCCCCTCCTGTCTTAAGATAGCCAGAGCCACAAAGGATCTGACGCGTCACAAGAAACGGGACGAGACATTGCATTGCATAAAAGATGAAGGGATGCTTTTCCAGCGAATCGGCTTTGCCTGTGATAAACTCGTCAATTGTCGCCATGTTCTCCGAGAGCACAGCAGTATTGCGAGGCAACCGATAGTTTTCATGGCAACCATACGATGTACCAAATACATCGCGATTATTCTTAAAGATGCGTACCTTCCCCGGAAATCCCTTCTGGCGCAGACTCTGCTCGAAAGCGGGAATGGCTTCCCGCAGCATGATTTCGACGGCTTTGTCATACACAACGACTTCACGGGCGCTGCGACATTCTGGCAGTGAGCACTCAGGATGTCCAGCGCCCCCGGCCATATCATCGGGATAAATACGCACCCCATTGGGGAGATATTCACTATCGCGCAGACCGTGGCGTTGTCTCACGGTCTGCGCTAAGAGCGTCCTTTGCAGCTTCGAACTGGGCGACTTTTTTCGTGCAGATGGCGTCTGTTTCTCTGGATAGAACTGGAGGCCATATTCTGTCTCCAGACTAAAGACGCGTTCAGATAGAGCCATGCCAGCCCCTCTCATTGTCCCTCAACTTGCTTATACAGCTTCCAGAGCTCTTCGTTGCTGAGTGCCTTTTCAGGGCGGTTCATTTGCTGCATGAGTTCAATGGCCGCACGCGCTTCCTCATTCTCCTCGCCCACCGGGTCTTCCTGGTCTAGCCAGTTGAAATCCGGTTGCTGCAACTGCTGTTGATCGGGATGAACGACAAGTTGCCCCTGCCCGGGCTCCAGTGGCTGCTCTTCTTGTGAAAACTGCTGCATGTTTGCTCCGTTCTTGTTATCAACGACTGTCTTATCTCTGCTATATTCCATTTCATGAGCTACGCTACAACACTTTTATTGAGATAAACGAAGATTAATGTCAATTTATTTCCATCTTCTCCTATTTTACCTCAAAAAATTCTCTACGCTCTTCTCTATAGACGCATAGTTAGCTCTTTTTTAAAAAAAGGAAGTTACGCAATGCGACAATATCCGTGATATGTTGGTACTGATCATGGTAGCTTTGCTCGGAACCATCAAATGGGGTCGGCAGATCATGATAGAAATGTTCAGGCCCAATTTGAAAGTGTAAATAATCCCAATCTGCACTGACTAAGAAAGGGGCAAAGCGCTGAATCCATTGGCCGCGTAGCCACGCACGCGTATCCGAGGGAGGTTGCCTGATACGCGTAGCAATCTCCTCATTGGTGAGCAAGCGCTGAATGCCGCCGGACCGCAATAAACGATAATAGAGACCCTGTGGCTCATCGTCGATACGTTCTCCGAGCGCATGATAGTCCAGGTCTATCCGCCGCAGGCCAAAATAGACCGTTCGCTGCTGTTGATAGTGCTCCCAGGAGAGGGTATGTTGCTCAATATAGGCTTTCACACTTGTCGCACGTCTGGCATCATGAGCCTCTAAAAAGGACAGAGGGTCCTCTTCCGGAGGCACATCGAGCGTCTGCTCAATCACAGGTTGCCAGCGAAGGGTTGTTTTCCAGGACGTTTTCTGGTCTGCCAGGTAATACTCGAGAAGCTGTTTCTTGATGGCCCAATCCAGCGACTTCGCAAGCTTGCGCGGCGTCTGCTCCAGCATGGCCAGCATCTCCTGCCAGAGTGCGATGACCTCATCCTCTTCTGCACTATGCTCATTCTGTTGCAGATACTGCTGTGCAAGCTCCAGATAGGCTTTCTGAATCTCCAATGCAGTCGCACGCTTCCCCGACTTTAACAACAACGGCATGCGGAACGATAAATCCCGCGAAACGGTGCGCATGGCGGCAACAGGATCGGCAAGCTGGAAAGAGGTGGTCATAAAGCCATCTTCCAGCAGACGCAGGACGAGTTGGGTCATGCCAATCTTGAGGAAGCCAGAGTATTCGGCCATATTCGCATCACCGATAATCACATGCAGGCGACGATAGCTCGTCGGGTCATTGTGTGGCTCATCGCGTGTATTAAAGAGCGGACGCCGCACGGTGGTTTCCAATGCCATCACACGTTCAAAAAAATCTGCTCGCTGTGAAAGCTGAAAGGCTGCGGGCTCACGGCCATGTTCAGCACCCACTTTGCCAGCTCCACAAATGATGGTGCGCGTAACGAGAAAAGGCAGCAGCGTCTCCAGCATGCGTTGTGAATGCTGGTAGAGCATATCTTCATAGAAACTGGCACTGAGTAAATAGTTCTCATGGCAGCCGTAACTATTGCTATGATGGTCACTATTATTCTTATAAAGCAGAATTTCCTGGCCAGGGGAGAGATTGCCATTGGCGTTCACCCATTGACAGCTACGATTCAGGATCATTTCTCCGGCTTTATCTGCCGCCAGCAGTGTACGCGCAGAACAGCTTTCGGGCGTCGAGTATTCAGGGTGGGCGTGATCGATATAGAAGCGAGCACCATTGGGTAGCATCAAGCTAAAATGATCAAAAAAGGTGGGGACGTGTCCGGTGCCAAAAATGCGTTGGAGAATATGGTCCCTTTCGTCCTCCACGGGCGAAAAAGAGGAGGACTGGCATGAAACAGCCAGACCGCCCGCGCTTCTATAGCCCGCCATCAGAAATTGCGAGGCAATAAAGGGATCAGATGGGACCATACCTCGCATGAGGATCCCATACTCCGTCTCTAGCCCCGCCATTTTTGGAATAGACATACGCATTTCTCCTTAGCGCTCCTGTAACTGCGTACTCAGCCCGGTGGGGCGAAACTTGGTTTCGATCCAGGGATTGGTGGTCACATCCTCCAGCGGAAGCATCAATTCAACGCCTTGCATAGGCACATCCTGTTTTTTGAATTCATGGCGGATCTTGTAATACATCATCTGCTCTTTACTCTCAGTAAATTCTTCGACAATGCTTGCCTTCAAATCTTCCCAGCTAATAATCCATTTGCCGCGCACAATGTTCATCAGCAATGCACGTTTACTGGCCTCGCGTTTAGCGCGTTCGACAATGTTCGCCAGGAGTGCTCCGTTCATAAAGTCGCGCAGGGGAAACATCAGATAGTCGTGCCCGGCCTGTACGCCCAGGAAGCTGGATTGATGGTACAGGATACGGCTAATGTTCGAGATCAGCCACTCCGCGGCTTTCTCTCGCTGGATATATTCCTCGACAATGGCGGCACACTGCGGATAGGCGGCGCGAAATGCGCGTAGTTGTTTGACGATCTGTGCAATCAAAATATCATTCTTGAAGTAGGTCAGGGCTACCAGCAGTTGCGAGGAGAGGGCTCCGCTGAATTGTCGGCCCTGTGCCTGCAAGACGGTGGTTCCCTCTGGCAAGGTCGCCAATCGCTGAATATCCTCTTCTCCAATACTACACGTCAGGCGCAGATCGCTCCCGGCGGGCAAATACTGGACGATGCTGGCAAGCGAGGCGGGCAGTTTTTTTGCATGGGTATAGGCAGTGCGAAAGATGATCTTCCCCAATGCGGGCACAGGCGATTGCTGATGATAGTCCAGCGGGAGATGCGGCGTTAAAGAGAGCGCAAGAATCTGCTCTGCCGCCTTCTGATCTGGACGGTCAACTTTGATCTTGACATCAAAACGGCCGGGGCGCAAGAACGCAGGATCGATCATATCTTCTCGGTTGCTTGCCCCGATGATCATCACATTTTTGCTGCCCTCGACCCCATCCATTTCGGCCAGGAACTGAGGCACGGTCGTTGCCTCTACATGCGATTCCAGACGCGTTCCACGTGTACGAAAAAGCGATTCGATCTCGTCAAAGAAAATAATCACTGGCGTATAGGGACCGGCCTGCTTGCGTGCCTCCTCAAAAATCTCTCGTACCTGGCGCTCTGTCTCGCCCAACCATTTGCTGAGCAGTTCTGGCCCTTTGACGTTTTTGAAAAAAGCCCGCGCTTCGCCTTTCGCCTGCTCTATTTTTTGTAACTCTCTCTCCAGGCTCAATGGGGAGATACGGATATTATAGAGGCCCAGAACCTCGGCCAGTTGTTGCAGCGCGACCGCAACCGTGATATTCTCGCTGGTCACCGTCGGCATAATTTCGTGATACCGCGCCTGTAATGTCGGTGGCAACGGCTGATCGGACGGGGAAAGCGCTTGTAATGCCTGACACATCTCCAGGCGTTGTTGCGTGGTATGCAAATGTTTTTTGATCACCCTGGTCAGGCTATTGGCGATTGCTTTGGCAATCATTGTCTTGCCGCAACCAGGAGGTCCATAGAGCAGAATACCTTTGGGGCGCACGAGATCAAAATAGTCCACCACTTCGCGGGAATAGGGCAGCTCGATGGCATAACGGATGGTATCTATCTGACTTTCCAGACCACCGATATCTTCGTAGCTCACTTCGGAATCCTCTTCCAGCACAAGCTTGCTTGTGGTAGGTGAGGGTACTTTCTCAAACGCCCATTTCAATTGCGAATCGATACGCACCAGATTGCCGATCTGTACGCCTTCCTCCAGCAGACGGTCAGTAATATTGACGATCAGTCCCTCCGAGCCACCTGCTTTGACATGGAGACTCGGCTTGACTTTGCCTATGACCATGGTGATCGCATCTTGCGAGATGGAGAGACGGACGATATCGCCTTGCTTGAGGGGCGTTGGATTTCTGGCAAGTGCTGGCGTACATAGCGCATCTCGCTCTTCTCCACTCGCCAGTCTCACCTTTGTGCGATAGGGTGGGATATTCTCGATCTCCAGGATTTCGCCCGCGCCAATGGGAATGCGCACATTGACAACTTCCGCAACCTCGCCGGAGGTATAGAAATCACGCAGCGCAACGATCTTTCGTTTGTTATTGAGAACGACCTGTTGCCCGGGTACCAGCTCATGCAACTTCTTTTGCAGGTCCCCCTGGAGCGGTACCTCCTGAATGATGCCTCTGAAGCCGATAATGGCGGCACGAGGGTCGTGCTGACTGGGTTCGAGAAAAACCGCGTAGTCGAAGGGCGGCTCGTTCAGTTCCCGCAATCTCTGTACTTCGGGCAGCTTTAAAATGGTATAGTCGTCTTTCAGTTTCGCAATCAGCCCATAGATCTCCAGAAGAGTGGGATTGTTCGGCTCTTCTTTCAGGAGCTGGTGGAGCGATCTTGCCATTTTCTCTAAATCAATATCTTCTGGTTGCATGGATTTCCCTCAAAATACTCTCCAACTTCGCTTTAACCACACTATAGGTTTCGGTATGTAGCGCGTTGCGTAGCGCATTCTCGATCTTTATCTGCTCCTCCGACGACCACAAAGCGTACACGGACTGCGCCAGATTCGCGGCGCGCCAGCGTACGACCCAGCTTTCATCCGCTAAGGCTCCTTGTAAGAGCTGCATATCGACGAGCGCGGTCCGACGCTCAAAGGCCGCGATTGCCACATGGCGCACAACAGCGACCTCCTGTCGCAGGAGCATATCGTCATCATCCTGCGCGTCAAGAACGGCGGTACGAAGCGCCTGATACCACCCATGCTCGCGCGCGGCCTCCATCATTGCCAGACGCCGGGGAATATCACTGGCGGAAATTGTCTTCAGACGCTGCATGAAATATTGCTCGCCACTGCCAATCCACAGGGAGGCATAGTCATGCTGAAGCGGCTCCTGTGTATCGAGGAGCAGGTGCGCCTGGCCTTGCCCGGTGATATCATCCGCTTTCTGGTAATAGGACAGACTTTCCTGATAATATTCTCTGGCCTGTTGCAAACGTCCCTGTTTATGGTGTGCCAGACCACGCGCCAGAAGATAGGCTCCGGCGCGGCTATCCACGCCGCGCTGTTCCTGGGACAGAAAGGGATAGCGATGCTCATTGATTTCTGTGAGCAGGGCCTGACAGAAATCTAACTGCAAGCGACGTAGCGCATAATCAAAGATATCAAACCAGGCGCAGAGACCCCTATCAGGATGGGAATGATAGATGGCGTGCATCACACGAGGCACAATCCAAAGCGCGGATTGATCGGTGGTAGGATGGGCAGAAACTGCGTGCTGACCTGGATTCTCCAGCAGATGTGCCTGACCATCGTAGCAACCGACGATAAAGTAGCTTCCGTCACTATTCATGGCAAGCGAGCAACATTCTCCACCCAGGGAGTACTGCCAGACCTTCTCGCCCGTATGCCGATAAAATAAGAGCGTGCCTTTCTGTGTAAGTGCGGCAATATATTGCCCATCGCTGGTGATCGCGATCCCGCGTAGAGAAGCACCTACCCACTTCGACCAGCGACATTTCCCATCGAGCTGATACAAATCGAGCCGCCCATCCTTTTCAGAACCGACCACAAGATACTCATCGCTCTCCGAGAAAGCTAATCCCCAGATATCACCGCTCCTTTTTCCTCGATCATGCCAGAGCACCTCTCCCCATTCATTAAAGAGATATACCTCTCCGCCATAGGTGCCTGCCGCAACACGCCGACCATTGGCACTGATAGCAACACGTAAAAACACGTCCGGTCCTTTATAGCTCCAGAGGGGTATATTGCTCAGTATCGAAAAGAGACGGCAGGTGCGATCACGAGAGGTAACGGCAAGCCCAAAACCATTCGTACTGATTGCCGTGCCAAGCACATGCTCGCCTGTTTTAAATTCCCACAGCTTGTCGCCTCTGGCGCTATAGAGCACAACATAGTGATCGTTAGAGCCTGTTGCAATAAGCTGACCGTCAGCACTCAAGGCAATACTCCAGATCTCATCATCTGCCACTTTTCGTGTACTGGTTTCCCTGGCGATCCCATAGGTGACAGACGGGCCAGCCGCCGCCGCGATATGTCCTCTATTGCTCAATGCGACAGCCCATATCGCCTGCCCCAGAGACCATGTTTGCAGTTTTTTGAGTGCGGTGCTCGCCATATCAACGCTCGTTCTCGAACACTACTACTAATGGTACACATGCTGGGCGATGAGGAGCGCGGAAGCCCAGGTCTCATCATTCCCATTTTCCCCATAGATTGCTTTGCGCGCCGCATGCGTCGCGTACTCAGGAATAAACTGACTTTGAAAGAGCTCTTTATAGAAAGTCGTGGCAAATTGGATGCTGCTCTTATCGCTGACATACCAGCGATAGCCAAGCACATACGGGACGCCTGCCATGACCAGGGCGTCCATCATCCCTAAGTAATCGCCGTTGTAGAGCTGAGCATTATTCCCAATCTGCGCGCCGACGCAGGAACTCATGTAAAAGAGCTGTGTTTTGCTTGCATTCATAAGCAGTCTCAGCTTGCGCGCCACCAGAGCCTCAGTATTGCCGGATTGTCGTTTTCCACTGGGGAAGAACAATGCGCTATTCTCACTCACTTGTTCATCGTACATGCCATGGCCAGCATAATGGACAATATGATAGTTCCCCTCTTTCAGCAGCTTTTCCACATTTGCGAGTGTGGCTTCATCACCTTTGAGAGGCTTTATAAAGATATCCAGTTTTATGCTCCTGGCACGCTCCCGCAGAATATGGCCAATCTGCTCCACCTCTTCATTCACAGAAAGCATGCCGTCGATATCCGAGGCGATCAGCAGGACACGAAGCTGACTCTTGTTTTTGCGCAGCGAACGAATGAAGGTGTCAAAATTGACACGATTGCGCACGAAAGGCACACCACTGACGGTACGACAGAGTGGATATTGGACGGCGAGGGGATGCCCTGAATAATACATCAGCTCGAAAGGGATACTGAGGTATTTGAGCGGACCGTTGAAAGAGAAAGTGAGCAATGGCTGCGTGCTGGCCCAGTCAAATTTCTTTTCCAGATCGCGATAGGAGCTCATCATACCAGTATATAATTGCTCACCCATATCTTTTGCTCTCCGCCGCCACTTGTTATACGTCGATTCGCTGCGGCTGCGATAATACATCACAATGTCATCGCCCAGATCTTGCATTCTGAGCCGCATGGCTTCAATGTCTACATCCCACTCTTTGTTTTCCGGGCTACTGTATTGCAGTTCGCCATCAACATTGAAGGAAAGACGCTGATTGAGATCGATGTTGATGCTGAACGTGGTAAAGTATTCCAGCTCCACTGGACCTTCTTCTGCCACTTTCTGCTGCATGAGCTCATCAAAGTCGACCGAGGCTGGATTTGCCGCCGCTGGAGGCGTTGTGTCGGGAACACGCTCGTCAGATGCTCTCTGTTTCTCTTCTTTTGGCAACGGTTCTGCTTGCGGGGGCTCCACCATCACGGGCCCGGAGAGCGGACCCGTGACCGGTTGCACGGCTACGCCCAGCTCTTGTGCCAGCGAGGTAAAAAACTCGTCAAAATCCGTGGTTTCATCGGTCAGAGGCTCCAGTGGGCGCTGGGGGAAAATCGTATAGAAGATCTCTGGCAGCTTAGAGCAAGCGTAGTAGACACGATCTCCTGTGGACTGGGTTCCTTGCTGGAAATAGGAGAAAATCTCTTCATCCAATTTGCCTGCACCCACGATGATTAATAAGGAGGAGAGGTAAGAAGGTAATATCGATTGCAACGGCTCCATATACTTTTTAATATCTCTCGTGGCGATGGTGGTGTCATCGTGGCTCGCAAAGTCGCCCAGCAGTTTAAAAATAATACTGGGCCGTGTTGATCTCATGAGCGTATCTTTGATATAGTCTGTTGAGGGATAGCTCCCATTCGCCAGCAGGCTAAACTGTCGTTGCCGCACGCCTCCGGAGCGCTTGATCAAGCTATTTTCGATGAGCGAGTCCAGGTTCCCGGTGAGAATCAGACGAAAATAGCCGGAGTCTACCAGAGAGGCCAGCGCGCGATAGCCAGTGGAGAGCCGCAAACGGTTCATGACCAGATCAACCAGCATAATCCGTTTGTTAATAGGCAGGATCTGCCAGCGCTGGCGAAAGCGTCCCAAACGCTCTTCAGGAGAGATCTGATCCACATTCACCTTCGAGGATTCATCAGCCAGCACAGTGAGTTGCAGCTCTTCATACCAGGTTCGATTCTGCTCCGATAACGATGCCCGCTCTCCGATATAGAGCACTGGTAGCAGCATGGGCTGTCCCCGAAAAGATGCTAATATACTGGCGAAATCGCGTAGCGTTTGCTCGTTCATATGCTCCTACTTTACAATGAAAAATCCCGCTGCTTTCACAATAGTGTTATCGGTCCAACAGAAGAAAGCTGGTTGGCCCAGGGTGTTCAGGACAAGGGCAACATACCAGCGTTCCTGAAAGAATTGACTATGGATGAATATATCGTCTTGCGAGAAGAACAGGGCATCGTGATGGTAGTATGGCTCTTCTTTGTATGCGCTGAGCTGGTGCAGAGGATGGGTATGATACCAGCCAACGATGCGCTTGTCAGCAAACTGTTCTACCATCAATGCTTTCCGTTGTAGCCAGCTCTCAACGGTATAGCGCAATTGCGTATGCGTTCCCTGCGCGTCTTTCGCGTAAATGTGATTGGTAATTTCAATAAGATAGCCAGGACCATCACCCCGTTCATAGATATTGCCAATGAGGGTTCCCCCCTGCTCAACCTGGCTATCTGCACGCGCTATCTCCTGCATTTCTTCGAGCGCCTGTCGGCTCACCAGAATGATCGGCGAAGCCTGTCTGTCAGGAGAGCCAACGATCTCTTGCAACTGATAGGTATCCAGTGTTCGGGTGGCAAACTCTGGCATGGTTATCTCATCGTGAAGCAGTTCAACGGATGGCGGGCCAGCAGATGCGCTGCTCGCTTCGGCCTGCTCATCATCATAGACATAAAAAGAGAGTTTCTTTGTGAGCAGGTGATTTAAACGTGACGACGCTGGCTCAATCAGCTTCAGAAGGCTTGAAGCGGCTTTTCTGGTTGATATTGCTTTATAATACATCTTTTGTCGCTCTATGACATAGATACCTAAGACAAGTAGCTTTACGGGTCGATCAACCTCTGGTGGCTGATCGTGCCATATCTGCAATTGTGGTGATGACTCAGTCTGGAATTGTGCCGGGTCCAGATGCAGCCTGATATGCTCTGATGTCTCGGCATTGCTCGTATTTGCGTATTGTAAAAGCACGAAGGGACTATAGAGATCATACACCTGTAAGACGTTATTCAGGAGCAAAGTATTAAAAAATTGGGCTAAAAGTTTTTGCAATAGCGGATATGCCTCGAAATCACGCTGGAAGACGATATTCTCCTGCTCCGTCGATATCACGATCCTGATATACTTCATGATTCCCTTCCTCGCATCATAAAGAAAGCGTACGATGATGCATATCCGCTGCCTGCAACCATTTCAGGCACAACGGTCAGTGTAGGCCGATCCTGACCCGGCTGAATACCCGCGAATGTTTCATGGTCTTGCAGTTGTCTGCCGTCGTAGACAAGACGATATACCTGTGTCCTGCCGGAAGCATCATGCGGTGGCAACCCTAGCGCCTTTGCGATGCGCGGTGCAAGTTCTCTGATCGTCAAAGTTGCGTCTATCAGCGCACGACGACTGGTATTGAGTGTATGATGTTCTAAAACAACTTCTATCCGCTCCACTGATTTCTCCTGCATTACTGTGCAACGGGACGACGTAACAAGAGTTTCGCGAAATGAGGGTCGCTATCTAATGTAGACATCAAATGGATCTCTTGCGTATAGCTATTCAGGTAATTTTCTAAACTGGCAATAGCCAGTTGAAATAACGATAAATTCATCAATTCTGTCGGTAATTCCAGCAGAAGCAACACATCGTTCTGAGAGGTCAAACCAAACTTCGCCATATAGAGATCATCATTTAGACGCAGGAGGAACTCCAGAAATAAAAGTTGCAATGCTGTGTTCCCACTTGCTAAAACGGTGGGGGAAGCCTTCAATATGGCAACCTGAAAGTAAGACCAGCGCGATACGGTGGTGAAATACACGTCAAAGAGCCTTTTGAAGTAGAGATGCCAGGTTTGTTCTTTCACCTTTGGGGAAAAATACCAGTTCCTCTCGTTCAGACTTCTTAGCCAGAGATGGACGGCATCCGCAGGAATCTCGGGAGGATGCCCGCTGATAAATTGATCGCTTGGTAGCGGTTGCAGAGCGGGTAGATGCTCAAAATCGTTGATGAGAGGTGCATAGCGTTGGGTATATTCTTTTAGTCCGGTAAGACAATGCGTAATCAGTGTCTCCTGTAATTCGTCAATAGGTATCTCAAGACATAGAAATAAATCTTTTCTGGCATTCAGGGCAAATTTGACCAGAAACATCTGATCATTTAAATACAGGAGATAACGATAGAGCGAGGAACGCTGCTCCTCTGAAAGTTGATCGCCTCGATAACGAACGGGCATATAGAAAGTACACCAATGTTTCCCTGTACCACAGTACACGGGCGTACTGAGATCAGGATGTGCAAGATACATCCCCTGTTCGCTCATGATACGCGCTCGCCAGCCTGATCGATTTGAGGCCTGAAGCAATAATTCTTGCTGTTGCATCTTAGCTTCCTCTTACCTTTACTATATTTTCATATAAAATAATTCAGCAAGCTTGTTTTACACTCTAGTATTGATTGTATTATCACTTCTATGAAGATTATAACATAAGTGGGGCTCATTTGTACGCAATTCTATCCATATACTTTATCTTCTCTCATCTCTCCTATCACTCGCACTATGAGGTAGTAATGGCAGCGCACGAGAAACCGCCATAACAGCTTCTCGGCCTCATTCCTGGTCTCGCTCACGAGAGATGTGATACTATGAAAAGAGGGCCTATTGCTGAAGAAGAAGGAAAGATTGAGCCATACCCAACACTCTCTATTTCGCTTGCTGTCCCATCTTGCCACACACGCGTCAGCGAGAAAGCGTCTGTGGCATCTTATATTTGCGTGTACATCGAAGGGGGACCTATTGTGCAAGAGGCTGTAGTATCGCCGCTTACTGCCTGGACAGATTTTTACGTCATCATCGGCTCCGCATCTGCGGCGTTGACTGGATTGATGTTCGTGGTCATTACGCTGATCGCGGGGACGCAGGGAAAAAAATCGGACGAGTCGATTGCGGCATTTGGCACGCCAACAGTCGTGCATTTTTGCGCTCCACTGCTGATCGCCGCGATTCTTAGTGCGCCATGGCCAATGCTCTGGGGTGCCAGCATTCTGCTTGGCCTCTGTGGTCTGGGAGGGGTGACCTACATCGTCATCGTGATACGCCGCGCCCGTCATCAGGACACCTATCAACCGGTGCTGGAAGACTGGCTGTGGCATACGATCTTTCCGCTCATCGCCTACGCCGCCCTCGTCGTCGCTGCAATTGTGCTCCCAACCAATCCGCTGCCAATGCTCTTCGTCGTCGCAACGGCAACGGTGCTGCTTCTGTTCATTGGTATCCACAACGCGTGGGATACCGTGACCTACCTTGTTATCGAGAACTCCCGGCCGAAGAACGGGAACGATTCCTCGGAAAGTCCCTCTGTGTAGAAACAGAAAGGAGGCGGCATTCCAATCTATAATATCTCAATGGATTTTTCTGTTGAGTGTCACTCCCCTATATCTTCTTGGAGGGCTGAATGTCATGAAACCATTTACCCGACCACGCATAAAGATTTGCTGTATCAGTAGCCTTGAGGAAGCGCAACTTGCCATTCGTTATGGAGCTTCTGCTCTGGGACTGGTTTCTGCGATGCCCAGTGGCCCAGGAGTAATCGCAGAACAGCAGATCACAGAAATTGCTGACATCATTCCGCCGGGCATTGCTTCTTTCTTGCTCACCAGCAGCCAGGATGTCGATACCATTATTGAACAGCAGCGCCGTTGTCATGTGAATACGCTCCAACTGGTCGATGCGCTTCCCGGGGGGAGCCATCGCCGCCTTCGAACTGCGTTGCCCGGCATTGGACTGGTCCAGGTCATCCACGTTCGCAATCTCGAAGCGCTGGAGGAAGCTCGCGCCATTGCTCCCTATGTCAACGCTATTCTGCTGGATTCGGGCAATCCCGGCCTGACAATCAAAGAACTCGGCGGCACCGGGCGTGTTCACGATTGGAGCGTCAGCAAAAAAATTCGTGAGGCGCTGGACATTCCCATCTACCTTGCAGGTGGCCTCAATGCTGAGAACGTGCGCGATGCGATCTCTCAGGTTGGCCCCTTTGGTCTCGATCTCTGTAGTAGCGTCCGCACCAACGGTCGCCTCGACGAAGAGAAACTCGCTCACTTCTTCGCGCAAGTCAATTCCCCAATTGGCAACTGACTTCACCATTCAGATCTCCACCGACGAAAGGCGTCCAGAAGAGATCGTAGAAGAGATTCTTACTCGGATCAACTCCTCATCTCTTTAGCATCTTGCCGGTTACAGTGATAGAGGTGGTATTCCAGGATGACTTGCTCACGAATATCCCCCTGGAATACAATAGCCTGGGGAGCTTATGTTTCTCTACTAAAACAACAATCTATTATTACATACAGCATGTCAAAGGGTAATACATTCATAAGGACAACATCCCATATAAAAATATTTGTCCTGGAGGATTTGGTCAGTGTTTAAGAAAATAGATCATACCGGTATTGTGGTGAGTGACCTGGAACGCGCGAAGGAGTTTTTTCTGGCTCTCGGTTTTACGGTGGTTCGTGGCGGTCCTCTGCGGGGGCAATGGATTGATGATGTGCTGCAACTGCCCGGCGTCGATGCGGAATATCTGGCCCTCAGTCTTCCCGATACGCAGACAAATCTTGAATTGCTGCAATTTCATTCTCCCGCTGGGGAACGAGAAAGCACGCCGAACAGGTCAAATCTGCTGGGAATTCGCCATATCGCTTTCGCAGTCACCGATATTGAGACGATTGTTGCTGACCTCAAAAAGAAGGGCATCACGTTTTTTAGTGATATCAAAGTTTACGCTGGACAAAAAAAGCTTTGCTACTTTCTGGGTATAGATGGCATCATCTTAGAATTGGCCGAATATCTCTAGGCTCAATGCTTCCATAAACGTCCGGTCAGGCCCGTTTTTCGAACGGACTCGATGCGGCCACAGGACAGGCAGAAAGCACATTGACTCATAGGTATGAAGTGAGCGTCAATCATCTCCGTATGAACCACCCACCTCGTGACCCGAGCAAGGTCATGAGGTGGGTGGTTCATGCACTTCCCCTTCAAGGGGCGAGAGGGGTAGAGCGAGTTCGCAGGCACAGTTCCGTTTCACTTCACCGTGCCGCTACTGGGAAGTGCCTGATTTATGCGCCAAATTTATGGGGGAGCCTCCCTCGGACCTCCGTTTTTAGACGAAACAGGTCGCCTGAGAGCGGGTATTTGACGCGTATCCCTTCAGCCTGGGCAGCTGAGGTAATATACAGCTCGTCCAGATCTTTCCCCCCAAATGCGCAGCTCGACGGTTGCAGCACCGGGACCTCGATCATGCGATCAATCGAGCCATCGGGCGCATAACGCACAACCTTCGCCCCATTCCAGCGCGCACTCCAGATATACCCCTCACTATCAACCGTGAGACCATCAGGCGCGCCAGCTTCAGCGGACGTATCCACAAAAATACGACGATTGCTTATCGAGCCCGTGGCGGCATCAAAATCGTAGGCATAAATATGGCGCTTTTCCGAGTCGGTATAATACATGATTTTGTCGTTCGGACTCCAGTCAATACCGTTGGAACATCCTACCCCGAACTCCATCTCATGGACCGTACCATCGGGATCAAGACGATAGAGCGTCCCATCTTCGGGTGGTGTTTTCTCAGACATCGAGCCCGCCCAGAAGCGCCCGGCACTATCAACTGCACCGTCATTAAAGCGCATGGTGGGTTTGTTCCCATGGGGGCGCGCAAGATATTCCAGTTCCCGCCTCTCTTCATCCCAGAAGGCCAGCCCATCCCTGGTCGCCATCACAAGACCACCATTCGCCCGTTGCGCCAGCACGCCGATCTCTATCCCCACCTGCACCACCTCATGCTTGCCCGTTTCCGGATAGTAGCGTGCATAGCTTTTCCCAACAATATCCACCCAGTAGAGGGCCTGCTCTTCCGCACTCCAGACGGGACCTTCGCCGAGCTGGTTCTGACAGGGCAGGATATGTTCTATACGACTCATAGTGCAATTTCCCTTTCTCAATCCATGTAAAAGTACTGACTTAGCAACACCAGCGTTGCATAAAATGGGCGCAGATTTTTGCGAGCTGAAGCAAATCGGCTGTCAAAACATATTCGTCGGGAGCATGCGCCTTGCCACCGCCCGGCCCCAGCACGACGGCAGGCGTCGGACTATAGTGATTAAAGATGTATCCATCGCAGGCAAATGAGGCCCCTTGCAGTCTGTATTCCTGACCGAGGCTTTCGTAGGTCTCCTGCAAAACAGCAAGGGCGGGATGATCGAGCGGTAGAGAGCTTCCAGGCAAGAAACGGATGGCAGGAACCAGTTTTGGCCGCAAGCCTGCACAGTCAGGATCAGCGTCGAGTGCCTGTTGCACGTGGGCAAGCAGGGCATGATCAAATTCTTCCGCAATCGTGCCTTCGTACACCTCTGCCCAGAAATGCAAATAGGTTTCCGAGAGTGTACCTACCGCTTCCGCAAAAGTTGTCCCGCCTCCACCCACCTGATTCAAATAGAACGGCAACGTCGCATTATCCCGATACAGGGGAGGTGCTTCCTCACGATTGCGCCTCCGATCAAAGTCCTTTATCGCCACAATTGCATGGCCAAGGGCCACCACAGGATCAATCTGTTTCTCGCCATGAAAGATCATCCCGGCATCGCCCTGCAAGCGCAAATAGGCATCGCGTCCGCCCCGGTGCGCCGGACAGACGACCAGATGCGTCGGCTCGCTATTGATGGCGATGTCCGCATTGTGCCCACGCAGACGAGAGGCCAGCGTGCCATGGGAGCCGCCATATTCTTCATCGACGACACTTTCGATCTTAACATCCCCGCGCAACGTGACGCCTATCTCGCGCAGACAGCGGACAGCAAACACATGGCTCATCAGCGCGCACTTGGTATCATAGCTGCCTCGTCCATACAACTTGCCGTCTATCACTTCACCGCCGAACGGGGTGCCCACCTGCCAGGGAGCCTCGCCCGCGGGGACCGTGTCGATATGAGTTGAGAAGAGCACTGAGCGTCCGCCCCCGCTGCCACGAAAGGTGCCCACAACGTCTGGACGATTGGTGGCCTGACGCTCCTGACCGTTGATGAGGGGAAAATAAGCCGGGTGTTCGCGCAGACCCGGCACCTCATCCGGCGTGAATACGTCTATTTCAGCTCCCAGCTCTGCCAGACGCGCCTGCACAAAGCGTTGCCCGGCGGCCTCGTCTCCCGTGGGAGGATGATTCTCGGTTGGGATGCGTACCAGTGCACGCGCAGCCTCGATCAGCTCATCTGCATGCGCATCAATCCAGGC
>DATJHM010000053.1:0-4705 GCA_035493895.1 Ktedonobacteraceae bacterium
ATGAGCGATGCTATATTATGATGAGGATAGATAATCATGACTTACCACATACAAACCAGCAGAAGTTTCATCTCGGCACAGAAGCGGGCCAGGCTCGTACGCCTCTGTGCGACCATCACGGTTCTTCTCTTCTCCCTTAGAACGCTTGCCAGACGTGCACGTTACCTTCCATAACGCCGGAGGCAATCAGCTTCCCAGAAGGCGACCAGGCAAGATCGAAGATGCCTTGTTGGTGACCTTTATAGGTGAAAATGATCTCGCCGGTTTTCGCGTTAAAGATCTGGACCGTCTTATCTTCTCCCGCAGAAGCAACATACTGCCCATCAGGCGACCAGACTGCGTTTAGCACGCGATCACTATGGCCTTTATAGCTCAAAAGAGTCTTTCCCGTTGCAACATCCCAGATGATGACGGTGTTCTCATCGCCAGCCGAGAGCAACTGTGTGCTATCGGGAGACCAGGCAAGGCTATGTACAGGTAAGCGATAGTCAAAGGCTTTTTCGTTCATCGTGGTATTCCAGATCGTAACTTCTGCCAGGGGATTGTCGCTGGTGGTCATGGTTGAAGCAATATATTTGCCATCAGGCGACCAGGCAATACCACCCGGATCAACCGTATCGCGATGAGCTGTGTAGCTATTCAGGAGTTTCCCCGTGCTGCTCTCCCAGATCTGCACTTCTCCATCATGGCTCAAAGATGCAATACGCGTATTATCTGGAGACCAGGCGATGTTCGTGATCGCCTTTGCAGGCTTTGACAATGTGAGCAGGATCTTGTTTGATGTGGCGTCGAGAATGGAGACCGGCATAGTTTTTGTATTGCTCATCATAGCGGCCCAGGTGGTCACAGCAATGCGCTTTCCATCGTGCGACCAGAGAAGTTGTCCCGCCATGTTGTTATACGTTCTCACTGTCTCTCCACTGGTCGCATTCCAGAGGTTCACTCGCTGGTCCATACCCGCCGATGCGAGCAGATGTCCAGAAGGGTCCCAGGCAAGAGAAAGCACCGGATTCCCCCCATGTCCTCGATAGACCTGGAGTGTTTTCCCGCGAGGAGTGATAGGAGCAGGTGTCGATGTCGGAGCAGAAGTCTGGCTCATGGGAGTTGGCGTCGGCGTCGAGGTCTGGCTTATGGGAAAAAAGCAGGCCGCGAGGGGCAAGAAAAGAAGCAGGGCAAGTACGAGGGTAAACAAGCTCTTCCTATCTTTCATAGTAAACGCCCCCCGCTCGATTGTTTCAGCGTGAAACGCCGTTTCGTATGAATATAATACAATTTATGCTCCTTTTTCGATTGATACCCGCTTATTTCTTCATAACGCGTATTGTATCATAATCATCATAAAGGACAACAGAATCGATAGAGATACAGGCAGGTATTCTCACCCTCGAAGATGGTCGGTGGGGGGGGCGTGGATCGGATAAAGCCCGATCCCTCCCTCTGCCTTTCTTCGAGGGATGGAAATCACATGCTCCCCGTGCCACACGCGATCCGGTTCCGCTCAACAGAACAGGTAGGGGCAGCGGTTTATCCCTGCCCGCGAGCCCCACCGGCTCTCTCGGCCTTCGGTTGATGCGTATAGCTGTTGCTTTATGCCTGCCCTGTAGCGGATTTGCCCACCATCGCCGTCACGGCGTCATCAAAATGCAGCGTCATCGCCCGCGCGGCCCCCTGCGCATCACCACGTGCTATTTCCTGTAAGATCACCTCGTGCAACTGCTGGACTCGTTCCAGTTCCTGTTCCGTACGTCTATGCTGTAGACCGGCCCGGATCGAGTCGCGCGCGGAATTATGCAATGATTGCACCAGATGATACAGCATGGCATTGTGCGTCGTCTGAGCAATATGTAGATGCAGCGAGGCATCCAGTTCTATGTAGGCATCGAGCTCTTTGAGCGCTCGCCCCATCTGCGCAACAATCTCGGTCAGTTGCGCTAGCTCTTCGGGTGTGCGTCGCTGAGCGGCCAGGATTGCACTCTGCACCTCGATCCCCTGCCGTACCTCTATCAGTTCGAGAATGGCATTCGTATCCAGCTGGACTGCGTGCCGAAAAAACGTTTGCAGCGGCCCGGCATCGATTGGCTTGACGATTGCTCCCTTCCCATTAATCATGGAAAGAATACCCTGGCCCTCCAGCGACTTGATCGCCTCACGCACCACCTGACGACTCACACCCAGCTCGATCGCCAGCTTCGCTTCCGCAGGCAAGGCCTCACCTGGCTTCAAATCGGCCGTGGCAATATAATCTATCAAACTCTGAACCGCCTGCTCAGTTAACGTCGTGCGATGCAATTTAGTAAGCATACTCCTGACCCCTTCTCGGTAAGATCTCCTCCGCTGAAACTGACATGGCCTGCATATTTCATTTACTTTGACGTTCTAACGCATCTATCCTAAAAAATTGAGCCACCTTTCAATTAATTTACCACTCTCTACTCTCCAAACCCTGTGCCTCCCTCATTAAGCAACCGTGTCAGCAGCCCGTACAGAGTCTCACGTTCCGTCGGGGAAAGTGGCGCGAAGGATTGCGCGATCACCTCCTGGAACACACTCCCCCCCTCGTGCAGCATGGCCTCTCCAGCTAGTGTGAGGCGATGACGAATCGCCTTGCCTGGCCCGCTGATACGCTCGATCCACCCATGAGCCTCCAGGCGGTTTGCCAGGGCACCAAACGATTGATCGGTCTGAAACGTCAATTGCGCCAATCGATGCCCCGATGCGTCGGGATGACGACTGATGGCTCGCAGCGCATCCCACTGCACCAGCGTGATTCCCAACGACGCAAGCCCGGCGTCGAGCGTGCGATGATGACGATACTGCAAACGTTTGATCGCCTGTCCCAGATCTTCGAGTGTGACCACCATGAATTTTTTCTCTCTTGATAATTACCCTTATATACACTTGCTTATATAAGCATGTTTATGTTATAATCCCGATACAAGCTTGTTTATATAAGCTTGTTGATATTAGTATAGCAGTTCTGTCGGGGAGACTGCAAGCGCTTTCTCACTTTGAGCAATTGGCAGGTAGTTCCTGGCGGGCTCAGGATGACAAGCACAAAAAAGAAAGGATATGGTCATGAGTGTTGTCGTACTCAAGCCGGGAGAAGGACGCATGCTTCCGCTCGGCTCTATTGAGATGGTAGTTCAGGAGGACGGAACCCAGACACGCGCAGCCCTGGGCATCGCGACCTTTGCTGTGCCTCCTCATGCACCCACGCCTCCGCCCCATCTGCATCGCGCCCATGAAGAGGGCTTTTACGTCCTCGAAGGGGAACTGGAGTTTGTGGCCGGAAACAAGGTCCTGCGCGCGCCTCAGGGGACATGGGTGATGGTGCCCGTCGGGACCCTCCATACATTCCGCAACCCGACCGACAAACCAGCTCGTTTCCTCAACACGTTTACGCCGCCTCTCTATCTTGGCTACTTTGAAGCCATGAGCCAGCTCTTGCAAGCCGATGGCGCTCTCGATGAGCAGCAGGTAGCTACATTGATGGCTTCCTATGATACCGAAGTGGTTCTTTAGCCCATGTTGTCTTGCCATATGGCTTGTATGGCCGGTTTGATTTGTTTGAGCAAAACACAAAATGTCACAGCCCTCTGGAAGAGTATGATCCTTCCGAGGAACTGGACCCAATAGAAAGGATCAATTCTATGAGCACGTCTCCTTCTTCTTCTCTTCGCACTCGCACCGCATCTTTCGCCGATGGCCTGACTATACGCTTCAATGAGCGCGACAACAACGGTCGTCCCGCTCTCATCCTGCATGGTGGTGCTGGCATACAAACTGTCGTGAGCATCGCCGCCGGGCTGGACCGGGCGCACACCGTGGTGCCAACCCATCCTGGCTTTTCGGGTACTCCACGTCCTGAGTGGTTCGACAGCATTGATGATCTCGCCTTCGCCTATCTGGATCTGCTCGACCAGCTTGACCTACAGGATGTGCTGGTCATTGGCTCCTCGATGGGCGGCTGGACTGCCTCAGCGATGGCTTTGCATGATACCTCACGGCGTCTTCGCGGCCTCGTGCTGATCAACGCCGCGGGCATTCAGGTGGAGGGACATCCCGTTGCTGATGTCTCCAAACTCACGCCCCAGGAGCTTGCGGCGCTCAGCTTCCACAATCCGGCGGCCATCCCCTTCAATCCTGCGACCGTGACCCCGGAACAGATCGAGGCCCGCGCCGCCAACGCTCGCGCCCTTGCCGTCTATGATCAGGGGCTCAACAGTGCCGATCCCAAGCTGAGTCGTCGCCTCAGTCGCGTACACATCCCCGTCCTGGTCGCCTGGGGAGCAAGCGATCGCGTGGTTGACGAGGAGTATGGTCGTGCCTATGCCCAGGCCTTCCCGAACGCTCGCTTTGAGCTGATCCCGGAAGCCGGTCACCTGCCACAGATCGAGCAGCCCGAACGCCTGCTCACCCTCGTACGCAACTTTGCAAAAAGCATTTAAACTCCGCTACAGGTCATAACAAGATTTTTGAGAGGATTTCTATTCGGAACCCCAAATGCTGTCACATGCAGTAGAAATGCTTCCACTATCGGAAAAGGGGCAACTGATACCTATCCTCACCATGCGGGTTGTGCTTCTCGCAGTTAGCTCATCAGGACTCATCCTGACTGCGCATCGCCAGTGATATTCACACTGATACTGTAGCGCTAACTCAGGTTCTTTGTGAACCATGACCTGGCAAATGATCCATATTGTGG